>DIUZ01000024.1 GCA_002423205.1 Micavibrio sp. UBA6145 | reverse complement strand
GCACCGCCGAACAGACCGATTTTACCGCCTTTAGCGTAAGGGCAGATCAGGTCGACGACTTTAATGCCGGTGACGAGTTGCTCAACCGTCGCGGCCTGGTCAACGAATTCCGGCGCTGCGCGGTGAATCGGGTAATGGGCTTTCGCGCCGACCGGTCCACGTTCGTCGATCGGGTTGCCGATGACGTCCAGAATACGGCCCAGTGTTTCCGGACCGACCGGAACCATGATGGCGTCGCCGGAGTCGGTCACATCCTGACCGCGAACCAGACCGTCGGTCGAGTCCATGGCGATGCAACGCACGGTATTTTCGCCAAGGTGCTGGGCAACTTCGAGCACCAGCTCGGCATTATCGTTGCCTGCGTTCTTGGTGCGCAGTGCGTTCAGAATTTGCGGCACATTGCCGTCTGCGAACTGCACGTCAACAACTGCGCCGAGTACCTGGGTGATTTTGCCGTTTGATTTAGCCATTTTCTTCTTCCTTTTAACTTATACGGCTTCTGCGCCGGAAATAATTTCAATGAGCTCTTTGGTAATGAATGCCTGGCGTGCGCGGTTGTATTGCAGCGACAGTTTTTTAATCATGTCGCCCGCGTTGCGCGTGGCATTGTCCATCGCCGTCATCTGCGCCGCGTAGAAACCGGCGGATGAATCGAGCATGGCGCGATACATCTGGATCGACAGGTTTTTCGGCAGCAGCTGCGCCAGCAATTCGTCTTCGTCCGGTTCGAATTCATACGGTGCCATCGGCAGCGCGTTTTCATTTGCGGCCTTGTTTTCAGGCAGACGGAACGGAATTAATTGTTGTTCTGTCGGCGCTTGCACAAGAACGTTGCGGAATTCGTTGTAGATCAGCGTGGCGACATCGAATTCGCCGCGTGCAAAACCTTCCTGCAGATACGCAGAAACCGCGTCCGCTTCGGTAAAGGCGATTTTGCCCTTGGCACCCGGCGCGTTGCCGATTTCCGTGATCGAATGAATGATCTTGTCTTTATGATCGCGGCGCAGAAGATCGCGCGCCTTGCGGCCCACGGTCACGACCTTGACGGTCTTGCCCTGCTCGCTCAGCTCGCGGATTTTCAGGCGCGCAAAACGCACAAGGTTGCCGTTGAAACCACCGGCCAGACCCTTATCCGCGGTCATGACGACCAGCAAGTGCACCTGGTCCGAACCCGTACCGATCAAAAGCTTCGGCAGCGTCGGGGTCACAACCAGATTGGCGGCAACACGGGTGAGCATGTTGGCCATCGCGGTCGCGTATGGCTGCGAAGCCTGGGCGCGGTCTTGCGCCTTTTTCAGCTTGGAGGCCGCAACCATCTTCATCGCCGACGTGATCTTGCGCGTCGACTTAACAGATGAAATACGGTTGCGGTAGTCCTTTAAACTGGGCATCAGGCAGCTTTCGCGTCACCGGTTCCGAACGATTTGGCATACGCCTTCAGGAAGTCATGAGTCTTCGCCTCAAGGTCCTTGTCGATGGCCTTTTTGGTTTTGATCTCTTCCAGAATGGCTTTGCCGATACCGCCCGAGCGCGCGTCACGCAGAAGGCCCGCTTCAAACGCGCCCACTTTGTTGACGGAAACGCCGTCGAGATAACCTTTAACGCCCGCGAAGAGAACCAGAACCTGTTCCTCAATCGTCAGCGGCGCGTATTGCGGCTGCTTCAGCAATTCGGTCAGACGTGCGCCGCGCTGCAGAAGTTTCTGCGTGCTGGCGTCGAGGTCGGATGCGAATTGCGAGAATGCTTCCATTTCGCGGTATTGCGCGAGTTCGAGTTTGATCGAACCGGCAACCTGTTTCATCGCCTTGATCTGTGCAGCCGAACCCACGCGGGACACCGACAGACCTACGTTGATCGCCGGGCGGACGCCTTTGTAGAACAGACCGGTTTCAAGGAAGATCTGGCCATCGGTGATCGAAATCACGTTGGTCGGAATGTATGCGGACACGTCGCCGGCCTGCGTTTCAATGATCGGCAGTGCCGTCAGCGAACCGGAACCGTTGTCTTCGTTCATCTTCGCCGCACGCTCCAGCAGGCGGGAGTGAATGTAGAACACGTCACCCGGGTAAGCTTCGCGGCCCGGCGGGCGGCGCAGCAGCAGGGACATCTGGCGGTAAGCAACCGCCTGCTTGGACAGATCGTCATAAACGATCAGGCCGTGCATGCCGTTGTCGCGGAAATATTCGCCCATGGCGCAACCGGTATACGGTGCCAGGAACTGCATCGGGGCCGGATCGGACGCCGTAGCGGCGACGATGATCGAGTATTCAAGCGCGCCGCGCTCTTCAAGAATGCGCACGAGTTGAGCAACGGTCGAACGCTTCTGGCCGATGGCGACGTAAATGCAGAACACTTTGGACTTGTCGTCCGCGCCTTCGTTCGTCGCCTTCTGGTTGAGGATGGCGTCGAGGGCCACAGCGGTTTTACCCGTCTGGCGGTCTCCGATGATCAGTTCGCGCTGGCCGCGGCCGACCGGGACCAGGGCGTCGAGCGCCTTGAGGCCGGTTTGCATCGGCTCATGCACCGATTTACGCGGAATGATGCCCGGGGCTTTCATTTCAACGCGGCGCATTTCTTTGGTTTTCAGCGGGCCTTTGCCGTCGATCGGGTTGCCGAGACCATCGACCACGCGGCCGAGCAGTTCCTTGCCAACCGGGACCGAGACGATCTCGCCCGTACGGCGCACGATGTCGCCTTCTTTAACGCCGCGGTCCGAACCGAAGATAACGATACCGACGTTATCGACTTCAAGGTTCAGTGCCATCCCTTTGATACCACCGGGGAATTCCACCATCTCGCCGGCGCGGACGCCGTCCAGGCCGTAGACGCGGGCAACGCCGTCGCCAACCGACAGAACGGTACCGACTTCGGCAACGTCTGCCATCGCGTCGAAATTCGCGATCTGGCCCTTAAGGATTGCAGAGATTTCAGAGGCTTTCAGTTCCATTTTAACACTCCAGTTTAACTTTTAAGCAGCTTGACCCTGCAGGCGGCGAGCCATGCGGTCGAGCTTGGTTTTGACGGAATCATCAATCATGGTCGAACCGATGCGGACAACCATGCCACCGATGATGGTGGGATCGATTTTTGTTTCAATTGCAACATCTTCGCCGAGTTTCTTCGACAAGACGGTGCGGATATCGGCGATCTTTTTCTCGTCCAGGGGCGTAGCCGACGTGACCTGCGCGGACGTAACACCCGATGCAGCGTCGATCATGGCCTTGGCGGCCTTGACGATACCCTCAAGCGCCGGCAGGCGGCGGTTTGTAATCAGCAGACGGATCATTGAAGTGGTGGTATCGCCCAGCTTGGCCTGCGACGCGATCTTATCCATGACTTTGGACTGATCGGGCTGGCTGATCAGCGGGGAATTGAGGAAAGCGTGGAATTCGGGGGAATTGGCAATCATGCCCAGCAGCGCATTGGTGTCGCCCGCTACAGAATCAAGAGATTGCCCACCTTTTGCAGACGGGTCTTTGGCGGCCGAAAGCCAGCCTTTGGCGTAGCGTTGTGAAACCTGAGATGCGCTCATCTTGGACCCGGTATCCCCTAAGGTTTAAAGTCGAGGGTGGTTTAGCACGCGCCCGTCCCCGCCCGCAACCATTTCCGGGACATTAAACAGCATTTTTTGATGAATTATCCGATGAGATAGATCGCAAGCACCTGAAGGCCGAAAACCGCCTTCAGAACCAGCAGGTGGATCACATAGATTTCAAGCGTATACCGCCCGAAAAACTGGAACAGATTGGCGTTCCCCACGCCGGGAAGGGTTTTGGTTTCAAAGGTCTGCAGGACGAAGTAAACCCCCGTAAGCCCCGCCAGCAACACGGCAAAGGCCAGCATGGAGAAGCCGAACGACATGGCCTCTAATATGCCGAAGCCGATAAACACCGCGATCATCAGCGCCTGCGACGGCGTGCGGGCCACTCCTTCCAGTGCCGTGTCCACCTCTTCGCGGTTGCGCACCGCATACCCGCAGCACGCCAGCAGGAAACCAATGGTCCCGTATTCAACCACAAGCCCGGTGGCATAGGCCGCAAACATCAGCAGCAGCACCGACCACCAGAAATAATAGGGTTTAGCGGCGACAAAGCGCCAGAATGGATCAATCGCAACCCGTGTCAGCGCCATGGTGAACAACACCGCCAGCGGCAGCGCGGGCAGGCCCACCAGAATATTGGACACCATCATGATGATACCGGCCACCAGCCAGCGCGTGGGCACGTCCCGCGCCCGCGCATACCCGATCAGGAAGAACCATAAGGGAATGCACAGCCGCCCAAGGACCCGGAACCATTCGATCTGCGGAAATAACAGCCAGCCGACATGGTCGATAACCATAAGCACCAGCGCCACCGTCTTCATGACGTCGATACTGGTAACCTCAGCCGGTAAGTCGGGTCGCGGCGGGAAAAGCCGGTCACGCAGGTTCATAACCCAATGGTGAAACCCTTTGTCTGATCCGTCAACTGGGCTAGACTGCCCGCCATGCGCAAGACCCTGCTCGCTTTGACCCTTGTATCGGCCCTCACCGCCTGTGGGGAGGACACGCCGATGTCCCAGGAAGAGATCTATATGATGGATGTCTACGCGCGCATCAGCGGGGCGTTCGCCTATGACATGGCCTGCGCCGGCAATACCCTGGCCCGGGACGAACCGTCCATGCTGTCCGCCAATATGAACATGATCGCCACCCAGGTGTACCAGTCCCTGCGCGCCAATCATCCGCAGACACCGGACGCCGAACTGCAAAAGGCCACCCTTGAATCAGGCGACAATATGCGCGCCAGCGCCGGTGCCATCGTGAAGGAAAAAGGCTGCGACGCCGAAGAACTGATCCCCTTCAAAGTCGCGCACACCCGTTTCAGCACCGTCGGCCCGGACGACAATTATACCTTCATGATGAAAGACATGGAGAAACTGAAAATCGAACGCAAGGCCGCCCCCCTCGTCCCGATCAAGCCGCAGGGCCCGCAAAGCACCACGCCGGTCAAACAATCACCCCCGGCGCAAAACCTTTAATCAAAGAAACGAATACGGATCGATATCGACCCCAATACGGATGGTTGATGGCGGCTTGGCCCGGGAAAGCCAGTCCCTGATATATTCCTGCATGGGAAAAGACTTGTCCGCGCACAGCAGCAACCGCCAGCGGAAGTGATTGCGCAGTTTATAAATCGCCGCCTGCGCAGGGCCCAATATGCTTAAACCATCTGCATGCGGCGCCATCTGCGCCAGTGCGCGTGCGGTCTCCTCCGCCTTTTGCGGGTTTGTCCCTGACACGATGATCGCGGCCAGCCGCGCATAGGGCGGCATGCGTGCCTGCGCACGTTCCTCAAGCTCCACCGCCACGAACGCATCGCGGTCATGCTGGGTCAGCGATTGCATCACCCGGTTTTCTGGCATGAAGGTTTGCAGCATCACGCGACCCGGCGCGCTTTCGCGCCCCGCCCGCCCCGCCACCTGGTGCAGCAACTGCCATGTATGTTCCGACGCGCGAAGGTCCCCGCCCGACAGGCCAAGATCGGCATCAACAACACCCACCAAAGTCAGCTTGGGAAAATGGTGCCCCTTGGCAATGATCTGCGTGCCGATAATGACATCGACGCTGTGCGAGCGTATCGCTTCCAACGCCTGATACAACGCCGCGCCGTCATCCCCCGCCGTATCCGATGCCAGCACCAGCGTGCGCGCCTGGGGGAAGAAATCCCGCACCTCTTCCGCGATACGCTCAACCCCCGGGCCAATGGGCACAAGACTGTCGACCGCGCTGCATTTGGGACAAGCCGTCGGCTTGGGCATGGAATGGCCGCAATGGTGACAGCTCAGGCGCTTTGCCTGTTTATGCTCCACCATCCATGCCGAACAATGCGGGCAGTCAATACGATGCCCGCATGTACGGCACAAGGTCAGCGGCGCATACCCCCGGCGGTTCAGGAACAACAGGCTTTGTTCGCCCATCGCCATGGTCTGCGCGATCGCCTCTTTCAGCGGTGGCGATATAAAGCATCCGCGCTCCGGCGGGTTCTGCTTCATGTTGATCAGCGTCACATCCGGCAGGCGCGCGCCGCCAAACCGGTCCGGCAGATGCACGGCGTTGTATTTACCCGCGCGCACGTTGTGAAATGTCTCAAGACTGGGCGTGGCGGATACCAGCACCACCGCATGCCCCGCCATGGCCCCGCGTAAGACCGCCATGTCGCGCGCGTGATACCGCACGCCGTCTTCCTGTTTAAACGCGTTGTCGTGTTCTTCATCGACCACGATCAAGCCAAGATCCGCATATGGCAGGAACAGGGCTGAGCGCGCACCGATCACCACCTTGCATTCACCCGACGCCACGGCCTTCCATGTCGCCTTGCGCTGCGCCTCGCTTAAGTTTGAATGCCACAGACCGGGCAGACACCCGAACCGTTCATTGAACCGCGACAAGAACGCGTTGGACAGCGCAATTTCCGGCAACAGAACAACAACCTGTTTATCCCGCCGCAGCGCCTGCGCCACCGCTTCAAAATACACTTCAGTCTTGCCCGACCCCGTAACCCCGTCGACCAGCGTGCAGGAATAACGATCCGCCTGCACGGCGTCGCGCAAGGCCTCTGCCGCGCGGTCCTGATTGGGCGACAGCGACGGGCCGTGACGCCCGGGGTCGGGGTTCGCGCATGGCGGATCAATTTTTTTGATGCTGCGTTTACCCGTCAGCGCCTTTGGCGCGGACAACACCATTTTTAAAACTTCGCCGCGCTCCGCCACCGTATAAACGGCCACGCGCTCGATAAACCGGCGCTGCGCTTCGGACAGCGGCGGCATTTGGCTGAAAATCTGAATGATATCTTTGATCCTGGCGGCGGGCACATCATCAGGGGCATCATCCCAGACACATCCCAACACCTTGCGCGGCCCCAGGGGGATTTCGACATAAGTGCCCGGTGCCGGCGGGGTAACCCCTTCAGGCAGGCCATATGTATACGCCTTGTCGACGGCGGTGGCGGGTAAAACAGAAACGCGCATGATCTATATCTAAACCACGCGGACAGTACCGACAATCACGCCGGGATCCAGTCCACAAGCATTCGTGAAACCGGGCGTTTATACGGCTGGCTCAGGAACAACTGGGCGCAGGCCTCGATCATGGACCCGGTCCACGCAAGACTGCCCAGCGTGGCCCCCATCGCGCCCAAGACCGCTGCAAACAGAAACGGCAATGCCCATCCGGTCAGAAGATTTCCCCAGAACCCAAAACGCGGCGCTATGTTCCAGCCCCACTCACCCGCGCGGCTCGGCCCGTCCCACAGCGCCCAGACGCCAAACCACAGCACCGAGAAAAAACACCCGGCCCGGTTGAGCTTCAGCGCCGGTATCTGCTCGCGGCTCATACCGCGCCCACGTAACCGTCGGAGATATGAAATTCGGCTGACTCGCGGCCCTGCCATGAATTGATCTGCACCTGTCCCAGCAGATGCACCGGCATTGCGCTGTCGCGTGCCGATGTCAGCAGAAATTTACCCAGCGGCGTTTCCGTCGCCCTGAATGCGACAGCCTTCACCGTCGGTCCACCGTCGCGGTCGCGCAATGTACAACGCACATGACTGGTGCCGACCACGTCGGCATGCATGACCAGCACGTCGGTCAGCACGAAGGCCGGCTCGACATGGCCGCTGCCATACGGGGCCATCGCGCCGTGCACGATACGCGCAAGATCGATGGTCAGGCCGCGCACATTCATGATCGCGTCAATATTTGCTTCCGGATGCGCAGGCAGGCTTTGCGCCCGCGCGCCGATGTATTTTTTCATGAACTCACGAAATTCACCGATACGTTCAGGCGCGACGGTAAAGCCGCCAGCCATGGCGTGGCCGCCGCCCTTGATCAGGATGCCCTCGTTCCGCGCGGCGATAAAACTCTCGGCGATATTGATGCCGGGTATGGAGCGGCCAGACCCGCGCCCTTCACGCCCCGTATCGCCGTCGGCATAACCAATGATACATGTGGGTTTGCCGAAACGTTCTTTCATGTCACCGGCAACAAGGCCGACAAGACCGGGATGCCATTCCGGATCGTCCAGCACGATGACCGGGTCGTTGTCATACCCAAACGCGCTGATACGCGCGGCGGCATGGGCCACCATGTCTTTTTGCATCGCGCGGCGCTTGGTGTTGCAATCATCCAGAAGCCACGCAAGGCGCAGCGCCTCGTCCGCATCATCGGTCGACAGTAATTTCGCGCCAAGATCCGACTGGTGCACCCGGCTGCCGGCATTGATGCGCGGGCCGAGCACGAAACCCGCATGGGATGAATCCGGCACGTCGGTGATCTTGCCGACCTTCAGCAATGCATCGATGCCCGCATTGGCACGCGATGCCATTTTTGCAAAGCCGGCCTTAACAAACAGGCGGTTCGGCCCCGTCACCGGCACCATGTCGCAAACCGTACCCAGCGCGACAAGGTCCAGCATGGAGCGCAGATCGGGCTCCTGCCTGCCCTGATAAAAGCCCGCCTCCCGAAGCGCACGGTTTACGGCCACACAGAACAGGAAACTGACCCCGCACGCCGCCAGCATGGTGTAACCGGACGTGCAGTCCGGCCGCTTGGGGTTTACCAGATGCGTGGCCACCGGGAATGTCGCATCGCATTCATGATGGTCCAGAATAATGGTCTCAAGACCCAGCGAGGCCGCATGCTCAACCGGCCCAAAGGCCGTGGTGCCGGAATCCGCAATTAAGACAATGCTACAGGATTGATCCGCAAGCCATTCAAATGCTTTGTTATTTGGCCCATAACCCTCTGACAATCGATCAGGGATATATAAGGGCACATCCGCCTGCCCCGCACTGCGCAGAAATCGCGTCAGGATGCCCGTGCTGGTCGCCCCGTCGACGTCGAAATCCGCCAGAATGCCGATTTTATCACCCTTCATGATGGCGCGGGCCACGTCTTCCGCGGCGGCGTCCATGCCCTTCAGGTTCGACGGGTTGGGAAAATCCTTCATATTGGGGTTCAGGAAGGCCGGAACGGCGTCCAGCCCGATGCCCCGGGCCGTCAGCAGCACCCCCACCATCTCCGGCAGGCCATGGGCCTGCGCGATGCGCGTGGCCGCCGCCACATCGTAATCCGGACGCCTCCACATCAGCCCCTTAAAGGACGGCGAATCCATGAAATAGGCGGATTCCTTGATGGATTGGGGCAATGCGGTCATGCCGTCACGCTAACTGATTCGCCTCGAAAAGGGTCTGGTCGGCTAATTTGACAGAATAATAATCACGGGCCTATTCTCCGGCCTACCACAATATCGGAAAGCTCCACATGCGTATCGACACCGCCGAACAGTTCAAAGACGCCGTTGCAACACTTCACACGAACCCCAATTACCGCAAGCCGTTGGCCTTCGGCATCTGCCACGTTCAGACAGGCTCGCGCGACGAAAACAAAATCCTCACCTGTTCCTTCCCGGTTATCAACTGGGGTGAAAATTACGGCAGCGCCGCGGTCATGATGGACGCAACCGGCCTCCTCAAAGACACCCGCCTGCATGAGGGCCCCGAACTGATCACCAAGATCACCCCGGCACAGGTCGGCGTGATGGCGGACTATTTCAAACCGCTTCGCCACGAAGCGCATGGTGACAAGCATCGCAACATCCAACTGGTCGAAGCCCTGACAATGCCCGCACGCGGGTATCTGGACGGCTTCCGTCTTGTGTTCATCTTCGACGATATCGCAAAGCAATCCGTACCGGCAGCCTACCTGAAGCTCGGCGCTATTTCTGCCGGCCGCGTCAGCCCGAAGGCCGTCAACATTGACGGCATCACGGGTGCACTTGAAACACTGGCATGGGGTGACAAGGCCTATGAGCTTGATAACCTGCGCAGCGGCGTGGAATTCAAGACCATGTCCGACGCCCGCCATGTCGATTATGTCGGCAAACTGCCGCGCTACATGGACCGCGTGATACCGCCGTCAGGCGTAAGCATTGTCGACCGCGACAGCGTTTCTTACGGCGTCTATCTGGGTCCGGATACCACCGTTCACGCAGGGGCGCATGTCACCCTTGGTGCCGCAACCGGCAAAAACTGCGTCCTCGGCATCAATTCAGTCACCAGCATTATCCTCGGGAATGGCTGCATGGTTGATGCAGGCGTGGTGATCGAACCGGATACGCAGGTGTATATCCCTGCGAACGATATCCGCGTCATCAACACCATGAACGACAAAAAACTGAAGACCAGGGGTTTGTCCGGTACGCACATGAAAGGCGCTGATCTGGAGGCCGTGAACGGCCTGCACATCCGCCGCGATACCAATACCGGTAAAATCACCGCCTGCCGCAGCAAGCTGGCCATCGGTTAGAACAGGTTTCCCTGCCTTGACCGCGCCTCGCGGTTGTAATGCGCAAGCGTAAGGCTGGGCGAGCGCGTCAAATTGTATTTCTTTTTATACGTCGCGAACATCTGCGCGATCTGGTCCGCGAACGGGCCGGTACCGCGCATGCGCGTCCCGAACTCCGCGTCGTTCAGTTTCCCGTCACGCATATCGCGGATGCGGGAGAGCACCCGCTCCGCTCGGTCCGGGTAATGTTCATGCATCCATGTCTGGAACAGATCCTTCACCCCGTATGGCAGGCGCATGATGGTATAACCGGCGCTGCGCCCGCCGGCATCGGCGACGGCCTTTAAGATATTCGGTGTCTCATGATCGGTCAGCCCCGGCACAATCGGCCCCACCATGCACCCGACCGGCACACCGGCCTTGGCCAGTGTTTCAATCGCGCGCAGCCGCATATGCGGCTGGCTCGCGCGCGGTTCCATCAGGCGCGACAACTTGCCGTCCAGCGTTGTCACCGACAGGTACACGGCAATACAGTCATGCTGCGCCATCTCCGCCAGTACATCGACATCGCGCGTGACCAGATGGTTCTTGGTCACGATACAGACCGGGTGGCGAAAATCGCGGAACACTTCCATGCATTGCCGCGTGATGCCCATTTTGCGCTCGATCGGCTGATAACAATCCGTATTGCCGCTCATCATGATGGTGCGCGGCACATATGTTTTTTTCGACAGCGTTTCTTCCAGAAGTTTCGGCGCATCCGGTTTGGCAAAAATCTTGGTCTCGAAATCCAGCCCAAGGCTCAGGCCGAAATACTCATGTCCCGGTCTTGCGAAGCAATAGATGCACCCATGTTCGCATCCCCGGTATGGGTTGACCGACGCCTCCGGCGCGTCGGGGCTGTCATTGGTCGTGACAATCGATTTGGTGCAGTCGCGGAAGACTTGCGTCTCCACCTGTTGTGGCTGCGCATCCTCTTCCGGGTCGCGGCCATGCCCGCCCCATGCGTCTTCGTCGACGAACTGGGTAATGCGCTCAAACCGCCCGGTTGGGTTTTCCAGCGCACCCCGCCCGCGCCTGACAATTTTGTTCAGTGAATCGACCATAGTCTGACTATAGCCCATTTGTTCTTTGTTTGTTCTAAATTTATGCGTATAACCCCTTGAACTACAGGGCTTTCACCCTTGGTAATTCCTAAACATTAACGAAGATTTTAAGTAAATTGCGTATCGTTAATAGATGCTCGACACGCAATCAGCGCTCCGTCAGGTAGAACACTGGCGTACCAAGATCACCCGGATCGTAACCGAGCACGGTCATTACAATCATCTTGCCCGCCAGCACCGCACCCAGGCGCTTGAACTGGGCCTGCAGGCGGAAATCGGCGCATTCTTCACCCGCGCCTTCGGCCATCTCAGCAACCTCAAGCGTCACCTGCACAACTGGCGGGAGATGGAAAAATACGCCAACGTGCTGCACGAAATCATGCACGACAAAACCGTCGATCTGGTCGATCCCCTGATTGAGGATGATTTGAGCAATCTCAATCCCGGTCAGGCACTGGAATTCACCCATGGCCGCAACCTGATCGAAAAAGACCTCTTCCTTCTGGCGCGCCGGGAAAAGGCCCTGACATATATCAGTACGGCCCGTGAAACCGCCCGCACGCTGGGCGTTGGCAACACCAACATCCTCGCGCGGCATTTGCTCAAGCAATCCGACCCGGCAATCCCCGGCGAAGTCTGGCACGCATGGGCCCCTGTGCGGGACTACATGAATGGTAATGCGGACCTGTTCAAATCCGCGCGCGCCAAACTGGAAAATCAAAAAGGCGCATACACGCTGAACCAGGTTTTGGACTTCATGCGCGACAGCATGCTTTCCGGCTACGAAGACGATTTCGCGCGTTATGAACGCAACTACATCACCTTCACCCAGTACAAACTGGATTACCTCGCCGTGCGCGGACAAGCCCTTGGTATCAGCGATGAAGACATCAGCGCCATGGCGCGTATCCTGAAAATCGAACCGGAACGCCGCCGCGTTAAAGCCATGGGCCCCCGCCCGGTTGCGGAATAACCAACCGCCATTAAAAAATTGCACCCAGCACCCGGTTTTGCGTAGCCTGCGCACCATGATCGACCCCGATAACACCTGCGTCAGCATCTTTTGCATCCACGCAGGACAAACCGGTACGTACTGCGAGAAAAAGGCCGAGGCCGCTGCCTCTCACCTCAACGCGCTGTATGGCATCGCCGGTATCGGACAATGGCCGTCCACCTTCATCGGCACCGATGCGATTGCACAAGGTGCCTTCACCGCCATGCATCCGCGCATGAAAGACCGTTTTTACAATTCCGCCGACCCGCTGGACATTGCGGACCTGCGCAACGATCATCCGGCCACCGCGGTTGCGGACTTTCTGGCCACGACTTTGCGCGATACGATTGCAACCGGCAAAAAAGATATATTGCTGGTGACATCGGGCGATGTTCTGGAACATTTCATGCTGCACTGGACATCGGCAGGCGCAGACAAACTGTTGCAACGCCCGCACGCCGGCGACGTCATTGAAATCCACGGTTCGCGCAAGTTTTGTGATGTACGGAAATTATTCTGCGGTACCGACGGCAAGTCGCGCTATCAGTTCGTCCTGCCGGACCCACGGCAAAACATGGTCATCGCGCGTCCGCAGATGACACCGCCGCAAGCCCTTAAGCCGTAAGATTACTGCCCCGGTTTTTTGGTAAAATTATGCGTGGCTTCAATCCGGCGGATCGTCCCGGTTTTGGAACGCATGATGATAGAATTTGTGGTCGCGCCGCCGACATAGCGGTGAACCCCTTTAAGCATCGCACCGTCCGTCACGCCCGTGGCCGCGAACATCACGTTCGGTCCGTAAGCCATATCGTCATGGGTATAGATACGGTTGTAATCGGAAATGCCCATGCGCTCGGCACGTGCTTTCTCACCGTCATTGCGGAAGATCAGACGCCCCAGCATCTGGCCGCCCGTACATTGCAGGGCCGCCGCCGCCAGCACGCCTTCCGGCGCGCCGCCGATCCCCATATAGGCATCAATCGGTGAATGGTCTTCTGCCGTCGCGATGACAGCCGACACGTCGCCGTCCTGGATCAAGGTGATACGCGCACCCGTTTTACGAATAAGGCGGATCGTATCGTCATGGCGCGGGCGGTCGAGCACACAGATCATCAACTGTTCAGGGCTGGCACCTTTAAACTTGGCAAGGCGGCGCACGAAATCATCCGCCGGTTCGTCAATATCCAGAAAATTATCCGGCAGGCCCGGACCGACAGCAATTTTTTGCATATACGTATCAGGCGCGTTTAAAAAACCGCCCTCTTCCGTCATGGCAATAACGGCCAGTGCGTTCATGCCGCCGTTGGCGGTGATCGCCGTGCCTTCCAGCGGGTCGAGTGCGATGTCGATTTTCGGGCCATTACCAGTACCCACTTTTTCACCGATATATAGCATCGGCGCTTCATCGCGCTCACCCTCACCAATAACCACGCGTCCGTCGATGTTCAGGGTATTGAGCACCGTGCGCATCGCGTCGACGGCGGCCTGGTCGGCCCCTTTTTCATCCCCGCGCCCGACATACAGCGATGCCGCCAGCGCCGCGCTTTCCGTGACCCGCACAACCTCAAGCGCGAGGTTGCGGTCCATGGAGAAAAACAATTCCCGCCCCGGATCCCCGGCTTGCGGCATATTCTTGGCGGCGGTGGGCATATTTTATCTATCCTTGCAGAAGTGAATCCAGTTTTCCGGCAGCGTCCAGCGCGTAGAGGTCATCGCAACCGCCGATGCCTTCGCCGCCGATGAAGATTTGCGGCACAGTGCGGCGTCCGCCGGATTTTTTAACCAGTTCGGCGCGTGCATTGTCATCATCGCTGACGTCGATTTCAGTGTAGGCAACGCCCTTTCTTTCCAGCAGCATCTTGGCGCGGACGCAGTAAGGGCAGTAATTGGTGGTGTATAATTCGACAGTGGCAGCCATAAGACTCTCCTTGTTAAGATGTGTAGACAGGTTCATATAGTTTTTCCATGAACAAATTCGATACAGCCTGTCGCACGGGCAAACCAGACATCGCAATCATTGGCGGCGGCCCCGCGGGCTTCACACTGGCGGCTTTACTGGCCCCGGCGGGAATCAGGGTCCTTCTGGCCGATTCTTCCGGCTCTACGCCGTCCCTGAAGAACGTAACGCCTGATGGCCGCACCGCCGCCCTGATGGGTGGGTCTATCGACACACTAACCGCTGCCGGGGTCTGGCCCCTGCTCGAATCCTATGCCAGCCCCTTACGCCGCATGGCCGTGGTCGATGACAGCCGTTTTCCGGCCAATCCCGACGCCATGATCGAACAGGGCTTTGCCGCCCATGAACTGGGCCGCGACGCCTTCGGCTGGAACATGTCACTGACCGCCATGCGTGCGGCATTAAACGACGTCTTAAAAACGCACAAAAATGTGACCGTGCGCTTTGACACCACAGTCACTGATTTCGCATCTCTGGGGGCATCCCTGATTGTCGGCTGCGATGGCCGCGATTCCAAGGTCCGTGACTTTGCCGGTATCGGGGTCAAACGCCATGCTTATGGCCAGAGCGCGATCACCTGCCTGATCAGACACAGCCAGCCGCATCTGGACACATCAACTGAATTCCACCGGCCCGGTGGCCCCTTTACCATCGTGCCATGCCGCAACGATACGTCGGCCATCGTCTGGGTTGAAAAAACCGATGATGCGCAACGCTTCCTGAAATTGCCAAAACCCCGCTTCGTGGAAGAACTGCAATCGCGCACGCGCGATTACGTCGGCACGATCGAACTGATCTCCAGCCCCGCCTGCTGGCCGCTGGAATATGTGCGCAGCACGAAACTGACCGGCCCGCGCGTCGCGCTGGCGGCCGAAGCCGCCCACGTCATCAGCCCCATCGGCGCACAAGGTCTGAACCTGTCCTTACGCGACGTATCCACGCTTGCCGGTATCATCATACAGGCCTTTGAAATCGGCCTTGATGTGGGTTCGGCCACGGTGCTCGACCGCTATGAAAAGGCGCGCACGCCTGATGTCGCATCGCGCTCATTCGCTATCGACTTTATGAATCAGGCCGTCGCCAATGATAAAAACGCAGTCCGCGCTTTGCGCCGCCTGGCGTTACGCGCCCTGTCCCTGCCGGGACCGTGGCGTCAGCTTGTCATGAAAAAAGGATTAGCCGCTTAAACGCTTAAAGCCTTAAGCGCCGATCAAAACGTTCGGCGTGATGGCAAATGACTGTCTCTGTGCGCCCTGCATATACGCTTTCGCGGCGGCGGCACCGGCGGCCTTGCCGCCTTCTTCACCGGCAGCGACGGATGCTTTCATATACGCCTGATAGGCCCCGACGATAACCTGGCCTTCCTGCTGAGCCTGCGCGTATTGCGCGGCCATGCCCATGTTCTGGTAGGTCACGATGCGCGAGCGGATTTCAAACGCCTGAAGGCGCAGATAATCTTCGGAATAAAAATAGCTGCCCTTTTCAACCTGCGTCGTCTGCGACTTTTGCGCGTTGACCATTTTCTGCACGGGGCTGACATCGCTCGACGTCAAAAACGACGAAGACGAACCATTGCTGGTCGCCATCAGCGCCTTGCTGATAAAGGGGGAATTGGTGGGGCTGATCGTAGACATTCTGTCCTTGCCGTCTTCAAGCCCATTCATTGGGCTGGTGCTACCAGTATACCCCGGATCAGGGGTTGATTTCAAACCTTTGCGCACGGACAAGCGACCATGACGGATTATGGGCATCCATCACCGCCTGCGCAGCCGGGCGAACAAAATCAATGACTTGCGCGCTCTGGCCGAGCAACCCCAGGAAATTATCAAACGGCGACGGCGCATCCGGCATGACAATAACGTCCAGTTTATGCACATCTTTGACGCCCAGCCTGGCCGCAACATCCTCCATCGCCTGGCGCAAACCGCCGATTTCGTCGACCAGTCCACGCTCCTTGGCCTGACGCCCGGTCCATACGCGGCCACCCGCCATGGGCTCAACCACCTCGGGCGCGAACTTGCGCCCCTGCGCCACGCGGTCGATAAAGCTGTCATACACATCGTCCAGCATCCGGCTGACGGCGACACGTTGGTCGGCTGTATACGCCTCGGACGGCGACCACATACCGGCATTGGCCCCCATGGTCACGGAATCCCAGTTCACGCCGACCTTGGCAAACGCATTCGCAAACGATGCCTTGCCGCCGAACACACCGATGGAACCGGTCAGCGTCCCCGGCTGTGTGAATATCTTGTCGGCATCGACCACGACCCAGTAACCACCGGATGCCGCCTGTCCGCCCATCGACACGACGACATATTTACCCTTTTCCTTGGCCACCACCACCGCGCGGCGGATCGTCTCCGACGCTGACGGGCTGCCGCCGGGTGAATCCACACGCAGCACGATCGCCTTGATATCATCGTCCTCGGCTGCGTCCTTGATCGCGCCTGCGATCTCGCTTGCATACGCCATGTTATCGCCGAACATCCCGCCACGCTGACCGGTATCGGGCACGATCATGCCCGACACATACACAAGCGCGACGCCGTTCTTGCCGGTGTGCTTGCCTTTAAGCGCCTTATCCTCTTTCACGATCCTGTCCAGCATTGCGCCGTCAGCCGCGTACAGGTAATCCACCGCGTCAATGAAATCATGGTTCTTATCCCCCCCGCCGGGGATCAGTTGTTCCAGCAACTGGTCCGCATAACCGACATGGTCCACCAGTTTACGTTCCTTCGCCTCTTGCGATGTATACGGCGCACCGTCGACCAGAACGCCGATACTGTTGGCGGGAATATTACGCCCCGCCGACACGCCTTCGAAAAAGTCGGTCATCATCGATTGCAGGATACTGTGCAGTGTTTCGCGCTGCGCATCGCTCATATGTTCCAGCAGGCTGGATTCCGGCGCAGTTTTGTACTGACCCTTCTGAATGATGTCAGGCGTAACACCGACCATATCCAGCGTCTTTTTGAAATACGGCACCTGCGCCGAAAAACCAGTGATCGCAACCGTACCCACCGGCTGCAGCCAGATTTCATCAAACGCGCTGGCCAGATAATATTCGGCCATGCCAGGATACAGTTCGCCGTAGGATTCCGAATACACATATGTTTTTTTGCCGCTGGCCTTAAAGGCCGCAATCGCCGCGCGCAGTTCCTGCACATCCGCCCATTTGTAATCACCCGCCGAAAGCTTGACGACGAATGCCTCAACGCGCTCGTCCTTGGCTGCGCGGTAAATCGCGTCCGTGACCTCGGCCAGCGTCGGATCTGCCGGCATCAGCTGGCTGAGCAGGTCATTGGCCGGCGGCACATCCTGCGGCGTACCGTAAAAAATGTATGACAGAACCATCTTGCGGGGCAGCTCGCTCGTGCCGGATTTCAGACTGACAACCCCGACAATGGCTAACAGGACAACAACAAGACCAAGAGAGGCGAATAAAGCGCGGATGGCTTTCCAGAGGAATTTCATACCCTTGGTTGTATCAGGCGCACTCCACCCCTAAAAGGGCCTTTTTGCGCGCCGATCCCCAGCCGTAATTATTGAGCACACCCGTTTTCTGGATAACCCTGTGACACGGAATCAAAAGGGAAATGGGGTTGGCACCCACCGCGTTGCCAATCGCACGCGGACTGCCCGGCCTGCCAATCGCTGCGCCAAGTGATTCATAAGACAGGAAATGCCGCGACGGAATTTTGAGCAGCGCCCGCCACACCTGTAACTGGAAATTGGTGCCGTACAGATGCAGCGGCAATTTCTTTTGCTGCGTTTCCGCACCCATGCAGATACCTGTCACCGCCGCGCAATCCGCGGCCACGGCGGCGTCATCATGCACCAGCGCCGCCATGGGCCAATGCTTCCTGATGCGCTCAAGGCAACGCTCCCGGCTGTCATCCACCCGAAACCCCAGCCAGCACAAGCCACGCGGCGTGCGCGCGGCAATCAATTCGCCAAACGGCGAATCCGCAAATCCATAGGTAATGGTCAGCCCCTGCCCGCGGCTGCGGATCTCCCCGGGTGTCGCGGCCTCCACCGTCACAAACAAATCATGCAGACGCCCATTGCCGGACAGGCCCGCGTCATACGCAGCCTCCAGCGTGGTAAGATCACCGTTTTCAAGCAAATCCCGTGCCCGGCGATGGGTCATGACCTGTACGAACCGTTTGGGGCTGATGCCGACGCGCTTTGTAAACGCCTTCTGGAACAGGGTCGGCTCCATGCCCGCATGCGCGGCAATACGGTCCAGCGCCGGCTGCTCCTCATAATGGGCAACCAGCCAGTCGATGGACTGCGTAATAACCGCGGCTTCGTCTTTCATGCTCTCAACATGAAACACGCCGCGCTCAAAACCAATCCGTTTCTTGCAGCTTAAATTTTATTCCGCGTCAGGCGTGCGCTTGAGCGACAGCGGGCGCTTACGGGCGGTACCGCCCTCTTCGTCGCCGCCGGCGGCGTCATTGCCGGGGTTGGCATCGGCTGCAACAGCCGCCGGAGCGGAAGACGCTTCCGGTGCCTTGCGGATCTGGACGGGGCGTGCGCCGCCGCCCTGACTATTGTGGCCGCCACCCTGTGCGCGGTTGCCGTCACGGCCCTGCGCACGGTTGCCGTGCTGGCCGCGATCATCGTCCATGTCAAAATCACCACCCGGGCGGCGCGATGCACGGTGTGCCGGGATCGGGATCATTTCTGACCCCTGGGTTTTACGGTCGGATACGGCCAGTTCGATTTCGATACGGGCCGTCACTTTACGCAGTTCGTGGACAGCTTCCTGCAGGCCTTCACGTGCAGCCGCATCGGTGTTTTTACCGTGCCATGCTTCAAGTTTGGCAAGGCATGCGTCAGATGCGTCTTTGAGGCGGGTTTTGATTTCGTCCATGTGGGGGAATCCTAAGTTTCGGTGAGATGGGGGCACAATAGCCGCCCCCTGTTCCTAAAGCAAGCTTTCGACAGGCGTTACTGAACCGTCCAGCCGCCGTCGATTGTATAGGCCGCGCCGGTCATGGGTGACGCCGCGTCCGAGCACAGGAATACCGCAAGCGCAGCCACCTGTTCAGGGGACACGAACTCGCAGGACGGCTGCTTGACTTCAAGAAGCTTGATTTTGGCTGCCGCCTGGTCGATGCCGTCGCGCTTGGCGATATCGTCGATCTGCTGCTGGATCAGGGGCGTCAG
Organism: Micavibrio sp. UBA6145; assembly: GCA_002423205.1. GTDB lineage: Bacteria > Pseudomonadota > Alphaproteobacteria > Micavibrionales > UBA1664 > UBA6145. Next base: position 299,944 of record DIUZ01000024.1, on the reverse strand, counting down.
GACAAAGCCGGGGCAGATGGCATTGCACGTAATCGGGTCCTTGGCGGTCTCCAGACCCACGACCTTGGTCAGGCCGACAAGACCATGCTTGGCGGACACGTAAGCCCCCTTGTTGACCGATGCGACCAGCCCGTGCACCGACGCAATATTGATGATGCGTCCGAACCCGTTTTTACGCATGACCGGCAGCACTTCCTTGATCGCGACAAACGGCGCGGTCAGCATCAGCGCCAAAATCAAATCCCACTTCTCTTGCGGGAATTCCGTGATCGGCGACGTGTGCTGGATACCGGCATTGTTGACCAGAATATCGACGCGGCCCGCGTTTTTAACGGCGTTTGCGACCATCGCCTTCACACCTTCAGCCTTCGACAGGTCCGATCCGTCATACCATGCGCGCACGCCGTATTCGCTTTCCAGCCCTTTGCGCACCTGTTCAATCGCATCCGCATTGCCAAGACCGTTGATGATGATGTCGGCACCCTGCGCCGCAAACGCTTTCGCGATGTTCAGGCCAATCCCGCTGGTCGATCCGGTGACAAGGGCGGCTTTGCCTTTAAGCGTGGTGGTCATGGGTATGTGTCCTTTGCTGCATTTTTTGTAAGAGTATTTTATTCGCTTTTCTTGAAAAACAGGCTGGCCGCGTCGGCTGACGCCTTTTTACGCTTAATTTCGCCCTCAACCCGGACAATCTCGTCCTTAAGCTCGACGATATATTCGTTCAGCTCATCAACCGACAGGCTGTCGAGCTTCCTGAGCTGGGGTTTTTTCTTCTGGGGTAAAAAATCGGCTTCTTCCATGGGGCGAAACTTTAACACGCACACGCGCGGCTTCAAGGCTTGCGCTTAAAAACATCGCCTGACGTAGAACATGAAGGTGTTCATGCAAAACATTCACCTCGCCTGATACATCACCTGAAGAAAACCATCGGTTGCAAACTATTGAAATCAAACAACATTAACCCAGTTAAGATTCTGGTTTTACAGCATCGCTTCAGACCCGGCGCATTTGCTGAAGTAAAACATCACTTTAAACACCAAACCCGCCGTGCCGGCGCACGGAATCCCCCATCGGGGCCGATTGTGAACGGCTTGCGGAAAAACTTAATATTTTGTGGCAATCGGCCATAAATTGGGTATATTGCCGCCCATTCTCCCAAAAAATCAGGACTATGAATATGAACACGCCATTGATGCCCAAAGCCACCGCCGTATGGCTGATCGAAAACACGATGATGACCTTTGACCAGATCGCCGCATTCTGCGGTCTGCACCCGCTGGAAATTCAGGCCCTCGCCGACGAGGAAGGCCAGAAAATCGCCGGCCAGTCGCCGCTCCAGGCCCGCCTGATCCTTCCTGAAGAAATCAAAAAGGCTGAAGCCGACCCTGCGTACCGCATGAAGGGCATTCAGACCGACCTGCCGGAACCCAAAACCCGTTCCAAGGGCCCGCGTTACACCCCGATCTCCAAGCGTCAGGACAAGCCGGACGCGATCGCATGGCTGCTCAAGCACCACCCGGAACTCAACGACAACACAATCGGCCGCCTGGTGGGCACCACCCGCAACACCATCCAGTCGGTGCGCGACAAGACCCACCCGAATTCGGCCAGCTTCCAGCCGCGTTCACCCGTTGAACTGGGCCTGTGCACCTACCCGGAATTCGACAAGGCTGTGACCAAGGCCCGCAAACAGCTTGAAAAAGAAGGCAAATGGAAGCCGCCGGTCGAAGAGACCCAGGAAGAAGCCCCCGCCGCCCAGAAAGACACCGGCTTCGACTTCACGAACTTCCTGCGCGGCACGGGTTCGTAATTTCGGCCAGACACGACACATAAAAACGCCACCTGAAAAGGTGGCGTTTTTTTCACCCCAAAGGCATTTGGGAATTGCGAATATCTAGGCGGTGCCTGAGGCACGGTGATTCACTTCACCCATAAGGTCATCACGCACACCGGCAAGGATGTCCTTGATCATCAGTTTCTGACGTTTGAGCTGGCGAATGTAACTGTCATTGGCAGAGGGGAGGTTTTCTTCACGTTCAATCAACGCGGACAACATGGAATGCTTACGCTGTAATGCATCAAGACGCTCTTGTGGCATGCACATTTCTCCTTCGAACTGGCTTCGTTGGACCCGATTTTTTCAAGCTGAATGATATCAAGCTAGCACGACAGGGTATGCCTGGCCACTGTAAGGCGGCATTTTTTGATGCCGCACCTCTAACCCGTTCATTCATTGCTGATTATTTAATTGTGGCGCCACACCAATGAATGCATGGTTAACGGATTCCGGAAAAAAATCGCCGCGACTCGGGGGGCATATACAAAAAATCGGCTTTTCCGGGAGGGGAAAAGCCGATGATCAAACACTGACAAAGGTCTATGGAGTAGACATCTTCAACCTACGCCCGATTCCTTAACGGAATCTGAATCACAAAGGACGATGCGGCAAAATCTGTTTTACGTTGTGACTGATCGCGCCATAAACATATTTGAACGACACCTGCGCATCGCCACAGCGATAGCGGACAATCTCCCGCCCTTCGCGACCGTTATTGAGCGTCATGAACGCGAAATAGCTTTCGACCGGCGTGTTATGCCAGCGCACACCGACCGTGCGCCCGTCGATCAGAAGACGCATGCCCGTAATCCGGTCAATGCCGCGTGAAAAATTCTGTTTGTCCAATGTTGCGGCCAGCTCGCGTGCGGTTTCGCTATCCACGCTCACCCGTACCGCGCCGTAGCGGGTCTTATAGGGCTTGAGCTGCTGGTACAGCTCGTTCAAATCCTGCGCCAGTTCCCATTTACCCAGGGCTTCCTTGCGCACGCGCGTCAGGATGGTGTCGTCTTCCCATGAAGTTGGCTGGAAATCGACAGGCGGCCTTGAAAAAACACCGCGCACTTTTTCAAAAATCTGCAAAACCATGAATGCGTTTATAGGCCCGCCATACGGGGCTGTGCAAATTTTACCGGACACTTAGTCCCCGTTATTTAACCCACATCAAACGACACGCCCTGCGCCAAAGGCAGCTTGGTCGAATAATTAACGGTCTGGGTCTGGCGGCGCATATAGGCTTTCCAGCTATCCGACCCGGACTCGCGCCCGCCGCCGGTTTCTTTCTCGCCGCCGAAGGCGCCGCCGATCTCCGCCCCGGAAGGCCCGATATTGACGTTGGCAATGCCGCAGTCTGACCCGACGGCCGATACGAAAATCTCCGCCTCCCGCATATCCAGCGTGAAAATGCACGACGACAGGCCCTGCGGCACGGCGTTCTGCATGTTCAGGGCAACATCGAAAAGGCGGTATTTCATGACGTACAAAATCGGGGCGAATGTCTCTTTCGCCACCACGGCGCTCTGGCCTGGCATGGCGATCAGGGCCGGCTGGGCGTAATGCCCGCCTTTGCCCATCTTCACCGCACCACCGCCCGTCAGCACGTGCCCGCCTTCAGATATCGCCTGTTTGACGGCGGCCTGCATCTGGTTATAAGCCCCCTCGTCAATCAGCGGGCCGACCAGCGTATCGGCGTCAAACGGGTCACCGATACGGATGGCCTCGTAAGCCTTTTGAAGTTTCGGAATCAGCCTGTCATACACGTCTTCATGCACGATCAGACGGCGTAAACTGGTGCAACGCTGCCCCGCCGTACCCACCGCGCTGAACAGGATGGCGCGTACCGCCATATCAAGATCCGCGCTGGGCGCGACGATCATGGCATTGTTACCACCCAGTTCCAGCAGCGAACGCCCCAGGCGGCCCGCAACGATTTCAGCCACCGAACGGCCCATAGCCCCCGACCCTGTGGCGGACACAAGCGCAATACCGTGATGCGCGACCAGTTCCTGTCCCACGTCACGCCCGCCGACCAATACCTGGTTCAGGTTGCGCGGCACGTCGTGCCCGGCATCGCGGAATTTCTGGACGGCACTGTCAAAAATCGTCTGGCAGGCAAGCGCGGTCAGCGGCGTCTTTTCCGACGGCTTCCAGATGATGCTATCGCCGCACACCAGTCCCAATGCTGCGTTCCACATCCACACTGCGACAGGAAAGTTAAAGGCCGAAATCACGGCAACGGGACCCAGCGGGTGCCACATCTCGCGCATGTGGTGACCCGGGCGTTCCGACCCCATCGTCAGGCCGTATAACTGGCGCGACAGGCCGACCGCGAAATCGCAGATGTCGATCATCTCCTGCACTTCGCCGCGCCCTTCCGTCAGGATTTTGCCGCATTCCAGCGTAACCAGTTGTGACAGATCTTCCTTGGCATTGCGCAATTCCTGCCCCAGCAGGCGCACGAATTCGCCGCGCACCGGTGCCGGCACCAGCCGCCACTGCGCAAACGCGGTCTGGGCGGCCACCACCATGTCGGCAACATCGCCCGGCTTATGCGTACGAACCGTGGCAATGACCGACCCGTCAATGGGCGTGGACACGGTCAGGTCACCCTTGGATGAATCCAGACCGAATTTGGCAAGTATGGCGTTTGTGTCAAAGGTCATGGGCGTCAATCGGCTCCTGTGCCAAGCGTTTGTCCGGTAATGCCGGATGCGTCCTCACTGGATAGAAACAGGATCATTTTACCAATTTCATCCGCATCAAGCACGCGGCTCTGCGGCATGCGCGACAGCCCCGCATTCAGTGCGGTTTTACCCGTCCCCGCCGCCTTGCGCAGCAAACCGGTATCCGCAGGGCCCGCGGCAACCGTGTTGATACGCACGTTGATTTCCGACAACGGCCGGGCCAGCGACCGGGCCATGCGGTCCACCCCGGCGGCAGCAATCGCATGCGGCATAATGTGCGGCATGGCGGCAAACGCCGTATCGTCCGTCACCAGCACGATAGACCCCAGTATGTTGCGGCCACGGTCGCGCAGCTCCTGCATCATCCGTGTGCATGCCTGAACGCTTAAAAACGCGCCCTTCAGATTGGTATCGATCACGCGGTCGAAATCAGCCGCGGCCATTTCCAGAAACGGGGCACGGTGCACAATACCCGCCGCACAGACCAGACAGTCCAGCGACCCGAATTGTTCAACGGCGTACCCCATCAATGCCTTGATCTGGCGCTCATTGCCTACGTTGCAGACCACCGGCAGCGCCCGCTTGGCATATTCACGGGGCAGCGCGCCGATAACCGCACTAAGCGATTCTTCATCGATATCGGCCAGAATGACACTGGCACCCTCTTCCAGGAACAGACCGGCGCAAGCCAGACCAATGCCGCTGGCGGCACCTGTAACAACCGCTGTGCGATTGGCAAAACGCATGGACATTGCGCACTTTCCCTGTTGGCAAAAAATCGTTGTGAGATCAGAATAAACCCATGCGCAATTCTTACAATGCCGTATTGATGCTGATGCTTTTTCTGGTGGTTGCCGGGACGGCCTTTGCGCAAAACATGCCCGAACAGGCCAACGCGAAACCGGCCGAACCCGTTCTGCCCAGCCCCGAAAACGACAATGGCGCGCGCATCCTTATGCAATATGCCGCCAACAACGACGCCTTTGACAGGCTCGTCACCGAAACCGCCAAAACCCTGTACCGCCGCCAGGTGAATGAATGTCCCACGATTGAACAGGCCGTGCGTCAGCTGCCCACCCCTTACGGTGCCCTGACCTTCCCGGCCACGACCTATATCGTCAAATTCCCACCCCCGCTGCACGGGCTGTGGGTTGAGCACGTCAAGATCCGCGGCTGCGGCAAGCTGTACCAGATCAATATCCTGGGCATCGGCCGCCAGTCGGGCCAGGACCCGGTTGTCCTTGGCCTCCTGCCGGGTGAAACCATGTCCGACCCGGGCCAGCAGGGCAATGTGGTGCGCATGGCATCCCAGACCATCCGCAAGGCCAATGCATCCTGCTCCGACGACCCGCAGCCCTATTACACGCGCCTCATCGGCTATAAACAGGCTGACGGCACCATCGCAAAAACCGAAAGCCGCCTTGGCTGGTTTGAAGAATGGACCTTCCGTTTCTGCCAGAAAACCGTCCCGGTCCAGATTGCGTTTCTGCCGGATGGGCGTGGGGGCTATGACATCAAAACCCGCATCCCTGACGCCGCTCCGCCGAGCCCCGAAAAACCGAACCCGGAAATGCAGCAATTATTAAACCCGTAATGGGAAAAAGCACGCATATCGCATAAAAAAAACGCGCCCGTTAAGGCGCGTTTTGCTTTTAAATCGCAGCTGTATTACGCAGCAATATTCATCTTTTTGTCGCTCTTGGCGCTGGCCGGAATCTTGGCGCGGCCCCATTGCAGGATCTTACCGAACAGACCCTTGCCCGCATCGATGATGGTGGGCTCGGCCCCCGTCACTTTCTTGCCGGTTTTGGCAATGGCGGCTTCCAGAATAATGGCCGCCGCATTGATGTTGCAGCTCGGCTCCAGGCCGGAGAAACCGGGGCTGGAATTCGCCTCACACACCGTAAAGCCGTTTTCGTCGAACAACAGGTCGATACCCGTGACTTCAAGACGCAGCTGGGCTGCGACCTTGAGGGCCAGTTCCTCGATCTCAGGTGTGATCGGGTGCGGCTGGCCTGCGCCGCCACGGCTGATATTCGACTTAAACGACCCTTCAGCGCCACGGCGTTCCATGACGGCCAGAACCTTGCCGTTTACGACGAACACGCGTAAGTCGCGGCCAAAGCTTGAATTCACATATTTCTGGAAAATGATGTGCTGCTGCGCGCCGGCTTCGACCATCATGTCCATCAGGTCCTTGAACTTGTCCTTGGTCTCAGACAGGAACACGCCGCCGCCGCGCGTGCCCTTCAGGGTTTTGACGATCAGCGGGAAGCCCAGCTCTTTTTCGATCATGTCCAGGTCCGGCGGATACTTGCCAAGCATGGTGCGCGGCACCGGCAGGCCGTGCGCGGCCAGGACCTGCAACGTGTGCAGCTTGTCGGCAACCGTCTCCACCACGCGCGGCGTGTTCAGGAACGGCACGCCCATACGCTCGTAAAAGCGCATGACAGAGTAACCGGTATAGGTGGTTTCAGTGCCTGTGCGGGGGATGATGACATCTGGCACATCCAGAAGCTGGCCTTCATACATGGCGCGCCAGTCACCCTTGCTGTCGACCAGCATGTCGATATTGTCCGGGTTCATGACCTTGTAATTGATGCCGCGCTTCTCGGCTTCATCGCAGATGCGCAAGGTCTCTTTTGCTTCGGGGTACCCCTCTTCAAGCGGGCCGTGGAAAAAAATCCATATTTTCATGGAGTTACCTTAACGTCTGGGTTTGTTGGAAGGGAGTTGTGACACAATTTCGTCACAATGTGCAAGCCCCCCTGATTTCCTCAAACAAACGAAGGGCTTAGCCCTTTGGTTCCCAGCACCCAGGCGGCAAAATCAAACTGCTAAAAACCTGAACTTGGGTCCTTCAGGTATTCAAGTTCTGCGGGCGTGGAAGCGCGGCCAAGCACCGCATTGCGATGTGGAAAGCGCCCGAAACGGGCAATCACATCGCGGTGGCGGATCGCATAATCATACCCCAGCGGGTCGTCTTTTTTCATGGCCTCAAACAGGGCGACCGCCCGGTCCTGCGCTTCCATGGTCTCAGCATGCTCAAACGGCAGATACAGAAAGCGCCGGCGCTCAGGGGGCATGAGCCTGTCGAAATGCCGCTCCAGCGCATGGGTGGCAACAGCCAGCGCCTTGCCGTCAGTGCCGAACGCCAGCGGGCTGTCCCGGAACATGTTCCGGGGAAACTGGTCCAGCAGTATGGTCAAAGCCAGCGCCCCGTCCCCGCTATCCATCCATCCGTCATAGATCCCGGCCGATGCCAGGTCATAGTCGCCGGTAAACCGCGCCCTGATGATGTCATCAAAATCCGGGTTCTTCTGAAACCACTGCGCAGGCTTTGTTTCAGTGAACCAGAACTCAAGAATGGCCGTTTTACTGTCTCGCATAAACCAAGTCCAATCACTCGTAATTTTATATATCAATAGATTAAGACACATGACCTTATTCTATCTGACTAGAAAGATCAGGTCTGAAAACAGCTTTTGAAGCCTCATGACCTGTGAATCGTTGCGTGTATTATTGTGGCCATAGAGGGAACACATGTCCACCCGGACTGAATGCGTAAAGAAATTATTAACGACCTATTGAAGTTCCCTCTAAAAACAACAATATTCCTGCGCATAAAGAATGCGTGCACCGCAACACGGCGCACCGCCAAAATCAGGGGATACCGGGACATGTTTTTCAGCCGCAACTTCGTAGTGCTGGCCACCGTTTTTTGCGTCAGCCTTTCGCTGGCCGCATGCGACAAACCCAAGGATGACGCGCAGAATGCCGCCGCCCCTGCCGCAATGCCCCCGGCATCCGTGACCGTGGCCACCCCGCTGGTCCAGCCGGTCGAAGCCTGGCGTGAATTCTCGGGCCGTTTTGAAGCCACCGAAGTGGTTGAAATCCGCTCCCGCGTGTCCGGCTACCTGACCAAGGTCAACTTTACGGAAGGCGCCATCGTCAAAAAGGGCGACCCGTTATACGTGATCGACTCCCGCCCGTTCGAAGCCACCCTGCGCCAGCGCCAGGCCGACAAGACCGTTGCCGCATCCCAGGTTGCAGCCACCCAAAACGACTACCAGCGCGCACTGGAACTCTTCAAGACCGGTGACGTGGCCCAGGCCCTCCTCGACAACCGCAAGGCTGCCGCTGAAAGCGCACAGGCCGCCGTCGCCGCCGCGCAGGCTGCCGTCGACGCCGCCGCACTGGATATCACCTATACCCGGATCACCGCCCCCATCACGGGCCGTATCAGCAGCAACATGGTCGCCACCGGCAACCTGGTCAACGCCGGGCAGGATGTCCTGACCACCATCGTGTCCATCGACCCCATCTATTTCTACTTCGATGTCGATGAACAAACCTTCCTGGCCTACACCCGCGCCATGGCTGCCAACGGCACCGGCGGCTCCGAAGGTGCCATCGGCCTCCCCGTGTCCGTCGCTCTCATGGATGAAAAGGATTACACCCACGCAGGCGTCATGGACTTCATCGATAACCAGATCAACCAGGGTACCGGCACCATGCGGGGCCGCGCCGTCCTGCAAAACCCGGCCATGCTCTTTACGCCGGGTATGTTCGGCCGCGTGCGCATCCGCACCGGCATGGTGGATTCAGGCATCCTGATCCCCGACAGCGCCATCATGGTGGACCAGTCGCGCCGCCTGGTCTTCGTTGTGGGTGCCAACAACATCGTCGAAAGCCGCACGGTTGAAACCGGCGCACTCGACAAGGGCCTGCGCGTCATCACCAAGGGTCTGGACGGATCTGAACTGATCGTCGTCAACGGCCTGCAGCGCGCACACGAAGGCGCGCCCGTCACGCCGGAAAAAACCACCATCACCCCCACGGCCGCTGACGCGCCTGTCCCGGTGACGGACAATACGGCGGCCCCAACCGCCGCCCCTGCGCAGGCGCAGGCCGGCCCGGGTGAACCCCCGGCCGCCGCACCCGCACCGGAAGCAACCCCCACGCCTGAACCGGTCCCTGCACCGGCTGAGACCACCACCGCTCCTGCCGCGCAAGGAACCGCACAATGAAATTCGGCCATTTCTTCGTAGAACGGCCCATTTTCGGGGCCGTGATGTCCATCATCATGGTGATGGTGGGTGCACTGGCGTATTTCAACCTGCCGGTCGCCCAGTATCCTGAAGTCGTCCCGCCCACGGTTGTCGTCTCCGCCCAGTATCCGGGTGCCGACGCTCAGACCGTCGCCGATACCGTCGCCAACCCCCTCGAAGCCGCGATCAACGGTGTCGAGAACATGATCTATATGTCGTCGAACTCGGCCGACGACGGCTCCATGGGTCTGACCCTGACCTTCAAGATCGGCACCGATCTCGACCTGGCACAGGTCCAGGTCCAGAACCGCATTAACGCAGCATTGCCGCGCCTGCCCGAAGAAGTCCGCCGCCTTGGCGTCAACGCCAACAAATCCTCCCCGGACTTCCTGATGGTCGTCCACATGATCAGCCCGGACGATTCCCTCGACCAGCTGTATATCTCCAACTACACATCCCTTCACGTCCGCGATGAACTGACCCGCATCGAAGGTGTCGGCGAAGCCCGTATCTTCGGCGAACGCGAATACGCCATCCGTATCTGGCTGGACCCCGGCAAAATGGCCTCGCTTGGCCTGTCATCCGGCGAAGTTATTGCTGCACTCCGCGCACAGAACGTTCAGGTCTCCGGCGGCGCGCTGGGCCAGCCCCCCATCCCGATGGACAATGCGTTCCAGTACACGGTGACGACGCAAGGGCGTTTCTCATCGCCCGAACAATTCAAAAAAGTCATCGTCAAAAACGACGGCGGCAAAATCACCCTGCTCAGCGAAGTCGCCCGGGTTGAACTCGGTGCCAAATCCTACGGTCTGAATTCCTACCTGGACGGCAAACAGGCTGTCGCCGTCGCTGTGTTCCAGCGCCCCGGCTCCAACGCGCTTGCCACGGCCGATGCCGTCATCGCCCGCATGGACGATCTGCAAAAGAATTTCCCCAAAGGTCTGAAATACACGGTCGTCTATAACCCGACCGAGTACATCAGCGAATCCATCGACGCCGTGTACCACACCATTTTCGAGGCCATCCTCCTCGTCGTGCTGGTTATCCTGATCTTCCTGCAGTCATGGCGAGCCGCCCTTATTCCCATTCTCGCCATCCCGGTCTCGCTGATCGGTACATTCGCGGTGATGCATATGTTCGGTTTCTCGCTGAACCTGCTCACCCTGTTCGGCCTGGTCCTTGCCATCGGCATCGTGGTCGATGACGCCATCGTCGTCGTCGAAAATATCGAACGCCACATACATGAAGGCAAAACCCCGAAAGAGGCCGCCCGCCTCACCCTCGATGAAGTCGGCGGGGCCGTGGTCGCCATCGCTCTCGTCCTGTGCGCGGTGTTCATTCCGACCGCCTTCATTCCGGGCATGTCGGGCCAGTTTTATAAACAATTCGCCATGACCATTGCCGTGGCCACGGTCATCTCGGCGTTCAACTCTCTTACCCTGTCGCCGGCTCTGGCATCGTTCCTGCTCAAGCCCAAAAACCATGACGAGGAAAAACGCGGGCTCTTCGATAAAATCTTCGGCGGCTTTGGCCGTGCCTTCAACCGCGGTTTCAGCAAGTTTGAAAACGGCTACGCCCGCAGCGTTAAGCTCGTCGTCCGTCGCTCCTTCATCATGCTGGTGCTGTATGCCGGCCTGATGGTCGGCACGGTATTCATGGTCAACAAGGTCCCGTCGGGCTTCATCCCGATGCAGGATCAGGGTTACGGCATTGTCGTGATCCAGTTGCCGGACGGCGCGTCGCTGACCCGTACGGACGCGGTGGTCCAGCGCGCGATGAAAATCATGGTCGAAACACCGGGCGTTGAAAACGCCGTCGGCTTCTCGGGTCTCTCGGGCGCAACCTTCACCATCGCCCCGAACGCAGCGGCAATCTTTGCCCGTTTCAAGGACTACGATCAACGTCTGAAGGCCGGGCCGGGCGAAGCCATGGGTCCGATCATCGGCAATCTGCAGCAACGCCTGTCCTCCATTCAGGAAGCGTTCATCATGGTCATCCCGCCCCCGCCGGTCCGCGGTATCGGTAACGCCGGTGGTTACAAAATGATGATCGAAGACAAAGGCGGCGTTGGCCTGCCTGCATTGATGCAGGCAACAGGCGCCATGATGGGTGCCGCCAACCAGACCGAAGGTCTGACGGCGGTGTACACAACCTTTACCGCCAATTCTCCGCGCGTTCATCTTGATGTCGACCGCGAGAAGGCACAGATGCTGGGCGTCCCCGTCTCAAACGTGTTTGAAACCCTGCAAACCTATCTAGGGTCTGCCTATGTCAACGACTTCAACGCCTTTGGCCGCGTCTACCAGGTTACGGCACAGGCGGACCAGTCGTTCCGTCTGCAACCGGAAGATATCGGCAATCTGAAAACCAAGAATGCGGCCGGCGATTTCGTCCCGCTCGGCAGCCTTGTCAAAATCAGCACCACCACCGGCCCCAGCCTGATCCAGCGTTACAACCAGTCGGTTGCGATCCCGCTCTCAGGCAACACGGCGCCGGGCTTCTCCTCGGGTGACGCCCTCCAGAAAATGGAAGAACTCGCAGCCAAGGTTCTGCCTGCCGGTGTAGGCTTTGAATGGACTGAACTGGCCCTGCAGCAAAAAGAAGCCGGCAACGCCGCGATGTATATTTTCGGCCTGTCTGTCGTCTTCGTGTTCCTGGTGCTCTCGGCCATGTATGAAAGCTGGTCCCTGCCCATCGCGATTATCCTGATCGTCCCGATGTCCGTGCTGGCGGCCCTGATCGGTGTCGACATGCGCGGTATGGATAACAACATCCTCACGCAGATCGGCCTCGTGGTTCTTATCGGCCTTGCCGCCAAGAACGCCATTCTGATCGTCGAGTTCGCCCGCCACAGACAGGAACACGGCGAAACCATGTTCGAAGCCGTGGTCGAGGCCTGCCGCCTGCGTCTGCGTCCTATCCTGATGACGTCCTTCGCGTTCATCCTCGGCGTCGTGCCGCTGGTGATTGCAACGGGCCCGGGTGCCGAGATGCGCCAGTCGATGGGTACGGCCGTGTTTGCCGGTATGCTGGGCGTGACCTTCTTCGGTCTGCTGCTGACGCCGGTCTTCTATGCCCTGATCCAGCGCATGACCGGTCGCACCGGCCCGCAGAAACCCCTCCACGTCGTTGAAAACGATCCGTGGACGGCAGAATGCGAAAAGGCCAAGGCGCGCCGTGAAGCCAGTGGCGAAAAACGCGACCCGCAGGACTTCCTCGACTCCGATTTCGAGAGATGAGCACGCTGATCATACCCTGGAAACTCGAACGGCCTTTGCCGCCGTTCGAGGGTGGCGACATCCGCTACCCCGAGGGTCTGGTCCGTCACTTCATCAAGACCCATACCAAAACCGGCGACCGCGTGTTCGACCCGTTCGCGGGCCACGGCACCACCCTGTTCGTCGCCGAAGACATGCGCCGCATTCCCTACGGCATGGAAGCCGATGAACAGCGCCACGCCTGGGCGGCGGGACAGCTCGATCACTGGCAGAACATGCGCCTTGGCGACAGCGCCGCTATGGGCCGCATGAATTTCCCGAAAATGGATTTCTGCATGACGTCCCCGCCCTTCATGCCCAAGCGCGATAAATGGAATCCGCTTTATGCCGGCAATCCGAAATTTGCTGGTTACGACCGCTACCTCACGCGCCTTGAAACCATCTTCACGTGCCTGAAACCCATCATGAAACGAGGCGCAAAACTGGTGGTGCAGGTCGATAACCTGACCCGGGGTAATGTCTTCACACCGCTGGTGCGGGATATGGGCACGGCCATCTCGCAAAGCTTCACGCAGATCGATGAACACATCATCCTGTGGAAAACTCCCCGTCCCGGCTACGATCACACCACCTGCCTGGTTTTCACGGCATAGGTTTTGCAATTCCTCCTGAAGTCTATCTGATAGGAGAGAATTATGACCGCCAATGCCAAGCCCGCCTTTGATATTCCGGGCATCCAGATTGTCCGCATGAATCCGGACGATCTCACCCGTTTTCAGGGCCTGCTCGACGGGTTTCAGCAAAACGTGCCACAATCGGTAAAGCCCAAAGCCTGACCCGAGAGGTTTAACCGATGCTGCCCTTTATCCTGCCTGCCGATATGCCAGTAACCACGGTCGTGGAAACACGCCCCGCCCCGTCGTCGCAGGACGCCATCATGCTGCTGGTCAACAGCGCGCCCCTGCCCGACAACGCGCCGGAAAACATCTACGCGCAGGTGTTCGGCCCATCCGACAAGCTGGTCGCCACCATTTATAAAAAGGGCATCGTCGCCACCAGCAACGACATCGCCGCCAAAATGGCCCCGCAATTCGAAAAACTCGATAGCCCCAAAGACCGCGCCGAAGCCATCGCCAAGGAAGTCGGCGGTACGGTCGTGTACAAGGAATAGCTTAAAGTTTGAACATTGTGAGCGGCGCTTTCCACTCTTGTCGAAGCTGTGCAATCTGCGCAGACGTACCTGGAAGTAACGACATGAAAAGACGCGACGCATGAATGGGCGGTTCTGAATGAACGCCGGAGCGCGTTTCTGATCCAACTTCAAAGACACTGCCATGCCCCACCGGCGTCATTTCGGTGCGCAGCGTTTTGACGAATTTTGCAATGGCAAGGCGTCGCTCAGCAGCGTCGGTAATACTTGCCCTACGCGCAATGAGATTGAACTCACGGCGATCATTACCATTAACATGCGCAAAAAATGTCGTGGCCCCTTTGAGAGCGAAGGCAACCTTATGCTGTTCGCCAGGCGCATCAAAATCAAAGAAAAGACCATCCTGATGCCAGCGCGGTATATCAAAATTCGTATTGGGGTGTGACGCGCGTAAGGTCAGCCATGATGTCTCTGCGCCCATAGCCTCGTAAACGCTTTGCGCAAGATCATAAACGACATCTGCAGCCAGAGTGGCCGTGGCATGCGAATTACCAAGCTCACTGACAAAGCGCACGGTGTCGGCATGCACCACCCCATCAGCGCCAAAATTGTTATAGAAGCCAGCTTTATCAATACGAAGGTTTTCAAAAACCTGCACAGCCTGCGGCGACAGGTTCAGGGCAAAATGATTGAAAGGCTGGCGCGCAGAAAAAGCGGCTTTAAGACCGGGTACGATATTGCTTGGTTTAGCCAGCATGTGGCCATCTTAGCAAAAGCGGCGATAAACTGCGAATTTGCCCAATGAAAAACCCGCCTGTCTGGCGGGTTTTTCAAATGATTTCATGGCACTAAGGCTTAGTGAACGTCTTTCCAGACCTTGCGCTTGGTCGCGTACATAAGCCCAGCGAACACCAGCATGAACAGCATGACTTTCAGGCCAACCTGTTTACGTTTTTCCATGTTCGGTTCTGATGCCCAAGTCAGGAACGCGGTGACGTCGCGCGACATCTGGTCGATGGATGCGGTCGTGCCGTCTTCATACGTGACGGACCCTTCCATCAGCGGCTGCGGCATCGCGATCTGGTGACCGGGGAAGTACTTGTTGTAGTGCATGTTCTGGTTCAGCGCGAAGCCTTCAGGCGCGGCTTCATAACCGACCAGAATGGCGTGCAGATAGTTTGTGCCGTCACCGCGTGCGCGCACGATTAGCGACAGGTCAGGCGGCAATGCACCGCCATTGGCGGCGCGGGCCGCCTGGTCGTTCGCAAATGGCGAACGGAAGTGATCGGACGGACGACCCGGACGCTCGAACATGTCGCCGTCATCGTTCGGCCCATCGGTGACTTGCGTTTCCGCGGCGATCGACTTGATCTCGGCTTCGTTGTAGCCCAGCGCCGACAGGTTGCGGAAATACACGCGGCTCAGGCCGTGGCATGCCGCACAGACTTGTTTATAGACCTGAAAACCGCGTTGCA
Source organism: Micavibrio sp. UBA6145 (assembly GCA_002423205.1). Taxonomy (GTDB): domain Bacteria; phylum Pseudomonadota; class Alphaproteobacteria; order Micavibrionales; family UBA1664; genus UBA6145. The sequence continues at coordinate 284,532 of DIUZ01000024.1, read as the reverse complement.
GTTGCGGGCGGTCGAATACGCCGAACGGGCCTTCCCATGACCATTCTTCCTGCGGAATGGCCGGGCCGTGATGACCGCCATCATCCGCGGCTGCGGCTTCGTGGCCTTCCGGTGCGCTCATCTCCTGGGCGTCGCCGTCGGTTTTGGTCATCGCGTTGTCTTCGGTGGCGGCGGCGTCTTTCGGCGCGTCGGCGGGCGCGGTCGTAGAAGCGGCGCTGCCATCGACCGTGGCCTGGACCGGCGCGGTATCGGGCGAAGCGAAAGCCGGTGCTGCGATCAGCAGCGCGGCCAGCGACAGTGAGAGGAGAAGTTTATGCTGCATTATTTTTTCCCACCTTTGACGGAATCCGCGAGGACGGCTTCATGAATGCTGTTGGGCAGTTTGGCGACCGGCTCGTTATGCGAGAGCCAGGGCACGATCACCAGCAACCAGCCGAAATAGTACAGCGTCGCAAGCTGGCCGATAGTGATGAACGGCTGTTCCGCAGGCTGTGAACCGATGTAACCCAGAATGACCGCCGATACGACAAAACCAATCAGGGTCCAGCGGTACCACGGGCGGTAACGGCCCGAACGCACCGGGTGACGGTCCAGCCACGGCAGGACAGCCAGCAGCAGGATCGAACCGAACATGGCGAGCACACCGCCCAGCTTGGCTTCAATCAGGTGGATGTTCGCCAGCGGGATCATCGCGATCACGCCTTTCAACGCTTCCACGTCCTTGAAGAACGCCAGCAGCATGGCCGGAATACCGAATAATACGGTGACGGCAAGCAGCGCCGGGATGAACGGCTTCGTCTTCTCGCACGGCGTTTTGCGCCAGCAGAAATTATAGATCAGGATACCGCCGGCGACGCCCGCAACAATCAGGTACAGGGTGAAGTCGAAGGTGATCGAACGCAGGATCGCGTAGAACGGCAGGAAGTACCATTCCGGCACGATATGCGCAGGCGTGACCATCGGGTTGAACGGCACGAAGTGATCCTGGTGGGTCAGCAGCGTGGGCGCATAGAAGATCAGGAAGGCATAAACGATCAGGAAGATCGACAGGCCGAACATGTCTTTAATGGTGTAGTACGGGTTGAACGGCAGCGTGTCCTGCGGACCTTTCGGGTCGATGCCCGTCGGGTTGTTCGAACCAACGACATGCAGTGCCCAGACGTGCAGGAACACAACCGCGCAGATGATGAACGGCAGCAGGTAATGCAACGCGAAGAAACGGTTCAGGGTCGGATTGTCGACGGAGAACCCGCCCCACAGCCACGTGACCAGCGCCTTGCCCACGACCGGGATGGCCGAGAACAGCGACGTAATAACGGTAGCGCCCCAGCCCGACATTTGCGACCACGGCAGGGTGTAGCCCATGAATGCGGTTGCCATCATCAGAAGGAAAATGATGATCCCGAAAATCCACAGCAATTCGCGCGGTTGCTTATACGATCCGTAATACATGCCGCGGAAGATGTGGATGTAGACAGCGATGAAGAACATCGATGCGCCGTTCATGTGCAGGTAGCGCAGCAGCCAGCCATAGTTCACATCACGGGTGATGCGCTCGACCGAGTTGAAGGCCATAGCGGCATTCGGCGTGTAGTGCATGGCAAGGATGACGCCCGAGGCGATCATCGTCACCAGCATGACCATGGCCAGTGCGCCGAAATTCCAGAAATAGTTGAAATTCTTGGGCGTCGGGAAAACGCCGTATTCTTTCTGGATCATCGTGAAGATGGGAAGACGTGAATCTACCCATTCAACGATTTTATTATCAAAAGGTTCGCGGGGACCGTGGGCCATGGGGAATCCTTAATTATCCGATCTTGATGACAGTATCGCTGGAGAAAGCATACGGAGGAACCGTGAGGTTCGTCGGTGCCGGGCCTTTGCGAATGCGGCCGGCCGTATCGTAGACAGAACCATGGCACGGGCAGAACCAGCCGCCGTATTCGCCTTTGGGTTCGTTGGGTTTCGCGCCGAGCGGGACGCAGCCAAGATGGGTGCAGATGCCGACAACCACCAGCCATTCTTCCTTGCCGGCCTGAACGCGCTGGGCGTCCGTCTGCGGGTCGCGCAGTTCGGATACCGGCACGTCCTGCGCGGCTTTGATTTCGTCCGGGGTGCGGCGGCGGATGAACACCGGCTTGCCCTGCCATGTCACGACGACCGACTGGCCTGCCTGCATGGATGAGATATTCACTTCCGTGGTGGCCAGCGCCAGCGTGTCGGCGGCGGGGTTCATCGTGTCGATGAAGGACCATCCGGTGACGCCCGCGCCAACGGCGGCGACAGCGCCCGTGGTCAGGTACAGAAAGTCCCGGCGGGCCGGATTATCGGGAAGGCTATGATCGGTCATGATTTTGAATCACCTGCAAGAATCTTCAATGCGCTATGCTATCTCGCATAAACGCCGCTGAAAATACCCAAAGATGGAGCTTAAGCAACTGAATTATGGTGCTACCCGGCGGATAGTGGCCTGGATATCCACAGCTCGTGTGCGCCCGGTATAGGCCAGTTCAGCCGGGTTGCGGCTCTAGTTTGGCTGATTTTTGACGTTTGGCGATGTCAGCGTCACGGTTTTGCGCACCGGGCGGAGGGCCCACGCCGCTCAAAAGCATGCGCCGCGCCGCCATACCAATAAATGTCCTGTACATATCGCCTCTCTTTTGGCTCATTACGCCCATGTGCTCATTACCTTCATCCGTGGCCCTGGCCTTTTACCAGCCTGATATTCCCCAGAATATCGGGGCCGCGATGCGCCTATGCGCCTGTTTGGATGTCGCCATGCACGTCATCGAACCCACCACCTTCCCCTGGAAAGAGGCGGAATTCCGCCGCGCCGGCCTCGACTACATCCAACATGTCGACTTACAGAAACACTCCTCATGGGATGCGTTTTTAAAGAATAAAGGCACCGCCCGCGCCGTTCTGGTCGAAACCGACGGCGTAACCGACCTGTGGGACTTCGTCTTTCAGCCCGGTGACATCCTGATCCTGGGCCGCGAAAGCGCCGGCGTGCCGGAAAGCGTTTACAAACAATGCGATGCCACCATCAAAATCCCGATGAGATCCGGCGTACGATCCATGAATGTTGTGACTGCAGCCAGCTTTGCCCTGTCTGAAGCCTTGCGCCAAACGGCAAGCGGGTCCATAAACACGCCAGAATTACACACAAAAGGCATCTGACTATGTCCATGACTATCACCGATTTGGAAAACGACTGGGTCGCCCATGTCCGCAGCCTCCGCGACCGGATTTGCGCCGCGTTTGAAGCGCTGGAAGACCAACTGGTCAGCGGTCCGCATAAAGACATGGCACCGGGTCGTTTTGAGCGGAAAACCTGGGTTCGCGACCATCACGATTCTAGTCAGCAGGGTGACACCGGCGGCGGTGAGATGTCAGTGATGCGTGGCCGGGTGTTTGAGAAGGTCGGCGTCAATATCTCGACCGTCCATGGCCAGTTTTCACCCGAATTCCGCTCCAAAATCCCCGGCGCGGACGAAAACGGCGGCGAATTCTGGGCCGCCGGCATATCGCTGGTCGCGCATATGCGCTCCCCCCTCGTACCCGCCGTCCACATGAACACCCGCCGTATAAAGACGTCCAAAGGCTGGTTTGGCGGGGGCGCGGACCTCAATCCCATGTTCGACGACCCGGAAAACACCGCCATTTTCCACGCCGCTTTCAAAGAATGCTGTGATAGTCACGGCGCTGACTATTACGACCGCTTCAAAAAATGGGCCGATGAATACTTTTTCATCAAGCATCGCAACGAAGCTCGTGGTGCCGGCGGCATTTTTTACGACTACATCGACACCGGCGACCAGAATGCGGACATGGCTTTTTCACGCGCCGTCGGTGAAACCTTCCTCAAAATCTATCCACAGATTGTGGACAGGATGATGAGCCGCCCATGGACAGATGCGCAGCGCCAACAGCAACTGATCAAGCGCGGGCGTTATGTCGAATTCAACCTGCTCTATGATCGGGGCACGGTCTTCGGTCTTCAGACCGGCGGCAATGTCGAAGCCATCCTGATGTCCCTGCCGCCCGAAGTCCGCTGGCCTTAAGCCATCGTCTGTCACATTGTGATCGGCCCCCGAATACCCATTGTTACATTAGGTATTCAGCAGTCGCCGTGCCTGTTCCAGGCATACACCCTTGCCGGCATCGCCATCATATTCCAGCCACCACTCTTCAACCTGTTTTAGAACATCGCCAAGCTGCTTCCCTTCGGCGATCTTAAACTCAAACATGATGTCCCGCGCGGTGATGGGGAACATTAAAAGTGGTGCCTGAAGCACGGTAATGCCCGCGGCCTCCAATGCCGTAGCATCCACGGCTGGGTTCTTGTAAACCTTGGATAAAAGCGTGGCTGCAATGGTCGCGTCACGGCCATGCAAATAAGTATTTTTCTTCGCGGTATCAGTAACCTTATTCAGAACAATAAGAATATCATTCAGGAATCGCTTCTGACGATTTGATAACACAAAGAACTGCGCCACAAGCTCATCCAGTGCCTGCGCATTTTCTGGCTTCATACAATACATGAGAAGCACCATGTCTGGCTGTTCAACTTCCAGTGAAACTGCAACCCAGCGCAGAATATTATAACCTTTTTCCGACCACTCTTTTTGCCACAGCCCTTCTAAGATGCCACCTTCAATCATGGCCTTAAGTGAAACTGCTGCGTCTTCCGCCGTCAGCAGCTTGAGCACCTCACCCGTCACACGTTCGCGGGAAAGATTTTTCAGAAGATCGCGGTTGTGAACGCATGCCTGATAGCCTGTAACATTTGGCATGCCCTTGCCATAGCGCGCATGAAACCGGAAGAACCGCAGAATACGTAAACTGTCTTCCTTGATCCGTGTATCGGCGTCGCCGACAAACCGCACCAGCCCGGCCTTGAGGTCGGCAACCCCCGTCCCCGTCGGGTCATAGACATTGCCGTCCATATCCATAAGCAAAGTGTTCATGGTGAAGTCGCGGCGCTGCGCGTCCTCTTCCCACGATTCCGTAAAAGCAACGACGGCGCGGCGGCCATCAGTCTCAACATCCCGGCGCAGGGTCGTAATTTCAAACGCCTGCGGCCCATCCGGGACCACGGTCACGGTCCCGTGCTCCACGCCCGTCGGAATAACCTTCATCCCGGCTTCGTAACACCGCTTCGTCACCTCTTCCGGGGTCAGTTTGGTGGCGATGTCGATATCCAGATAGGCGCGGCGGTCGTCCAGCACGGCGGCACGGACGCACCCGCCGACCAGCATGGCGTTGCCCGGCCCCAGCACATCGAACACCCGGCGCAGACCGGGCGAGCTGAATTGCGTCATCGGAAGCTTCAAAACTGGCGTCATGGCAAAACCCCTAAAGGATGGGCCGTCCCCGCACTTGCGATGGACAGGCACCCGTCATTATTCGGCCCGCCGGAAGCGAGGGCCAGTTCAACAAGATCATAATATACGGACGTATTCAGCCGGGCTTCGATACCGCCGCCAAGCTGGTGATAAGGCACCTTGGGACCGTCCACACCCCTGGGTGTCCGCAGCCACAAGGGATGCGCAGCATCGACCGCCGCTTCGCGTCCCAGATTGTCGTTCAGATATAGGGTACCGCCATCCTGCCGCCACCCGACCACGATAAACGGAGCATCGGCCACGTCGATGCGCCCGCGCTCAACCGGTGTCACCAGCCAGTAATCCCCCGCCGCGTCGCGCGTCATGATGCCCGCAAACAGCCGCACCAGCGGCATGCGCGTCATCGGCGTCCCCTGGTGCGTCCATGTGCCGTCGAACTGAATGGCGATATCGAATTGCTCTTCGCCAGATTTGGGTAATGGATCCATTACGATGCCAGAACAGCCTTTACGCGTTTCACAAGTTCAGCCGATGTGACCGGTTTTTTAATGACATCCCTGATCTCGCTGACCGATGCGATTTTCTCGCGGGTCTGCGCCTCGGCATAACCGCTGATCAGAATAAACCGCAGGCCCGGCGCAATCGCCGCCGCCGCCGTGGCCAGCTCCATGCCCGTCATTTCCGGCATCGAATAATCGGTGATCACCAGATCGAAATGTTTCGGATTGTCGCGGATCAGATCCAGCGCCTCGCTCGGCATCTTGCTGTCGAACGCCTCAAAACCCGCACGCTGCAGCATTTCACAGGTCGTCATACGCACATCGTCATGGTCGTCGATGACCAGAATGCGGCCGGAATTGGCGGTTGTGTCTTCGGCCTCTTCTTCTTCCGCCGCCGCCTCGCTCGGTTCAACCACCGGGAACATGATCGAAAAGACCGTCCCCTTGCCGATCGTCGTATCCACCGACAAAACCCCGCGATGCGACATGACAATACCGTGGACCGCAGCAAGGCCCAGACCCGTGCCCTTGTTGACCTGCTTGGTGGTGAAGAACGGTTCAAACATATGTTCCATCACATGACGCGGGATGCCCGCGCCCGTATCGCTGACCGACAGGCGTGCATATTTGAGGCCCTGTACGACGTGTCCCACCACCATGCTGGTGCGGCCCTTGCCGTGGGAATTGATAAACACCGGTGCCGCACGGTTATCTTCGGGGTAGATATCGACCAATACCGTTGCCGGCAAATCCATGGTGGATTCTTCCACCGTATCCAGCGTGATGTTCAGACGCCCGCGCCCATCCATGGCATCCTGCGCATTCACGCATAAATTCATCAGCGCCTGTGACATCTGGGTGGGGTTGGCGCTGATATACGCAGACTCCCCCGCATCCATCATATCGATGGAAATACCCGACGGCAGCGACGCGCGCAGCATGGCGATGACTTCCGCCACCGCTTCGGTCAGGTTCAGCTCGGTCTTGCCCTTGTCGTTGGTGCGGGAGAACGTCAGGATCTGTTCGATCAACCCCTTGGCGCGGGACGTCGCCATTAAAATCTTTTCCGCAAACCCATGCGTCGGCGTGCCTTTTTGCAGATCCTGCGTCAGGAATTCGCCGTACCCGGTAATCGCCGCAAGGATATTGTTAAAGTCATGCGCGATACCGCCGGCCAGACGGCCCAGCGATTCCATTTTCTGTGCCTGGTAATATTGCAGGCGCAAATCTTCGGTTTCTTTTTCACGCTCGCGTTTTTCGCGCGTGTCCTGCGCCGTGCCGATAAACCCGCCGTCCTGAAGCGCGGTCAGCGACAGATACGCGGTAAACGGCTGCCCGCGCGTATTCATCAGGTTGCTCTCGCCGTGCCAGAACCCCTTGTCCCTGGCCGCAGGCAGAATTTCATTACGCACGATTTCCGAACTGCGCTCGTCATAAAGGCGCGACCATTTCATACCGATGGAATCCTTGCGCCCAAGCCCCGACAGGTAATGCAGCAACGCAAAGGCGCGGTTCATAAAGATGATGCGCCCCTGATCGTCCAGGATGACGATACCGTCGCGTGATGTTTCAATGGCGGCCAATTGCGTGTCTTTTTCAACGCGCATCACCTGCATGGAATTGGACTGGCTGATCAGGATTTTGACGACCAGCGCCAGAAGCAGGATCGCCGCAAACCCCATCAGCCCTTCTGCAAACAGATGCATGGTCTGGCTGGCGTCCAGTTCGGCACCCTTCTGCGCAATGCGCATGTCGATGCCAAGGAACAGCGTCTGGATATCGCCCATGACACTCATGACATGGCGCATATTGTCCTGCGTGAACGCTTCGGGCGGCACCTGTTTCAGGTGCTCGCGGATCTCGCTCAGCGCGGCAAGGTTCTTGGGATTGGTCGCAACCTTTTCAAGATCATCGATATGACGGACCAGCGACAGGTAACGGTCCTGTACCACGCCGGGGTCCTGCGCCTGCCCCGCCAGATGCATCAGCATCGGCGTCTGGTAATCCTGGTAAGCATTTTTCAGGCTGATAAAGACGGCATTCTTGACGCGGTACTGACGGTGGACCGTATCCTGTTCGTTGATGACGGCGTAAACCAGCGCCAGAAAACCGACAATCGCAACAATGCCCAGAATCGCAACAGCCCGCCCGGACACACGGTCTTTGATTTTTAGATATACATCTTTCACGCAAGCCCCATGTTCTGGGCAAACAGCGCGGCCTGCGTGCGGTTCTTCGCACCCAGTTTGCGGCATACACCAGCAACATGAAGTTTAATGGTCGGAAGCTGCAGGTTAAGGTCCCGCGCAATTTCCTTGTTCGAAGCACCACGCCCCAGATAGACCAGCACCTCGCGCTCACGCGGGGTCAGGGTTTCAAGCAATGTGGTATCCGCCTCGCTGATATTGGCGGGTTTGGTCGGCGTGTCGGCATAATGCGACGGCATCACATCCATACCCTGATTCAGCGGCACGAAACGCTCACCCGCCAGTACCAGTTTGATGGCGTTCAGAAGGCTGGTCGCCGACATGGTCTTGGGGAAATACGCAACCGCGCCGCGGCCCAGCGCGCCTTTGACATCAGCCTCATCCGCCGTGCCCGACAAAATCGCCACTTTCTGACCCGGGTATTTTTGCAGCATATCCGATATGCCGTCGAGGCCCGCCATGCCCGGCATGCGCAGGTCCAGAAGGACAAGATCAACCTTTTTGAGCAGCGCCATCTGGTCCATGGCCTCAGGCAGAGATTTGGCAACATCGACCTGCGCCGACGGGGTTTCCCGGCGCATGAATTCGACAAGCGCGTCACGGAACAGGGTATGGTCGTCGGCAATCAGCAAATGCATGGGATGATTCTACCCCATTCCGGGGGGCGTGGGAATCATCTGAAAAGCCTCCGCATGGGGGTCTAAACTTAAGGATTATAGGATATACGCTCGACGCGCAGCGCCGGGGTATGGCCGCGGTCCAGTTTGGCCTGGTAAACGGCATAACCTTCCATGACGCGGTGGACGTAGTTGCGGGTTTCATAAATCGGGATCGATTCAACCCAGTCGATCAGGTCGACATTATCCGCACGCGGATCGCCGAATTCCTTAACCCACTGGTTAACCCGGCCCGGCCCGGCATTGTATGCGGCCACGGCCATCGGGACCGAACCCTTATATTTCTTGAGCAGTTCCTCGATATACATCGAACCGACTTCGACATTGTGCTCCGGCTTGGATGTCAGCCATGCCGTATTGTGCGACAGGCCGTTTTTCTTGGCCGTGTATTTGCCTGTGGCCGGCATGATCTGCATCAGGCCCAAAGCACCGGATACCGACACGGCATTCGGGTCGAACTGGCTTTCCTGGCGGATCAGCGCATGGACCAGCGCCTTGTCCGCATTGCCCGAAGACGAGAGCGTACGCATGATGGTCGGGAACTGGTAATCGACCAGCGTGATGCCGGATTTTTCAGCTTCCTTCGCAACCTTCAGCGCGGTGTCCAGCAGGTTCATCGACATGACCATATCCGCGAGCTGCGAATAATCCTGCGGTGTCTGCGACGCCTTCATCATGGCGCGCAGGAATTGCGCGCGTTGTTCTTTCAGGCCCGCACGGTCCAGAAGTTTGGTTGCCTGTGTCAGGCTGCTGCCGTTGAATGCGGCCTTTTGCGCCGCAGTGATCTGCGGGCGGTCGCCGTTCGCAAGATCAAGACGCATGCCAATACGCTCCGCCGCCTGCTGGCCATAGAATGTCGTCTGGTATTGCGCAGCCGCCTGATACCACTGGGTGGCAATCTCGCGGCCGTTCAATGCTTCCGATGCGCGGCCCGCCCAGTATGCGGCGCGTGCGCGCGTGATCGGTGTGGCGGCGTTGTTATACAGGCGCTCAAAGTGATCAAACGCCTGCCCCGGCTGGCGCAGGAAGCGCAGCGCAACCCAGCCTGAGAAAAATTCAGCGGCGGCAAAATCCTGCCCTTCCATCGGAAGGCCGTGCTGGGACGCAAGCTTGTACGCAGTGCGGTAATCACCCTGCTCAAATTTGCGGCGGGCCAGAATGTTGCGTTCTTTCCACCATGCAGACGGATCGGTCGTCGTGCCTGCGGGCGGTGCCTGGTTGAGCAGCGCGATGGCACCATCGGTTTCGCCGTTGGCACGGCGGAACTGCACACGCGACAACAGCAGGCCCGTATCGTTCATAAGGCCCGACGGCACTTCGCTCATGCGTTTGGAAATACCGTTGCCGCCTTCCTGTAAAGCGACACGCGCTTCAACCACCTGCTGATAGCCGCGGCCGATTTCAGACGCAAGCGCCCGCGCCGGTGTGTATTGGTGATCGCCCAGAATACGTTCCAGACGGCGCACATGGTCGGCCTGTGTCAGGTACCGGCTGTAGGTGCTCAGAATATTTTTCTGCTCTTCCGCACCAAGATTGGCGGTGACCCACCATTCTTTCAGCGTACGCACGGCTTCCTGTTCACGGCCCTGACGCTCCATCGCGCCCATGTACCGCTTCATGCCCGCGCCGGTGACGGGTGCATTGCGCGAGAACCAGTTGAGGATCTGCGCATCGCTCAAATTCGACGGCAGGCGGCCTTCGGCCACCTTGTAAAGACGGTCAGCCGCCGGCCATTCCGGGTGCTTGGTAACGAAAGCTGCAATTTCGGAGAAGCTGACGCTGGTGTCGCCCGATGTCAGGTACATCCATGTCACAAGGTCCCGTGCTGTGCCGGTACCGGCGGCGGATTTGGCGGCGGACCATTTGCCGCGTGATGCGTCCTTGATCGCCTGCACGCTGTCGGCGGCGTAACCCGCCGTCGATGCAAGGGCCAGAACAGTGACGGATAAAATCGTTAATGAAAGGCGCCGGATCATAATTCAACCCTAAATGCTTCGTTCATAAAAAGCCAAGTAAAACAGCCCCGAATAAACGAGTTTATGTATTGCGGATTTCATGCCAAAATCCGCGCCTTATGGCGGATAAAGCAGATAAAAAACGTAAAAACTTCCTGACGGCGGGGCAACCCATTGCCGTCAATAAACGTGCGCGTTACGACTACGCCCTCGAAACCCCGATCGAGGCCGGGATCCAGTTAACCGGGTCCGAGGTTAAATCCCTGCGCTCCGGCCATGCCAGCATTGCCGAGGCCTATGTCGGTGAAAAAGGCGGCGAGCTGTTCCTGCTCAATGCCACGATTGAAGACTATAAAATGGCCAACGCCCTGGCCACCCACGCGCCCAAGCGCCCGCGCAAGCTCCTGCTCCACAAGAAAGAGATCGACCGCTTCATCGGTGCCATCAAGCGCGAAGGCTATACGATCATCCCGACCCGCCTGTATTTCAATGGGCGCAATACCGCGAAGGTGGAAATTGCCCTTGGTAAGGGCAAAAAAATGTACGACAAGCGCGCGACTGAAAAAGCCCGCGACTGGTCGCGCAACAAGCGCAGCCTTCTGCGCGAGAAATAAACGCGGCTTCTGAAATCACCTTGCAAAACCGCACTTTTGGCGTTTTTTGCATACCCGCTATGCGTACATTGCATCGCATCATTCCGCGGCTTTGTTAAAAGACAACATGGGTAAAACCCTATGAAAATATAAGTAATCCGCCACGCTCCGGGCAGTCATGCCGGCCTGTAACCATTACCGGAGTTGGTTTTTTCTTAAGAAAATTTTTTTGAAAAATAAATTGGAGTTTCCAATAAACAGGCATATGGGTTCCGGCATCTTTAACCTACAGGTGATGAATGTCTTCCAATCCCATCGTTCCCCAGCGCGTGCTGGATACCTACCTTGCCCGTTACAACGCAGCCCAACGCCTCGAAATCAATGCCACATATCTTGAAATCCGTGACCGCCTCATGGCCGAACATGGTGGCAAGGAAGACCGTTCCCTGCTGATCACTGCCGGCGCCCCGGGTGCAGGCAAAACCACGCATCTGCGCAAAAAGGCCGAAACAGCGAAAGCCAATGGCCGCGGTTACATCCGCATCGACATTGACGACATCATGGGTGAATTCCCGACCGTCAAAGGCGAACTCAGCCACCTGGCCGCCTATTTCGAGACCGCCTGCGACCTGCATGGTGGACACACCAGCGCCGACACCACACACCGCACCGCCCTGCGTGAGACCTCCATCACATGGACAATGGCAGCCAAATACGTAGCTGACCGCCTGCTGAACGACTGCGTGTCGCATGGCCTGCCCGTCGCTTTTGAAACCAGCGCACATAACTTCCACATCGGTGAATTTTTGGCCAATGTGCGTGATAACGCCTACAACATCGAACTCGATCTCTGCGACGCCCCCACGGCAATCAAGCAGCAGGAAACGCAAAAACGTTTTGATCGCGGCGAAGCCTACGTCAATCCGGAATTCGTTACCCTTAAGGGCAACGATGTGATGCACAATATCGATACTTATCTGCGCTACGCCGATATTTTCAACATCTACTGGCGCAGCAAATCATCCACCGCCCTGATCCATGCGGCAACTTCGGCACCGAAAGGCGCACAAAGCATCGTCAACCAAGACGCTGCCGAAGCCTTCGATGCCAACAGCAAGGACACAGGCGTCAGCATCGAAAAAATCTGTGCAACGCATAAGGCGCTTGCGTCCCAAAGCGGGTCACGCGCAATTGTCAGCCGGCCTTCCCCGCGCCTGGCCCTCTAAGCCGGAACAGTCATCCCGAAAAGAAAAAAGCCGCCCTGCAACAGGCGGCTTTTTTTGCGTAAGGGCTCTTACGCTTGTGCATGGATAACCGGGGGCTCGCCGGATTATCCCGCCTTTTTGATGGCGGACACTTTGCCTTTGGCCTTGGGCGCATCATCGCCCTCGGCTTCCGGGCTTGCGCCGTCGCTTTCTTCTGTTTCTTTCTCACCCGTCAGCATGTTCTCAGCGATATGGCCGGAATTGCCGCGGATACGTGACTCAATCGCCTGCGTGATCTCGGGGTTGGTTTTCAGGAATTCGCGCGCATTCTCGCGGCCCTGCCCAATGCGCTGTCCCTCATAAGAGAACCACGCGCCCGATTTCTCGATCAGATTGGCGGCAACGCCAAGGTCCAGGATCTCGCCCATTTTCGAAATGCCCTGGCCGTACAGGATGTCGAAATCGACGACACGGAACGGCGGCGCGAGTTTGTTTTTGACGACCTTGACGCGCGTCTGGTTACCGATGACTTCTTCACGTTCTTTCAACTGGCCGATGCGGCGGATATCGATACGCACCGATGCATAGAATTTGAGCGCGTTGCCACCCGTCGTCGTTTCGGGGTTGCCGAACATGACGCCGATCTTGGAGCGGATCTGGTTGATGAAAATGACGCAGGTGCGCGACTTGGAAATCGAACCCGTCAGCTTGCGCAGCGCCTGCGACATCAGGCGGGCCTGCAGGCCCATATGGCTGTCGCCCATCTCGCCTTCCAGTTCGGCGCGCGGGACAAGCGCGGCGACGGAATCGACGACCAGCACGTCAATTGCACCCGAACGCACCAGCGTGTCGGCGATCTCAAGCGCCTGTTCACCGGCATCCGGCTGCGAAATCAGCAATTCATCAAGGTTACAGCCCAGCTTGCGGGCATAGACGGGGTCAAGCGCATGTTCGGCGTCGACGAAGGCACAGGTGCCGCCCGTTTTCTGGGCTTCGGCAATGACCTGCAGGGCCAGCGTGGTTTTACCCGACGATTCCGGGCCATAAATTTCCACGATACGGCCGCGCGGCACGCCGCCAATGCCAAGGGCGATATCAAGGCCGAGCGAACCGGTGGAAATGGCTTCCACTTCCATGGTCTGCGCCTTGTCGCCGCCCAGCATCATGATGGAGCCTTTACCAAAGGCGCGTTCGATCTGGCCGAGGGCAGCCTCGAGCGCCTTGTTGCGTTCTGCGGTCTGGGCGGGGGTTTTGGTCATGGCTTCTTTCTTTGCTTTGAAGTCTTCAACGGACATGTGGTCTTCCCTTATCTAGCGTGTTTTCGGCCTATTGATAACGGCCCTGTTTCGATGAATCTAAAGATGAACGAAAGCGGAACATCGGTCAAGAACAAAAATAGAACATTTCGCTTGACGGTGGATAAGGAACCGGATTAGCTTGTGGAACGTTTGGAACATTAGAAGAACAAACACCAGTCAGCCCTTATAATCCTTAGGAGTCACCCATGCCCAATAAATTCGAAGTCAGAATCGACAAGATCCGCCTGCGCACCGATGGCCGCAACGTTCCGGCCCTGCAGGACAAATATATTGCCCGTGCCGGCGGCGGTGCCTATATGGCCGTCGCCCCGTCCGAAGACGGTGCCATCCGTGAAGTCCTTCGTAATATGCGTATGCATTACCGCCGCCTGGGAGTCGTAAAAAGTGGCGTGGGGTCTGGCAGCATGTCCGACCGCATCATGAAGGCCCTGCACACCCCGTGCGAACGCGTTCCGGGTGCAGCCAACGACATCCGTTCGTTCCCGGTCGCCGTATTAAATTCCTGAAATAAATTCGCGGTGCATGGGTGATGGGTGGTCCATCGTCAGCTCCGCGTGAAAGGTGGAAAGTCTATGTTTACCGAATTTCAGCCACACCGGAATGCCGCCCTCTTCCGCGAGAACCTGAACCGTATCCGCCACGCCCGTTACCACGGGTGCGCGGATGAAGCTGACATTGTACCCGTCGATGACGCCCACGTGGCTGTCCAGCTGTCGGCCGTAACCGTTGCGAACGATTTCTACCGGCATTAGGCCGAAGGATTTCTGCGTCTTCGTCTTGTTTTCATCCACCCAGACATTCTCGGCCATCAGAATGGACCCCGCACAAATACCCCAGACCGGCTTGGCCGAAAAATTACCCGCCAGCACATCCCAAAGCCCGAACGTATCGATGAGCTTCAACATGGTCGTGCTCTCGCCGCCGGGCAGGATATAGGCATCGACGGCGTTGATCTGTTCCGCCGTCTTCACCGCCCTGAACACACCGCCCGCCGCCTCTATATGCGGCGCATGCCGGTCCACACACCCCTGAAGGGCCAGAACGCCGACGATCGGTTTACGCGACATCTCTCAACCCCAAATCCTGATAAAACCGCAATAGGTAACCATCTGGATCGCTGACAATAAACTGGCGATTACCTTTTTCCTGTTTGCCACGTGGGTACCAAATATCTTCCATCTCCATGGCCATCCGCAAGCCCGCAGATTTCACGGCGTTGTACACAACCTGAATATCTTTAACTTCAATGCGAAGATTAAGCCCGCGCCCAAATGGCCGCTCCATGGTCCCGCTGGTCCAGGTTCGCCCCTTGCCCAGCGTATCAATCATAAGTTCTGCGCCTTCACGTTCCAGAAATGCATATCCATGGTCAGGCGTAGCATGAACAATGCGAAAGCCGAGAATACCGATATAGAAATTCAGCGTAACGTCGTAATCCGAACACGTCAGTTCCGGAACGACAATCGCCATTACCAACCCCGATTTGCCATCAGCATCGGCGCATCGATCTTCGAGATCTCGATGCCCGTCATGGCAATGCCCAGGCCTTTGGATGCCTCAAGCACCATTTTCGGATCGTTGAAATGCGCGGTTGCCTTGACGATGGCTTTGGCGAATGTCTTGGGATCTTCGGATTTGAAAATACCCGAACCCACGAACACGGTTTCGGCACCCAGCTGCATGCACAGCGCCGCATCGGCCGGTGTTGCAATACCACCGGCTGCAAAATTCGGCACCGGCAGCTTGCCGTCGCGCTTGATCATCTTGACCAGCTCATACGGCGCGCCAAGGTTCTTGGCTTCCGTCATGAGTTCGGAATCGTCCATCAGCTGAACGCGGCGCATGGCCGTGTTCATCGCGCGCAGGTGGCGCACGGCTTCGACGATATTGCCGGTGCCGGGTTCGCCCTTGGTGCGCATCAGGGCCGCGCCCTCGCCGATACGGCGCAGGGCTTCACCCAGGTTTTTGGCACCGCACACGAAGGGCACTTTAAAGTCGTGCTTGTTGATGTGGTATTCGTCGTCCGCCGGGGTCAGCACTTCGGACTCGTCGATGTAATCGACGCCGATGGCTTCCAGGATCTGCGCTTCGGCGAAATGGCCGATGCGGCATTTGGCCATGACCGGGATGGAGACCGTTTCCATGATCTTCTGGACCAGTTCGGGCGGGCTCATCCGGGCAACGCCGCCGGCGGCGCGAATGTCACTTGGTACACGTTCCAGCGCCATGACGGCGACCGCGCCGGCATCTTCGGCCACCTTGGCCTGATCGGCGGTAACCACGTCCATGATGACGCCGCCCTTAAGCATTTCGGCCAAACCGGTTTTCAGATTGATGACGTTGGAAGTGGTCATGGTTAATAACAGCCTTTTTAAGGATTTTTCGGGGCTATCAATGGCACCCACAGGGCTGAAAATCAAGGTTTCTTGAATATCCGGGTCATAAAATTTCACGTTTTCTGCTGCGGCGCAGATAGTAACCGCCTGCGGCATGTGGTCACGTTATGGACACAAGTAACCGGATAAACCGGCAAGTTTACCAAGGGAGACTACAAAATGACCTACCAGCCCGGCGACCTCAGCGCCATTCAGCACACCATCGCCACCCACCAGACAGTCAGCGCCGAAGATTTCACGGCCGTCCTGACCGCCAACAAGGGGGCCAATTACCGCGACGCCGATTTCGTGCCTTTCGTCGAACTGATGATCGGCACCATGCCCGGCGAACGCCGTTTCGGCGCGGCTATGGAAGCCTTCCGCAGAACGCCGACCCATATGAACATGTTCGGGGATATCCGCCTGCTCGAACTGGCACGCGACTCGGTTGCATTGCTGCCCGCGTCCCAGCGCCAGAAAGCCAATGAAGACCTGCTGTACAGCGCACCGTTTGATTCCCGCTTGCGCGACGAGATGACGGGCGTGACCCAGCCGTCCAACAAACAGCCCAGCCTGGGCGCCGTGGTGCGCAACCTGCTGAGCGGCGTAGGCAACCCGCAGCCAGCCATGGCTTAAGATTTAAAGATTGGAATTTAAGCCCGGTGCCGCAAACGCACCGGGTTTTTTATGCCAGAACGTCCTTAACCTTCGCCGCCAATTGCTGCAGCGTAAACGGCTTGGGCAGGAAATACGTGTTCTCGCCGAACTGGCCCTTGAACTTGTCTTCCGTATAGCCGGACACGAAGATAATCGGCACATCCGGGTACATTTCGCGGATATGGGTCGCCAGTGTCGGGCCGTCCATTTCCGGCATGATGACATCGGTCACCACCAGGTCCGGTGCCTGGCCATGGGCCTTGAGCACCTCAAGCGCGGTCTCGCCGCCCGGCGCGTCCAGTACCTGATACCCCTTGTTGGTCAGCGCACGGGTGCTGAAGGCACGCACGGCGTCCTCGTCCTCCACCAGCAGGATGGTGGCGGTACCGGTCAGGTCAGCGGCCTTGTCTTCGATCTTGGCGGCAGCCGCCTTCGACGTCAGGCCCTGCGCACTGCGCGGCAGGTAGATGGAAAATGTCGTCCCCGACCCGATGACCGAGTCCACATGCACATACCCGCCGGTCTGGCGGATAATGCCGTAAACAGTCGAAAGCCCCAGCCCCGTACCCGACCCCACCGGCTTGGTGGTGAAGAATGGTTCGAAAATACGGCTGATGTTTTCACGCGGAATACCGCAGCCGGTATCGGCCACGGAAATGCATACCCAGTCGCCCGCCGGCATGGTGTCGGCACCGCGCTGCTGCGGGGCGGTTGTTACGACTTGCTGCGTTTTGATCGTCAGCTTGCCCTGCCCGTTCATGGCATCGCGGGCATTGACGACAAGGTTGATCAGCACCTGTTCCATCTGGCCTTCGTCGGCCTTGATCAGGCCGCTGGCGGCGTCGTGGACGATATCCAGTTCGATCATCACCCCGATCAGGCGCCGCATCAGATGCGACAGCTCGGTCAGCGTATCCGTAACATCCAAAATCTTGGGCTGGAGCGTCTGCTGGCGCGAGAATGCCAAAAGCTGGCGAACAAGGTTCGCCGCGCGGTTGGCATTCTGTTTGATCTGCATGATGTCGTTGAACGACGGGTCGCCCGGCTTGTGGCGCAGCAATAACAGGTCGCAGAAACCGATCATTGCCGTCAGAAGGTTGTTGAAGTCGTGCGCGACCCCGCCCGCCAGTTGCCCCACCGCCTGCATTTTCTGCGACTGGGTAAACTGGGCTTCCAGCGCCTTTTGTTCGGTCAGGTTGATGAAGTGAACGACAATGTTGCGGCCACGGTATTTCCGGGCGTGCATCTGCACCACCACGTCGCGGTCCTGCCCTTTCAGTGTCACCTCCATGGGGTCCATGGAGCGGCCCTCCTCGATCGTCGCCATGGCGGCGCTGAGTTTCGCGCGGTCCTTGTCGGCGATAACGGAATCGAAATTGCGGCCTTCGATGGATTCAACCGCCATGCCCATCATGCTGGCCAGCGCCTTGTTGCAGTCAGACAGAAGCCCGTGATTGTCGATCAGCGCAATGCCCAGCGGCGCTTCGTTGAAGAAGGTCTGGAAACGGTCTTCGGAATCCTTGAGCGCCTCGCGCATTTCGCGCTCGCTCGTCAGGTCGTGCACGACCGCGCGGGTACGCACCTTGCCGTCCGCCTCCGTCACCACAGACTGGTTTATGGATGCCTGGAAAATCTTGCCCGCAGGGCCCTTCATTTTCAGTTCGACGACCTGGCGCTGTCCGCCTTCGGTGGTCAGGTCATACGGCTTCGCATCCACCGGCGGTTCCGCCAGATAGGTATGGACACGGCCCAAAGTCAGAAGTGTGTCGATATCCGTACCCAGCCAGCGCGCCAGCGTGGCGTTGACGAAAAGGAAACGACCATCTTCACCGGCAGAGAAAAAACCGACCGGCGCATTGTCCGTAAAGTCGATCAGCTTCTCGCGCTCGGCATGCACGGCGGCGTCCAGCTCATGACGCTCGGTAATGTCTTCGATACGCCAGTTGACGGTGCCGACCCAGCCGGGCACCGGTTGCGCCTCAATCTTGATCCAGCGGCGGTACCCCTGTGCCATGGTCGGTAATTGAATACGTTCGGCCGTGCCGCGATAGGCAAGATCGATCATAAGCTCGATACGCTCCAGGCTTTCCGGCACCGGCTCGAATATCTTGCGCAGGGAATTGAGCGATATGTCTTCATTGCTGCCCAGAAGCTCCCCGCAAATATCGCGGAACATGTCATTCATCAGGACCGTACGGCGGCCGAAATCAGTGACAAGGCGTCCCGTCTTGGCACCGCCGTGGAATATCTCGTCCAGAATGCTGCGTTCGCGGCTGACATTGCGGGCGGCCTGTACCACGAAACCGGCGCTGGCCAGAACCATGACAACAAGCGCCAGAACGATCAGTTGGATATGCTGGCGGTGCCAGTTCAGGACATCGACATGCCACATGACCAGCATACAGGCCAAGGCAAGGCACGAGGTCAGCAATATGGTCCAATAAACCGTGGTGTCTGGCCCGCCCGTACGGCGCGGCGGGGAAAAGCGGCCTACGGCTTCGGTGAGATCATGGCGGATAAGGCCCTCGGTCGAATGAGAAAGCGGGTCGGTGGGTGAGATATCGGGACGATCGGCCATGCGATTCAGGATTATAAACGTTTCTTCAGGCGGAAGACATACGAGATCACTTCCGCCACCGCCTTGTAATGCTCGGCCGGGATGAAATCGTCTATTTCCATGGCTTTGTGCAGGGTCCGGGCCAGCGGCGGGTTTTCAACGATGATGACATCGTTCTCTTCCGCCACCTGGCGTATGCGCAGGGCAATCTGGTCCAGCCCCTTGGCGACGCATTTCGGCGCGTCCATCTCCGCCGGTTCGTATTTCAGGGCAATCGCGTAATGGGTCGGGTTGGTGATGACCACTGTGGATTCAGGGACACTCTGCATCATGCGCTTGCGGGCGCGTTCCATCCGTATCTGGCGCAGGCGGGAACGCACATGCGGGTCGCCTTCGGTCTGTTTATACTCGTCTTTGATCTCCTGGCGGCTCATGCGCATCTGTTTGTAATGCGTGTAACGCTGGAACACGAGATCGGCCCCCGCCAGCAGGAAATACATCGTCAGGATGGCCGTCATCAGTTTGACGAACAGGCGCATCATCTCGGCCAGCACGTCGATCATCGACATGTCGATGACACGGTCCAGATCGTTGATATAGGGCTTGAGCACCTCCCACGAGACCCAGCCGATGAGCACGACCTTGGCCAGGCCTTTGAGGAATTCGAACAGCGACCGGCTCGAGAACAGTCGCTTGAACCCCGCCACCGGCGACACCTTGTCCATCTTGGGCATGATGCTTTCGATGGAATAAAGCGGTCCCACCTGAGCGAACGGTCCGGCGGCCGCCGCAAGGAACAGCACAAGGATCGGCGCCATCAGGATGGTGAGGATATCAAAGAACAGCCCCTTCAAAATCGGAAGCGTGCCGGGGCTTTCCGACAATTGCCACGATTGTTCGATGAAGGTTTCCATCAGGATGGATAATTGTTTCATCATATGCGGGGCCATGCCCGCAATAACGATGGTGCCGACCAGAAGCATGAGCCATGTGTTGGTCTCCTTGCTCATCGGCACCTGGCCGCGCTTGCGTGCCTCGTCCAGTTTCTTGGGGGTCGGATCTTCGGTCTTCTGGGAATCGTCGCTGTCGTCGCCAGACATAGATCATCCCCCACCCGGTAACAGGAACAGGCTGATCGCATCCTGATAGGCCGAAAGCCAGAACATCATCCCCGCGCTGACCACCAGCGTGAAGATCAGCAGACCCGCGGCAATCTGCACCGGCATGAACAGCACGAAAACCTGCAATTGCGGCATGACGCGCGACAGGATACCCATCGCCACATACACCATCATGGTGATCAGCATGAACGGCATGCCGAACTGCACCCCGATGGCAAAGGACTTGGTAACCGCATTCGAAAACGTATCGGCCATGTTGCCGGCCATCGCCACGCTCATCTGGCCCGGCGGGAATGTGCGGTAACTGTCGATCAGCGCCTGCAGCACAAGATGGTGCAGATTGGTCGCAAACAAAAGACATGCCCCCGTGATCGACAAAAACGCCCCCATGATCGACCCCTGCGTCGCAAAAGCCGGGTTGAAAATTTGTGCGTTCGCAAGCCCCATATGCATGGAGATCAACATACCCGCCGTATCCAGCGCGGCCATCATGCACCGGGCGATACCGCCGATAAACGCGCCCATCACGAATTCACCCAGCAGCATGGCAACAAAGGCCGCGCCCATATCCCCGGAGGGCGGCATGAACTTGGCCACCAGCGGCGATACAACAACAGAGAAAGCCAGCGCAAAAAGCAGCCGCACGTTTTGCGGCACGAATCCGTCGCCGATACCCGGCATGATCATCAACGCCGTGCCCACGCGCACGAACACCAGCATAAAGGTGTAGACCTGCGCGACTGCAAGGGTTTGAAGAAGGGATTCCATGGGAAACAGAGTACCTCTGCCCTACCCGGTCGGCCAACGCTAATTAATCGGCATCCCGATCATTTGGTCGGCAATCCGGCGGGTGAATTCGATCAGCTCATGCCCCATATAGGGAATGGCCGCAAACAGGGTCAAAAACATCGCCACGATCTTGGGTACGAAAGACAGGGTCATTTCCTGGATCTGGGTCAATGCCTGCAACAGGCCGATAGCCACGCCCACGATCAGCGCGACCAGCAAAGTCGGCGCGCCGAGCTTCAGGGTCAGAATGATCGCCTCACGGCCGTAATCCAGAATAATGCCTTGATCCATAAACCCATGATATCGCGGGATGCCTCGGACGGTCTACGGCGAAATACAGCATTTGCATAAACCCGCAAAAACGGGCGCGCAAAAACGCAGCAATGAAAACAGATTTTAAAGGATCAGATAGGCATACGCATGATGTCCTGATACGCGGACACAAGGCGGTCGCGCACGGACATGACGGTTTGCAGGGTCATTTCGGCGTCGGTCACGGCCTGCACCACATCGGTCAGGTCGGCCTTGCCCAAAACCGCCTGCGCCGAGACGGCTTCGGATGTTTTCTGGGTTTTCACGACGTTTTCGATCGCGCCCTTGATCATCGAACCGAATGAGAACGAGTCATCGTCGCCGCCGCCCGCGGATTTATCCGCGATCTTGGCAGTGTTCAGATAGGCGCCTATGGCTTGGGATACTTTATCGACCATGATCAAAACCTTTCGTGTCTATTATCGCGCTTATCCGCGCAGCAAGTCCAGCGTTCTGCTCATCATCGATTTGGCGATGTCGATCATACCCAGATTGGCCTCATATGAACGCTGCGCTTCGCGCATATCCATGGTTTCAATCAGGGTGTTCACGTTGGGCAGTTTGACGTAACCGTTGGCATCCGCACCCGGGTGATCAGGCATGAATTTCAGGCGGAACGGGCTTTTCATGTCTTCGGCAATGCCGCCGTCCTTCACGATTTCCGCGCCCAGGGTTTTATCCATGACGTTCTTGAAGGTGATGGTCTTGCGGCGGTACGGCTCCTCCCCCGGCATGGTGGCGGCGGTGTCGGAGTTCGCGATGTTCTGCGAGATGACGCGAAGGCGTTCGCCCTGTGCGCGCATACCTGAAGCTGAGATCCCGATTGCGTTCATGATTTCCATGATTAATCTCCTTA
Organism: Micavibrio sp. UBA6145; assembly: GCA_002423205.1. Classification (GTDB taxonomy): domain Bacteria; phylum Pseudomonadota; class Alphaproteobacteria; order Micavibrionales; family UBA1664; genus UBA6145. Next base: position 262,061 of record DIUZ01000024.1, on the reverse strand, counting down.
TCCGTTACGGCCGAGAGCCATGCGCAGCATGCCCACATTGCGGCGATAGAGGTTGGTGGCCAGCTGGTAATCCATCGAATTACGGTTGGCTTTGAACAGCTGTTCTTCCAGAACCACGCTGTTGTCATCCGGGCTGGCTTCATAAGTGGTTTTTTGTGCTTTGGCTTCGGCCGAGACTTTCTCGCCCTCTTTCACGCCGAAATGCATGGCATTCGTACCCTCAAGGCGGACCGGTGTCAGGGCCAGTTGCGGGGCGCTGCCCTTACTGCCGCCGGATGCGGTCGACCCCATCAATGATTTAAAGTCGGCTTCTTTCAGCGATTTGGGCTGATAACCCGGCGTGTCCGCGTTCGCTATGTTTTGCGAAAGAACGCGCTGGTTCTGGTCAAGCCAGTCCATCTTCGACATAATGCCTTTGAAAAGGCCAATTCCACTGAGCATTGTCATTTTTATCGCTCGTCTCTAAGTAGTCCCACATAAGGTATTTGCGAAAACCGTGCCAAACCTACCCGAAGACGAAGACCCACTTAACCCGTTGAATGCGCAGGCAATTTCAACCAGGGCCACAGCCGTCGCCCTGCGCGACCGGTCCGCCATCGGCAAAGTGCCGGAAATTACCGCCGCCGGCCGTGGCGAAATTGCCCGCCAGATCCTGGAAATCGCCTACGCCAATGGCGTAAAGGTCCGCGAAGACGCCAATCTGGCCGAGATGCTGGCCCAGTTCGAACTCGACTCCCCCATCCCGACCGAGGCCCTGATGGCAGTCGGGGAAATCCTGGCCTATGTCTATCAGGCCAACGGCGAACCCAACCCGTTCGACGCGGTCCTCATGGCCGAAATGGAAAAGGACAAAATCACATGACACAAAGCCCGGCCCATAAGCGCCTGGAAGACCTGATCAGTCGCATCGAAGCCGCGACATCCTTCGTGCGCGACGGCAAACGCATCGACATCAAATCGCTGGATGCTGAATCGCTGGCCCTGTCCAAAATGCTCAAAAGCAAACCGGATGCCACCATCCAGCCCCTGCTCTCCAAGGCCGTGCTGGCCATCGAACGCCTGACCTTCGCGCTTGAGGACCAGGTCCAGTCCCTCAAGGACAAGACGAAAAAGTAACTGAGGGCCGACCCAAACGGCTGCTTGAACGGGCCTTCGAAACCCCGCACTATCCATTCATGGAATTCAACGACTATCTGCGCTTCATCTTCGCGCTGGCCTTTGTGCTGGCGCTGATGGGGATTCTGGCCCTTTTGTTCAAACGCTCCGGCCTTGGCAAGATCGCCCTCGGCCTTGGCAGCGGCCGCCGCCTTGGGCTGGTTGAGATCCGCACGCTGGATTCCCGCCACAAGCTGGCTCTGGTAAAATGCGATGACCGCGAACACCTGATCGTCCTTGGGCCACAGGGTCACACGGTCATCGATACCAATATTCCAACGCCTCCGACGCCGCAGAAGCCCTCATGACCCGCACCAGAAAAGCCTTTATCGCCCTTTTGTGCCTTCTCGGCGCTGTCATGATCTTGGGCGTCCCCCTCGCCATGGCGCAGGAACTGACCCTCGACATGGGTGGCGGCGACGGCACCGTTACCGGCCGCGTGGTCCAGATTCTGGCCATGCTCACCATTCTCTCGCTGGCACCGAGTATCCTGATCATGATGACGTCGTTTACCCGGATCATCATCGTCCTGTCATTCCTGCGGACGGCCTTGGGCGTCCAGCAGACGCCGCCGAACACGGTTTTGATGTCGCTGGCCCTGTTTCTGACCTTCTTCATCATGGGTCCGACCATCACCCAGGCGTATAACGAGGGCATCAAGCCCCTGATGGACCAGACAATCGAAGAAACCGTGGCCTTTGACCGCGCAACACAGCCGTTCAAGGCGTTCATGCTCAAGAACACCCGCCAGGAAGACTACACATTGTTTGTGGACATGTCGGGCGTGGAAGCGCCCAAAACCGCCATGGAATCGCCCCTGCACATCGTGATCCCGGCCTTTATGATCTCGGAACTGCGCCGTGCCTTTGAAATCGGATTCATGCTGTTCCTGCCCTTCCTCATCATCGACATGGTTACGGCCTCGATCCTGATGTCGATGGGTATGATGATGCTTCCGCCCATCATGATTTCGCTGCCATTCAAGATTATCTTCTTCGTCATGGTCGATGGCTGGCACCTCGTGGTTGGCTCGCTCGTCAAAAGCTTCGAAAGCGCCCCGGGCAGCGTTCAGATACCCGGCATCACGCAGTAATTTTTCCCTTTCGTGACTCACGTGAAACGGCGGATTTCCGCCGTTTTCGGACTCGTGCCACCAACAAAAACAAGTCCCTCGACTTGGTATAAACTTTCCTGTAAAAACAAAGGCATGAGCAATCCTGAATTTCAGGCCGCACGCGCCGAAAAAAGCCGTGAGAAAATTCTAAATGCCGCACTCGGTTTATTCGTGGAGCGCGGCTTCGAAGAAGTCGCCCTGAAAGACATCGCCAAGGCGGCCAAGGTCTCTACCGCCACCCTCTTCTCGCACTACCCGCAGAAAGAGGCGTTGCTTGCCGGTGCCATCGACGTGCTGGCCAAGATGCGCGACGAAACCACCGCCAGAAACACCCTGCCTGTGTCTGATGCCTTGCGGTCCATCGGCCTGTCCTATGCCCGCCGTCTGGATAACCCCATGCTGCTGGGGCTGATCCGTATGGGCATTCTGCTCAAAGACAAAGCCGAAGGTCTGGGCCAGGCCGTCAACGACGCATGGCGCAAACCCTTCATCAACCGCCTGAACGATGTTCTGGATCAGGGTGTCGAACAGCGGTACTGGCTGATCACCGACCGTAACGTCGCCGCGCGGCAGTTCTTCGGCATGATCACCGACGCCATTCTCTGGCCCCGCCTGTTCGGGATGAGCGACGCCGCCCCCGCCGGTTACCGCGAGGCCGTGGTCGACGAAGCCATTAAAACCTTCATGACCCGCTACACTGTAAAAGACTGATTATTTGCCTGACTGGCGCGCGGCCTCTGCCGCCTGCCCCGGTTCTGTCGGCGCCTGTGCACCTGTAGCCGGTTTGGCAGCCGCCGGTGCCGCGGCCGCCGGTTCTGCCTTTTTGGCATCCGCCGCCGGTTTGGCCGCCGACGCGTCGTAAGCCTTGAGCACGTCCTTGAACATGTCGACTTCCGACACCAGTTGCAGCAGGGTTTCGCGGTCGGCCAGCGTCGCCTCCTGCGCCGTGCGGGTCACCAGTTGAAACGCCTGGTTCATGTCTGAGCGGCGCATGATGTCCGAATACGCGACCTGCAACTGGGTCAACTTCTCGGTATCGCCGGACAGGTTCAGGGCCAGCGCCTGATTGAGGACAAGCTGCGCCTGCTCATGGGTCGGTGCCCGCGTCGCGTTCAGCTTCGCGCCCGCAACCAGCTTGGCGAACGCATCCGCCGCCACCGGCCAGCGCTGCGCACCCCATGCAATATCGGCGGTCAGTTTCAAGGACTCGGTATCTTCAGCCACGCCGGCAAGCTCGGCCAGCGCATCATCCGGGCGTTTTAGTTGTGCCTTGGCCTTGGCACGCAGCAATGCAAAACGCTTGGCATCAACATCGCTGACCTTGCCCGCAACATCATTACGGCCCAGCGCCTTGTCGATGATCTTGATTGCGTCGCCCGGCTGTTCGTTCAGGATACGGATGGTCGCAGCGCGGTGCGCGTAACGCACGGCGTCCTGTGGGTTGGCGGTCGTGACCACCAGCGGCTCAACCAGATCGGCCGCGCGTTCCAGCAGATCGACCTGCACCATCTGGTCGGCAATTGTCATGGTGATGGCTTCGCCGTCTGCGCCCGCCGGCATCAGCTCGTTGAATTCGGTGGCAACGGCCGCCGCTTCCAGCGGTGACATCTGTTCGCGCGTCTTGCCGGTGAACAATTCACGGAACGCCTTCTGCATGACGGCGACCAGTTTCTCGCGTTCCGCCGCATCGTTTGTCATGGTCGCGGCATCGCGCAGGATGGTCATGCCGCGGCGTTGTTCGCCGCCGGTCACGTATATAAGTCCAAGACGTTCCAGTATGTCGCTCTCAAGCGCGTCACCGCGCCAGCCGTAACGAAAACGCTCAAGCTTGCGCACCGCCTCGTCCCGGCCAATGGTTTTCGCGGACAGGCCGCGCTCAACCAGCGCCAGCGTCGCGCGCACCGGGTATTGCCCCTGCAGGCCTTCGGTTGCTTCGCGGTAAAATTCGGTCGCCGTCGCAGCATCGCCGCGCAGTGTAGCAATACGCCCGCGGTAATACGCAATCGCGGCGTCGCGTCCCAGGGTCAGCGACTGGCTGCTCGCCTTGTCGAACGCATCCAGCAGCCCTTCGGCGATATTCACATCACCCCGCGCCAGCAATGCCTCGATCAGGTCGGGAATGACCAGCGTCTGTAAACGTTCGGGATATGTCGTCAGAATCTGGCGGGCATTGGCGGGCAGGATTTTCTGTGCTTCACCCAGCTTGCCCGCGCGCGCAAAATTATACGCCTTCCACAGCGCCACCTCGTCCTTGGTCTCAAGCCCCGGCGTGGCGAATGCCTTTGCGGCTTCGTCTTCTTCACCCTTAAGCGCGGCAACCGCACCCATCAGCGCCTGAAAATCGGGCGAACTGCGCAAATCCGGCATGAACGACAACGCCATGGCAAGGAAGCCCGTGGCTTCCTGCGGCAAACCCTGCGCCAGCATGAATTTCGCGCCGGAAATAATCTCCGGCAATTTGCGTTCATCCGGGGCCGCAGCCACCTTGTCGTCAATCGAATGACGCATATCCATGAACTGTTTCGGACCGCCCAGCGCCCAGTCTTTAAATGCAAAAATGGTTGTGGGCTCAGGCGTGTTCTTCGGTGTGCCGCTTTCGCCTTGTGCGTTATTGCGCGCCGCGCCTGCCGGACGCGGACCCGCCACCGACATGCGCAGGCCACCCTGACGCGCGATCACGATTTCCGTCGGCTGCACCGAAATACGGATACCGTCGGCCTTGGGTTTCAGCACAACGCCGACTATGGCCGGGACCATATTGAAATCGACATAAGCATCCGAATTGATCAGGCGGTAATCGGCCCGGCTGACGGTAATGACGGCCAGATCGTCGCCGATCAGCGGATCAGGCAGGCGCACCGCGCTCACCCCGTTCGGGATCGGAATATGGACCTGCGGCCCTTCGGCGGTGTTTGAAAAATCACGCTCCGCCGTAACAGACTTCAGCCCCGGGTTCTGGCCGCTGACATACAGACGCCAGACCAGCCCGGCCCCTTCCGGGCGCACAAAAGCGCCCTGCGGCAGCTTCACGCGGTAGGCTGACCCGCCGTCGATTTTGATTTCATCAACCGGCCCCAGCGCCGCCGCATCAGGCCCCGACACTTGCGGCGGAACCGACAATTCTTCCTGGCTCAGGACGACCCACAGATACCCGCCGCGCTCAAACGCGGCCAGTGCCAGACCCTGTGTTGATCCCACCGTAATGACGGCGGACCCGGTAAACGGTTTGACCTCGGTCACCGCGGGCGTCAGGTCAACCGGTGTATTCGGTGCCGTCGGCGTAGCGGCGGCCATCACTTCTGCCGGTGTCGGCAGACCCGGTACAGGCGCGGTGGTTTCAGGCAACGGCGCGACAGCCACCGGTGTTGCCGCTGGCTTTGCTGCATTATCGGTAACCAGTGATGTCGATGTATCAGCCGGTTTCGCCGGGGCGATTTTATCCTGCACCTTGGTTTTGGCTTCTGTTGGCGTAACCGGTGCCGGTGCCTTTACGGGCGCTTTCTCTAAGGTTGCCTTCGGTGCAGGTGCTTCATTGGCGGCGGCTTTGGCGGCGGCGATGGCCGCAGCAACCGGATCGGAAGGCGCAGAACTCTGTGCCGCGTCCTGCGCCATGGCAGGGCTGGAAACGAAAGCTGAAATGATTACGGCAAGAAAAGAAATTCTGCGCATGGGATCCTTACATTTCACCCTGACATGGGGCCTGTGTACGGTCAACGTTAGAGCCCTAAAGACCTTTACGTTTTCAACCCTTTTTTACCGTTCCCGGCCATCGTCGGCGTCGACGCGGATTTCAATACCGGCTTTCCCGCCTGCCCCGTCGCCCACCACGACAAATGGTTTGCGATAACCGGCATCGCGCATCATCTCGGCAAACGCGGTGCTCTGCGCCAGAGACGACGACCATTCCGCCGAATCCGACGGCACACCCACAACCGTAATACGGTTGGTCAATGTCGCCAGCCGGTTGGCCAGTCCCTTGGCAATACGCTGCCCATCAGCCGAAAGCGCGTTGCCGTTGAAAACCTTATCTGCATCGACATGCAGTTTCAGGTGATCAGCGCCTGTAATAATGCGCACGTCATTTTCCAGTTTCACCTGCACAAGCGCGTTTTTCAGCACCCCCTGCAGATACCCCAGGTTCAACCCCTCACCCATCCCGACCCGGGCAATATTCTGCCCCGCCTGCTGCCCGGCCTCTCCACTGCCCGCGCCGCCATGCATCTGTGTCGCGTTGGCACCGCTCAGAATGGGCGCTTTCAGGGCCGCCGGGTCCTTCATCGAATACAGCATCAGGAAAAAACACAGCAGCAGCGAAAACAGGTCGGTAAACGAGATCAGCCACATGCGGGCCTGAATCGCCTTGTTTTCAGGGTCGCCGTAAATCCGCGCGCGCTCCTGACAGACACGCACATCCCCGGCAATTGCCGCGCCTTGCCCCTGCATAAACGCAATGGCGTTCAGGTCGGTGGCATGTTCCGCGTTGTCCGGGGCCTTCTGATTTGCTGCGTTTTTAGGCTTCTCATGCAGGGGTCCCAAAAGAGTGACATCCACCCGCTCATAATTGGCATGTTCGGCATTGTAATCGTCGAGCGCCTTCATCATTTTATCCATCAGTGCACCCCCGATGTAATAAAGCGCAGCTCGATCGACGGGGTGCCGCGGTTGATATACCCGATGCCGATCAGATCCTCGTCCACGCCTTCCTCGGCCAGCTGGCGCGCATTGGCGACAAGCTCACCGGCCTTGTCCGGCCCGTCCAGCGCCAGCATCTGTAATGAATACGCCCTGCCCCGGTTATGGTTCACCAGAACATTGCTCAGCCGTGCGCTCAAATCCGGCCAGCGTGCATTGAAATCATCCCGCGGTATGCGCACCACCATCATCTGCCCGGTCTCGCCAAGGCGTGATGACTGAAACCCGATATCCGGCAATACGCTGCGCAAACCCTGCGCCGCCGCGACTTCAGCATCACCAAGCGCCCCGGCCCCGGTATTACCCGTATCCGTGACAGATTGCCCGAAGCCGACAAAACCAAAGGTCTGACTCAGTGATGCCCGCAGTTTTTGTTGTTTGACGGTGGAATCGGGGCTGAGCGCGTTCATGACGATAAAGAACGCCAGTAACGCAATAAAGAGCGACACCGTCAGCGTCAGTGTCAGTGACCGCATATCAACCGGCGGCGGGGTATTGTCGCGTATGTTTCTCTCGCGCATGCCGACACTTTACCATGAAAAACGGCCCCGTTGGGGGCCGAAATTTAAGAGGCTTATTTCAATGTTAGCGAGCCGACTGGCGAGCCGCGCGGCTAACCCGCGCGGGCGGGAGCGAGCAGAGCGAGTGGGCCGGCGAGGCCCCAAAACCAAGTTAGTCAAAGCTAGCCAGTAGCTTGTCGATGTCATCCTGACTTATGGCATTGGCCGGCATTTGCGGCCCGTTCATAAGCTTGGCGTCGCCGACGCGGGTATCCTGGCTGACATGGTCTTCGGTGTGGCCGATAACCTCCAGCAGATGTTCGACCTTGGTCTGGATTTCCTCCAGCACGCCCACGACTTTTTTAATGCGCTGGCCGGTGATGTCCTGGAATGAGCAGGCCTCGTAAATCTTGGTGACCTCGTCATTGACCGCCTGTGCCAGCGGGTCGCTCTTGCCGGCAGCCGCCTTCTCCATCGCCTCGCATGACGACATGATCGTATCCGTCGCCGTCTTGGTGGCGGTAATCACCGCGTCCAGTTCGTCGGTCGCACCGGGCACGTGCTTTGCGGTCACATCCTGCGGACGCAGGCCCGAAATATCCGCGCGCAGGACCTGGATGACGTCCAGAACGCCGCGCAATTCCTTGATAACTGCATCCTGGTTCGAATCCGTCGACGTCGCCATTTTGGCGATCACGGAATTGACTATGTTGACGACTTTGCTGCGGTCGTACTGATTTGTGGATGACATGATTAGAGTGCTCCCAATACGGCCGTGATCTTGGCCTTCAATGTCTCGGCATTGAACGGCTTCACGATATAGTTGTTCACGCCCGCCTGCTTGGCGGCGATGATGTTCTCAGTCTTGCTTTCGGCCGTGACCATAATGAAGGGCACGCCTTTATTGTCGCTGGTGCTGCCGCGAATGCCTTTGAGCAGGTCCATGCCCGACATCGGCTCCATATTCCAGTCGGATACGATCATGCCGTATTTCTTTTCATTAAACATTTTCAGAGCCGCGCCGCCGTCACTGGCCTCGTCGATATTCGGAAAGCCAATCTGGTTAAGCAGGTTACGGATGATGCGGCGCATCGTTGCGTAATCGTCAACAATCAGCACGTTCATAGTTTTATCGACAGCCATAAAAAAACCCCGGAAGAATTAGTGGAATTACGAAAAAGGGCCGGAAATCAGCACCTTTGAAGCGTAAGTGTGCCGCGATTTGGTTAAAACGTCATGAAGAAAACACGCCAACACATGCAACTATGCTCAACAGGATAAGTTAGGGAAATACCTTACTGCCCAAGCGCGTCGAGACCGGGCAATGAGGCCGATCCCGCAGGGGCGGCCGTCGGAACCGGCGCACCGGTATTGGCACCGCGAAAGCCCGTCGGTTGCGGGCGGCGTTCTGGCAGCTTGTTCATTTCGGTCAGACGCACGCTCAACTCGTTCGCCTTTGCGGTCTCCATGGCTGCCATGATCGGTGCACTTTTACGCTCCGCCATTTTGGACACGACCTGCAGAAGGATATTCATGTCCATCTGGTTGAAGATCGCCGCCGCCTCTTTCGGCTTCATCTGCTCATAGATTTTAACCAGGCTGGTGATCTTGGAAGTCTGTTCAGCCTGCTGCTTACCCAGAAGGCCCTCGATCTGGGATTTGAGCTGACCCATCTCGGCCAGCTTGGTATCGATCTGTTTCTCAGACGCCTTCATCAGCGCCTCACGGGTATCCAGAAGCTTCTCCCGCGCGTCCAGTTGCTGGCGGCGCTTGGCGAGATCGGCCAGAAGCTGCATCTGCTCCGGGGAATCGGACATCGACTGGCTGGCGGGGTCGGCCCACACTTCCGGCAGGGATGCATTCGGGTCCGGCAGGGTCACTTTCGGGGCATTGTCCCTGGACGGCTGGGGCTCGTCCCCCGACGCCGGAAGAACAGCGCCGGTGATATCAGTCGGGGCTTCGGTCTTGGATTTGTCACCGGGGGGTGTCGCCAGGGGAGCCGCCCCTTCCGTCTTCGGCGCTTCACCGGCGGCCGGTTGGACTTCGGCCAGGGCCGAGGCAGTCATATCCTTCACATCCGTAACGGTCTCTCCCAGGCGCAGGCCAAAGGCAAGCAGGGCGACCAGAACCAGAAGCGGCAGGATACGAAAACGGGTGAGAAAATCGTTCATCATAGAAATTCTATCATACCCATGTGATGGGGTGGAGACTTGTCAGGCCGGTCTTAGGAAACCATCCGCCAAAATGTTATCTGGGACGGCCGCGGCTTTTCATGGCGCGGAACAGATCGCGCTCAGCTTCGGAATACAGGCTTTCGTCCTCGGCGGTGTCCAGCGGGTCGATCCCGCGTTCAGCATCCGGGTCGCGGATAGAGAAAGGCCCACCTGAAACAGGGGCATTGGAAGGTGCCACAATGCCGGCATCCAGCTTGCGCAGGTGCTGGGCATAGGATGCCTGAACGCCCTGAGGCGAATTTGCTTGCTGACTATCCTGACCAGAACGCCGGTCAGCGCCGGACTTGCTGGGTTCAACGATAGTCTTGGGCGTCGGGGCCGACTGTGGCGTATTAAGGGGTGCCGCGAGCGGACGGCCGGCAGCGACCAGGGATTCAAGACGCGATGCCAGACGGTCGCCGCTATCCGTAATCAGCTGAAGCTCATCCGACAGGGCCATAGCCTTGTCGACGGCGTTCTGGAGATCGGTACCCGATTCCCGGGCGGCTTCTTTCAGACCACTAATGGCGCGGTCGGCCCGGTCCAGGTTCTTCACCAGGTCGCGGACCACTTTATCAAGATCGGATTTGGAATCGCGCAGACGGCGCAGCTGGAGACTAAGACGCGCAGCATAGACGATCGTCAGGCCCAGCAGGACCACGACAATGACATCAAGAATCAGGGATACGGGCGCGCCTTCCATAAATGAAAGCTAGAACGTTATGGCTAGTCTTACAAGCGGTATAGAGATGTCTTACTCAGACTTCTTCGCGGGCGGAATGTACTTGTCGATTCGCACCGCGAGCATGCCCTGCTTCTGGCCGGTCGATGCCTTGAACATCGGGAACTGACCACAGCGGACTTCAATCCGGTCTTTGGGTCTCGTGTTAAAAAACACGGTCGAACCGGGCTTCCAGTTGAGCAGTTCACCAAGCGGAACGGTCTTCTCTGCAAGCACCGCCTGAAGGTCAATATCCGTTGAATACAATTCGTTAGTGAGGTGAGTTTCCCAAATCGAGTCACGTCCGAACTTCTCACCCATGAACATCTGGAGGAGCAGTTCGCGGATCGGCTCAAGCGTGGCATAGGGGAGCAAAATCTCCACCCGGCCGCCCCGGTCACCCATGTCGATACGCAGCCGCGCGAGGACACACGCATTCGATCCCTGGGTGATTGCGGCAAAGCGTGGGTTGGTTTCCATCCGCTCCATCGTGAAGCTGACGGGCGACAACGGATCGAAGGCCGACGACATGTCAGACATGACAACGCCGACCATGCGCTCGATCAGTTTGGTCTCAATCGTGGTGTATGGGCGACCCTCAATCCGGATCGCCGGGGTGCCCTTTCGGCCACCCAGAAGAACGTCGACGATGGAATAGATCAGTGCCGAGTCGACCATCAGCAGACCACCGTTATCCCACTCCTCTGCTTTAAATATGGAAAGCATGGCAGGCAGCGGGATCGAATTCATGTAGTCGCCAAAGCGCACCGTCGACACCTGGTCGAGGGAAACTTCAACGTTGTCTGATGTCAGGTTACGTAAAGACGTAGACATGAGTCGGACCAGTCGGTCGAACACGATGTCGAGCATCGGCAGGCGCTCATAATTGACCAGCGCCGAGTTGATGAGCGCCATGACGCCCGATGCCTGCTCCTGGCCGGAGGCATCGTTAAAGCCCAGAAGGGAATCGATTTCGTCCTGATTGAGGATACGGGTGCCACCACCGTCATCGGTATCGGCGCCGAGTGGTTTGCCATCCACACCCAATGCCTGCGAAGCCATGGCGTCCCATTCGGCCATCATGGCTTGTTCTTCTTCGCTCATCGGACCATCGGCGGTCCCATCGGCGGCTGCGGCTGGCGGTGTTTCGGTGTCGGCCATTATTCTTGCACAGGTTGCGCGTTAATGTTCGTTAACAATATAGCACAAATCATGCCAACAAAGCGGAAATTCCTAAAACGTGTCCGTTACTGGATCAGGATTTCCTGGAAAAGGACGTCCCTGACCTTGACCGGCTGGGCCGCGAGGTTGACGCGGTACAGCAGCTCCTGCCGCAATCTGTAAATACCGGCAGACCCGCGCAGGTCCTGGACCCGCATCTCGCGCAGGAATGTCTGGAACTGGTCGATTACGCGCGGAGCGACCGCCGTCAGGGCCTCAAGGTCAGCCGCGCTGGCCACCTCAAGCTTCACTTTGAGTTTCAGGAACCGTGCCGGGCCACCCGCGCCGGACAGGTTGACCAGAAGATCGGGCAATTCCATGAACTGCGGACCCGCAGCCTGGCCTTTGCCCTCGCCGCCTTCGGCAGCTTCACCACCCTCGGCACTGGCGGCGGCATGTTCGCCCTCGGCACCGGCGTCTTTCTTGCCGCCAATCACACCCGTGAAATACAGGGCGGCACCGACACCGATCAGGATCACAGGCACAATGATAAGCAACAGCTTCTTGGCACCGAAGCCTTTGCCTTCATCGTCTAAAGGCTTCACTTCGCCTTCCGCGCCTTCGGCTGCGGGGGCTGCTGGTTTGGTTTCGGCGTCGTCTTTTTTGGCCATGATCGAGGGTCCTTGAGGAGAAATCCTGCTTGTATCGAAAAGGTTAACACAAAGCCTTGTGCCGTAAAAGCCGCCAACAGACTGGCGCAAGGCGACGTCGCGTCAACGTCAGGCAATTTTTTCCATACTTCCGCCTGCACGCCCCCTCAACGACTCGGGACAGACAATGTCACACCACCGGATGGAGCGGAAAAACCCATTGAAAACATGAACAAAATCACGCTGGCACGCCCTGTGCAAAGAGATAACCGAGATAAAAATACGGGACCACCATGGAAAATACCATTTACATCGGCCTTTCGCGATTAACCGCGCTCCAGTCCCACATGGACATGATCGCGAACAACATCGCCAACATCAACACGCCGGGCTTCAAGGCCGGCAAGATGGTGTTCGCTGAATACCTCGACAAACCCAAGACCATGAAAGAAACCCTTTCCATGGTTGAGGACTACGGCAATTTCCGCGTCGCCGCCAACGGTCCGGTCAAACTGACCGGCAACCCGCTGGACGTGGCACTCGAAGGTCCGGGTTACCTGGGTGTTCAGGGACCGGGCGGAAAAACCATGTATACCCGCGCCGGCTCGTTCGGCCTTGATACCGAAGGCAATCTTGTCACCCAGCAGGGGTACAAGGTACTGGACGGCGGCGGCGCACCGATTTCCGTCCCACCCGGCAGCCGCGACATCAAAATCGACGCCACCGGTTCCATCGCCACGATGGACGGCACCGTCGGCAACCTGATGGTCACCGAATTCGCCAATATCCAGACCCTGACGCCGTTTGGCGAAGGCCTGTACCAGGCCAGAGACGCCGGTATCCCGGCTGAAAAAACCAAGGTCATCCAGAACGCACTGGAAGGGTCCAATACCCAGGGCGTCCTTGAGATGACCGACATGATCGACGTATCCCGCAGCTACCAGAGCGTGGCCAAAATGATGCAGAACGAACACGACCGCGTCCGCTCAACCATTAAAACACTGACCAGCCCATCATAAGATAAACGCAGCAAATTTTGATCAGAATTTAAAAGACTACAGGAGATAAAAACATGCTTTCCCTTGATATCGCAGCCACCGGCATGCTGGCCCAGCAGATGAATGTGGATACCATTTCCAACAACATCGCCAACATGACCACAACCGGCTTTAAACGTCAGCGCGCTCAGTTTCAGGACCTGATGTACCAGAACAAGACCCGCCCCGGCATTACGTCGTCGTCGGTCGGCACAGTCCTGCCTTCGGGCATCCAGGTCGGCCTCGGCGTCAAACCGGGTTCGATCTACCGCATCAATGAACAGGGCCCGATGTCCATCACCGGCAACACCTATGACATGGCCATCGCCGGTCGCGGCTACTTCCAGATCAGCATGCCGGACGGCAGCATCGGCTACAGCCGTGACGGTTCCTTCTCGCTCAACGGCGACGGCGAAATCGTTAACCTCGACGGCTACCCTCTGGAACCGGGCATCACCGTTCCGGCGGACGCGACCCAGGTCGACATTTCTGAAGACGGCATGGTCCAGGTGAAAGTCCCCGGCACGATTGCGACCCAGCAGATCGGCCAGATCCAGATCGCGGTCTTCCAGAACGACGCGGGTCTTGAAGCGGTCGGCGGTAACATCCTGCTGGAAACCGACGCATCGGGCACGCCCACCGTCGGCAACCCCACCGATGTCGGCTTTGGCGCCATTCAACAGGGTGCCCGCGAGGCATCCAACGTCAACGTGGTCGATGAAATCACCACGCTGATCACCGCCCAGCGCGCATACGAGATGAATTCCAAGGTCATCCAGACCTCGGACGACATGCTCGGCACCCTGACCCAGCTTAGATAACAAAAACCCTTAATAACGCAGCAACGGAGTCTGACATGACCGCCACCGCCACGTTCAAACGCACAAATCCCAACGAGCTTTCCGCCCATCTGGCCGGCAAGCTTCTGGTGATCATCCTCGCCCTCACGGTCGTGGCTGGTATCGTGATTTGCGGTGCGAACAAGGCGTTCGCGGGCCCGCTCAACCCCGTGCCGCGTGCCGATGTTGCGGTCAAAGGGCATAACGTCACCCTGGGCGATGTTTTCGAAGGCGTGTCGCAAAACGCGGAATTCGTCCTCGCCCCCGCCCCGCAACCGGGTGAAGAACTGGTCTGGAATTCGGCCACATTGCTGCGCATTGCCACGGCCTTTGATATGCCGTGGCGTCCGCAGGGTGACGATCAGGTCCGTATCCGCCGCGACGCGTCGATCGTGGATAGCGGCACGATCAAATCGATCCTGCGTGATCATTTGACAGAATCAGGCGACCCCGCGATGTACAATATCAGCGTCACATCCGAGGTGCCGCAGATCATCATCCCCAATAACGGCACCCCGCGCGTCGATGTCACCGACTTCAACATGCAGCCGGTTGGCGGCACATATTCGGCCATCATCAAGGTGTCGGATGCCGACGGCAAAAACCAGCAGACCGTCAATGTCCGCGGCGTCGCCGAGCGCGTCGTCAGCGTCCCCGTCCTTAAAAAGGACAAGCGCAACGGCGAAGTCATCAACCAGAACGATATCGCCTATGTCACCCGCAAGGCATCGACCGTTGGTCCGAACGTGATCCAGAGCGCCGGCGAAATGATCGGTTCCACCCCCCGCCGCGCTATTGCCGCCGGTGTGGTGATCAGCCCGAACGACCTTCAGATGCCCCAAATGGTATCGCGCGGTGAAATGGTGACCATGGTGTTCGACAATAACGGCATGCGCCTGACTACCAAGGGCCGCGCCCTCGAAGACGGCGCCATGGGCCAGAGCATCAAAGTCTCCAATTCAGGGTCCAACCGCACGATCGAGGGACGTGTGACCGGGACCAAACAAATCACCGTTAATTGAGGATGTGCGCTATGAAACACCTGAAAACATTCAAACTTCTGACCCTCGGCACCCTGACGGCCCTGTCTTTAAGCGCCTGCAACGCCGTCGACCGCCTGGCCAGCATTGGCGAAGTTCCGCGCCAGTCCGCCATCCAGAACCCGACCGCCGTACCCGGTTACCGCCCGGTCAGCATGCCGATGCCGGCGCCCGAACTCACCGAACGCCAGCCCAACTCGCTCTGGGCCGGGGGCAGCCGCAAAACATTCTTCAAGGACCAGCGCGCCAAGGATATCGGTGACATCCTGACCGTGAACATCGACATCGCCGATGAAGCCAACATGAAGAACGAAACCAAGCGCGACCGCAGCGCAACCGAAGATTCGGCCCTGACCAACGCTCTTGGATTTGAAGGCTATCTCGACAAGATCCTCCCGAACGGCGTGAACCCGGCGGCCCTGATCGGCGGCGAAACCGCCTCGTCCAACGCGGGCAAAGGCGAAGTCAAACGCAATGAAGACATCAAACTGAAGGTCGCCGCGACCGTGAACCAGATCCTGCCCAACGGCAACATGGTCATCACCGGCAACCAGGAAGTGCGCGTGAACTTCGAAAATCGCGTCCTGAACGTCACCGGCGTCATCCGCCCCGAAGACATCTCGATCGAAAACACGATCCCGTACGAAAAAATTGCCGAAGCCCGCATCTCATACGGCGGCCGCGGCCAGATCACCGACATCCAGCAGCCGCGTTACGGCCAGCAGGTTCTGGACGTAATTTCACCATTCTAACGCGCGAGGGTTGGCGTGGCGGCTCGCGCAAACCCAAAAGTTTTTTCTCCAGTAGGACCCAAAGCCTTGGCCCCGCCCTCAAAAGCGGGGTCTTTTTTGTTTACCGGAATCACTGATTCAGAACTTTAGAAGCATCGCTTTTAAAGCGACACTCTTAAACCAAAGACTCAGATTCATTACTTTTAAAGTGATACTTTTGAATCAAAATCTTTAAAGCAACACTTTAAGAACGCGCCTCAAATGCAGTTTAAAAATTTCAGGCAAAAACAAACCCGCCTCCTAAGCTGGTGCGGGTTGGTTTGATTATTCCTTAGGAAATAACGCGAATTAATCGTCGCCCCGGCGGCGTTGCCGCCAGATTTAATTAATCGTCGCGATGCGTTTTTTCCAGACGCTCGTGCCTCTCTTGCGCTTCGAGCGAAAGTGTCGCCGTCGGACGGGCGTCCAGGCGGGCCACGGCGATCGGCTCGCCGGTCTCTTCACAGAAACCATAGCTGCCGTCATCGATGCGCATCAGCGCTTCGTTGATCTTGCCGATCAGCTTGCGCTCACGGTCGCGGGTGCGCAGTTCCAGCGCGTGATCCGTTTCAGCGGCGGCACGGTCGGCAATATCCGGCTTTTGAAGTTCGGTGCTCTGAAGGGTGTTATGAACCGTCTCTTCCGATCCGGCCAATAGCTCGGTGCGCCAGGCGATCAACTTCTTTCTGAAGTAGGCACCCATAATTGGGTTCATGAATTTGCCTTTGTCCTTTTTCGGATCGTAATCCGGTGGGACGGTGACAGTGCTTGGCATGGTCATTGGTCAAAAACCCCCTGGTGAATCAAGGCAACATATATAGAAATGGTCGGGTGATTCCGCAAGCGAAACAAGGCGTTTGCACCCGTTTATCTAAACCTTTGTTATGATTTGGCTTTATCGCGGGCCATTTCGAGCTTGGCAAGCTCCACCTGGGCCCGCAAATCCACCTCGTCCAGAATCGCCAACAATCTGGGATCATTGATATTTTCGCGGTTTTCGCGCACGGCGCGGCCAACCTCGTCCATCTGGACGGTCGACAGGTCGCCGTTCACCAGCCCCCGGTGCACGCCGTCCAGCGCGGTCAGGACCTTGTCCGCCCGCTCCATCATCTTTTTACGTTTTCTGCCCTCGGTCGGATCATCCGCACCCTGCACGGCGAGAAGATTGCCAATACCACCCATGGGCGCTGCACCCCGCGCCGGGGGGGCGGTTTCCGCCCCGCCTTCATCCAGAAAGGCACTGAACGCGCCGCCTGTCCCGCCGGATTTGCGGGCCTTGTCGGACTTTTTAACGTCGGAAGTGGACCGAGGCCCTTCAATTCTCATGGGCTTCATTGTCTGGCCAAAGCCTTAAGACTTCAAGAACAACCCCACCGGGGTCCCCACCTTATATAGGGGTCCCCGCATAATATGGGGTTGGTGGGGCGGCCATATTATGCGGGGGGTGCCTGCGATAGCAGGCATCAACAAACCAAGTCCGGGATACCCACGACTCGTGGGCAGGCCGGACTTGGCACGCTTCTCGCAAAGGTAATTCCCGGAAAGGAATACCATGCGCATACAAGCCCTTACTTTGACGGCCATCGCTCTCTTCGGTCTCGGTTTCGCCGGCACCGCATCGGCTGAGGGTCCGTCCCGTATCAAGGACATCGTGGACGTCGAAGGCGTGCGCGAAAACATGCTGATCGGTTACGGCCTTGTTGTCGGCCTGAACGGTACTGGCGACAAGCTGGGCAACGCCCCATTCACCAAACAATCCCTCACCGCCATGCTTGAACGCCTTGGCGTCAACGTCCGCGACCAGAACCTGAACACCGGCAACGTCGCCGCCGTCATGGTGACATCCACCCTGCCCCCCTTCACCAATCAGGGCAGCCGTATCGACGTCAACGTATCCACCCTGGGCGATGCCAAGTCGTTGCAGGGCGGCACGCTTCTGGTCACCCCGCTTATGGGCGGCGACTCTGAAGTCTATGCTGTTGCCCAGGGCCCCGTGACCGTGTCCGGCTTCACCGCATCCGGCGATGCCGGCGGCGTGACCCAGAACACCCCGACCGCGGGCCGCGTCCCCAACGGCGCGATTGTTGAAAAAGAAATCGGCTTTGACCTGGCGTCCCTGCCGTCCGTACGCCTTGGCCTGCGCAATCCTGACTTTACGACCGCGCGCCGCATCGCCGCCACCATCAACCAGCAATACGGCTCCAAAGTCGCCGTGGTTGAGAACAATTCATCCGTCAAACTGACCCCGCCCGCCGGTAAGGCCGTGGTGGATCTGGTTACCGATGTCGAACAACTGACCATCCAGCCGGATCAGGTCGCCAAGATCGTGATCGACGAACGCTCCGGCGTGATCGTCATGGGTGCCGATGTGCGCATCTCCACCGTTGCCGTCGCTCAAGGCAATTTGACCGTGCGCATCACCGAAACACCGCAGGTGTCGCAACCTGCACCGTTCAGCGAAAACGGCGATACCGTCGTCGTCCCGCGCACCAGCCTCGACATCACCGGCGACAACGACCAGGCCAATATTGCCTACCTGCCCGAAGGCGTAACGCTGCAGGAACTGGTCTCAAGCCTCAACGCACTGGGCGTAACCCCGCGCGATGTGATCACCATTCTGCAGGCCATCAAAGCCGCCGGTGCCCTCCAGGCCGAAATCGAGGTGCTGTGATGAGCGGCAATATCTTCACAGCATCCGACCCGTTCTTCGCGCGTATGGCCAATGTTGACGTTGCGCTTGAAAAAGCCAAGGGCGCGATCAGCGACAAGAAAATGGCTGAGATCGACGCCGCGTCCCAGGACTTCGAAGCCATGTTCATCAGCGAAATGATGCAGCCCATGTTCGAAACCATTCCGACCGATTCCGAATTCGGCGGCGGTCAGGCGGAAGAGACATGGAAAAGCATGATGATCCAGGAATACGGCAAAAAAATCTCGGCAGCGGGCGGCATTGGCCTGGCTGACTCTATCAAGGGCGCCATGATCGAGATGCAATCCAAAATGAACTCAGGGGAGTAATACAATATGAGCCCGGCCATCACCAACGCCACCATCACACTGACCAGCGAAGTCGAAAACATCATGTCGACGCTGACCGATATCCTGGACCGCGAGTCACAGGCCGTGCACGCATCGGATTTCAAATCATTCCGTGACATTCAGAACGACAAATTCGCGATGCTGACACGTTACCGTTCGATGATGGACACATTGCAGCGCCAGACGCCCAACCTGAACAAGGCCGACCCGAAGATTATCGAACGCCTCAAGGCATCCAACGACAAGTTCCGCGAATCCGCCGCCCGCAACAGCCTCGCGCTGGAAGCCGGCCGCAATTCGATGCAACGCATCGTCGACCGTATCGTGCGTTGCGCACGCGACACCGTGCACGGCAACCGCCACACCTATAACAAAAAAGGCGAAAGCGGCAACAAGTCGCAAGCGCCGCTGTCCCTGCAAGTCAACGAAGTCCTCTAAGGAAAGAATTTCCCCATGGCAAACGCATCATTCAATATTGCACAACTGCTTGGCGCGGCCACATCTGCCGGTGCAAAAGGTAAAGGCACGGCATCGATCGGCGACGCCCTGCTCGGCGGCGGTGATGCCGAGGCATTTAAATCCCTGCTGCTTGGCGGCCTTGCCAAGTCGCGCGCAAGCCAGGTGGCTGCCAGTGACTTTTTGTCTGGGGCTAAACCCGCCAACGCCGACCAGTCCGGCCTGATCGAACTGATCAGCGTTTCGCCGGACCTTCTGGCCAGGCTTCAAAGCCTTAAAACCGAAGATCTCGCATCCCTGCCCGGTCCGCTGGCTGCCGTATTCGCCCCGCACATGACGCCGGACGGCACGCTGGATGAAACCGCGCAATCCATGCTCGACACGCTGGCCAGCCTGACAACGCAGACACAATCGATCGAAGGCCTGTTCATGCAGGACCCGGAGATTGCCAAACTGCTGGGCCAGCTTTCCGCCGCGCTGAAAGGCACGGCCACGACAGATATTAAAGACGGTGCCTTTGCCGGCCTGTTCGATGAACTTGCGTCCAAAACCCTGGGCACCACAGCCAATGTCACCGCCGCGCATGTCAGCGAAAATGGTGACGGCCTGGTGCTGGTCACCGACAAGGGCAATGTCACCATCAATGTCGCCGACATGGATCTGGACCAGTTCAACGCCTTCAAGAAGCTGGCCTTTGCCGATCTGGCACCGTTCCTGACCGAAACACGCGCCGTGCGCGTTGACGCGCACACCATCATGAATATCGCGCAAGGGCCGGACTTCCTGCTCGACCCGAACGCACCGCGCGTCACATTCATTCGTGTATCGGAAAACGTCGGCGCACTGCCCGCGGGTGTCCTTGCCCATCTGTCGTCACAAGCCGTATCGCATGTTCAGTCCGCACTGGACGCACAGGCGCAAAATCAGGCGGGCGTATCCGCCGCCCCCATTTTCCTCGACGCCGCTGTCATCGCGCGCGCCGCCGGCAAGGTCACGCAAACACCGGTCACATCTACGGCACAGACCACGGACGCACAGACCATGGCCTTCAACCGCGCCGGTCTTTATGCCGCGCTTCTGGGCGTACCCAGCAGCGAGGCACAAAAAACCGCGACCACGACTGCCGCCGCCAAGGCACAGACCGCCGACGCCGCCCTGCAATTTGCACAAGGCCCCGTCCTTCCGCAGTCGTCTGTGGCGCAGGGCACGCCGCTGGTCCAGTCATTCGCCGCGCAATTGCAGCCGGGCAAAACCGCCATCAATGCCGGTACGGCCCTCAAAGGTCTTGATACATCCCTGATCAGTGCCGACGCTGATGCCGGCGACATGTCTTCCAGCCTCAGCCTCGACACGGCCTTCCCGGTGCGTGCTGAATCGGCCGGCACATCCGCCGCCGCCAGCACATTGCTGATGGCAAAAACCGCCAGCGTCCCGCACCCGGCCATACATCTCGTGTCTGTGTCTCTGGCCCGCGCGGCCGAAGGCGGCATTCCCGGCGGCGACCGCCAGTTCACCATCCAGCTCGACCCGGAAAATCTGGGCCGCGTTAAAGTGACGCTTGAATTCGGTGAGAACAACACCGTGAAAGCCAAGCTGATTGCCGAGCGTCCGGAAACCGTCGCCCTTCTGCAAAAGGATGCGGCTGCGCTTGAAAAATCACTGCACAACACCGGATTCGACGTCAAAGCCGACGGCCTGACATTCAGCCTGGGCGATAACAATTCCTTTTCCGGCAACATGTCCCAGAACGGTAATTCCTATCAAAACGGCGGAAATAAGCCGTCCGATGAAGATGGCACGGACCTTGCAACCATTCATACCGTCATGTCGGTCTTCGTAGATCCGGTAACCGGCCTGACCCACGTCAATATCGTGGTTTAACAAAAAGACAGAGAACGAACATGACTTCGATTTCATCAAGCGCACTGGACTCGCTCTATTCCAAGACCCAAGCCTCCACCACGAAGGCGTCGGACACGTATAACCAGTTTCTCGTTCTGCTGACCACGCAGTTGCAGAACCAGGATCCGCTCAGCCCCATGGAATCGGACAAATTCACCAGCCAGCTGGTCAGCTTCAGTCAGGTCGAACAGAGTATTCTCACCAACCAGAAACTGGATGCGATGTTGACGCAAAGCGCCAACAACCTGATCAGCCAGTCTCTGGGTTATATCGGCAAGGACGTCTACTACCGCGGTAACACCGCTTATTACGACGGCAAAACCCCTGAAACCAAATTCGCATTCGCTATCGACGGCGACGCCAAGACATCCAAACTCCAGATCACCGACAAGGACGGAATTGTTGTCCGCACCATCACCATGAAACCGGGTGAGACAACCGGCTCCATCATCTGGGACGGCAAAGACAACGAGGGTATTCAGGCCAAGGAAGGCAACTATACGCTGACCCTTGCGGCGTTTGACTCCGCCAACAAGAAGCTGAGCGCCTATACCGCCATCCCCGGCCATGTCCAGGGTATCGAATCCATCGAGGGCATTCTGTACCTGGCACTGAAGGGCAACTCGCGTATCGACTCGACGGCCGTGCTTTCGATTTCAGACCCCGACGACATCGCGCTCCCGCCCGCCGCCGGCGAAGACGACGAAACAGATACAACAGACACCACTGACACAACAGATACAACGGACACCACAGATACAACGGATAACGGCTAACAAAACTTTTTCGATTTAGAACCTTTAGGAGGTAACTCATGTCACTTTTCGGCTCACTCATCACCGGCGTTTCGGCCCTCGCTTCACAGGCAGAGTCGATCTCCATGATTTCCAACAACATCGCCAACGTGAACACCGTTGGTTACAAACGCCGCGAAGCAGCGTTTGAATCGCTCGTCACCGCCTCTGCCGGTGCCGCAAAATACAGCTCCGGTTCGGTTCTGGCCCGTGCGGTTCAGAAAATCGACGCACAGGGCGCGCTCCAGCAAACCAACTCGACCACCGACGTCGCCATTTCCGGCAACGGCTTCCTGATCGTTCAGAAGGCACCGACCGGTCTGCAGGAAAAACTCTTTACCCGCGCCGGTTCGTTCAGCGAAGACGCAAACGGTTACCTGCGCAACACCGCCGGTTTCTACCTGATGGGCTGGAAGCTTGATGAAAACGGTCAGCTGCCCGCAGGCCGCGACGATATTTCGTCGACCCAGGCCGTCAACGTCTCGCTGCTCGGCGGCCTGACCAAGGCAACCACCGCTGCTGAATTCTCGATCAACCTGAACGCCGCTGAATCACCGTCGCCGTACCCGATCCCGGCCAATACGGCACCGGACTTCAAACGTACGCTCAAAGTGTTCGACTCCCTCGGTGAAGGCCAGAACATCGAAATGCAGTTCACGAAAGTGTTCACCCCGACCGCAACGGCGACCAGCAGTATCGGCGGCAGCGGCGCAACCCGCCCGACCCTTCTCACCTCGATCACCGGCATGGCGGTGGGCGATACCATCAACATCGCAGTTGGCGGCTATAATTCGACCTATACCGTTACATCGACATCGACCATGGGTAACCTGATCGACTTCGTGAACAACGACCCGGACCTGCAGCTCCACTCGGTGGCGCAGCTGAGCTCAACCGGTCAGCTCCAGATCCTGGCGCGTAACTACAACGAAACCGTCGCCGTCACCAACGGCCCGGTCACCAACGGCCTGCCGGGCGGCGCAAACGCCCTTGGCTTCAGCTATAACGGTGCCGACAGCCACCAGACCCTGCTCGCTCCGATGACGCGCGCACAGGTGCTGAACGGTACCGGCACGGTTGTGACCGGCGACAGCATCACGGTTGATGTCGGCTCACCCATCCTGGCCACCTCTACTATCACCCTTCTGGCCGGCACTACGGTTCAACAGCTTGTGACCCAGTTGAACACCGATCTTGATGGCTTTGCCCGCGCTGAACTCAGTGCAGACGGCGAAATCAAGATCATTTCACTCAACACCAACAACGCGGTTGCAACCTCCGGTACGCTGGCGACCAAACTCGGCATGACCGCAGCGCCCGCGACCACACCGGCACAGCCGACCCAGTTCCCGGATGCCGGTCTTGCTGAAACGCCCAACGCCTTCGGCTGGTGGAATTTGAACCTGGTCGACCTGGACACCAACACCATCCTGTCCAGCGGGATGATGAACTTCAACGAAGACGGGACCCTGAACGGTCAGGCAGACATTGCCGGCAGCAAGGCCGTACGGTTGAACAACATCAACTGGGGCAACGGTTCGGCCCTGCAGAACATCAACTTCGAAATCGGCGCACTGACCCAGTTCTCGGGTGAGTATAACGTGACTGCGGTGACGCAGAACGGCGCCGAACTCGGTCTTCGTACCGGTATCGAAATCGACGGTGACGGTGTCGTCACGGCGCGCTTCTCGAACGGTCAGACATCGGCGCTGTTCCAGCTCCCGCTCGCGACGTTCACCAACGTCAACGGCCTGGGTGAAGAATCGGGCAACGCATACATCCAGACGGCCGAATCCGGCTCTTACAACCTTCGTGCCGCCGGTGACGGTGGTGCGGGCCAGGTCGAGGGCTCTGCCGTTGAAACCTCTAACGTCGACATCGCGGACGAGTTTACAAAGATGATCGTGACGCAGCGCTCCTACAGCGCCGCCACCAAGATCATTCAGACCGCCGACCAGATGACGGAAGAATTGCTGAGACTGCGCTAAGAGCGCGGCGGGCCTAATAAACAGGTCCTCGTTTCGGCTACCGCGCCCCCGTTGGTTCAGAAAGGACTAGCGGGGGCGCACTCTTTTAACCTTGCGCTTACAGCGCTTTAACCTAAAGTTACACCATGACCCAGCCCAAGACACTGTCCGATGATTACCGCTCTCAGCTCCAGGAAAAACACCAGGATGATAACACCTGGGGTAATACCGGCCAGATACATTACCAGACAGTTTTAAAACTTATTGGCGAACTAGATGCAAAATCAGTTCTGGACTATGGATGCGGCAAGGGCACGATCGGCACACTTTTCCGAGAAGAACAAAAAAAACCGAATTCTCCTTATAAAGAGGTAGCCTTTTACGAATACGATCCAGCGATTCCTGAGAAAGCTGACGATAAGCATCAGGCCGATCTGCTGATCTGCACAGATGTCATGGAACATATTGAACCTAGTTTTCTTGACAACGTAATGGCAGACATTGCCCACCGTACGCTGAAAGCTGCGTTTTTAGTCATTTCATGCGTCCCCGCCGTTCACCGTCTTCCTGACGGAAGAAATGCACACCTGATCATCGAACATCCGTCCTGGTGGCTGGACAAGTGGAATGAAGTCATGGATGTAACTTTTGCGGAGAGCGTTCACGGTGAGTTTTACCTTATCGTGAAACCTCAAGATAAGAATCGTCAAACTGCCACTTCGCTACCTCAGCAAACGTCCAGCGCCATCACAGACCCCTCGCCCAATGACGAAATCACGCGTCAGGCGGTAAACCTGATTAAGCAGGAAAAATTTACACAGGCACGCCTCCTGTTACTTAGCATCAAAGACTTTAGCGCGGCCCCCCAGGCTCTTTATTACCTTGGTGAAATTTCGTTCAAAAATAACGACCTTATACACGCAGCCGGGCATTACCTGGAATATGCGCAAATCACCAAAGATCCACGCGCATACCGCAAGGCAGGTATAGCGTTTTCGAAAGTCGAGAATTACGACGCCGCCTTAAAATGTCTCGAACTGGAAGTGTGCCAAGCAGCCTTCATGGCTGACGGGGATTATCGCGAAGCTTTGATGCTTAGCCTGGTCAAAACCCTGAAGCCTGGCCTGGCTATTAAAGTTTACGAGAGCCAGGCGACAAATACACCAAACCAGACGGCTCAATATGTCGATGCACTGATCATGAATCAGGAGCTTCAAAGGGCAGAAACTGTCGCGCTCAACGCAACACAGGAATACCCCCAAGCGCCGGAAGCATGGTCCGCACTGGAACGTGCTTATACGGCACTGCGCCAGTTCGACAAAGCGCTGGAGGCCTCTGCAAAAGCCGCAGCTCTCGATCCGGAAAGCGCTGTATACAAATGCAATCTTGGCCTGTCTTATCTCGGAAATGCCCGCATAGACGAAGCATTGGCATGCTTTGACGAAGCAACCCGTCTCGATAAGTTGATGATGGCCCCATACCTTAATCGGTCGACCATTCATCGCTACAAAAAAGAATACTTAAACCTGGAAGGTGATCTGGAAAAAGCGCTGGCGGTTGACCCGCTTTCACCGGATGTTCATTACGCCATTGGCGTGGCTGCCCTCAAAATGGAACAATATCCAAAAGCTTTTGCTGAACTGGAATGGTATTGGCACAAGGCAAAACTAACCAGCAAGCGCATGCCTGAAAGCACGCCGCGCTGGTATGGTGAAGATATCAGCGACAAAACCTTGATGTTTTATGCGGATCAGGGCATTGGCGACATTATCATGATGATGCGATACGTGCCCGAGATCGTTAATAGATACGCGCCACAAAAACTGATCATTAACGTTAACCAAAAAATGGAAGCGCTCTTCTCTGTCAGCTTTCCTGAGATATTCGAAAGCGGCAAGGTTGAATTTTTTGATCCCGCTCTACATACCGACAATACGATCGACCTGCTTGTCGCAGCAACAACCTTGCCACACATCTTCAACACTGAAATTGACGAAATACCTCATACCGATCATTACCTGAAAAAAGACAAAACACTTGATTACAAGAAAGACAGCAATAAGGAATTTGTGGTTGGCATTTCCTGGTACACAAAAAGCCTCGATGCCGGATATATACGCTCCCTGAAATTGATGGATTTCGATTTCTTGGCAAAATACGACAATATTCGTGTAATCGATTTGCAGTACGGCGACACATCTGCGGAACGCAAGGATGCCGCAGAAAAAGGATTCCATATTTTTCATGACGACAAAGTCGATTCATGGACAGCCATGCAACCATTCATGGACCAGATTGCAGCCTGCGATTTGATTATATCTATCGACAACACAACTGTTCATGCCGCGGGCGCCATGGGCGTGCCATGCTGGACCATCCTCGCGCAGGAACCTTTTTGGCGCTGGCCAGTGAGCGGCGAGGCCACGCCTTGGTATGAATCCCTGCGCCTTTTCCGTCAGACACAAAAAGACTATACGGAATTGTTTGTCCGCGTCGACGCAGAGTTTCGTAAATTTATTGCAGGCGATAAAAACTGTATAGCCCCGCGCAAATACCAACGCTTATTTCCTGCCAACAGTAAAAAGAAAAAACGTGCGTTTCTCATCAATGATACTGGCGCTGCATTCACCTGGGGGCACTATGCGTCCATGCAGGGGATAAAGTCCGTGCTGGAGAAAAAGAATTATGACGTCGAAGATCTTTCCACGATCGCGCTGAACTGGTTTCCCGTTGGGAAACCGACATTACAGGATTTCGATGACCGCCGTTTTCTGGCTTACTGGCGTTACAAAAATCCCACTTTATTCTATGCAATCGAACAATCCGACCAGATCATAATTAACGGCGAGAGCATGATGAACGGTCTGAGCGATACAGCGCTCTATATGCTGTATCTTGCTTATATCGCAAAACAGTTTTTTGGCAAAAAAGTCAGCATTATCAACCATTCAGTCTTCCCGGAAGACAAACCTTCACTAAGCGACCCACAAAAACTGGCCTTCTATCACAAGGTTTACACAAAACTGGATGCCTGCGTTGTACGCGACCAGATATCTTACGACATCCTGCGTTCAATCAATATTCCATGTACTTTGGGTATGGATACCGCACTACTCTGGCTTTCGGATTACCTAGAGTCTAAACCGAAAATCGAAAAGCATAACACCGCGGTCATCACCGCCGGCCCAGGGTACACGTCATTCTACGCACCAGTTTTTGCCAAATTGTGCCTGCATCTTCGGGAACAAGGATTGCAGCCCACGCTCCTCAAAGGGGCGCAATGGCACCTATCTCAGGAAGATATGATGCTCGAAAAAGATATGTCCGAGCTGATTGGCGGCCATTTCGAAACCATAGACGCACAGTCGGCAGAACAATTTACCGCCACTCTTCTTGGGGCGAAGTTGGTCATCAGCGGTTTTCATTCAACCTGTCTCATGTCGCACGCTGCAGGCATTCCCACCCAACCTTTCACAACCGGAACAAATGTTTTGAGCTTTATGGGAATTGAAAAAATGACCGCCTTATCAAGTCCGATATTTTACGAAGACCCCAGCGCCTTTCGGAAAATGGATGCGGCTATAGCCGCACTACGCCGTAAAGAAAATATGGTAAAAAAATGGACAAAGACGGCACAGGAAAACCTTAAGTCCTATTGACCCAAGATTGCTTACCCTAACGTCCATACATTTTTGAACAAACAGCTGAAAGAAAAAGGAAAAGATTACAGACATCGGACTTTGATAAATTTTCCCCTTTAACAATTCATTAAGAATCATTGTACTATGATGTATTAGTCACCAAGGAACAGGTGACATAACATATAACCCCTAGGATAGGAGTTACAAATATGACTGGTGAAGTCGTCCTCAGCGCAGCATTGCGCAACAACCTGCTTTCGCTTCAGCGTACGCAGTCTTCAATCGACAGAACGCAAGGTATTCTTTCAACGGGCCTGAAAGTGTCTTCGGCACTTGATAACCCGCAAAGCTTCTTCGCGTCTCAAGCTCTCAAAAACCGCTCGTCCGACCTCTCCGCCCTTCTGGACGGCATTGGTCAGTCGATTCAAACCATTAAAACCGCTGATACCGGTGTTACCTCGCTGACCAAACTCGTCGAACAAGCTTCGTCGATCGTTGACTCGGCACGTGACGCCATCACCAACGGCTCAAAAGAAGCAGCTTTGACCGGTACTGTTAACCTGTCCAAGATCACGTCGAACGGCGCAACCGGCGGCCTGACCAGTGTTACAGGCATCAACACCGGCGCCGAACTCACGTTCACCGTTAAAAAGGCTGACGGCACTGCCGTTGTCCTTAACAACCCGGGTGGTATCGGTGCTGGCTCGGTCAACATCGTCACCGGCGATTCCACGGAGCAGTTGATCACGAAAATCAATGACCTCGTGAACTCGGCAACCGGCGAAGCTGTCCTTAAGGCTGAACTGACCTCGGCTGGCTACCTGAAAGTCACTGCACTTAATGGCGGTAGCTTCAACATGGCATTTGACGCCGACGGTACTGGTGTTGCCACTACGGCAACCACATCGACGGCTGATCAGACGTTTGCTTCGGCACTTGGTTTTGGTGGCATTGCCATCCAGACTTCGGCCGGCGTTGCTGCGGCTAGCCAGGTTTTCACGGTTTCCGCAACGGCAACCAATAACACCAAACTCACCTCAGGTATCTTCTACAAGAATGGTAACAGTGGTTTCGCTAGCGCTTCAGATCTTCTGACTGCGGTAGATGATTCTGATACCGGCGGTCAGGTACGTTTCTCCGCTTCTGCGAACGAAACCTCGGGTATTACGATCACCGTTAACGGTAGCAAGACTTCTTCGAAAGTCCGCATTACCGGTACGACGATCCAGGGCCTGGTCGACAGCATCAATAACGACAGCAACGTGGGAAGCCTGGTTAAGGCCAACTACGATGCCACAACCGGTCAGTTCACGATTGAAGCTAAAAACGCGACCGTTCAGACCATCAAAATTGATGCCGTCGGTTCGGACAACGGTGCAGCCACCAGAGTCGACTTTGACTTCGGTACATCTCAGGCTTTCCTGCCTGGTGCAACCGCTGGTATCAGCACGGGTGAGACGTTTATTCTTGCCTCAGCTGCTTCCACGCTGTCCCAGTACGAAGCTGACTACAACAAAATCCGCGATCAGATCGATGATTTGGTTGAAGATTCCAGCTACCGTGGCGTCAACCTGCTTAAGGGCGATACGTTGGATACCTATTTCAACGAAAACCGTTCCAACAAACTGTCGACAACTGGTACCAACCTGTCATCGACTAATATTGGGATCGCTAAAGCTGACTTCTCGCGCCTTGATACGATCGAAACCGCTGCTACCCAGACCCGCGCGGGCCTGTCGACGCTGCGTAACTTCGGTTCGACCCTGGCCAACTCGCTCTCGGTTATTCAGACCCGTCAGGATTTCACGACGAACCTGATCAATACCCTGAATGAAGGTTCGGATAAACTGACCCTCGCCGATCAGAACGAAGAAGGCGCCAAACTGCTCGCTCTGCAGACCCGCCAACAGCTGGGCGTTACCGCCCTGTCGCTGGCAGCTCAGGCTCAACAGTCGGTCCTGCGTCTGTTCTAATTTTAAAGTGGAAAGGGACCGGAAGAAATCCGGTCCCTTTTCAACTCTTCCCGTCGGAAGATCCAAGGAAAACCAACACCGAAGTTTTCTTTTGATATTCTGACTACACCCACTAAACTCCTGGGCAGGATGCCCTTGTAACATTTGAGAGAAACTCATGGCTCTGGTCATAGACCTAAAACCCAAAGAACGTATCATTATCGGCAACGCCGTTATCACAAACGATAACCAGCGCACGCGCCTGCATATCGAAGGCGACGCCCCCATCCTCCGCGAGAAAGATGTCTTGCGTGAAGAAGATGCGACATCGCCTTGCAAACGCATCTATTTCATCATCCAGATGATGTATCTTGCGAACGACCCGACGGAGATTTACGACTCATACTTCACTGCCGTGCGCGAAGTACAGGACGCCGCCCCCACCACATCCCTTCTCATCGCCGACATTTCATCGCATATTCTCGGCGGTCATTATTACAAGGCACTTCGCGAAGCTAGAAAACTCATCGATTACGAACAGGAGCTGATGGCCAATGTCTAAAGCACCCAACCCATACGCCAGCGCCGCCGGCAAATACGGCAAGCAAGCCAAGGAAACGCCGGATCAGCGTGAACTGGAAGGACAATTGCTGCTCAAAGCTGCAGGCGAACTTCAGAAACTTCACGACAACTGGGACCAGGCGACGCCGGAAGACATCGACAACATCCTCAACTACAACCGCAAACTCTGGATGCTGTTCTTCGACACCGCGCTGGAAAATCCGGACGAACGCCCGGTCGACCTGCGCAACAACATCGTCAATCTGTGCAACTTCATCTTCAAACGCTCGATCAATATTCTGACTGAGCCGAGCAAGGAAAAACTGCGCGTCCTAGTCGACATCAACCGCCAGATCGCGGCCGGACTGATGATGAAACCCGCCGGCACGACCGCCGCCGCAAGCACCCAGGCGTCCGCCGCGCAATCGACCGAAACGCCGGGCACCAGCACATCGGCATAATGCTATCTTAGATAATTCCAGATATGCGAAAGCGCGAACCTTAGAGGATCGCGCTTTTTTATATGCCCGCTTTCCGGACAAAAAATCCAAAAAGACAAAGCAGCAGCGTGGCGCAAAATGCGCCTTTTACGTCTTTGTACCTAAACCCGCTTCAATTAAGCGGAAATAGGAACGATGCTTGTGATCGCACGTAACTCGCGTGCCAGACTGACGTCGGCCTCCTGGGACGAGCTTGTGGCAACAATCGCCGGCGCTTCTTGCGCAGATGGCGATGTTTGCACAGGCACAGAACCATTCTGGGTGCCGGTTTTTTGGGTCAGCTTGGCCATAAGTTGAGCGTCCTGTTTTGCTTCGCGCAGTTTATATGTGCGAATTGCCTGTTCGGACGGAATATGGGCGACCACTTGGCCAGTATCAGATTCACGGAATTCCATGATCGCGATCTTGGTGTTTACGTCGACACGGATTGTCGGGCTGACGTAAGGCGCCTGAGATACGGATTGGATTTTGTCCGGATTGGCGGCAAAAGAGTTCAACGTGGACGACTGGTCCACATTGGCTCTTAAAAGGGCGCTACTGGCGACCGTTGATTTGACTGCCTCAATCATATTTTCCCCAAGTGACAAGGTCTACTTGTCCTTACTACCATCATACCGCGACTGGCTTCGAAAATCAAACAATTTCCCTGTATTTTTAAAGCGTTAACGCATTCGCAACGACTCGGTTAACCCTTTCAGCCGCCGACTTTCCACTTAAATAAATAAAATTCTGCAAGCTGTTGATATCACCACAAAAATTATGGATGCTGGCGAAAACAGAAGAATTCCAATGGTTAATAAACAGCTACACCCCTCCCCGTCATGTTAACGTTTAAGCAGCCGCTTTCTGGCATTAGGGCCACTAACTCCGCCTTAACCAAAATATATGTAAACATATGGTATGAAACCAGCGTCGTTCACCCGCAAATCCCTGGCGGCCATTTTCTTCGGCTCCGTAAGGGGCTCTGATGCAAGCAGTCAGGCGCCAGACATACCGCAACCTGAGATGAAAAAAACCGATATCAGCACCCAGACGGTTCAGGGCATCCCGATGGCAGACACCATGATGGCAACCTACGCTGCCTATTATGTCGGTGCGAATATGCGCGACCCCACCACCGCACCGGTCACACAGGACAACACCGATCTCGACGGCCGTGCTACCAACGTCTTCAACATGGAAAAGGCGATGGCCGATTATTTCGGCAAACCGGATAGCCCCTTTCTTGTCCTCGATGACAGCAACCGCTGGAACGAACGTCATGGCCGCGCAAGCCTGAAAGACCAGCGCAAAAAAATGGGCAACGCATATTTCGTGACCCTGTATCACAAGGCCAGCGGTAAGATCATGATCGCAGCCCCCGGCCTTGAAGGCGATACGCCAGGCAGCGGCACAAACAACATCTCGCAGAACTTCATGGGCATGGCCAGCCGCGGCATTGGCGATTACGGAGACGTGCTGTTCAATGCCGAAGACACTTACAAGGGCAGCACATTTTTACGCGCCACCCGCGCCATGAAGGAATATATCGGCGAACTCGATACCGATCTGAAACAGGGCAGCATCACGATCGCCAACGGCACCACCGCGCAAACACTCGGCTACGAAAACGGTGAAACAATCAAAGACAAACTTGTCCTGGCCGGGCATTCCGGCGGCACCCTGCCTGCAATGACGCTGACGGGCCTGGGCTTCAAATCATTCCTGGTGGAACCACGCGCGCATGACC
The DNA here is from genome assembly GCA_002423205.1 of Micavibrio sp. UBA6145. GTDB lineage: Bacteria > Pseudomonadota > Alphaproteobacteria > Micavibrionales > UBA1664 > UBA6145. Next base: position 229,628 of record DIUZ01000024.1, on the reverse strand, counting down.
GTAATCTTGAACATCGCCTGATGCGCAACCTTGCGTATATGAGCGAAATCGTCAGCCGAGATGAATTCCGCGCCAACCTGCAACAAAACCAGACATCTCTGCGCGCCTCGTGGGGCAACGTATGGACCAGCGGCCTGGCCACGAACGGCGAATTCCACAGCGAAGCGCCCGGCAAAAACTATGTCGCGCACCGCATCGGCACCGAAAAAGACACGATGATCGGCGGCACCCACCGCGAAGAAGTGATGACCCCGGGCCTCCTTAACCTGAAAGACGCCAAGGGGTATAAGGGCCAGATTGTCATGATCGAAGACGCGCTGCCCGGACAGGCCGCGCGCGACTTTGGCGAAAAAATCGCCGCTTCCGGCAATGCACCATCCGCAACGCCGCAGCGATCAATACCCGGCCTTGCCGCACAAATCTGACATAAATTTTCGTAATACACGCCTTTTAAGGCCCGTCTTTTGCATATCATTCCATTACGCGAATCATTGACCATAAAAGGGTGATGCGTTTGCATATCTGTGGCCAATGATTGGACTCGGGTAAAAAATTAATGTATGTTAACAGCAGGGGTAGATTGGGCATAAAACGCTGTTTTTTCAGCTTTTTAGCGCGTGATCGGCCAGCGTCATCGCCTGCCGTTCAGGCGCGATAGTAAAGATCAGGGAACTTACGTGAGCTCATTCGTCGATACCGTTCGCAGTCTAGGTCCCGCCCGCCTCGCCGTTCTTGGCGGCGTGTTCGTGGGCCTTCTCATCTTCTTCGTGTTCGTATCGGCCCAAGTCTCCAAACCTAGCCTGACTTTGCTGTACGGCAACCTCTCAAGCGTTGATTCCGCATCCGTCGCCGCCAAGCTTGAGGAAATGAAAATCCCGTTCGAAGGCTCGACCGACGGCTCGCAGATCCGCGTCCCGAAAAACGAGATCGGCCGCGCCCGCATGGTGCTGGCACAGGAAGGCCTGCCCAACGGCGGCACCATGGGTTACGAACTTTTCGACCAGAAGAACGGTTTCGGCACCACATCCTTCGTCCAGAACATCAATCAGGTCCGCGCGCTTCAGGGCGAACTGGCCCGCACCATTGCGACACTCGGCCCGGTCGACTTCGCCAAGGTCCACCTTGTCCTGCCGCAGCGCGAATTGTTCACGCGCGACACGCGTGAATCATCCGCATCCGTGACACTCAAGCTCAAGCCCGCCGCACGTCTTTCGCGCGAACAGGTTTTCGGCATCCAGAATTTGGTCGCCAACGCCGTGCCGGGCCTGAAGGCTGAAAAAGTCACGATTATCGACACCGAAGCCAACATGCTGGCCGGTGGCGGCAGCAACGATACCGGTCTGATGGATACCGCCAAGGATCAGGACCAGCGCCGCGCCTATGAAGAGCGCCTGAACACCGCCATCGAAGACATGGTTGGTCGCATTGTCGGTTTCAACAAGGTCCGCGCGCATGTTACCGCCGACCTGAATTTCGACCGCATCACACAAAATCAGGAATCCTATGATCCTGAAGGCCAGGTGGTGCGCTCCACCCAGTCGGTCAGCGATGAATCCGCCGAAACCACTGCCGGCGGCAACGCCACCACCGTCAGCGTCCAGAACAATGTGCCCGGAGGCACCGAAGGCAACGCAACCGGCGGTGATAATTCCAAAAACGTCCGCAGCGAAGAAACAACTAATTACGAAATTTCCAAGACGGTAAAATCCATCACCACATCTACCGGCACGGTGAACAAAATTTCCGTCGCCGTCCTGATCGACGGTACGGAAGTCACCGACAAGGAAGGTAACAAAACCTACACCCCGCGCACGCAGGAAGAACTCGACAAGATCAGCGCCCTCGTCAAATCCGCCATCGGTTTTGATGCCAAGCGCGGTGACACGGTTGAAGTGGTGAACATGGCGTTCACCGAAGTCGAAACGCCGGAAATCGGGTCAGACTCCACCCTCTTTGGTTTCGACCGTGGCCAGTTGCTGCAAACAGCTGAGATGATCATGCTCGCCATCATGGGTATCCTCGTCATCCTGCTGGTCCTGAAACCCATCATGACGTCCCTCTTCCAGGCGCAGAAAGCCGCGATTGAAGAGGCACGCTCAGAAATGCTGCTGGCACAATCCGCACCGTCTTCGGCCCCGGCCCTGACCGGCCCGTCCGCCGCCGAGATTGAGGCGCGCATGCAGCAGGAAGAAGACAGCCTGATCGACATGAATGCCGTCGAAGGCAAGGTCAAGGCATCAACCGTGCGCAAGGTCGGTGACATTGTCTCCACGCACCCGAACGAAACTGTGTCCATCATCCGCAACTGGATGACGCAGGAGTGATGTAACGATGGCCATGCGTATACGCGAAGATTACCGTACCCTGACCGGCAAAGAAAAAGCCGCGATCTTCCTGCTGTCCCTGGGCGAGGAACATACCGCCAAACTGTTCGAATTCATGGACGAAGACGAGATCATGGAAATCTCGACCACCATGGCCGCACTCGGCAAAGTCTCAAGCACTGTCATTGAACGCCTGTTCGTTGATTTCGCCGAACAGATGTCGTCCACCGGCTCGCTTGTCGGTACGCTGGATTCCACCGAACGCCTGCTCGCCAAGGTCCTGAACAAGGAAAAAGTCGGCGCGATCATGGAAGAAATCCGCGGCCCCGCCGGCCGCACCATGTGGGAAAAACTCGGCAACGTGAACGAGGAAGTCCTCGCCAACTTTCTGGTCAAGGAATACCCGCAGACCGTCGCCGTCGTCATGTCGAAAATTCAGCCCGACCACGCCGCGCGCGTCATGGCCCTTCTGCCGCAGGGTTTCGCGATGGAAGTCATCCACCGCATGCTGCGCATGGAAAGCGTCCAGAAAGAAGTGCTGGAAGACGTTGAAAAAACCCTGCGCACCGAATTCATGTCGAACCTGGCCCGTGGCCAGCGCCGCGACAGCCACGAAATGATGGCCGAGATTTTCAACAATCTCGACCGCCAGGTAGAATCGCGCTTCATGACCGGCCTCGAGGAGTCCGAACCCTCGGCTGCCGAAAAAATCCGCTCCCTCATGTTCACCTTCGAGGATCTGGCCAAGCTCGACCCGCAATCGATCCAGGCGCTTATCCGCGCCATCGACAAGGACAAGCTGCCGCTCGCGCTCAAAGGCGCGACAGAAACCCTGCGCGACCTGTTCTTTTCCAACATGTCCGAACGCGCCGCCAAAATCCTGCGCGAAGACATGGGATCGCTGGGACCTGTCCGCCTGAAAGACGTGGAAGAAGCACAGAACTACGTCGTATCCGTGACCAAGGATCTGGAATCCCGCGGTGAAATTCGTGTTTCAACCGGCAAGGAAGAGGACCAGATTATCTATTGATGGACGCACCCGTGCACCCGGCCAAGAAGTTCATGTTCGATCTCAACGATTTCGGCGAGGACGCCCTGCGCGCAAAGGCACAGGCCGCGCGCAAGCCCACCTTCTCGCAGGAAGAGATGGAAGCATCGCGCCAGACCGGTTTCACCGAAGGCCGCGTCGCCGGGTTACAGGAAGCCATCGGTTCGCAGGAAGCCCAGATCCGGGACTTAAGCCAGCAGATCGTCATGGCGACCGAACGTCTGGCCGCCGATGAATCCGACCGCATGGCCACCTTCATCGATCAGGCCGCCCTCATCACCGTGCAGGCACTGAACAAGGTTTTACCTGTTCTGCTGGAACGCGTGGCCGTCTCTGAAATCGCATCCTTTGTGACCAGGATTTACGAAGAACAGGTCAAGGCGCAGACCCTGTCCATCTATGTACATCCGATGCGCGTGATCCCGGTCACCGAACGTCTTGAGGCGATGGCGGCAACCATGCGCCGGAAAACGCCGTGGATCGTCCAGGGCGATCCATCCCTGCATGAAATGCAGTGCAAGATCGAATGGACCGGCGGCGGTGCCGACTGGGACCCGCAGACCGTGGCCACCCGCATGCTGGACGCCATCACCGCGCATTTGCCCGAACACCTGCGCGGCGCGGCCAACCCGCCCGTAACGCCCGAAATTGATGATACACTGGAGGTTATGGACGCCTCTGACCAAACACCGCATACTACCGACACTCCACAAGGGAGCTAAGACATGGCCGACAACGAAATGAACCTTCAGGAAATGACCGACCCGAATTCCGGGGAGGAAACCTTTGAACATGAGGCCGGCGAACCGATGGCCAAGGATGTCGAGGCGATTTACGACATCCCGGTCCAGATTTCCGCCGTGCTCGGCCGTTCGACCATGCAGGTCAGCCAGTTGCTCAAACTCGGCCGCGGCGCCGTCGTCGAACTCGACCGCAAGGTCGGTGAAGCCATCGACATCTATGTTAACAACCGCCTTGTTGCGCGCGGAGAAGTGGTCGTCGTTGAAGACAAGCTTGGCATCACGATGACCGAGATCATCAAGTCTGATCGCGCATAAGGAATAAACCTTACAATGGCTGACGATACCACCCCACAGCCCGCACCGGTCACCGGAAGCAGCGGCCCCAGCGTCAATGCCATTCGCATTGCGCGCCCGCGCAAACGTTTTGATACCGCGACCGGTTTCGGCCTGTTCCTGACCATCGCCCTTATTGGCGCGGCACTTGGCATATCGGGCAACCTGGTTGCCTATTACGATCCGGCCGCCGTGCTGATGGTTATTTTCGGTACATTTACGATCACCGCCATTTCGTTCTCGTCAGACGACTTAAAAAAATCGCTCGATATCTTTAAATCCGCGCTGATCAAATATGTGCGCCGTCCGTCCAACATGGCCCGCCAGCTGCTGGACCTTGCCACACTGGTGCGTATGCGCGGGCCCCTTGCCCTGTCACAGGTTGAGAGCGAACTGCGCAAGGACTCGTTCCTGTACCAGGGCGTCATGTTCATCGCCGATGGTTACACCGCCGACGAAATCAAACGCATCCTCACCCAGGACATAGAATCCGTTATCGAACGCCACCGCCGCACCGCGTCCATCGCGCGCCGCGCGGCCGAAGTGTCCCCCTCCATGGGTCTGATCGGTACGCTGGTCGGTCTTGTGCAGATGCTGAACAATCTTCAGGACCCGTCAAAAATTGGCCCCTCCATGGCCATCGCCCTGCTCACCACGTTTTACGGCGCCGTACTCTCGACCGTCGTGCTGATGCCGCTGGCCGCCAAGCTGGAACGCAACGCCACTGAAGACGTGATGATCAAGGACATGATCCTGACCGCCATCGTTTCCATGGCCCGCCAGGACCACCCGCGCAAACTGGAACATGAACTCAACATGATCCTGCCGCCCGGCGAACGCGTGCGTTATTTCTCGCAGTAAGCACCGCAAACCCCCTTCAAAAAACACACTGGAAACAATACCTTGTATGGGGTTGCCTCCGGCGGCGAAGCCGTTACACTCGACTTCAAATAACATAAGGGTTTCAAATGCGTTTGATGATCGTGGGTCACCTCGAAGGCCATATCAGTGCGGCGGGCAAAATCGCCCTCCAGCGCGGGGCCAAGGTCGTTCACTGTGAGGACACGCTGCAGGCCATGGGCGCATTGCGCAATGGCAAGGGTGCCGATCTGGTCATGATCGATGTTAAACAGAACATCGCCAAATTCATCGAAGATCTTGAGAAAGAACGCTTTGCAATTCCCGTCGTCGCCTGCGGCGTGGGCTCGGATTCCACCGCCGCCGTAAAAGCCATCAAAGCGGGCGCGAAAGAATACGTGCCGCTCCCGCCCGATGCCGACCTGATCGCCGCCGTGATCGAAGCGGTCACGGAAGAATCATCATCCATGATCGCGACCGACCCCGCGATGCAAAAGGTCGTGAAGATGGCCGACCAGGTCGCCCCGTCTGAGGCCACCATCCTGATCACCGGTGAATCCGGTACCGGCAAAGAGGTGATGTCGCGCTACATCCACAAAAAATCGAAGCGTGCAAACGGTCCGTTCATCGCGCTCAACTGCGCCGCTATTCCTGAAAACCTACTGGAATCAGAATTGTTCGGCCACGAAAAGGGTGCCTTCACCGGTGCCGTCGCGCGGCGCATCGGCAAGTTTGAGGAAGCCACCAACGGCACATTACTGCTCGATGAAGTCACGGAAATGCACCCGAGCCTGCAGGCCAAATTGCTGCGCGCCATTCAGGAACGCGTCATCGACCGTATCGGCGGCAAGGAACCTGTTAAAATCAATGTACGCATTATCGCCACGTCCAACCGTCACATGCTGGACGCCGTCAAGGCCGGCCAGTTCCGCGAAGATCTGTATTTCCGCCTCAACGTCGTCAACATCGCCCTGCCGGGCCTGCGCGAGCGCAAGGGCGACCTGCCGCAAATGGCGCAGTTTTTTGCCGACAAATATGCCGACGTCAACGGCGTAGCCAAAAAGAAACTCTCCAGGGCCGCCATCGACAAAATCCAGAATTCCGTCTGGCGCGGCAACGTGCGCGAACTGGAAAACGCCATGCACCGCGCCGTGCTGATCGCGATGGAAGACGAGATCGAAGCCGACGCGATCCACACATCGGATGAACCCTCAACCGCCCCTGCATCGTCCAAGGTCGCCGCCGGCGCGGGCCAGAGCCTGGCCGATGTCGAACGCCGCCTGATCCTCGATACACTGGATCACACTTTGGGTAACCGCACGCACGCGGCAAAAATCCTTGGCATTTCCATCCGCACCCTGCGCAACAAGCTAAAGGAATACGGCGACGCCGGTATTCCCGTGCCGACGGAGTAAAACAATCCGTCATTTTTGACAGAAACTTCAAGGATGAGGTCGGCCCACCGGTCTCAGGACCGGCGCTGCCACGCCCGTGAAAGAGCCTCAAAAAAACACCCTTCCCATAATCACTTTGAGGGGTGAAGGCTCGTGCGATTCCTGATATACTAAGCCGTTCGGAATTGGGGTTTTTTCATCTATGGCTGAGCCAGCCGCATCTACACCGGGAATGGATTTCGCAAGCCTGCGTTCAACGCTGGCCCGCGGTGACATTCTGTTCGCGCTTGCCATCCTGTGCATCATCTCCGGCCTGATCTTTCCGTTTCCGACATGGCTGCTGGATATTGCGCTGGCATTATCCATCACCTTCTCCGTCCTGATCCTGATGACGGTGCTGTTCATTGAACGCCCGCTGGATTTCACGACATTCCCGACCACGCTGCTCATTGCGACAATGTTGCGGCTTTCTCTAAACGTGGCCACCACACGCATCATTCTGGGTGAAGGCAATACCGGCACTGATGCTGCCGGTCACGTTATTAAGGCCTTCGGATCGTTCATTATGGGCGACAATTTCGTGATCGGTATCATTGTCTTCGCGATCCTGATCATCATCAACTTCGTGGTTATCACCAAGGGTTCGGGCCGTATCGCCGAAGTCGCCGCACGTTTCAGTTTGGACGCCATGCCCGGCAAACAGATGGCGATCGACTCCGATATGTCCGCAGGCCTTATCACCGAGGACCAGGCCCGCACCCGCCGCACCGAACTGGAACAGGAATCGAACTTCTACGGTGCCATGGACGGTGCCGCGAAATTCGTGCGCGGCGACGCCATTGCCGGCCTGATCATCACCTTCGTCAACATCATCGGCGGCATCATCATCGGCACGGTCCAGTACGATCTGTCCATGGGCGACGCCACCCACAACTACACCTTCCTGACCGTGGGTGACGGTCTTGTCACACAAATTCCCGCGCTGCTCGTATCCATCGCCGCCGGTCTGCTGGTGTCCAAGGGTGGCGTTGCCGGTTCTGCCGACAAGGCACTGTTCAAACAATTCTCACAATATCCCAAGGGTCTGGCGCTGACATCCGGCACAATGGGCATGATGGCGATCATACCGGGCCTGCCCTTCCTGCCCTTTGCCGTACTGGCTGCTGCCATGGGTACCCTGTCGTATTTCCTGAACAAAAAAAGCCGCGAGCTTGCAAACCAGCGTGTCCAGATCGCCGCGCAGGAAACCGCCAAGGCCAAGCCAGTGGAAGAACCGATCAGCAAATCGCTGGCCATGGATATCATCCGCCTCGAACTGGGTTACGGCCTGCTCACCCTCGTCAACGCGGAAGGTCACAAACTGACCGACCAGATCAAGGGCCTGCGCCGCCAGTTGGCAGAAGAAATGGGCTTCGTCCTGCCGTCCGTGCGCATTCAGGATAATTTGCAGCTCACCGCATCCGACTACGTCGTGCGCATCAAGGAAATCGAAGCCGGCCGCGGCACCGTGCGCCCCGGCATGCTTCTGTGCATGGACCCGTCGGGCGAACCCATCACCCTGCCCGGCGAAGCCACGATGGAACCGACCTTCGGCCTGCCCGCCATGTGGATTGATGAACAATACCGCGAAGAAGCAAACTTCCGCGGCTACACCGTCGTGGATTCCAGCACCGTCGTCACCACGCATTTGACGGAAATCGTCAAAGACAACATGGCCGATCTTCTGTCCTATACCGAGACGCAGAAACTGCTCGACGAAATGGGCAAGCCGTTCCAGAAACTGGTCGCCGACGTTATCCCGTCGCAGATCTCGCTCTCGGGCCTGCAGCGCGTGCTACAGAACCTGCTCTCCGAACGTGTATCCATCCGCGATCTGCCGACCATTCTCGAAGGTATTTCCGAAGCCAGCCTGTACACCAAGTCAGTGGCGCTGATTTCCGAACATGTGCGCTCGCGCCTGTCGCGCCAGATCTGCACGGCCAACATGAACATCCACGGCATGCTGCCCCTCATCACCCTGTCGCCTGATTGGGAACAGGCCTTCAGCGAAGCGCTGATGGGCGAAGGCGAAGAACGCCAGCTGGTCATGGCACCCAGCAACCTGCAGCAATTCATCGCCCGCGTGCGCGACATCTACGAAGATTTCCAGAGCCGCGGCGAAGCCCCGGTGCTGCTTACATCGCCGGGTATCCGCCCCTATGTCCGCTCGGTCATCGAACGTTTCCGCCCGTCCACCATTGTGATGAGCCAGAACGAAGTCCACCCCAAGGTCCGCATCAAGACCGTGGGCCAGGTTTGACGCAAAACTTGACCTGACGATCTCGATTTGCCATAAAAACAAATGGCTTATACACCGATATGGCATATCGAATTATGCGAGCGACCGGTCAAACTGGCGCGCCATCTCGATTACGCGCTGTTCAAGCGGCCTTTATCCCACCCATTTCTGGCGCTGATTGATGAAGACGGTAACGTTGCTGGCGAAATCCATCTCGGCCCTTATGATCGCACGCGCAGCACGGTCGAGAAAAAAGCACGCACGCGCCTGAACCGTTTGTTTGAATTATCTACAGCTATCACAGGCCTTACCGGCATCGACAAACTCGTCCGTACTTGCGTGCAGCACACGCCCTTGCACCGTTACTACCCGACAATACACAGCACCTTTCATAGCTGCGCCACGCAGTATTCGCGCGCCACTGAACGTCAGGTGCTGATTTGTGGTGCACAAAGTCAGATTAACGATCTATGGACAAACCTGCGTGCACAGGCAGCCGAAATTGATCTGCAAAACCTGCCCTATGACCGTTTCGGCTGGGGCCGTGGCCGTCATAATTGCCAGACGGCTTTGGCGCAGGTCATGGAAAACACCGGCCTGAATGTCTTGCCCCTGTCGGGCCGTTACGCCGCCCCCGGCTGGCACAACACTTAAGTCTTTTGCTGTTGCCACGCCGCAACAATCCCCTATCTATGTAAAGAGCCCGTCTCGAGAATTATGGGCAAAAACAGGGCGTTAACGCTTTGTTTACTTTTAGAGGTGAAGACTTGGCGATGTTGATAGCAGCACGGAAGTCCTTGAAACGCTGGACTTTTCTCGAATCGAGCGTGACAATTATGAAGATGATTCGAACACGGGCTGCGATCCCATGCGGCTAAAGTCCTTTTATGCAAAGACAATGACTGAAGCGATGCAGATGGTACGCGAACAGTTGGGCGACGATGCCATTATCGTTGCGACACGTGAAGAAAACGGCGGGCGCTCTGTGCGCGTTACCGCCGCCGTCGAACGCATGGATGAAATGCCGAATTTCGAAATCGCCCCGCGCACGAAAACCCGCATGCCCGAACCCGCACCGCAGGCGCAAGCCGACCGCGTGGCACAGGTGCGCGTGCGCCCCAAAGCCATCGTGCCGGAAGACTATCTGCAATACGACGCGGAAGAAGACGCCGAAGACGCCATCAACGAAATGCTGACCGATACGCTGCTCCGTCACGGCGTGCCGGGTGATATCAGCGATATTATCCTTTCTACCGCGACCATGATGGGCATGACCGACGCACAAAGCGCGATGAAAATGGCGATGGATCACGCCTTCCGTTTCGCGCCGCTGCCGATCAAGAACAAGGCCAAGGCATTGATGATGATCGGCGCACCCGGCGCCGGTAAGACACTGGCCACCGCAAAACTGGCCGCACGCGCCGCCATGGCCGGACACACCGCCGCCGTCATCACGACGGATACGCAGCGCGCAGGCGGCGTCGAGCAACTCGAAGCCTTCACCAAACTTTTGAACATCCCGCTGCTCAAGGCGCGCACGGGCACCGAACTGCGCGCACGTCTTGAAGATTCCCGCAGCGCCGATCTCATCCTGGTCGACACCGGCGGCACCAACCCGTTCGACGTCGACGACATGCGCCGCCAGAGCCAGTTGCTTGAAGCCGGTGCGATTGAACCCGTGCTGGTCATGGCCGCAGGCGGTGACGCCGAAGAATCCGCCGAAGTCGCGCGCTGTTTCGCCGTGCTTGGCGTACAACGTATTTTCCCGACCCGCCTTGATGTTGCGCGCCGCCTTGGCGGTCTGCTGTCCGCGGCCGGTCGCGCGGGCCTTGCATTTTGCGATGCGTCCAACACGCCGATGGTCGCCAACGGTGTCGTCACGCTGACCGCGCAATCGCTTTCCACGCTTCTCTTGTCGTCATCCAAAGGCGGCAGACCCACCACCGGTACAGAAAGTGCCGCTTCACCCCGCAACTTGCGTCAAACAGGATAAACCATGACCGAGGTTACAAACACGCTTGTCCAACCCATCAGCAACGATGCCGTTACCGGCGGTGGTTTCCCGCGCGGTCACAACATCCTGGCCGTCGCATCCGGCAAGGGCGGCGTCGGCAAGACATGGTTCTCCATCTCGCTGACCACGGCGCTTGCGCGTCAGGGCAAAAGGGTTCTGCTGTTTGACGGTGATCTGGGCCTCGCCAACGTGGACGTGCAACTGGGCCTGATGCCCAAGCGCGACCTGAACGACGTCATTCGCGGACGCCTGTCGCTCGACAAGGTTGTCCAGCGTTACGAAGAAGGCGGTTTTGACATTATCGCGGGCCGCTCCGGCCAGGCATCGCTCTCGGCCCTGCCGACGCAGCGCCTGATCATGCTGCGCGATCAGTTGATCGACCTGTCCCACGAATACGACGCCGTTGTCGTCGACCTCGGCGCGGGCGTCGACCGCACCGTGCGCATGATGTCGGCATCGGCCACCAAATCCCTGCTTGTCACGACGGACGAACCGACTTCGCTTACGGATGCTTACGCATTCATCAAACTGGGTTCGGCTGCCGGCATGTCGAAAAACGTCAGCATCGTCATCAACCAGGCGGCAAACACGCTGGAAGGCGAAAAAACGTACAAGACCCTTCTGAAAGCATGTGAAAACTTCCTGCGCCTGTCGCCGCCGCTGGCCGGCATGATCCGCCATGACCCCAAGGTCAAGGACTGCATCCGCCACCAGACGCCGCTTCTGATCCGTTCGCCCAATTCGGAAGCCGCCACGGATGTTGAGCGTATCGCCCGCAATGTCGACGAAGCCCTGCGCAAGGAAGCCGCCGCTGCCGCCGCTGTCGCGTGAATTCCTAAATTAATGAAATTTTGCTAAGATGGGGGCATGGCATCAGTCACGCCCCCGTCTCCTTATGTGCCCCCTGTTCAGGCGGCGTCGCCCGCGCCGTCCCCGGATGGCCAGGACGTGGAAACGCAGGCCCAGTCTCTCCCGCCGTCATTACAGAATAACGGCCGTGACGTAAGCTTGCGGGGCACTGTGGCCGGACAAAACCCGGACGGCACCACGCGCATCAACACCCCGCGCGGCCCCATTGATGTGCAACTGCCCCAGCCGCTGCCCGCGCGCGGGACGGAGGTGAACCTGCAAATTCGCGCCGGCAACCCGCCGCGCACCGTCACCGTCACCCTGCCCGCACAACCGCAAATACCCGCACAACCGGCACCACCGCAATCACAAGTGCCCATACCACAGGTGCCGACGCCACAGATCCCGGGACAGACACCCGTCACACAAAATCCAGCCATGCCAGGCCAGCCGCAGCAAACACCGGCGCAGCCACCACAAACGCAAACACCCACGGCACAAATGCCGTTGCCCACCAGCATCCCGGTACCGTCCGATGCGCCCGCCCCAACACCGCAACAGGCATTGCCGTCCGGCGTTGTTTTGCTGCAGCAAACCGCCGACGCGGCAAAGCCCCAGCTCAGCCCGCAAAACCTGCTCGAATTTTTAAAGACATCGATGCAGACGTTTTTGAAAACACCGGCCCTGCCCACACAGGCAACCGGCAACACGCTGGGCGTTCCTTCTTCTGAACCCTCATTGACCGCCGCGGCGCAGCGCCCGCTGCAGATCGGGCAGATGGTGCGCCTGACACCGTTAGCGCTTGGCCAGAATTTTGTGCCGCAACCCGGCATGCCGTTAAACGCGCCCGCCCTGCCAGGTCTTGCCGCAACGTTGATCCCATCATCCGCAACCCCGAATGTGATCGTCCCGGCGTCGACACCCACCGGCATCGCGCAAAACATGCTGCCGCAGCAAACGATCCTCACCACACCCGGCATGCCGCAACCAACGCCTGCAATGCCCGCGGGTGATACGCGTATCATTCTGCCGGGCAGTGCGATGGCAACACCCGTCATCACAACATCTTCAGGTGCTGCAGCACCGCAAGCGCTGGGACAATTGATACCCACATCCCTGACGCCCAGCCTGCCGCAAGGCGCGACCCCGCAGACACAGCACCTGATTGTCTCGACACCGAACGGCCTGTCGTCGCACACGATGCCGGTGCAGGTTCTGGACGTACGCATCAGCGCCGTGCTTCCCACCGCCAGCCCGCCGATCCTGCAAAACGCGTTAAGCACAAACCTGATCCACGGCACGCCCTCGACACCCGCATTGTTTGCGCAGGTCGCCGGTCAAACGCCACAGGGTCTGCCCGTGCTGGAGATGCCGACATTCACCCTGTCTGCCGACGGCTCGCTCAAAACCACGATCTCGCAGATGGTGCTGCAATATCCTGCACGCGGCCTCGTCCCCGGCACCATCATGCGCCTCGACGTTTTACCGGGCGTGCCCATGACATCGCCCGTGGCCACCGGCATGCCGCAGGCCACGGGCATGGGCCTGCCATGGGATACGCTGGATGATCTGCTGCATACCGGCACCGCGTCATCGACACAAAACCCGCAAGCCGCCGCGTTGCAGGCCGCAATACCCAAACCCGGTGCCGCGGCATTCACCGCGCCCGTGTTGATGTTCGTGGCCGCCCTTCGCGGCGGCGACATCACCGCATGGATGGGTGAAAAGGGTTTGGAAGCCGTGCGTGGTGGCCGCAGGCCCGACGCGCTGGCGCGCCTTACAGCTGATTTCGCATCGGCGACGCAAACCATGCGCGAAGAAGACGCGCGCCCCGCCGGTGACTGGAAATCGCTCAACCTGCCGCTGATCTTCGGCGGCGAGATTGCCCGCATTCAACTGCATTACCGCTCCTTCGATCAGGGACAGGACGACAGCAAGGACAAAACCAAAAACGGCGGCATGCGTTTTGTCATGGACCTGTCCCTCACCCGCATGGGCCCCATGCAGATCGACGGGTTTTCACAAGGCCGCAAACTTGACGTCACACTGCGCAGTGAACAGGCCATGAGCCCGTCCATGCGCGACGCCATGCGCGCGCGTTACCGTGACGCGGTGAACAATATCGGCTTTTCAGGTGAATTGAATTTCAACGCCGACCCCAGCCGCAAAAGCTGGATCGACATCGACGATCATCGCGGCACGAAAGCGGCGGCTTTGGCCTGAGTCTGATTTCGAAGGACCATGACCCCACATGTCAGAATAGGGTCGATTTTTCCATCATGTCCGTAAACGGCGGCCCCCTTGAAATCGGCATGCACTTCGCAAGTTTCCGTACGCGCCTTTTCCGCGGGCGTTAGCGCGCCGCCCATAGGATTGGGTATTGCCAATTTCATATCCGCTTCACGTGGCGCTTTGGCTGGAAGCAGGTTGCTAAGAACCTGCACGTCCGGAATAACACCCTTCAATTGATGGGAATTGCCATCAGGCATGGTAATGACGCTTTCCGTGATCGTAAGCGCTCCGCCAGGCAAAAAGCTCCTGAGACGATTGGGGAAAATACTGAAAGTTCTCTGGCTTGTGCCTTTGCCGCCCGTGATTGTCCCGACAATTTTTGCACGTCGATGATACTGCAAAGCCATGGGCGCAAGCTCTGCCGCGGACCATGAATCATGATTGACCAGAACCACAAGCGGCGCGGCTTGCGCATGATCGCCCGGAGTGTTGTAAACATTCCCGCTATCGTCACGGATTTTTTTAATCATGGATACATCCCCAGAATCGACAAATAAGTCGACCAGAGACTGCGCGGCCAGCGCCTGTCCGCCCGTGTTGTCGCGCAAATCCAGAATATAGCTTTTGACGCCAGGATGGGTCTTACGCATCGTCTGAATCGCTTCCTGAACATCAAAATCCACGAATTCAACAAACGAATCTATTTTTATATATCCAATTTTATCGTTAATGACGCGCATCTCTACCGCATGCTCGGTATCATAATTGCATTCAAGATCATGCTGAATGACGGCTTTGCCTTTGCCGCGCGCAATGCCGATTTGTGTGAAATCGGCAAAATCATTGCAGACGGCTTCATCAATCCCGGCTGTATTCATCTCGGTAACAGATTTACCATCGATGGACACAATGGCATCACCGTGTTTTAAACCCGCTCCGAACCCTGACGTATTAAAAAACACACGATCCACCAGCAGGCGCGCACCCGTTTTTTGCGTAATTAACCCCAGCGCTGCAAAACCCAGAGCATTGGCATCGCGCTTCCTCTTCTTGAAAACAATTTTGGAAAACGAGGTGCGTGAATCAAACGATTGAGCGAGCGCATCAACCGCCTCAAAAAAATCCTGGCGCCCATTACTGATGTCGACGCGAACCCGTTCAATATCAGCAGCCAAAGCGTCATAACGGCCTTTGAGATAGTGATTGTCGCGTAGGACCGCCATTGTCTTGTCAAACACCTGCAGCCGCGCGGCGATCAGTTCGTCTTCCGTCTGCCCATGCGAAGCGCTTGCAAATGCGCCCAGAATGGTGAGCGCCGCAATGGCTTTTTTAGACTGTAAAATAGTACCGCCGGGCATAAGGTCTATGTCTTGTTTTGCGGTGACTATATCCCAGACGCCTAGCCGTGCGCAATTTTACGCAGTCTCGAACGACCTTCGGTAGGCTTCCAGCGCCTGCGCGTCGAACAGGGCGGCCTGGCGGCGTTCCAGCTCTTCGCGGCGTTTTCTCAAGCGATTGCGCTGTACGATTTCGAATTTCTTAAGTTCGGTGAATTCCTCACGCAGATCGTCCTGCGCCACCTGGATACGGGCGTCGATGCGTTTGACCTCGACGTCGATCATGGCGATTTTTTTCTTCATCAGCCCCTGATAGCCCAGGAAGCCGGTAATAACATGCGGGTCGGACGATTCGTCGACATAGGCACGTTCGCGTGCAACTTCGTCCAATGCGCGTTGCTTGAAATTATAAACCTTGTCCGCTTCCGCATAAAGACGCGCGATAAAGCGGCGTTTTTCATCCAGCTGGAATTTACGGTAACGGATCAGTGGTTCCAGATTAGCCATTATACGGCATCTCCAGAATCTTCGCGAGACGGCGGAAACCGTCTTCCAGCGATGTACGATCCGATTTCATCTGGCTCAGGAATTCTTCGATCAGCGGATAATACTTCACCGACTCGTCCACCAGCGCATCCGCACCCTTGCGGTATGCGCCAAGACGGATCAGTTCGGCCATGTCTTCATAGGTCGTGATCAGTTGCTTGGCGCGTTTGACCAGCGCCCACTGACCGGGCGTCTGACACGCCGGCATGGCACGCGACACGCTTTTCAAAATATCGATGGCCGGATATCGCCCGCGATCGGCAATCGAACGGTCCATCACGATGTGACCATCGACAATACCGCGCACGGCGTCGGCCACGGGTTCATTCATGTCGTCGCCTTCGACCAGCACGGTAAAGATGCCGGTGATCGTGCCCTGTCCCTCTTCGCCCGGTCCTGCGCGTTCCAGAAGGCGCGCCATTTCACCGTACATGGACGGCGGGTAGCCTTTGGTCGTCGGCGGTTCGCCCGCGCTCAGGCCGATTTCGCGGATCGCCATCGCAAAACGCGTAAGTGAATCCATCATGCACAGCACGTCCGACCCGTCCTGGCGGAAATATTCAGCAATCGCCATGGTCAAATATGCCGCCTGACGGCGCATCAGCGGCGCTTCGTCGCCGGTGGCGACAATCACGACGGACCGCGCCAAACCTTCTTCACCAAGATCGTCGTTGATGAATTCCTGCACCTCGCGGCCGCGTTCACCGATCAGGCCGATGACCGATACTTCGGCCACCGTGTACCGCGCCATCATCGACAGCGTGACGGATTTACCAACGCCCGAGCCCGAGAAAATCCCCATGCGCTGCCCGCGCACGATGGACAAAAATGTGTTTACCGCACGCACGCCAAGGTCCAGCTTTTCACCAAGACGGGTGCGTTTATTCGCCGGCGGCGCAGGCGCACGCAGCGCCATGGAAATATCGCCAACCGGCAACGGCCCCTTGCCATCCAGCGGTTCGCCCAGCGCGTTGATAACGCGGCCAAGCCAGGCACGCGACGGCGTGATGACCGGGCGCGCCTGCCCTATCACGGCCTTGCACCCAAGGCCGATACCTTCCAGCGTGCCGAACGGCATGACCAGCGCGCGGTTTTCGCGAAAGCCCACGACCTCGCACAGCACCTTGCGCCCGTCATCGGGCATCAGGGTGACACGCGCGCCGAGGGAAAGCGTTTCAGGAAAACCTGTTATTTCGACCAGAAGCCCCAGAAGCTTGGTCACGCTGCCATAAACGGTGACAGTCGCCAGCGACCCGATGTCGGCGACTATCGTTTCTATGCGGCGGCGGGCGATCTGGTCTGGGGACATGCTCATGCGGACAGATAAATCTTAACACATTTCGGGCGCTCATCCCACTCGCAGAATCATTAACATAATGCAAAATCGCTTGCCTTTTTGGCCCTGCCCGGATCATGGTGGGGCATGATTTGTCACGGCGTCTACGTTCCGTCCCAGTACCCGGAAATCGCGAAGATGGGTTTGATCCAGACCCTGACGGACAAGTTTGCGTATGCCACCGCCATACCCGGCCCCGCGCACGGCATAAGGCAACTGGGCCCGATGGGCAGCCACATCACCGACACGCAAAGCCTGATCATCGCGCAGGACATCACGGTGGAAACCGTCTACCGCTCCAGCGACGAAAGCATGATCGAAAACCTTGCCGCTATCCGGGCGCAAAACCCGGATCGCAAGATCGCCGTCTTTTTCAATGGCCGCCGCCCCGATGATCTTCGCCTGATCCGTGCCACGCCGTTGTTCAACGCTGCCGTCGCCTGCCCGCATATTGATCTGATCTACGCCGATCTGCCGATGCAGCAATTCGCAGTGCCACCGTTCAACTTCCTGGAAAGCATGCGCCAGAAGCATTTCAAAACCATCATGCAGACCGTGCTGGCCGGTGAATGCGATACGCCCCTGCGTTCGCCCGAACTGGTCGACGATCCGCAAAGACAAACCGTCACGCTGGGCGACCTTGTGATCGACCGCACGAATAATGTGGCGACATTCACCGATGGCCAGCCTGTGCCGTTGAGCAAACTCGAGTCTGCAACCCTTGGCGTGCTGGCCGCGTATCAAAACGCATGGGTACCTACGCCGCTGCTTATTACCGAGTTACGTGCGCAGGGCATCAAATCGGTCGCGGATGAACGCGGGCTGAATACCCCCATTCGGAACATGAAAAACAAACTGGCCACGCTCGGCCTCGGTGCGCCGCGCACCCTGCGGGGAATCGGCCGGTATGTCCGTCCGGGCGAATTTCAGCGCAGCAACGCTGGCTATACCCCCGCCTGACCCAAAGAAAGCCGTTTAAACAAACCATTGCAAGACCTTGCAATGACTCACAATTCCACCCCGACCCACTACATCGGCAGTTGATAAAACATTGAAGACTCGAAACTATTTGTAGGTGGTGTTAAACTTTGTTAAAATCTTAACCAAGGTTAACGTTATGACAGGAAGGCCCCACACATGCGCGTACTGCTCGTAGAAGACGACAGCTCCATGTCCAAGAGCATCGAGATGATGCTCAAATCCGACGGTCACGTCGTGGACACCACCGATCTTGGCGAAGAAGGCCTCGATCTCGGCAAGGTTTACGAATACGACATCATCATCCTCGACCTCATGCTGCCCGACATGGATGGCTATGACGTCCTGAAAAAACTTCGCGCCGCGAAAATCGAAACCCCGATCCTGATCCTGTCCGGCCTTGCCGAACTCGACAACAAGATCAAGGGCCTTGGCTTCGGCGCTGACGATTACCTGACCAAACCCTTCGACAAGCGCGAGCTGATGGCGCGCGTTCAGGCCATTATCCGCCGCTCGAAAGGTCACAGCCAGAACCAGATCAAGGTCGGCGACCGCCTGGTCGTCAACCTCGACTCCCGCACGGTTGATATCGACAGCAAGCCTGTCCACCTCACCGGCAAGGAATACGGCATTCTCGAACTCCTGGCCCTGCGCAAAGGCACGACCCTTGCCAAGGAAACATTCCTCAACCACCTCTACAACGGGATGGATGAGCCGGAGATCAAGATCATCGACGTGTTCATCTGCAAACTCCGCAAAAAACTCGAAGACGCCTCCTCGGGCCTCAATTACATCGAAACGGTGTGGGGCCGCGGTTACGTTCTGCGTGACCCGGACGTGGCCGGCGAAGCCGAGCCCAAGGCCGACAAGAAGAAAGCTGCTACGGCTTAACATACCTTCGATTGACGTATTCATCATCGCCCGGCACATTGTCGGGCGATGTCGTTTAATTCGGTCACATTCCTGATTTTTATCGCCCTTTTCGGGGCGCTATGGCCGTTCATCAAGGGCCACCGGCTGGCGCGTTACTGGACCATCACGGTCGCATCCTTCATTTTCTACGGCTGGTGGGACTGGCGTTTCCTGTTTCTGATCATCTTTACCGGTCTCGTCGACTTCGTTGCCGGTATCGCGATGGAAAAGGCGAAGTCCAAAAATATCCGCCGCACGATCCTTGGCGTGTCCCTGCTCAGCAACCTCGGCGTCCTGTCGATCTTCAAATATTCGTCCTTCGTTGCCAGCAATATCGACGCACTTCTTGGCACCGCGCTTGAGGCCAACATCCCGCCCTTCATGCTGATCCTGCCCATCGGCATCAGCTTCTATACCTTCCAGTCGCTCAGTTACACGATCGACGTTTATCGCGGTGCCATCAAACCCACACGCAGTCTGATCCATTTCTTTGCGTTCTTGAGCCTGTTCCCACAATTGGTGGCTGGCCCCATCATCCGCGCGACGGACTTGCTGTGGCGGATGGAGAAAACACCGCACACCACTGAATCACAGCGTTTTTCCGCGACCAAACTGATCGTCGCCGGCTACGTCCAGAAAATGCTGATCGCCGACAACCTTGCCGGTTACGTCGATTCCGCCTTCGCCAACCCCGCCGCATCCAACGGCACGCTGTTCTGGTGGGGTATCATGGCCGTATTCGCGGTCCAGATTTATTGCGACTTCGCCGGGTACAGCAACATCGCGCGCGGCCTGCTCAAGGGTATGGGCTGGTCGATCAAACCCAATTTCAAATTCCCTTACTTTTCCATCGGCTTCCGCGATTTCTGGAACCGCTGGCATATTTCGCTCTCGCACTGGTTCCGCGACTACGTGTACATCCCGCTTGGCGGCGCGAAATCGATGGTCTTCATGTGGGCGACCATGCTGCTTTCGGGGCTGTGGCACGGGGCCAACTGGAATTTCCTGATCTGGGGCGGTCTGCACGCGGCCTATCTGACGGCGGAACGTGTGACATCGTGGCCAAAACGCATATCCGCCATTCCCTATGCCGGCAAAGCCATCGCGATGCTCGGGACATTCGCGCTCGCGGTTCTGGCATGGGTGTTCTTCCGGGCAAGCAACCTGAACGACGCCCTGCACATCGCCTACAACATGCTGACCCCCGTGGGCCGCGCCGACCACGTGCCGGGTGAATTCCCGAACCTGCCGATCATTCTGTTCATCCTGTTTGAACTTTACACGCGCTTCCAGCCGGTGCGTTACGCGGCCCGTTACAACGCCATCGCCGCACGCCGCGCCGAAATCGCGCTTCTCGCCTTTATGTTATGCATCGCAATTGGATTCAGAGGACCAGGTCATGGCTTTATCTATTTCCAGTTCTGAGCGCAGCGTTTTCGTCTACGCACTGGCGGCCCTTGTGTTTATGGGGTTGGCACTCGTCAACAATTCCAAACCTGATACCAGTTATGAATTCCAGCGCAAGGACGACCGGTTCTGGCTGCGCAAGGTCTTCGGCCACGCACCGGGCACCCAGAACATCATAATGATCGGTGATTCCCGCCTGTATCGCGGCCTCTCACCCGCGGCGTTCGAAGCCGCCCTGCCCGGCACCAAGGCTTTGAATTACGGGTTTTCCAGCGGCGGGCATAACCCGGTCATTTTCGCTGATGTCGACCGCATGCTGACGACCGACAGGGGTAAGCCCCGCGCCGTCATCCTTGCCATCACGCCCCATTCCCTGACACCCAGGACACAGGCGAACGAACATTACCTGAGCTACCGCCGCCGCCACGGTGAAAGCGCGGAGGCGACGCCGTTCAGCGATTATTTCCGCCCGCTCGATTCCAAGCGCATGCGCAAGATCATCACCGGAAATCTGAACATCCCCACATCAGACGAAATTTCGGAATATCACGACGATGGCTGGCTCCAGACCGACTGGGTTAAACACGACCCCGCCTATGCCCTTTCCAGCTATCAGGAGTTGTTCACGAACAACACCGTGAGCCAGAGCATCATCGATGATGTATACCGCCAGACCAAAATCTGGCGCAACCAGGGTATTATCGTGATCGGATACCGCCCGCCCACCACATCTTCCATGCTGGCGCTCGAAACCGCCAAAAGCGGTTTTGACGAATCTGCCTTTCGTGCTGGATTTACAAAGGCCGGCGGCCTGTGGGTTGAACCGGGGCCGGGCTATAAGAGCTATGACGGCTCCCACCTGACGCCGGAATCGGCCAAAAAACTCTCTGATCTTCTGGCAAAAACCCTTGTCCGGGCGTTGCCCGGCCACACGAACTAGCCTAAAACGATAAGCATGCGCAAGCTCTTGAACATCCCCAACATTCTGACCCTCTCACGCATTGCCGTGATTCCCGTGGTCATGATTCTTTTTTACATGCAGACCAAGGTCAGCCTGTGGTCGGCGCTGGCATTGTTCATTCTGGGCGGGATTACCGATTTCTTTGACGGCTACCTCGCGCGGCGCTGGAACATGATGTCGGCCTTTGGCCGTTTCCTCGACCCGATTGCCGATAAACTTCTGATCGCATCCATGCTGATCATCCTTGCCTCGTTCGACCGCCTGCCCGGCCTCTGGACCATTCCCGCCGTACTGATCATGAGCCGCGAAATGCTCATCGCGGGCCTGCGGGAATTTCTGGGTCCGCACCGCATCATTCTGCCGGTCTCCAAACTGGCGAAATGGAAAACCACAAGCCAGATGGTGGCCATGGGTTTCCTGATCATGGGCGGACATGGCGAGGAACTGGTCCCGCATAATCTGCTGATCGGCCAGATCGGCCTGTGCATTGCCGCCCTGCTCACCGTCATCACCGGCTGGGATTACATGAAAAAGGGTCTGGCCATCATCAAGACCATGGACGAAAAAAAACCATGAGCGTGAATTTATATCCGCTCATTCGACCCATTCTCTTCCGCATGGACGCGGAAAACGCACACAAGATCGCCCTGCAGGCCCTGAAATGGAAACTGGTGCCCGCCGACCATACGCCGCACGACGCGCGTCTGCGCCAGAGCATACTGGACATGGATTTTTCTAACCCCGTCGGCATATCCGCCGGGTTCGACAAGAACGCCTTTGTGATCGACGAAGCCCAGCGCCTTGGCATTGGTTTCATGGAGGCGGGTTCGGTAACACCCAAACCCCAATACGGCAACCCGCGCCCGCGCCTGTTCCGCGACCCGCACAGCCGCTCGGTCATCAACCGCATGGGCATGAGCAACGAAGGCATGAACGTCTTCGCCGACCGCTACGACCATTTCCGCAAGCACGGCACCACACCCGACGCCGTGGTTGGCATCAACATCGCCAAGAACAAAGACACCAAAGACCCCGCCGCCGACTACCTGACCCTGATTGAAAAATTTGGGCTCACGGCGGATTACCTGGCCGTCAACATCTCGTCGCCCAATACGCCGGGCCTGCGCACATTGCAGGGCCGCGAAATCCTGCTGCCGCTTCTGGATGCGCTGGTCGCAAAGCGTGATCAGATTTGCGCAGGCGCACGCAGCACGCCGTTGTTTATCAAGCTCGCCCCCGATCTGGCCGACGATGAATGCGAAGACATCGCAAACGTCATCATTGAATCCGGTGTCGATGGCCTTGTGCTGGCCAACACCACCACCGATCGCCCTGAATCCCTGCCCCAACCGTTCCGCGATGAGACCGGCGGCCTTTCGGGCCCGCATGTGCGCAACAAATCCACCGCCATCATCCGCACATTCTATCAACTGACCGGCGGCAAACTGCCGATCATCGGCGTCGGCGGCATTTCATCCGGTATCGACGCCTACGAAAAAATCCGCAGCGGCGCGTCCCTGGTGCAACTTTACTCCGCGCTCGTGTTCGAAGGCCCGGCACTGATCGGCAAAATCAAGCACGACCTCGCGGCCCTGCTGGCCCGCGACGGATTCAACAACATCAAAGACGCCGTCGGCGTGGACGTAGAATGACCCCGAAACTGTTCAAAGGCATTGCCGATTTTACCGACGCGTATGATTTTTTCCTGATCGATATCTGGGGTGTCCTGCACGACGGCAACAACGCCTATCCCGGCGCGGCCGACGCCATGCGCTACCTGCAATCAAAGGGCAAGACCGCACTTCTGTTATCCAATTCGCCCAACCGCGCATCGCGCGTTGTGGAAAAAGTGCTGAACCCCATTGGTATTCCGGCTGATACCTACCAGTACATCATGACATCCGGTGAAGCCGCACATGATTACATGGCCCAGCATCACGCCGGGCAAAATGTCTACACATTCTGGGATGATGAAAACCCGACCGCGCTTGAACATCTCGATATCAATCGCGTCTACGACATCAATGAAGCCGATTTCATCTACGCATCCCTCATCCCCTATAACGCGCAAAGCGATACGTATGATGCCGTGCTCAAAGCCGCGCATGCACGCGATATTCCATTCATCTGCGGCAACCCGGATCGCGTCGTCGTCAATGGCGGCACGCTGCATCTCTGCGTCGGTTCGCTCGCTGAAGCTTACGAAAACGCCGGTGGCAGGGTCGTGTGGTTCGGCAAACCGTTCAGGCCGATCTACGACCAGGCATGGGAAACACTGGGCAAACCAGACAAATCAAAAATCCTCGCCATCGGCGACGGCCTGCTGACCGATGTCGGCGGTGCCAACACGTTTGGCTGTGATGTTGTCTGGAACGTCGAAGGCATCCACTGGGATGAAGTGTCATTGAACGACCATATCGATCCCGACAAGCTCAAAACCGTACTTAAAGGACAGCCACAACCCATTGGTTTAATTCACGGATTTAATATATAGACCAATTTTACGGAAAATGATACAGTCCAAGTATGCGTGGATTTTTAAAAGAAGCTTTCACCTTAGCCGCAATGACGGCCGCGGCCGGTGTATTGGCGGCACCGGCGATCAATACGCGTATCTATCAAGAACAAAGCCGCGCACTGGAGACCTGCACTGTTACCGATGTTCTCATGGGTACAGTTACAGGGAGAATGGCGCAAATCGTAGGCAAAGGATTACGAAATGTGTCTGTGGAAATGCCCACTCCTGTAGTCATTACAAAAGAGTGCGGTGAACTTCTTGTTCACAAAACGCCTAACCCTCTAATGATTGCGCCCAAACCTTCAGTTGACGCGATTGTGTCATCACTCCACCCCGGCGATATTGTTCGAGTTGAAACATTTAAGATCGGCCCGCACATGCAAGACGTCAACGGCGTAGAATCCAAAAGCATTGCGGGGATTGTCGAACATGTGGGCAAGGATGCATCTATCGCCTCTGGACAGTTTCCCGTTTCAAGTAGTGGCAATATTGCAGTCAGCGCAAATACGGCCCGTCATTTTCCAACAATCACTGCCAATTTTCGTATCTGATCAAGCCACCTAGAGACACAACAACCCAGTGTCCAAATCTAGCTTTACGGTGCCGGTTATTCCATGTCCGGCTACACCACAGTGTCGGAAAAAATCGAGAACGGGTTAAGACCACAAATTACGTCATCAACCCAGCGATTTTGTGTAAGCCATCTGTCTAAGCTGTGCTTTTATATACGAATATTGGTAAGCCACCGCCTGCACGCGACCTCGATCTGGTCGAGCACGCGCTCAAACCCGTCGCCTGATCCGTAATACGGATCACCAACATCGATATCGTCGAACATTTTGATCTTGTGGTGCAGCGCCTTGGGCGCGGCTTTTTCCAAAATCTGCTTATGCCCCGCGTCCATCGCAAGGATAAGGTCGAAATCTTCAAAATCGCCGAACGTCACCTGCCGTGCGCGGATATCCGACATGTCGTAGCCGCGCAATCTGGCCGCCGCGACCGAACGCGGATCGGACCCATGCCCCACATGATACGCATGGGTGCCTGCGGATTCGACATAAACATCCGCGCCTGATTCCGCCGCCAGATGGCGCAAAACCGCGTGCGCGGTGGGGGATCTGCAGATATTGCCGGTGCAGACAAACAGGATTTTCATGGCTATAGTCTAACTCTCTTTTACATGAGGTTCCATGCCCAGCCTTTTCTCATTGCGCGCTTTATTGCTAACTGCCGCTTTGCTTTGCCCCCTTTCCGCTTTCGCCGCCAACCCGGTTCATGGTCTGGCCATTTACGGAAGCCTCAAATACCCCGCTGATTTCAAACATTTTGAATACGTGAATCCCGATGCCCCCAAGGGCGGCACGCTGCGCCTGTCCGCCATCGGCACGTATGACTCGATGAACCCGTTTCTGGTCAAGGGCGTACCCGCCGCGAATGTCGGCATGATTTACCCGACCCTGATGACATCATCATCTGACGAGGCGTTTGCCGAATACGGTTTTCTGGCCGAAAGCGTCGAGATGCCGGAAGACCGGTCTTACGTCACCTTTAACCTGCGCAAAAATCCCGTGTGGGAAGATGGCAAACCCGTCACCGCCGCGGATGTCGTGTGGTCGTTCAACACGCTGATGGAAAAAGGCGCACCCTTTTACGCGTCGTATTACAGCGAAGTTGCAAGCGCCACCGCCGAAAGCCCCACCCGCGTTACATTCAAATTCAAAAAGGCGGGCAACCGCGAATTGCCTCTGATCGTCGGCCAGTTGCCGGTGCTGCCCAAACATTACTGGGACAAGCGCGACTTTACAAAAACCACGCTTGAACGCCCGATTGGCGCTGGCCCCTACAAGGTCGCCACCATCGACCCCGGCCATTCCATCACGTTTGAACGCGTCAAAAACTGGTGGGGTGAAAACCTGCCCGTCAACAAGGGCCGTTATAATTTCGACCGTCTTGTCATCGACTATTACCGCGACACCACCGTGGTGGTGGAAGCATTCTTCGCCGGCCGCTATGACGTGCGCCAGGAAAACATCGCCAAGGTCTGGGCCACCGGATACGACGCGCCGCCCGTGAAGGACGGCCGCATCGTTAAGGAAGAAATTAAAAACGGCCTGCCCGCAGGCATGCAGGGTTTCGTCATGAATACCCGCCGCCCTGTGTTTAAGGACATCGCCGTGCGCAAGGCCATGCAATACGCCTTCGATTTCGAATGGGGTAACAAGGCCATGGCCCACGGCGCGTATAAGCGCAGCTATTCCTATTTCACCAACTCGTTCTACGCCGCAACCGGCCTTCCCACGGGCAAGGAACTGGCAATCCTGAACGAATTCAAAGACAAACTTCCCCCGGAAGTTTTCACGCAGGAATTTAAAAACCCTGTCACTGACGGATCGGGCGATGCCCGCGCCAATCTGCGCACCGCGATGAAAATTTTGGATGATGCCGGCTGGAAAGTCGGCACCGACGGCGTCCGTGCCAAGGACGGCGTGCGCCTGTCGTTCGAGATCATTGAGAACCAGCCGGAATTCGAACGCTGGGTACTGCCCTATATCCGCAATCTCAAACGCATCGGCGTCGAAGCCACGTTCCGCATCATCGACACGTCGCAAACCGTCGCGCGCATGAATGATTTTGATTTCGACATGACGGTTTCCGGCTTCGGCCAGTCGCTCTCGCCCGGCAATGAACAGCGTGAATTCTGGGGTTCGGAAAAGGCTGACGCCCCCGGTTCCCGCAACCTTATCGGCATCAAAAACCCGGTCGTCGACGCGCTCATCAACAAAATCACACAGGCCAACACACAGGAAGACCTGACCGCCGCCGTCAAGGCAATGGACCGTGTCCTGTTGTGGAATTATTACGTCGTGCCGCAATGGTATGCCGACACATGGCGCGTCGCGCACTGGGCAAACTTCGAACGCCCGAAAGTGCAGGCCCCGTATGATCTGGGCATTGCTGACACATGGTGGGCAAAGCAACCAAAACAATAGCGGCGGGCGAAGACAAAAACCGCCAAATAAGGGCTTCCATAAGCCGCTGATACCATTAAACTTCTGCCCATGAGCATCAGCATTATCATCCCCGCCCGTTTCGGGTCGACCCGCTTTCCCGGCAAGCCGCTGGCCATGCTGGGTGACAAGGCGATGATCGAACACGTGCATGCCAAGGCGCTGGAAGCCGTCGGCAACGACCCGGATGTGCGCGTGGCGATTGCCACCGACGACGAACGTATTGCATCGTTCTGCCAGTCCAAAAATTTTACCGTCCTGATGACCTCGGCGGATTGCGCGACCGGCTCCGACCGTGTCATCGCCGCCGCTGATCAGCTGGGCATGAAATCTGATGACGTTGTCATCAACCTACAGGGTGACGCACCGCTTATGCCCGTCAGCGCCATCAAGGGCGTACTGAACGAATTCTGGACCCACCCGGCCACGCGCGTGGCCACGCCGGTCAAACGCCTGAAATGGGAAGAACTCGACAATCTGCGGGAATCCAAAAAAACCACGCCGTTTTCCGGCACCACCGTCGCCGTCAGCCAGCAAAGCCGCGCCTTGTGGTTTTCAAAAAACATCATCCCCGGCATCCGCAAGGAAAAAGACCTGCGCGAACAATCACCCTTCTCGCCCGTGTATCAGCATCTGGGCCTGTATGGATACCAGCTCAGCGCGCTTGAACGTTTCACCAATACCAAAGCCGGTGTGTATGAAGAACTCGAAGGCCTGGAACAGCTGCGCTTCCTTGAAAACGGCATCCCCATCCAGTGTGTGACCATCGACCCAGGCACGCTGATCCATTCCGGCATCGATTCCCCTGAAGATCTTGAACGCGCAAAAAGGTTGCTTGCCGCATGACCGTCCGCCTTCTCATTGCCCGTCACGGCAACACGTTCAAACCTGATGAAACACCGCGCCGCGTGGGTGCCCCCACCGATTTGCCGCTGGTCGAAACCGGCCATGCGCAGGCCACGCGCCTTGGCAAATACCTCAAGGACAATAATCTTCTGCCCGATATCGTGTATACATCGCGTCTGAAGCGCACGATTGAAACGGCGCAGGGTGTTATCGCACAACTGGGCGTTACCCGCGCGATCCATCAGAGCGATATGTTCGACGAAATCGACCATGGACCGGATGAAAACAAAACCGACCCCGAGATCGTCGCCCGCATCGGTGCCGCCAGCTTCGGCCAATGGGAAAGCAACAACGTCATGCCGCGCGAATGGTCGCCGCAGCCGGACGTGTTGCGCAAACGCTGGTTCGACTTCGCCGCGCATTGCGAAAAGGCTTACGACGATAAAACCGTGTTGGTCGTCACATCCAACGGCGTGGCGCGCTTTGCCCCGCTTCTGGCCAACAACGCCGAAGACGTCATTGGCCCCAACCGCAAGATGGGCACCGGTTGCGTGTCCGTCATGGAAGGGTCCGGCGGTTTGTGGATGATCAGCCATTGGAACGTGAAACCGCCCGCATGAACATATCCGCCTACATACTGCGCCGTCTTCTGCTGATCATCCCGACATTGTTCGGGATCATGCTGCTCAACTTCGCGATTGTTCAGGCCGCGCCCGGCGGTCCGGTGGAACAGATGATCGCCAAGGTCCAAGGCCTGTCGACGGATGCCACCGCGCGTTTCTCCGGCAATGGCGGCGACACCGCCCAGGGCATGGCCCCCGAACCAGGACATGCCGGTGGCGGCGGATCATCCGGCAAATACCGCGGCGCACAGGGGCTGGACCCCGCCTTTATCGCGCAGCTTGAAAAACAATTCGGCTTCGATAAGCCGGTGCATGAACGTTTCTGGCTGATGGTCAAAAACTACCTGAAATTCGATTTCGGGCAGAGCTATTACCGCGATGTCGGCGTGACCCAGCTGATTTTTGAGAAAATGCCCGTATCCATATCGCTCGGCCTGTGGTCGACGCTGCTGATCTACCTCATCTCCATCCCGCTTGGCATCCGCAAAGCAGTCAAGGACGGCAGCCAGTTCGACGTCTGGTCGTCGGGTGCCATCTTCGTGGGCTACGCCGTACCCAGCTTCCTGTTCGCTATCCTGCTCATCATCCTGTTTGCCGGGGGCCGCTACTTCGACTGGTTCCCATTACGCGGCCTTACATCTGACGGCTGGGGCGATTTCCCGTGGTGGCGTCAGATCATTGATTATCTGTGGCACATCACCCTGCCTGTCATGGCCCTCGTCATCTCCGGCTTCGCCGGCCTGACCATGCTCACCAAAAATTCGTTCATCGACGAACTGGGCAAACAATATGTCCTGACCGCCCGCGCCAAGGGCCTGTCCGAACGCCGCGTGCTGTATAAACATGTCTTCCGCAACGCCATGCTGATCGTCATCGCCGGTTTCCCCGGTGCGTTCATGGCAATCTTCTTCACAGGATCGTTGCTGATCGAGGTCATTTTCTCCCTCGACGGTATGGGTCTGCTCGGTTTTGAATCGACCATCAACCGCGACTACCCGGTGATGTTCGGCACGCTCTACATCTTCACGCTGATGGGCCTGCTGCTCAAAATCCTCTCTGACATCACCTATGTTCTGGTCGACCCGCGCATTGATTTTAATACGAGGACATCATGAACCTGTCCCCCCTTACCCGCCGCCGGCTGCAACAATTTCGCGCCAATAAACGCGGCTTTTACAGCCTGATCGTGTTTGCGTTCGTGTTTTTCCTGTCGCTCGGTGCGGAATTCATCGCCAATGACAAACCCATCATCCTGAAATTCGACGGGCATTATTACGCCCCCGTCTTCCAGATGATCCCGGAAAAAACCCTGGGCGGTGATTTCGATACCGAGGCTGATTACCGCGACACCTATGTCCGCGACCTGATCGCCAAGGGCGATGGATGGATGATCTGGCCGCCGGTGCGTTACCACTATGACACCATCAATTTCACCAACCCGAAACCCGCGCCCAGCGCCCCCGACCGTGAAAACTGGTTCGGTACCGACGACCAGGGCCGCGATGTGTTTGCGCGCGTTCTGTACGGTTTTCGCATCTCGATCCTGTTCGGTCTGGTCCTGACTATTCTGTCATCTGTGGTCGGCGTCATGGCCGGCGGGGTGCAGGGTTACTTCGGCGGACGCACCGACCTGATCATGCAGCGTTTCATCGAAATCTGGTCCGGCCTTCCCGTGCTGTTCATCCTGATCATCATGGCATCCATCATCACGCCGGGCTTCTGGAGCCTGCTGGGCATTATGCTTTTATTCGCATGGACCACGCTGATCGATGTCGTGCGTGCCGAATTCCTTCGTGCCCGCAACTTTGATTACGTGCGCGCCGCGCGTGCACTGGGCGTATCCAACCGCGTCATCATGTACAAACACGTCCTGCCCAACGCCATGGTCGCCACGCTGACCATGATGCCGTTCGTCCTGACCGGGTCTATCACGGTGCTGACTTCTCTGGATTTTCTTGGCTTCGGCCTGCCGCCCGGCTCGCCGTCTCTGGGCGAGCTGCTGGAACAGGGCAAAAACAACCTGCAGGCACCGTGGCTTGGCATTACCGCGTTTATGTCGATTGCCGTGATGCTGACGTTGCTGACCTTCGTCGGTGAAGCCGTGCGCGACGCTTTCGACCCCAGAAAAACCGCGCTTTAATTAAGACACGATACCAAGACGCTGCATCACCGTGCGCGACGATTCCATGCTGATATTCAGCGCGCGCCGCATCAGCGACATCATCGATTCACCGCCGCAATCGTTGTACATCTCGGCAATGGCGATATCTGAACGGTCCGCGCTGGCGTCCCGCAAAATGGTCACGTCCTGCCCCATTTCGGCATGCGTGCGTGCCATGATTGCCGACTTGCCCAGACAATCGGACAGGTTGAACCCGGCAAGAATGGCATGCCTGCGAAACGTATTGCGCATTTCCTGGCGCAGTTCCGGCACAGCAAACACGGATGGATGATACGCCTGATACGTAGGCTCGCGCGGGTCCAGCGTGGCCGCTA
The DNA here is from genome assembly GCA_002423205.1 of Micavibrio sp. UBA6145. Taxonomy (GTDB): domain Bacteria; phylum Pseudomonadota; class Alphaproteobacteria; order Micavibrionales; family UBA1664; genus UBA6145. The sequence goes on along the minus strand of DIUZ01000024.1, from coordinate 198,587 downwards.
TTTTCGGATGAATGCCGCCAAAGGCCTGATGCGGATCTGCCCCCGGTTCGGCGGCAAAGCAGATGCGCACCGGTACGCCCGCCTTGCGGAACGCCGGGATAATGCTGGCGATACGCTCCACCGCCGCTTCCGTTTCGGACGTGCCAAGCCCGGTTTTGGCGCAGCATTCGTTGTTATGGGGATGCACCACGACCAACATGGAATTATCGGGCCGCAGTTCAGAGGGCATAAGATGGAAAGGTTTCATTGACGCAGCGCAGCAAAAATATCGTTGTTTTTCAAGACGTTGATGTTTGAATACCGAATCGTGCCCTGTCCACTTTCCTGCTGGCTGCGCCGCAACACTTTGCCTCAGGAATGCCCTAACACATTGATTGCCGTGGGCTTCGCGATATCTCATCATGAGAACCATGACAAAACGCAATTCGATCCCCCCCATGAAAGATGAAGTCGCTGGCTGGCGTCACGCGCTTCATGAAAACCCCGCCATCATGTATGAGGAGGTTTTTGCAAGCGATCTCGTCGCCGGGAAGCTCACCGAATGGGGCATCCCCTTCAAGCGCGGCCTGGGCAAAACCGGCATCGTCGCCATCATCGAGGGCCAGAAAAATACATCCGGCAAAACCATCGGCCTGCGCGCCGACATGGACGCATTGCCCCTGACCGAAACCTCGGGCCAGCCATGGGCCTCTAAAATTCCGGGCCGCATGCATGCCTGTGGCCATGACGGCCACACCGCCATGCTTCTGGGGACGGCCAAATATTTAAACGAAACCAAAAACTTTGACGGCCGCGTTCTGTTGATCTTCCAACCCGCTGAAGAAGGCGGACGCGGCGCCTTCGCCATGATGCGTGACGGCCTGTTCAAAGACGATCTGAAATGCGATTTCGTTTACGGCCTGCATAACTGGCCCACGCTGCCGCTGGGCACCGCCGGTATCAAATCCGGTCCCGTCATGGCCGCGGTCGATCACTTCGATATTGAAATCGCGGGTGTCGGCGGCCATGCCGCCTACCCGTCCAAATGCATCGACCCCATCGTCATCGGTGCCACCATTGTATCGACACTGCAAACGCTCGTGTCGCGCTTCGTCGCCCCGCAGGACATGGCCGTATTGTCGGTCACTAATTTCAACGCCGGCACCGGCGCGTATAACGTCATTCCCGATGCCTCCAAAATTTCCGGCACGGTGCGCAGCTTCAAACCCGAAGTCCGCGACTTGATGGAGTCAAAGATCAAGGCCATGGCTACCAATATTTGCGCCGCCTACGGCGCAAAAGTATCGGTGCATTACGACCGCGAAATTGACGCCACCATCAACAACCCCGAGCATACGCAGATCTGCATCGAGGCGATGGGCCGTATCATCGGCCTTGAAAACGTGAACACGAATATTCAACCCAGCCTGGGCGGCGAAGATTTCGGCGGCATGCTGATGCAGGTGCCGGGCGCATACATCCATCTGGGCCAGGGCACGGCCAACCCGGACAGCCCGCATAACCGCGGCCTGCATAACCCGAATTACGACTTTAATGACGATATTATTCCTGTGGGTATGGACTATTTCGCCGAACTGGTCGAAAGCGGCCTGCCCCTGAAATAAAAATCAGGAACTTTTTGTCTCTTCGGATGTTGGTGCATTCGAACAATAACAAAGAGGCATACCCATGATTGTCGAACGCGAAGATAACAGCGCCCTGTATTTCATTGTCGGTGCGCTCCTGGTCGCCGTAGCGGCTTTTGCCATTTACTATTTTGCATCGGATCGTCAGGCCGTTGAAAACACGGCGTCCGACACGACCCGCGTTGAAAACGTTGCACCGGCGTCCGGCTCAACTTCTACCAGCTTATCAGTGGACGGAAACTCGGTTTCCACCACCACACAGACACAGCAGTAATTCGAGAGTTGCTGCTGTCACGGGCAGGCTCCAATACCTTCGGGTTTGGGGCCTGCCTCTTTTTGTGCCTCTTAACAAAAATTTGTTTGACACACCCTTCCGGAATGCCCACATACTGACTGCATGTTTACTTTGACCGTCACCTCCAACTCCGCAGTCCAGAACCTGCGACGATAGTACCGACCTGAAGTCGCCGTGAATCCGGCGAAAACAGCTTGGGAATGATGGTCTCGAAAACCCTCTCTTATCCGACAATCCGCTGACAACCTGCCCCTCAAAAGGCTTGTGCTCACACTTACCCAATCTTACCCAATCGCCTGGGGTGTCCCAGGGTTGTTCAACAATTTTGTCAGATAAGGGCAAATACATGGAATACACCGCCGTAAGGAAATCTCCTGCGCCTTCCGCAGATGCCTTTTACACAGCCGCCACGCCCGACGCGTCCGCGAGCTATCGGATCGCTGAAATCGAAAAACCGACAAAGGCTATGCTGGACCAGTTCATGGCCCTGCACGAACATGTCATCAAAACCCTGCCCGCAGGCGGCAAACACTGGGTCAAGCCCCGCACCCGCAGTAATGTGCGCGCGCATATCCTGAACGGCCATGTCTGCCTTGGCGTGTTTGATAAAACCGGCACCATGGTTGGCCAGGTCCTGCTGACCCTGCCCGATCTGCCCGGCGGCAAAAATCTCAAAGGCTATCCCATTGGATACAAGGACGGCATGCTGCGCCCCGATCACTGCATGGTGGTGCAGACACTGGGCGTACATCCGGCGCACGCCGGACGCGGCATTCGCGCCATGATCCTGGAAAAGGCCGAAGAGATCGCCTACGACAAATGGCGCCGCCATCTTCTGGCCAAAACCGACGTGCTCAACAAGGGCAGCGTACGTGGTTTTATCCGCGCCGGCTATATGACGAGCCAGGAAACATCCGTGCTGGGCGAAGCGTATAAATGCGTCTTTATGTGGCGACCGCTGAAAGACCTGCACACACGCGATCTGACACAACTAAAGAAACTCAATTTTCAGGCACTGACCGCTTAGGAGCACGCCATGACCAAACATGACCAGAAACGCAAAAAACTGCTGAAGAAAATCAAGACACCGTCCAGAAAGGGCGAAGCGGTCCGTCACTTCATCAACCTGAACGATGTCGGCGCACCCATCTTGCGCAAAATTCTCGACAATGCCCACAGGATGAAGAAAGAACGCTTCCGCCACGTCCAGATTTTCGACGGTCAGACCCTTGCGATGATTTTCGACAAACCATCGACCCGCACCCGCGTATCGTTCGAGGCCGGCATGAAGCAACTCGGCGGCCATACCATCGTCATGGACAAGGGTTCGATGCAGATAGGCCAGCCCGGCGGCGAAACCGTGCACGACACCGCCAAAGTTCTGGAAGGCATGGTCGATGCCGTCATGATCCGCATTTCCAGCCACGAAGACGTGGAAGAACTGGCCATGCATTCATCCATCCCCATCATCAACGCGCTGACCAACGCATCGCACCCGTGCCAGATCATGGCCGATCTGATGACGATCGAGGAAAAGGGCAAAAAGCTCAAAGGCCTTAAAATCGTCTGGGTCGGCGATGACAACAATGTCAGCCGCACCTTCGCGCAGGCTGCCGGCATGTTCGGTTTCAGCTTTACGATCAGCGCCCCAAAACACCTGCCGCTTGACCACCCCGACTACGTATCGCCGTCCGTCATTATCATTCGCGATCCGAAAAAGGCCGTGAAGGACGCCGACGTTGTCGTCACCGACACCTGGATTTCGATGGGCCAGAAAGACAAGGAAGCCGAGCGCGCCTCCATCGTCGCCAAATTCAAGCCCTACCAGGTCAACCAGAAACTGATGGATCTGGCCAAACCGGACGCCCTGTTCATGCACTGCCTGCCCGCCCATCGCGGCGAGGAAGTCACGAACGAGGTCATGGACGGCCCCAACAGCGTCGTATTTCCCGAAGCCCACAACCGTTTGCACGTCCAGAAGGCGATTCTCGCATATTGTCTTGAAAAATCCGGCGTGCGCGTTAAACCCAATCTTGCATAACCAACAAAGGAATTTGCTATGAGCAAAGGTAAAATCGTCCTCGCCTACTCCGGTGGTCTGGACACGTCCGTCATCCTGAAATGGCTTCTCGAAGAAGGCTACGAAGTCGTGGCGTTCTTGGCCGATGTCGGTCAGAAGGAAGACTTCGAAGCCGCCAAGGCCAAGGCCCTGAAAATCGGCGCATCAAAAGTCTATATTCAGGACCTGAAAAAAGAATTCGTCACCGACTACATCTTCGAAGCCGTAAAGGCCAACGCGCTGTACGAAGGCCGTTACCTGCTGGGCACGTCCCTCGCCCGCCCCAGCATCGCCAAGGCGCAGATCGAAGTCGCAATCAAGGAAGGTGCTGAATTCGTCGGCCACGGCGCAACCGGAAAAGGCAACGACCAGGTCCGTTTCGAGCTGACCTACTACGCACTCAAGCCCGATATCAAAGTCATCAGCCCGTGGAAGACGCCGGAATTCCTCAACCGCTTCCGCGGCCGCACCGACATGCTCAATTACGCCGAGCAATACGGCATCCCGGTTTCCGCCACACTGAAAAAACCGTATTCGGAAGATGAAAACCTTCTGCATATCAGCCACGAAGCCGGCATTCTGGAAGACGCAACCGTGCCCTGCCCGGAAGATGTCTATTCATGGACGGTATCGCCGGAAAAAGCGCCCGATACGGCCGAAATTTTGGACATCACCTTCAAATCCGGTGTCCCGGTCAAAGTCGAAAGCAAAACCAGTGGCATCACCCACACCGACCCGCTTGAACTGTTCAATTATCTGAACGATGTCGGCGGCAAACACGGCGTCGGCCGTCTGGACATGGTCGAAAACCGTTTCGTCGGCCTTAAATCCCGCGGTGTCTACGAGACCCCCGCCGGCACGATCCTGTATTGCGCCCACCGCGATCTCGAAGGCATGACCATGGACCGCGAAGTCACGCGCCTGCGGGATGAGCTCGCGCTCAAATTTTCCGAGCTGTGCTATTACGGCTTCTGGTTCGCGCCGGAGATGGACATCGTCCGCTCCGCCATCAACCAGTCGCAAAAAGGCATCGACGGCACCGTAACGGTCAAGCTGTTCAAGGGCTCGGCCTACGCGCTGTGCCGCACATCACCTGTGTCGCTATACAACCCGCAGCTTTCGTCCATGGACGAAGCGGGTGGTTACGACCAGAAAGACGCTGTTGGCTTCATCCGCCTCAACGCCCTGCGCCTGCGCAGCTACGGCCTCGTGCACGGTAAAAAATGACCAGCAACGGCAAGAAAACGAGCGCGATCTGGGGCGGACGGTTTGAGTCCGGCCCGGACGCGGTGATGGACGCCATAAACGTATCCATCGACACCGACAAACGCATGTACCGCCAGGACATCGCGGGGTCGCGCGCGCATTGCCGTATGCTTGGTAAACAGGGCATCATCCCGCAAGGGGATGCCGACGCCATTTTAAATGGCCTCGACCAGATTGAAGCCGAAATGGACGCTGGCACGTTTGAATTCAAACGCGCCTATGAAGACATTCACATGAATGTCGAAGCCCGCCTGACCGAAATCATCGGCCCCGTCGCGGGCCGTCTGCACACTGCGCGTTCCCGCAACGACCAGGTCGCAACCGGCTTCCGCCTGTGGGTGCGTGATGCGGTTGATGGCCTGATCGGCCAGATCGACACGGCCATCGCCGCCCTTCAGGGACAGGCCGATAAAAACAAAACCACCATCATGCCGGGCTTTACGCATTTACAGGTGGCGCAACCCGTAACGCTGGCCCTGCATCTGGATGCCTATGTACAAATGCTCTCGCGTGACCGCGCGCGCTTTGTCGATGCCCGCAAACGCGTGAATGAAAGCCCGCTGGGTTCTGCCGCCCTTGCCGGTACATCCTACCCCATCGACCGTGCCATGACCGCGAAAGACATGGGTTTTGATCGTCCGCTCTCCAACACTATGGACGGCGTGTCGTCCCGCGACTTCGCGCTCGAGGTCATGGCCGCGATTTCCATCTGCGGCACGCATCTCTCGCGCCTTGCCGAAGAAATCGTCCTGTGGTCGACGCCGCAATTCGGTTTTATCCGTATCTCTGACGGTTTTTCGTCCGGCTCATCCATCATGCCGCAGAAGCGCAACCCCGACGCCGCCGAACTGGTGCGCGCCAAGACGGGCCGCATGAATGGCAATCTGATCGCCCTGCTCACCGTCATGAAGGGCCTGCCGCTGGCCTATAACAAGGACATGCAGGAAGACAAAGCCGCGATGTTTGAATCGGTCGACGCACTGTCCCTGTGCCTTGCGGCCACTGCCAGCATGATCGAAGGCATGACCGTAAACGCTGATGTCATGGCCGACGCCGCCGAAGGCGGATACGCGACCGCAACCGAACTGGCCGACTGGATGGTCCAAACACTGGGCGTCCCCTTCCGCGATGCCCACCACGCCACCGGTGCCGCTGTAAAAATGGCGGAAAACAAGGGTGTACGGCTGGACCAGCTGACGCTGGCCGACCTTCAGACCATCGACCCGCGCATCACCGAAGACGCCCGGTCCGTACTTTCAGCCCCCGCCGCGCTGAAGCGTAGAAAACTGATCTGAAACGCCCTATAGTCTGTGAATGCTGCAAGCTTCACCGATTCTGGCGATCAAAAATCTCGACATCACCTTCCGCACCGGCAAGGACCGTAATTTCCATGCGGTCAAGGGCGTGAACCTTGAACTGCGCAAAGGCGAGACCCTCGCGCTGGTCGGCGAATCCGGCTCCGGCAAATCGGTGACCGCACTTTCGATCATACAATTGCTGCCGAAAAACAGCACCCTCTATGGCGAGACATCTGCCATCACCTTTGACGGTGTAAACGTCATTGGAAAAGGCGAAAGCGTCATGCGCACCATTCGCGGTACGCGCATCGGCATGATCTTTCAGGAACCGATGACGGCCCTGAACCCGCTCCACACCATCGAACGCCAGATTGCCGAGATGCTGACCGTCCACGGCAGCATGAACACGGCGCAGGCCAAGCAACGCGTGCTTGAACTGCTGGATCTTGTGGGCCTCACCCGCCTCAAAACCCGCCTCAACGCCTACCCGCACCAATTGTCCGGCGGCCAGCGCCAGCGCGTGATGATAGCCATGGCCCTGGCCAATAATCCCGACATCCTGATCGCGGACGAACCCACCACCGCACTGGACGTGACCGTTCAGGCGCAAATTCTGGAGTTGATGAAATCGATTCAGGAAAAACTGGGTATGGCGATTTTGCTGATCACCCATGACCTGACCATCGTGCGCAAAATGTCAGACCGCGTCGCCGTCATGCAGCACGGCCAGATTGTCGAACAGGGCCAGACCGAACATGTGTTCAGCGCCCCCACGCATGCTTACACCCAAAAACTCTTGGCGGCCCAGCCCAAGGGCACACCCCGTCCGGTTGCTCCCACCGCACCGGTCATCGTGTCTGCCGATAACATCAAGGTGTATTTCCCCATAAAAAAGGGCCTTCTCGGCCGCACGGTCGATAATGTGCGCGCGGTTGATGGTGTGTCGCTGAAGGTACGTGCCGGCGAAACCCTGGGCATTGTCGGTGAATCCGGTTCGGGCAAATCGACGCTCGGTTTTGCGCTGCTGCGCCTGATCGCGTCGCAGGGCAGCATCACGCTTGATGGTAAAACCATATCCGGCATTGGCGGCAATGAGCTGCGCAAACTCCGCTCCGACATGCAGATCGTGTTTCAGGACCCTTACGGCTCCCTCTCCCCGCGGATGAGCGCATCCGAAATTATTGCCGAAGGCCTCAAAATCCACAAACCGCATCTGACCGACGCCCAGCGCGACGAGATTGTCATCGCCGCCCTGCACGACGTGCAGCTTGACCCCGAAACCCGCCATAGATATCCGCACGAGTTTTCAGGCGGGCAGCGCCAGCGTATCGCCATTGCCCGCGCGCTGGTCCTTGAACCCAAATTCCTGGTCCTGGACGAACCGACATCGGCCCTGGATATGTCCGTACAGGCCGAAGTCGTCGACCTGCTGCGCAACCTCCAGGAAAAGCGTAACCTGGCCTACCTGTTCATCTCCCACGACCTGCGCGTGGTAAAGGCGCTGGCCCACCATGTGCTGGTCCTCAAAGACGGTCAGGTGATCGAAGAAGGCCCGGCAGACGCCCTGTTTTCCGCCCCCAAAACCGACTACACCAGGGCTTTGATGGCTGCCGCCTTCGAAATCACGGCCAAAGCGGCCTGAAATCCCCCAAAATTACTTGCCAAGACCCTGAAATGCCGCCATAAAGGCGCCGTTCAACTCTTTCCCCGGCCATGTCCGGGCATTCCTCGAGAGGAGGGATTTGTTTGGTTCAGGTATCAGTGCGTGACAACAACGTCGATCAGGCGTTGCGCGCTCTCAAGAAAAAACTGCAACGCGAAGGCGTTTTCCGCGAGATGAAGCTCCGTAAACATTACGAGAAGCCGTCGGAAAAGAAAAAACGCGAAGCCTCCGAAGCTGTGCGCCGCTGGCGCAAGATGGAGCGTAAGCGCAAAGATCGTAACTAATCGTTTCGATTTTTAACTAGGTTTAAGACCGCCGGGTTTCCCGGCGGTTTTTTCTTGGGCGGTTTTTTCTTGGGCGCTGGCCTGCGGATCACGCAGACGTCCCTCTTGGATCGCACGCTCAAGCTTACCCATCAGTTTCTTATCAAGCGGCGGAATCCATGCGTAATCCGCAAGATCGATATCATACTTGCCCTTCTGGCCCAGCATACGGCTGGCGATCGCCTCAGCAAGCCCCATCGCATTTTTGAACCCATGCCCCGAACAGGCCGAGACAACGACGACCCGGTCATTTTCATTCAGCTCATGCAGGGGCAGCGCCATGGCAATGTCCTCGCGCGAAAGATTAAGGGCATCGACCATATCCATCTGCGGATACCCGGCGGCGATCAGACGCCCCTGCCGCTCATTGGTATAACGGCATGATTGCCCCATCGCGCCGATGCGTTGCATGCCGCGGATAAAGCGTGATGAGAAATCATAAATATGGTCCAGTTCGCCCGCATGGACTTCGCGCAGTTTTCTGTCGGCGGGGTCGCCGATATGCGCGCCGCTTTCAAACGCACTTTTAACCATGCCCGGATGCATGCTGTTCGCCTGCGAGGCAAAACCGTAATTATGCTTGATACCCTTGTCCGTGCGCTGGAAGACAATGAAATTCGGGCTATGCGTCGCGTCCATCAACTCAGGCTGGTCAACATGGAACCAGCCCACCACCTGACGCTGGATGCGGAAATAATGATCAAGCCCATCCGGCATGAAATTCGGGATCCACGCGCCCGTGGCAAGCACCAGTTTGTGCGCGTCGATTGTCGCACCGCCTTTAAGCGTAATCTTTACGCCGTCCGCCTTGTACCGAAAGTTCTTCATCTCAGTATGCGGCCGATAATCAACACCGTTCAGTTGCGCCAGCAATCGCTGTGCCATGACGCAGCGTTCCGGGAACAATGTGCCTGAACCCGGTTCGTAATAAGCCGCGATGTCATCCATATCGGCATCGGAAATCATATAGCCGGGGAAACGCTGCACCACATCGCGTCCGTCCATGACATCGTGCTCGATGCCTGCCTTGAGCGCGTTATCAATGGTGCTTTGCACGAAATCAGAAACGTTGTGGGCGCTGCCCTTCTCGCTCTTCGGTCCCATGACCAGAAGACCGTTCTGATGAAACATCATGTCGTCGTAATAAATTTCGCGCAGAATACGCGCGATGCGCGTCATCTGCGGATTGCTGGCTTCCCAGAATTGTTTTTGCAGCTGTGAATATTCCTGCACCGACGCCTGCGCGGTTTTGGTCAGGAACGGCGCTTCCGCATTTGAAAAACGGGTGATGCGTGTATCACCGTGGCTGGAGCCATTGGTGTTCGGCGATTCATATTGTTCAAGCAGGATGACTTTCTGTTTCGACCCCGCGTTGCGCAGTTTGCGGCCAAGCATATACGCAAGCGCCGTTCCATGAACGCCGCCGCCGACAATGACTATGGGTTTGCTGTCTGCCACCGGGTGAAAATGGCACAAAACCGGGCTTAAACACAAATAAATTATGAAAACTAAGCCTGCGAATCCAGCCGCTTACGAACCGGTTATGCGGCGTTGGCAGTTTTCCGCGCGTTCCACGGATTAACAACTTTCAGATGAGGGACATTAATGGCGTCCTTCGTTACCAGATGCAGATTGTGTTTCAGCGCGAAAGCCGCCTGCAAACCCGCCATTGCCGTCACCGATCCATCCATCTTCCCGGCCAGGGACCCCCAGAACGCCGCAACCTCCGGCGTCAGGTTCAGGATATGACCCCGAAACCATGTCTGCATATCCGTCAAAATCCACCGCATCAACGCCGTACGGCGGTCGGCATCGGCCACCTGCTCCAGCGCGGCCATCAATTCACCAATCGTGATGGATGAGACGTAAAACTTTTCCTGGTCGACACTTTCCATCCACGCCGTAACATCGGCGGATGGCATCGGGCGCAGCGTTTCCAGCAGCACGGATGTATCAAGCAGATAACCGTCAGGCTGACGTCCGTTCACAGCTGCACCTCGCGCATCTTGCCTTTACGTTCGACATCCATGTCCATACCGGCCAGCGGCGATGTACGCATCAAGGACATGAGGGATGGCTTTTGCTGTTGCAGCGCTTCGAAATCGCGCACGGTCATGACCACAATTTCCGGCTTGCCGCGCAGCGTGACCAGATGCGGTCCCTTGGATTTAACCAGACGGACAAATTCGGAAAATTTCGCTTTCGCGTCCTGAAGACTCCACGAGTCCATGAGCCTGCCCCCTTCTGACCATTTATCTAGTCAGAAGGTTTTAGACCGGTGCGCAGCGCGCCGTCAACCACCGTGCGACATCTGGCGCCAAAAGCGGCCCCAGAATTGCCAGAACCCGGACGTGATAGGCATTGAGCCAGTCTTTTTCATCGTCCCGCATCAGGCTGAGATCCAGCGCGCGCGTATCGAACGGGGCCAGCGTGACTGTCTCAAGGGCCAGATAGCCCGGCTTGTGCGGTACAACCAGGCACAAATTCTCAAGGCGGATACCGAACTGGCCTTCCAGATACACACCCGGCTCCACCGACATCAATATGCCGGGCTTGAGCGGTTCAGCCGCACGCGCCACCTTGGGCGAAAAATTGCACGGCCCCTCATGCACGTTCAGGCAATACCCAACGCCGTGTCCCGTGCCGTGACCGTAATCGTAACCCTGTTCCCACAACGGCGCACGCGCCAGCGCGTCCAGTTGCCCGCCCGATGTGCCTTCCGGAAAAATCGCGCGCGCCAGGGCAATATGCCCACGCATGACGGTCGTGAACGCATGCTTCATCTCTTTCGATGGAATGCCGATGGCCAGTGTGCGCGTCACATCCGTCGTACCGTCCAGATATTGTCCGCCGCTGTCGATCAGCAGCAGCCCGTCGCCCTCAATCGTCTTGACCTGTTCATCCGGCACCTGCCCATGCACGAACGCGCCGTTCGCGTTGAACCCCACGATGGGGTCGAACGAACGCGTAAAACATGTCGGCTCAGCCGCGCGCGTATCGATCACCAGTTTTTCGATATCGCGTTCGGTCAGTCCCTTGGTGGTATCAACCGCGTATAAAATTTTAACAAGGCTCACGCCATCCCGAATATGGCTGGAACGAATACCGTCCTGTTCGACCGGGTTTTTGCATGCTTTCGGCCATGTCACCGGGTCCATCGCATGTTTGACGGTCGCGCCTGCTTTTTCCAGCCCTTCACGAAACGCCGACGGCGTATTCCAGTCATCCAGCATCCAGTTTTTCTGCACCGGGCTGGCCAGTGCCGCATTCACATCCGAAAGCCCGCGCACCGTAACGCGGTTGCCGAACGACGCCGCAATTGCTGGCGCGCCCATGTCGACATCGGTAAACAGCGTGGTATGCCCCGCCACCGCATCGACCAGCACGTAACCATGCACCACAGGCACGATCGGCAATTCCGGCACGCGCACATTGAGCAGCCACGAAATACTGTCAGGCCGCGTAATGGCAACGGCATCAAAACCGGCATCGCGCACGGTCTTTGAAATTTCATCAAGCTTGTCGCCGACGCTGCGTCCGGCAAAGACAATCTCATGCGAAACCGCCTTGTGGCGCGTCAGCCCCTTGTCGCCCCACACCGCGTCGACCGGGTTCGCGCTCGCCGCTTTCAACGGCACAAGTTTCGCCATCGCGTCTATCTCGCCCTTTGTGTGCAGGTACGGATCGTAACCCAGCGACTGGCCGTCTTTCAGGTGGGCCTTGGCCCAGGCCTCGGGGCGGATGCCCGATGCCTCGTCCACGATCTCATACAATTTTGTATCAATCTGGGTACGGGCGGAAATGGCATACCGGCTATCCACGAACACGGCGGCGGCATCCTGCGTAATGACGGCAGCCCCCGCCGACCCGCGGAAATCCGTCAGGTATCTAAGCCTGTCCGACCCTTCCGCCGCGCGGTTGCGGCTCTGGAAAGCGTCGGCATACGGGACGACAAAGGCGTCAAGGCCAAGCCGCGCCATGGCGGCCCGTAAATCGCTCAGGCGTTTTTCTGGTGTTTTGGGATTGTTCTTGGCACTATGCATGTCATGGAACCGGCAAATCAGACCAGCATCACTGTGGGGCATATCGTTGTTTTTGGCAACGAGAAGGGCGGCTGCGGCAAATCAACGGCGGCCATGCACGCCGTGGTCGCGCTGCTGCGCATGGGCTACCGCGTTGGCACCATAGACCTCGACGCCCGCCAGGGCACGTTCAGCCGTTACATCGCCAACCGTTTCTACGGCAATAACCAGCGCAACAAAGGCACACCCGTGCCGCGCCATATGGGCGTCATGCAATCCCTCGCCCCGACGCTGAAGGAGCGCATGGATGATGAATCATCCAATTTTTTCGCAGCGCTGGAAGACCTGACGCGCGATAACGATTTCGTGGTCATCGACACACCCGGCGCGGACTCGCATCTCAACCGCCTCGCCCACCGCTTTGCCGATACGCTGGTAACACCGGTCAATGATTCCATGCTGGATATCGACCTGATCGCCGATTTCGATCCTGAAACCGGCAATGTGCGCGGACCCAGCGTCTACGCCCGCCATGTCATGCAAATACGCGAAAGCCGCCGCAAGGAACTGAACCTGCCCATGCGCTGGATTGTGATGCGCAACCGCGTCAGCCCTCTGAACACCAACAACAAAAAAGACATCGGCGCCCTGCTGACCGACCTGAGCAGCCGCTTTAATTTCCAGTACATCCCGGGCTTTACCGAACGCCTGATTTTCCGTGAAATGTTCTCAAAGGGCCTGACCCTTCTGGACATGGACGGCGCGGAAACCGGGCGCGGCCTGACCGCCTCGCAAATGTCCGCCCGCCAGGAAGTCCGCCATCTGGTGCACGCCATCGTCCCCGAAGACATGCGCATCGCCCTGATGAAGCGCAAACGCGAATCCGCAGTGCAGCAAACCAGAAATTCGACAAAATCCGCTTAAGCCTGTTAAAAGGCATTATGAACCTGGGGCTGGCATCACTGTTTAAGGGCATCGCGGATCTGGTAAAACCGGTCGACGACCGCGCCGAACTCACCCCTGAAATCGCCCGGAAACTTGCATCACTGCCCGGCCCGCATGTTGTATTCGCCAAAGATTTACTGGCGCGTGAACAGGTGACTCTCGCCGAATACGCCGGTTACAACGGCGGCATCATCCGATATACGCTGGCCGATAATCAGGTCATTTTCTGCGACTCCAGCGTCAGCCGCACCTACCGTGTTGGCCACAGGAACGCTGATTTTCTGGCCAGTGTCGGCATGTACGGCATGGTCATACCGTCCGTCACGCTGGGCGATGTTCTGCCGCGCCTCGCCGGCCCTGCTTCGGACGCCCCCAGAAGCGTCTTTCATTAATCTTTCGCACAATTCGACAAACGCCGCGTTGACCTGCTACCAATCCCCCATGCAGACACATCTTTGCCCGTTTTTCAGATCTCTTGCCGCATTCGCCAAGCCCGTCGACAATCGCCCGGCGCTGACCATTGCTATCGCCGAACACCTTGCCTCGGTGGAAACGCCGCATCTGGTTTTTGCAGATACGCTGAGCGACGCCGAACAAAAACGCATCGCGCTTTATTGCGTGGACGGCGGCATTCACCGCCACACGCTGGATGATGGTCGCGTGATTTTTTGCGACCGCAATGTCACCAGCGTTTACAAGATAGGCAACTATTACCAGCCCGTGCTGATCGCTGGCTGCGGTCTTTACAGCCACCCGATTCCGACAACCCCGCTATGCGATATCTTCATGCGGCTGGACAAATCGCTGCCCGCCGCCCGTATACAACCCGTTTAAGGACTGGAAAACGGGGAAAACACCCCATTTGGGGCTGGTTTAACTTGTCTTTTTAAGGCTTTCCGCCCATATTCCGGGACATGAACAAAGACCTTAAGCGTCCGATTAAAAAGGCTGTTTTCCCTGTCGCCGGCCTTGGCACCCGCTTCCTGCCCGCGACCAAGGTCCTGCCCAAGGAAATGCTCCCCCTCGTCGACCGTCCGCTGATCCAGCGCGCGGTGGAAGAAGCCCGCGAAGCGGGGATTGAGGAATTCATCTTCGTCTCCGGCCGCGGCAAAACGCTGGTCACCGAACATTTTGAATACCAGCCCGAACTGGTCATCGCGCTCAAAGAAAAAAACAAGACCGAGCTGCTGGAAAAAGTCCGCAACTCCAATCTCGAATCTGGCTTCTTCTCATCCATCCTGCAACAGAACCCGAAAGGGTTGGGTCACGCCGTCTGGTGCGCCAGCAAGATTCTCGGGGACGAACCCTTTGCCCTGCTGCTGCCCGACGTCATGGTTCTGGCACCCAACAGCAAAAGCTGCACCGCGCAGATGATGGACGTCTACAACGAACACGGCGGCAACATCATCGCATCCGCCCATGTCGCGCGTGAAGACGTATCCAAATACGGCATTCTCGATGTCGCCGATAAAAAGGCCGACATCACCGCCATCAACGGCATGGTCGAAAAACCAAAAATCGACGAAGCCCCGTCGACCCTGTCCATCATCGGCCGCTACATTCTCCAGCCTGAGATTTTCACAATTCTTGAAAACCAGAAGGAAGGCTCCGGCGGCGAGATTCAGCTCACCGACGCGATGCGCACATTGATGCAGACGCAGAAATTCACATCCATGCTGCTCAAGGATGAATATTTCGACTGCGGCCACCACACCGGCTTCATCGAGGCCAACATCGCCTTCGCACTGGCCGACCCGGAATTCGCCGTGCAGATGCGCGCCATCATGGCCAAATACCTGAAATCGGATCGCAATGCCGAAGCCGCATAAATTCAATCCCAGCACGCTGCGTGAATACGACATCCGCGGCATCGTCGGTCAAACCCTGTTCCCTGCTGATGCGCACGCGCTCGGCCTGACATTCGGCACCATCGTGCGCCGCGCCGGTGGCCACACCGTCGCGACAGGCTATGACGGCCGCCTGTCATCACCTGAACTGCATGCATCCCTGACCCAGGGTTTGCGCGAGACCGGATGCGACATCATCGATCTTGGCGTCGGCCCCACGCCGATGACGTATTTCGCGGCCTATCACCTGAAAACAGACGCCGCCATCATGGTCACCGGGTCGCACAACCCGTCCGACTATAACGGCTTTAAAATGGTCCTGAAGAACAAGCCGTTTTACGGCGATGCCATCAAGGCACTGGGCCAGCAATCGTCCAAGGGCGACTGGGACATGGCCCCCGTGCCTGCACGATCCTCACAAATCGATATACGCGCGGCTTACATTGCCCGCCTGATGCAGGATTTCGTCCCGGGCCGCCCGCTCAACGTCGTCTGGGACGCCGGCAACGGTTCTGCCGGTGAAATCGTGCAAACGCTGGTCAAACAATTGCCGGGCACACACACCGTGCTGTTCGGCGATATCGACGGCACCTTCCCCAATCACCACCCAGACCCCACCGTCGATAAAAACCTGGTCCAGCTTCAGGCCAAGATGAAAGAACTTGGCGCTGATCTCGGCATCGCCCTCGACGGCGACGGCGACCGCATCGGCGCGGTCGACGAAAACGGCACGGTCATTCGCTGCGACATGCTGCTGGCGCTATACGCCGCCGAAGTCATTAAAAACCAGCCCGGCGCCACCATCATCGGCGACGTCAAATGTTCCGGCGCTTTGTTCAGCGAAGTCGCCCGCCTCGGCGGCAAGCCGCTGATGTGGAATACCGGCCATTCACTGGTTAAGGCCAAGATGGCGGAAACCAGGTCGCCGCTGGCGGGTGAGCTTTCGGGCCACATTTTCTTTGCCGATAAATATTACGGCTTTGATGATGCACAGTATTGCGCGGTCCGCCTGCTCAACATCGTTGGCGGGTCCGATAAACAGCTCTCCCGGTTGCTGGCCCACCTGCCAACACGCCTGGGTACGCCGGAAATCCGCTTTGATGTCGATGACGCCCATAAATTCGAAATCGCCCGCCGCCTGAAAAAACACCTGGTCGATGCCTTTGATGGTCAGGGTTACACGCTCTGCGATATCGACGGTATCCGCCTCGACGGGCCCAAAGGCTGGCTGCTGATCCGCCCGTCCAATACCCAGCCCGCCATGGTCGCCCGGATTGAGGCGCAGGACCCGGAAACCCTCGCCCTCCTGCAAAACCGCCTTGAACAGGCGCTGGCCAAAGAACAACTCAGTTTACCGGCTGAAAATAATCATTAAACTGAGGGGACTTAACCGAAAGGCCCCCCATGTCCGCCATCCCTCCCGAAGTCGACCTGCCCGTCCGCGTTGTAGAACTGCTCTGCTCGCGTATCTGTCACGATCTGGTCAGCCCCGTCGCCGCCATTTCCAACGGTGTTGAACTGTTGGGCGAACTGGGTGCCGACGGCATGCAGGACTCCATGGGCCTGCTCAACCACTCCGCCCGCCAGGCATCGGTACGCCTTCAGGCCTTCCGCCTGTGCTACGGTGCCAGCGGCTCCGAAGCCCTTGTCACCGGCAAGATGATCTACGAAGCATTCCAGCAATATATCGAATCCGACAAGGTGAAGATGGAATGGGACCTGATGAATGCCGTTCCGGATGAAGACCTTAACCCTGGTTTCTTCAAAGTTCTGTTGAACGTGATGCTGTTCGCGCGTGAAACCCTGATCCGCGGCGGCGTTGTCGCCGTGACCAAGGACGGCATGAAAATGACCGTCACCGCCACCGGCGAAACCGTCACCCTGCGTGAAGGCATGGCCGAAGCATTGGAGGGCAAGCTCGACGTCAAAGACCTGAGCCCCAAAACCGTCCACCCGTTCGTGACCCACGCATTCAGCAAAAACTTCGGTTTCCCGCTGTCCATGACCAAGGGCGAAAACACGCTGGCCATCACCATTGAATACACCCCCGCCGACACCATCGGCCTGACCACCGAAGCCAACGCGGCATAAAGATATAAGATGAGCGACAAGAAACAGATTTATAAGCCCAGACCCATCAGCGGCTTTCCCGAATGGCTGCCCGAATTCCGCGCCGTTGAACAGCGCTGGATGGACCATTTACGCAAGGTGTTTGAATCCTACGGCTATTGCTCCATCGAAACCCCGGCGGTGGAAGAACTCGACGTTCTGGCCGCCAAGGGCGAAGTGGACAAGGAAATCTACGTCCTGCAACGCCTGCATGCCGAGGGCACGGAAAAAGGCGATGCCCGTCTGGCCCTGCACTTCGACCAGACGGTCCCGCTGGCCCGTTACGTGGCCCAGAATTTCGGGAGTCTTGCCTTCCCTTTCAAACGTTACCAGATGCAGAAAGTCTGGCGCGGCGAACGCCCGCAACTGGGCCGTCTGCGCGAATTTTATCAATGCGATATAGACGTTATCGGCGTGGACCAGCTGCCGCTGGCATTCGATGCTGAGATGCCATCCGTGATTTACGAGGCGCTGATGGGCCTTAATATCGGCCGCGTCCAAATTCGCATTTCAAACCGCAAAATCCTGCTGGGCCTTGTCGATGCGCTTGGCATTACCGATCCCGTCACCGTCACCCGCATCGTCGACAAGATTGAGAAAATCGGCCCGCAATCCGTCGCCGACATGCTCAAAAAAGAAGTCGCCATGTCCGGCGATGCCATCGACGCCGTTCTGCAACTGGCATCGGTCAAGGGTGACGCATCGGCCCTGTCCCGCATCACGCCGAAAAACGCCGCGATGGAAGAAGGCTTAAGCGAACTGACCTTCGTCATGAACGCGGTGCCAAAAGGCTCGGCGATTGCCGATTTGTCCATCGTGCGCGGTCTCGACTACTACACCGGCACCGTCTACGAAACCGCCCTGCTCGACATTCCGGAATTCACCGGCTCCGTCTGCTCCGGCGGTCGCTATGACGATCTGGCCGGCAGCTACATCAACCGTCACTTGCCCGGCGTTGGTATTTCCATTGGCTTTACCCGCCTGTTCGACGTGCTGACCCATTACGGCCACATCAAGCCCGGCCCCAAGACACCGACGCAGATTCTTGTCGTGTTGCCGAGCGAAGAACGCCGCCCGCATGCCGCCGAAACCGCGTCCACTTTGCGCAAGCGCGGTTTTAACGTGGAGCTGTACCACGCCCCGCAAAACATGAAGAAGCAGATGGAATACGCCAATAAAAAAGGCATTCCCCTTGTCTGGTTCCCGCCCTTTGACGATGCCGGCAAGCATGAGGTCAAGGACATGACCACGGGCGCCCAAAGCCCCGCCGATCCCGCCAGCTTCACCATTCAGTCATAAAAAAACGGGCGCATCAAAGCGCCCGTTTTTTAAATGCCTGATGACATTACTTGCCGAGTTCGCCGCACTGCTTGTTCAGATCAAACCCGAAATTCAAAATCTCGCGTTCATCCAGTACACGCTCCGGTTTAAACACCGCCCGGTAAGCCGACAGGAAACATTCAGCCTTGAGCGTTTCTGCCGGGATTTCGGATGGCTGCAGGGTCAGTTTGATGTTCTGCAGCTCCTCCCCCTCAAACGTGGCAGTTCCCAGACACAGATCCGAGGTCGCCGCCAGGTCGGTATTACGACGGAACTTCGCTTCGTTGCCTTCACTCAGTATGGCAAGATCGTAGGGCGTAATGTTCTTGGTATATTTGATGGTGTTGCCGACCACGGACGCGCGTTCAATACCGCCGCTGCAACGGTCGCCGCCGGCAAACCGTTTGACGGTGCGCAAAAGATTACCGTCCAGCTGCATCAGACGGAGGCTTGAAAACTGCGAAGCGCCCCCGGAGGATGAAAGAGTCTGGATAATATGGTTGTCGCCGCTTTCACCAAGATAGCGGTAATATACATACGCTGACGAAACCGAACCGGACATGTCCGTGATTTCCGTACCGTAGAAATGATCTTCTTTATACTCGGGCTGCATCTTGTTCTTGCCGGTGCAGATGCTCAGCGAAATGGCGTCGCCCATCTGGGCCGATGAATCGAGAAAACACGCAGGATCAATCGGCGCGCCCTTGTAATAGAATGTTTCAGGCACGTCGCCAATCGGCGTCTCACGACCGCAGCCTGCCAACGCAAGCGCAAGCAAAGACATGCAAATCAGACGGTAATTCATGTAGGCCCCCTAACAATGCGCGTCGCAAGAAATGGCGCGCAGGAATAAATCTTAAAAATCGTCGTCCAGCGTATCGAGACCGGCGAAGGCGCTTTGCGACGCCCAGAAACGCTCAAGCTGCTTGAGCGAGCCATTCAGCAGGTCCAGCTTCTCCTTGGACAAATCCGTCGTACGGATCAATTCGTCATGCTTTTGATACATTTTCCCCATGGCGGCGTTGAGCTTCTTGCCCTTTTCCGACAGGCGCACGCGCACCGAGCGTTTGTCATGGACCGAACGTTCCTGGACCAGATAATCGTTTTCGACCATCTTCTTCACGTTGTACGAAACGTTGGAGCCCATGTAATAACCGCGCAAGGTCAGTTCACCCACGGTCAGATCATCTTCGCCGATATTATAAAGGATCATCGCCTGGACGTTGTTGATGTCCTGGATGCCCAGACGGTCGAGCTCAGCCTTGACCACGTCAAGGAAGCGGCGGTGAAGCCTTTCGATCAGCTGGATAGAGTCATGATATGCACTGGCTAACACGGGAAGATGCTCCGTTCGAAGAAAACGTTATAACCTTAGAATTCTCGCCAAATTTTCCTGATAAAAGGTTAATCCTATCAAGAATTTAAGTAAAGGCCGGCCTGTGCCTGGGTAAAATCGGCCAAACTCCGCGGGTTCCAGCGTGGGTTACGATCTTTGTCGATGACCGCCGCCCGGACGCCTTCCGGAAAATCAGGCACCCCAAGGAATCGCTGCGACAGGGAAAAGTCCCTGGCAATGACCGTATCGAATCCTTCATTCCGCGCCGCCCGTATATGCGAAAGCGCGACCCGCACCGAAGTGGGTGACCGCGCCTCGATATCGGCCGCCGTGCTCACGGCAAAATCCGATCCGTCTGTTTTCAGCGCATCGACAATCGCAAGCGCATCGTCAAACGCAAAGCACCGCGCGATGACATCTTCATGTGCACGCAACAGGCCATCCACCCCCGGCGCAACATGCAGCGAGGCAATCACATCATCCGGTGCGCCGGTGCACAAACCTTCGGCAAGCGCATCAAAAGATGCCGCCGGCACATACCCATGTGCCAACCCCATATGCAGCATATCCGCCGCATTGACCGTGTTGCCGGTCAGCGCCATATACGTGCCCAGTTCGTTTTGAACGCGCGCAAGGTGATAGACCGCGCCGACATCGGGGAAGAACCCTATCTTCACCTCCGGCATCGCGAACTGTGTCGACTCGCACGCGACAAGATGCGACCCATGCCCCGAAACGCCGTAACCACCGCCCATGACGATGCCGTTCAGATACGACACATAAGGCGACGCATGATGAAACAGTTTGGCATTGAACCCGTATTCATCGCGGAAATACTCCGTAGGCCCCGCCATATCATTGTTACGGATGGCCTGCGCCTGTGCCTTGATGTCACCCCCGGCGCAAAACGCGCGCCCCTCACCCCGGAGCAGGATTCTGCGCCCATTCGCGATATCAAGTGCGCGGCTTAAGCCGTTGATCATGGACACAGATAACGCATTCAGTGCCGCCGGGCGGTTGAGACGAATATGGACAAGGGTATCCCGTTCCTCTATGACAATCTCATCATGCGAGGGAGTATCCAATGAACATTCTAGCGCCGAAATCATGGTTCAAGACTACACCGGATAAACTGGCCGGAAAAGCCGCACACGCGCAAGGCAGCTTCCCGCAGAAACGAATGCGCCGTAACCGCGCATCGGAAGCCATGCGCACGCTGGTCCGTGAAAACACTTTGTCCGCAAGCAACCTGATCCTGCCGCTCTTCGTCGAAGAAAACCTGGCCGAACGCACCCCCATCAAATCCATGCCCGGCGTTTACCGCGAAACCGAAAATTCCATCGGCGACATGTGCAAGCAGGCCTATGATGCGGGCCTCGGCGCGGTCATGCTATTCGGCGTATCCCACAACAAAGACAACACCGGTTCCGATTCCATGCGCGCGGGCGGCCTGCTCGACCGCATGATCCGCCGCGCGAAAGAAGCGGCACCGGATCTTATCGTCATGGCCGATCTTTGCTTTTGCGAATACACCGACCACGGGCATTGCGGCCCGCTGAACGATCACGGCCACGTCAATAATGATGAGACAATTGAAAACATCGGCAAACAGGCCGTCATCGCCGCCCGCGCGGGCTGCGACATCGTCGCCCCGTCGGGCATGATGGACGGCCAGGTCGGCGCGATCCGCGCCGCGCTGGACGAAGCCGGTTTTGAAAACACGCCGATCCTGGCCTATGCCGCGAAATATGCGTCCAGCTTCTACGGCCCGTTCCGTGAAGCCGCCGGCTGCTCCCTGCAAAAGGGTGACCGCAAGACATATCAAATGGACCCCGCCAACGGCGACGAAGCCCTGCGCGAAGTCGCACTCGACATTGAGGAAGGCGCCGACATGATCATGGTCAAGCCGGGCCTGCCCTATCTCGACATCGTCTGGCGCGTGAAGCAGGCCTTCGGTATGCCGACCTTCGCCTATAATATCAGCGGCGAATACGCGATGCTTAAATTCGCGGCCGCCACCGGCGCACTGGACTATGAAAAGGCCGCGCTGGAGATGCTCATGTGTTTCCGCCGTGCGGGCGCCGACGGCATCCTCACCTACGCCGCCCTGGACGTCGCCAAAGCCCTGAAAGCCTGATTTTCCGCCTGTTTCAAAGATGCCCCCGTAAAAAGACGGGGCATCTGGGACAAATTTACCCGTTATCAATGCTTTCGTGATGGACTAGACTGCATGAGGTCAACCCACACGATTCCATAAATGACTCCCGATAAAGACTTAAAACTTCAACGCGACAGATTCCTGGCGTTCGCTTTTGCCGGTGCCGATCTCATGCTTGAAGTCGACCCGGACGGAAAAATCCTGTTCGCCGTCGGCGCTGCCAAGGGCTTTGCAGGCTCCAGCGACGGGGCACTTACGGGTAAAAACGTTCTCGACCTTTTCGCCGCGCGCGAACGCGGCCTTGTCACGGCCATGCGCACACGCGCCCAACCGGGCCAGCGCTTCGGCCCCGTCCTCGTCAACCTGAACGAAGACCAGACATCGTTCCGCAAGGCCATGCTCTGCGGCGTCACCATGCCCGACCGACCGGGCGTCGTATTCATGACCCTGTCCAAGGGCTCGATCGCGCAGGTCGCGCAAAGCAAGCACGAACGCTCCAACGCCGAAGACGCGCTGATGGACAAGGACAGCTTCGCGCAGGCCGCGCTGGAAGTGATCGCCGCGTCCGATTCCCTCGGCCAGAAACTGGGCATGACCTTCGTCGACCTGCCCGATGCAAAAGATTTCAAATCGAAAATCGGTGCCGCCAAATGGGACGGTTTCCGTTCTTCCGTTTCCACCATGCTGCGCTCTTACGCGGCTGATGGCCGCACGGCCGCCGCGCTGGATGACGGGCGCTTCGGCGTCGTCCACGGCGCGAATATAAGCACCGACGCCATTCAAAAAGACATCGAAGCCCTTTCTAAAGAGGCTGACCCCGAGAAAAAAGGCGCGGTTGCCAACGCCAAGACCGTCGACCTTGCCGATGACGGCCTGTCCGAACGTGAACTGGCCAAGGCCGTGATGTACACCATCAACCAGTTCGAAAAACAGGGCGGACAATTCAACATTCTCTCGCTCGAAGCCGGTTTCGAAACCTTCATCGAAGCCAATGCTCAGAAAATCACCGATTTCAAAACCATCATCAACCAGTCGCGCTTCGACCTTAAATTCCAGCCGATCGTCGACCTCACGACGGGCGAGGCATCGTATTACGAAGCCTTGGTGCGTTTTGACGGCAACACATCACCATTCGAAGCCATTACCTTCTGTGAAGATGTGGGCCTCGCGCCTGAAATGGATCTGGCCATCTGCGGCAAGGTCATCAACTATCTGGTTTTCGACAAGAACGGCCAGAAAAAGAATTTCAGCGTGTCCGTAAACCTGTCCGGCGTATCGATTCAGAACGAACGTTTCATCGACAAACTGCGCAACAAGCTTGAACCGCATCTTAAATCCGATATCCCCAAGCGCCTGATTTTCGAAATCACGGAAAGCAGCCAGATTCACGACCTCGACAAGGTCAACCGCTTCGTCAAAACATTGCAGGACGACGGATTCAAGGTCAGCCTCGATGATTTCGGTGCCGGCTCCGCCTCGTTCCAGTATCTGCACAAAATTCACGTCAATGCCGTCAAGATCGACGGTGCGTATATCATGAACATCCTGCATTCCGAACGCGACCGTTCGATGATTTCCAACCTTGTGCGCATGTGCGCCGACCTCAAGGTCAACGTCGTCGCTGAACGCGTTGAAACGCTGGAACATGTCAACATCCTGCGCCAGATGGGCGTAGACCTGGGACAGGGCTATTACTTTGCCAAACCCCTCGACGCCCCCACCTATATCGCCAAAGCAGTGAAATGACCCCGCTGGATATCATGCGCCACGCGGCCGATCTCGGATCGCGGGCGCCGCATACCCAGCATGAATTATCCGTGGGCTGCGTCATCACCGACGCGCAATTGAATATCTTAAGCACCGGCTATTCCCGCGAAGACGGCAATCAAAAATCACATGCGGAAAAAATCGCGCTCGAAAAACTGCCCGCCGATACGGACATGTCCGCGCTGCACCTGTTCAGCACGGTCGAACCCTGCGGCACACGCCTGTCGAACAACCCCACATGCGCATCCCTGATCATCAAATACGGTATTGGGCATGTATATTACGCCGTGCATGAACCCGATCGCTTCGTGCATCAGAACGGGCTCGACCATATGCGCGCGCACAACGTGAATGTCATCCATGTCTGTGACGACCGGATTTTCCAATCCGTGGAAAAGGCAAACCCGCACATACGCTGGCAACGCTAGTCGGACGCCTGAATGACTGAATACATATGCACCACCCTTGGTTGTATAAACCATAGGTTGTGTGGTAAAAATACCTTCTGAAGAATTCAAAAAACGGGCAGAAGGATCCACATATATGCTGAGACTTATCACCTCGAATGCCGGCCGTATTGACGAACGCGAACTGCGCGCCCGCCTCGCCGCCCTCGACAAATCACAGGCCGTCATCGAATTCCAGCCCGACGGCACCATCCTGGACGCCAATGCCAATTTCCTGGGCGCAGTGGGTTACACCCTGCCTGAAATAAAAGGCCAGCATCACCGTATGTTCGTCGAACCGTCTTACGGTGCCAGCCCGGAATATGCCCAGTTCTGGGACGCGCTCCAGCGCGGCATCTATCAGGCCGCCGAGTATAAACGCCTCGGAAAAGGCGGCAGGGAAATCTGGATCCAGGCATCCTACAACCCGATCCTGGATAGCCGGGGCAATACCATCAAGGTCGTCAAATACGCAACCGACATCACGGGGCAAAAACTTCAGTACGCCGATTTCTCCGGCCAGATCGACGCCATCAGCAAGTCACAGGCCGTCATCGCCTTTGACCTCAACGGCACCATTCTGGACGCCAACGAAAACTTTCTGGGCGCTGTCGGTTACGGCATCACGGAAATCAAGGGCCATCACCACCGCATGTTCGTGGACCCGTCCTATGCCGCCTCCCCAGCATACAGCATGTTCTGGGACGCGCTGCGCCGCGGCGAATACCAGGCCGGCGAATATCGCCGCGTAGGCAAGAACAACAAGGAAATCTGGATCCAGGCATCCTATAACCCGATCTTCGACATGAGCGGCAAACCGTTCAAGGTCGTCAAATACGCAACCGACATCACCGCACAGGTCCGCGCCCGCCAGGAAAAAGAAAACGCCCTTGGGGTGATCGACGCGTCCTTGCGTGAAATCTCCGGTGCGATGAGCATGACCAACGGCAAATCGGCCACTGCCGCCAACGCCTCCACCGAAACCGCCAGCAACGTCCAGGCCGTGGCATCGGGCGTGGAAGAACTGACCGCATCGGTGCGTGAAATCGCCGAAAGCATGGCCCGCTCCCGCGACGCCGTGAACAACGCCTTTGACCAGACGACCAGCGCGAACGACGCGACCCAGCGCCTGAATCACGCGGCCAATGCCATGTCCGGCATTGTCTCGATGATTCAGAACATCACGGGCCAGATCAACCTCCTCTCCCTCAACGCGACCATTGAATCGGCCCGTGCGGGAGATGCCGGCAAAGGGTTCGCCGTCGTAGCGCAGGAAGTCAAAAACCTGGCCAGCCAGGCCGGCGCCGCCGCCGAACAGATCCGCAACGAAATTCTGGGTGTCCAGACCGTCGCCGGTGAAGTCGTGAGCGCCCTGAACGTTATCCGGCAGTCGGTGGAATCGGTACAGGAATATGTCGCCGGTACCGCCAGCGCGATCGAGGAACAATCCGCCGTTGCACAGGAAATGTCCCGCAACATGCAGATTGCCGCCACCGCCGTCATCAGCATCAGCAACGATGTCGGTGAAATCGCCGCCAGCGCGGCACAGGCCGACGCCTCGACCCAGCAGGTCAAGGAAGCGTTGCAAAGCCTCGCGGCGTAAACCCGCAATCTTCCACTTAAGGGAAAATCTTTTCCCTATTGTCGTTACCAATGGGTAACGACTCCCCTTCTAGAATGGTTATGAACACCGTCCATATTCGCGTGGTCTTGCTGCGCCGGTTTTGGTATAGTGAATCGAATTATTTCAATAATTTAAGTCCGCACGGATGAGGGGCAGAAGCCATGGATGATCTGATTGTCGAATTTATTACCGAGACGAATGAATCGCTCGCGGCAATCGATCTTCAGTTGGTTGGTCTTGAACAAAACCCCAACGACAAAAATCTTTTGTCGTCCATCTTCCGCCTGATGCACACCATCAAGGGCACGTGCGGCTTTCTCGGTCTTCCCCGTCTTGAAACCTGTGCCCACCGCGCCGAAAACGTCATGGGCCGTTTCCGCGACGGCACGCTTCAGGTCACACCCGCTTACGTGACACTGATTTTTGAATCCATCGACCGCATCAAATACATCATGGGCGAACTCGAAGCCAACGGTAAGGAACCCGAAGGCAACGACTTGGACCTGATCGAAAAACTCGACGCTGTTTATGAAGGCCGCGATCAGGACGCAGCCCCCGCGCCCGCATTGCATGTCGTTCCTGCCGCCGCAGAAATCGATCCGCTTCAGGCCCTGTTTGACGCAACACCCGGCCCCGCCGATATGGCCCCGCCCCCGGCGGCTGTCGCGCCTGTCGCTGCACCAGCACCAGCCCCCGCACCGGCCAAAACTGCCGCGCCCGATGATCACGCCACCAAGGAATCATCCCTCGCCAATCAGACGCTGCGCGTCAATGTCGATGTGCTTGAAAACCTGATGACCATGGTCTCGGAACTGGTTCTGACCCGCAACCAGCTGCTCCAGATTCAGCGCCATGCAAAAGGCACCGAATTCGGCGCGCCGCTGCAGCGCCTCAACCACGTGGTATCCGATTTGCAGGAAGGCGTGATGAAAACCCGCATGCAGCCCATCGGCGCCGCGTGGTCAAAACTACCGCGCATCATCCGCGATCTTTCCAACGAACTGGGCAAAAAAATCGACCTGGTGATGGAGGGTGAGGAAACCGAACTCGACCGTCAGGTCCTTGAACTGATCAAGGACCCGCTCACGCACATGGTGCGCAATTCCGGCGACCACGGTATTGAAAAACCCGCCGACCGCGCCGCATCCGGCAAACCTGAAACCGGCAAAATCATCCTGCGCGCCTTCCATGAAGGCGGCCACATCATCATCCAGATCAAGGATGACGGCAAAGGCCTGAACACGGCCCGCATCAAGGAAAAGGCCATTGAAAAGGGTATCGCCACCGCTGACCAGCTGGCCGCGATGACCAACAAGCAGATCCATATGTATATTTTCGACGCCGGTTTTTCGACGGCGGAAAAAGTCACCTCTGTATCCGGCCGCGGCGTCGGCATGGACGTGGTGCGCACCAATATTGAAAAAATCGGCGGTACGATCGACCTGCATTCGGAAGAAGGCAAAGGCTCGACCTTCACCATTAAAATCCCGCTCACCCTTGCCATCGTCTCGGCCCTCATCGTCGAGGTCGCAGGCGAAAAATACGCCATCCCGCAATTATCGGTACAGGAACTGGTCCTGGGATCGGACAAAGGCGATAACCGTATCGAACATATCAACGGCACGCCCGTCTTCCGCCTGCGCGATCATCTGCTGCCCCTCGTCACGCTGCAAAAACTGCTCAAACTGCCGGATGCCCCAAAAAATGAGGCTGAGCGCAGCAAGACCACAACCAGCAACCGTTACATCGTCGTGACCAAGGTTGGTGATTACGTGTTCGGCATTATTGTTGACCGCGTGTTCGACACGGAAGAAATCGTCGTCAAACCGCTGGCCCGTATTCTGCAATCCATTGAAATGTTCTCAGGCAACACCATCCTGGGTGACGGTTCGGTCATCATGATCCTGGATCCCGTCGGCGTGGCCAAGGCCACGGGCGAAATCAAGGTTGCGGGCGCAAGCGAAACCAAAAAAGAACAGGACGCCAACGTCCACCGTGCCGGGCAGAAAACATCACTCCTGCTGTTCTCGGCGGGCGATGTCATGCCCAAGGCCGTGCCGCTGGCACTCGTCGCGCGCCTCGAAGACGTCGACGTCTCCAAGATCGAACATTCCAGCGGCCAGATGCTGATCCAGTATCGCGGCGGTCTGATGCCTCTGATCAAGTTTCAGGACAGCATGCAGATCAACACGACCGGCATGCAGCCGACGCTGGTGTTCAGCGACGGCACACGCACCATGGGCCTGATGGTCTCTGAAATCATCGATATCGTCGAGGACGTTATCAACGTCCAGATCAATTCAGACCGTCCGGGTTTTCTGGGATCCGCCATCATCCGCAACAAGGCGACCGATATCATCGATGTCGGTTCATACCTGAAATCCGCCTATAAAGACTGGTTCAAAGACCACGGTGAAGAAGACTTTGACCGCGACGACATGAAACGCGCCCGCCGCGTTCTGGTGGTCGACGACTCGCCGTTTTTCCGCAACATGCTCACGCCGCTCCTGTCTGTGGCCGGTTACGAAGTCACGACGGCTGAAAACCCGCTGCGCGCCCTTGAATTACAGGAACGCGGGGCGCTTTTCGACATCATCATCTCCGATATCGAAATGCCGGAAATGTCGGGCTATGAATTCGCCAAGAAAGTCCGCGACGGCGGCAAATGGAAAGAAACGCCGATGGTGGCCCTGACATCGCATGCCACCAAGAATGACGTTGAAAAGGGCATGAGCGTCGGATTTACAAAATATGTCGCCAAGTTTGACCGCGACACACTTCTGAGCACCCTCTCACAGACACTGGCCGAACAACGCCACAACAATTCGGAGGCCGCATGAGTCTCGGCGGAGAAGTCACCAAATTCCAGAAACGCCGCGCCGGTGAGGTCGAGGAAGGCCCGCAGACGACGGAATTCCTGACCCTTGGCATCGGCACGCAGATGTTCGGCATCCCCGTCCTTCAGGTGCAGGACGTCCTGCGCCAGCAAACCGTCACGCGCGTCCCCCTGGCCCCGCCGGAAGTGGCCGGCGCATTGAACCTGCGTGGCCGTATCGTTACCGCCATCAACGTCCGCCGCCGCCTTGCCCTTGACGATCTGCCGCAGGACGTGAAAACCATGGCCGTCGTGGTGGAGCATGAGAACGAGCTGTACTCCCTCATCATCGACAAGGTGGGTGACGTATTGTCGCTTCCCACCCGCAGCTTCGAACCCATCCCCCCACCATGGACGGCGTATGGCGCGATGTCGCGACCGGCATCTACCGCATCGACAACCAGTTGATGGTGGTCATGGATGTCGCACGCCTGTTGCGCCAGAACGTGCATTAAGGCACCCTTAAGCAGGGCTTTGATACAATATTGCCAATGCCGCTTTGACGGCTAACCAAAGGAATTTATTATGAAATCCTGTCTGGTCGTAGACGATAGCCGCGTTGTGCGCAAAGTCGCGCGCCGCATCATCGAGGATCTGGGCTTTTCATGCGATGAAGCCGAGGACGGCGTAAAGGCGTATGAGGCCTGCCAGAAAGCCATGCCGGATTCCATCCTGCTGGACTGGAACATGCCTAACATGTCCGGCATCGAATTTCTCGAAAAACTCCGCGCCATGCCCGGCGGCGACGCCCCCAAGGTTGTGTTCTGCACCACTGAAAACGACATGGCGTTTATCCAGCGCGCGTTGATGGCCGGTGCCAACGAATACATCATGAAGCCATTCGACGGCGAAATCGTTGCCACCAAATTCTCGCAAATCGGCCTGCTCTGACCAGCCGCCACTTTCCAGTAAGTCCTTATGTCCGCTTCCGGTGATTTCCAAACAAAAGTGCTTGTCGTCGATGACTCTGCCGTCATTCGCGGCATGATCACGCGGATCGTGGAATCCGACCCACACATCAGGGTCGTCGCATCCGCCCAGAACGGCGAAGTGGCATTGCGACAATACGAAGAACACAAACCTGATGTCGTCATTCTCGACATTGAAATGCCCGTGATGGACGGCATCACCGCCCTCACCCAACTGCTGAAACGCCACCCTGACGCCAAGGTGGTCATGTGCTCCACTCTGACACAACAGAATGCCGAAATATCCATGAAGGCGATGGAAATCGGCGCGGTCGATTACATCCCTAAACCCACATCGACATCCGAAATCAACAACTCCGCCGACTTTCATACCCGCGTGCTGCAATTGATCCGGTCTTTCGGCAAACACCGCCCCGCCGCCACGCGCACGGAAGAACCGGTTGCCGTCAAACCATCTGTCGCCAGGGCCTCCGCCGAAACAACCAAGGGCGGCTTTGTCATGCCGGGTACCGGCGCGCAATTCACGTTACGTCAGGCACCACTTGCCATGTGGCGTCCACGTATTCTGGCGGTCGGGTCGTCCACCGGCGGCCCGCAGGCATTGTTCGAATTTTTCAAGGCCCTCAAAGGCATCAAGGACATCCCCGTCGTCATCACCCAGCATATGCCCCCCACGTTTACGGCGCTGCTGGCGCAACACATTACCCAGCAAACCGGCGTCACCTGTGTTGAGGCGGCGGAAGGCATGCCCCTGCTCCCCGGCCGCGCCCATCTCGCCCGTGGCGGCGTGCACATGATCGTGAAAAAGAATGAGGCAGGCCAACTGGTCCTCGCCCTCGACGACGGCCCGCAGGAAAATTTCTGCAAACCCGCAGTCGACCCCATGCTGCGGTCCCTGATCCCGTTTTATGGCCGCGATATCCTGACCGTCATCCTCACAGGTATGGGGTCCGATGGTATGCACGGCTCCAAAGCTGTGGTCGATGCCGGCGGTTACATTTACGCTCAGGATCAGGCAACCAGCGTCGTCTGGGGCATGCCCGGCGCGGTCGCCATGGCAGGCCTGTGTTCAGGCGTGCTGCCCATCAAAGACATCGGCGTCGCAATCGCCAAGAAGGTTCTGTAATCATGAAACCGCAGGACTTCGACGTTTACAAAAACATGCTCTACGCCAAATCGGGATACGTCATCACGATTGATAAGGCGTATCTGCTGGAATCGCGCCTCGCCCCCGTCATCAAAAAACACGGCATCGCCAACATGGATCTTCTGACCATGAAAATGCGCAGCAATCCGCCCACCGCATTGGTCGACGACATCGTCGACGCGATGACGACGAACGAAACGATGTTCTTCCGTGATCAGAAACCGTTCGACAAATTCCGCGACGTGATCGTGCCGGGCATCATCAAGGCCAAGGGGCCCAATTGCACCATCCGCATCTGGTCCGCCGCATGCTCAAGCGGTCAGGAACCATACACGCTTGGCATCATGATGAAGGAAAACGCGCTGAAATGGGCGGGTGTGAAATTTGAAATCATCGCAACCGACCTGTCCCGCGAAATACTGGACCAGGCCAAGGCCGGTAAATACAGCCAGTTCGAAGTCCAGCGCGGCATGCCGATCATGATGCTGGTCAAATACTTCACCCAGACCGGCGAAACATGGACCATCAAGGACGATATTAAAAACATGGTCCAGTTCAGGCAGTTCAACCTGCTCGACCCGATGGAACAGTTCGGCACGTTCGACGTTATTTTCTGCCGCAACGTGCTCATCTATTTCGACCAGCAGACCAAGGGCAAAATCCTTGAAAAAATGGCCAAACGCGTCCACAAGCACGGCTATCTGCTGATGGGCGGGGCCGAGACGGTTCTGGGCATTACCCAGGCGTTTAAGCCCCTCGAAGGCGAACGCGGCGTTTATATCCCTGCCTGATACCATAACCACCCTTGTCACGGGCCGCGCATCGTCGTATGTGATGGCCCATGGTCAGCAAATCTTTCCCGTCCTTTCATGAACCGGTAAAACCGGTCCGCGCCCTTCTTTCCGTGTCCGATAAATCGGGCCTTATCGAACTGGCACAAGCCCTTCACCGTCACGGCATCGAGCTTGTCTCAACCGGGGGCACACACAAGGCCATCAAAGATGCGGGCCTGCCCGTAAAGGACATTTCTGAAATCACCCATTTCCCTGAAATGATGGATGGCCGCGTCAAAACTTTGCATCCCGTCGTTCATGGCGGCCTGCTTGGCCGCCGCGATATCGCCGACCACACGCAATCGATGAAAGATCACAATATCGGTCCTATCGATATCGTTGTCGTGAACCTGTATCCGTTCGCTGAAACTGTCGCCAAGGGCGGCGATTTCGCGCTTTGCGTCGAGAACATCGACATCGGCGGCCCGTCGATGATCCGTTCCGCCGCCAAGAACCACGACTTCGTCACCATCGTCACCAACCCGTCCGATTACGCTGACCTGATCGCCGAACTGGACCGCCACGACGGCAAAATCTCCTACCCCACGCGCCGCGAATACGCGGCCAAGGCCTATGCCGTCACCGCCGCATACGACGGCGCCATCAGCGCATGGTTCGGCAACCAGCTGGGTGCCACATGGCCGCAGACGCTGGTCGCATCCGCAAAACTGGGCCAGGAATTGCGCTACGGCGAAAACCCGCACCAGAAAGCTGCGCTTTATCTGGACGGCACCAAACGCCCGGGCATTGCGCTTGCCAAACAATTGCAGGGCAAGGAACTCAGCTACAACAATTTCAACGACACCGACGCCGCCTTCGAACTCGTATCCGAATTCGACGCACCCGCCGTGGCCATCATCAAGCACGCCAATCCCTGCGGCGTCGCAACGGCAAAAACGTTATACGACGCATACAAAAACGCACTGCGCTGTGACCCCGTCTCCGCCTTCGGCGGTATCGTTGCGCTGAACCGCAAACTGGACGCCGCCACCGCCGAAGAAATCGTCAAGGTGTTCACCGAGGTCATCATCGCGCCCGACGTCGACGACGAAGCGGTCAAAATCGTCGCTGCTAAAAAGAATCTGCGCCTGCTCATCACCGGCGGCATGGCCGACCCGGCTGACGCACGCCGCACCATCCGCCCGATTGCCGGTGGCTATCTGCTCCAGGATCTCGATAACGGGCGCATCACGCGCGAAGATATCAAGGTCGTGACCAAACGCGCGCCCACCGACCGCGAACTGGAAGACATGATTTTCGCCTTCCGCGTTGCCAAGCACGTCAAATCAAACGCCATCGTCTACGCAAAAGACCTGGCCACTGTCGGTATCGGGGCCGGGCAAATGTCGCGTGTCGATTCCTCGCGCATCGCTGCATGGAAATCAGGCGAAGCCGCAAAAGCCGAAGGCCTGGCGCAATCGCTGGCCGTGGGCTCTGTCGTAGCGTCCGATGCGTTCTTCCCCTTCGCTGACGGTCTTCTGGCCGCTGCCGAAGCCGGTGCCACCGCCATCATCCAGCCGGGCGGTTCAGTACGCGACGAAGATGTCATCAAGGCCGCCGATGAAAAGAACCTCGCCATGGTCTTCACCGGCATGAGACATTTTAGACATTAAAAAATGTCTCATGGGTCGCGACTGCGACCCCGCGCGGCTAACCCGCGCGAAGCCTAAGCGTGCATGTGCACGCGCCCGGCGTTTGAGGGCCTGCAACACACGTCATTTTAGACATTAAGACTTTATTAAACCCTTCAGCCGTTTAATGGGCTTACCAACCCGTATTGCTGAAGGAGAACGCCATGGTCGCACCGATTATCGCCGCAGGAGCCAAACTCGCCGCGGGTGCTGCCCTGCAATTCATATTTGAAAAGGCCGCAAACCACTTCCTTGCGCCTGAGACGGCGACGCCCTCTCGTTCTTTCCGGGTTTCAGCGGACGCCAAGCTCGGCTGATCAAAATTTGTAGCGATACTAAAAAACGGCCCTTCGGGGCCGTTTTTTGTGTCTGAAACATCAATCCCGGACAATTTTTCTAAAAATGCTCTCAAAATTAAGACTTCATTAATCTTACCGATGCTTTAATTTTACATAAGATTTTATTAATTGCACTTGGGGATCGATTGGAACTGGCAACACAAACATCGCTGACCGCGGACACCTACGCCCTCACCCTGGTGGATGAACGCTCGATGGTCATCGACTTCTTCGTCAATCCCGATGGCCGCGTCTGCGCCTTTCATGACCGCCCCTTTCCGTACACGATCGAATGGGTCGAATTCACCTACGCGACAGGGCGCGTTGAATTCATCCGCGAAGACGGCAGCATCTGCAATTTCGGGATCGCGGTGAATGCGACGCTCAAGCCGCATTTCGCCAACGCCACGCATATTCATTTAATTCAGTTGGATAAATCCACCGGCACCGTGGGCGATGTCCGCGTCGTAGCCCTCAACCTTCAAACTGCATGAGGCACACATGAGCAAACCGAGTCCTATGGACATTCTCACCGGTGGTGACAAAAAATCAGAAAGCGGCGTCGATACCATGGACATGGTAAAAGGCGGCGCGGCGATTGCCGGTATTACCTACGGCGCATTCAATCAGGACAGCATGGCAGGTGATGCCGTCATGGGCGCAGGTGCAGGCTTCCTCGCCGCAAGCGCGGTTAAAAGTTTTGGTGGTGGCAAAATACTCCAGAGCTTGGCCGGTGCCGCCGCTGGTGGTATCACCTCCGGCAGTATCACCGGCGCCGTGGCGGGTGGTGCCGCCTCGTTTGGTGCCAGCGATTTCAGCAATGAAGGCAATGCGGCGAAAGATATGGCTGGCAACTTCATGCAAAAACTTGGCCTCTCCCAACCCGGATCGTCCGAAGCCGCCAACAACGATAATGTCGCCAGTACACCAAATGCACCGGCGCAGCGCGGCCAGTCACTCGCGATGTAAAAGATAAGCATAAAAAAAGACAGGGAAGAACGCCGTGCCAAAAGCGCGGCGTTCGTCTGTGACTCGATAGCCGCACGTCAGCTTTTGTGTGTCACTTATCCACCAATAATTACCATAATCTTAAGCACCCTTTAACCTTTATATGGTCAAATAAGGCCATAAAAAGAAATAACGGGGTACAGGGTTATGAATTCACCATTTCTAAACGCACCCATCGGCGGTGCCCGCGCGAACTACGCGGACATGGACATGAAGCTGGACTGCTTTGTCAGCGAAAACGCTGATGTCTGCGTCTTTCATGACAAACCCTTCTCCAAGACCCTGTCCTGGATTGAATACGACACCCGTACCAGCAAGCTCGATTTCATCATGGAAGACGGCGATACCCGCAATTTCGGCATCCCCGTCGACCGCAAGCTGAGCGCCTATTTTCACAACGCCCATATTATTTCGATTATCCAGTTGAATCCGGCCACAAAAGACGTTGAAAACGGCATGGACCTGCCGCTTATCATCCACGCCGCCTAAGGGGAGAAAAACATGTCCAAATTTACGAACTTAGCATCGCAGGCCATGAGTGGCGCAGGCAAAGGCTTACAGGCCATGAGTGCCAACGGCGGTATCGTGGACACGCTTCTACAGGATATTTCTGCCGCCTTCGGCGGCCCAAAGCGCGATAAGCAGAATACCGGCCCGGCCGAGCCCGAGGCCAAGCAGCAGACCAAGCCCGTCCAGCCAGCCGCACCGGCTATGTAACCCCCGGTTAATCCTTGAATTAAACGCTGCGAAGCCCTACAACGCTCGCAGCGTTTTCATTTGATATTCAAGGCAAAAATGGTACCCCAGTCCAAGATCCGTAACTTCTCGATCATCGCCCATATCGACCATGGAAAATCGACCCTGGCCGACCGCCTGATTCAATCCTGCGGTGGTCTTGAACTGCGCGAGATGACCGAACAGGTCCTCGACAACATGGACATCGAAAAAGAACGCGGCATCACCATCAAGGCCCAGACCGTCCGCCTGAACTATAAAGCCAAGGACGGGGAGACATACCAGCTCAACCTGATGGACACGCCGGGCCACGTCGACTTCAGCTACGAAGTCTCCCGCTCCCTCGCCTCGTGCGAAGGCGCGCTGCTCGTCGTAGACTCCACCCAAGGTGTTGAGGCGCAGACCCTGGCCAACGTCTACATGGCCCTCGACAACAATCTTGAAATCCTGCCCGTCATCAACAAGATCGACCTGCCCGCGTCGGATGTTGAGGGTGCCAAGAAACAGATCGAGGATGTGATCGGTCTCGACACGACCAACGCGGTTGCCGTCTCCGGCAAATCCGGCATCAATATCGACCTGCTGCTCGAAGGCATCGTCAACCACCTGCCCGCGCCCAAGGGCGACGAAAACGCCCCGCTCAAGGCCCTGCTGGTCGACAGCTGGTACGACGCGTATCTGGGCGTCGTCATTCTCGTGCGTGTATTCGACGGCGTGCTCAAAAAAGGCATGAAAATCCGCTTCATGAACACCGGTTCGGTCAAGGACGTGGAACGCGTGGGTATCTTCACGCCCAAACACGTCATGGTCGACGAACTGCGCCCCGGCGAAATGGGCTTCATCACCGCCGCGATCAAGACCATCTCCGACACCAAGGTCGGCGATACGCTGACCGATGAACGCAATCATGCGGCGGTGGCCCTGCCCGGTTTCAAACCGTCCATCCCGATGGTGTTCTGCTCCCTCTTCCCGGCGGACGCGTCCAACTTCGAACACTTACGCGATTCCTTGGGCAAACTCGCGCTCAACGACGCCTCCCTGCATTACGAACCCGAAGCATCACAAGCTCTTGGGCTTGGCTTCCGCTGCGGCTTTCTTGGCCTTTTGCACATGGAAATCATTCAGGAACGCCTCAACCGCGAATTCAATCTTGAACTGATCCCGACCGCGCCCAGCGTTGTTTATAAAATCCATATGAATAACGGCGAGATCATTGAACTGTATAATCCTGCCGACATGCCCGACGTCTCGCGCATCAAGGAAATCCACGAACCGCTGATCAAGGCCACCATCCTTGTGCCGGACGAATATCTCGGCGGTATCCTGCAACTCTGCCAGGAACGCCGCGGCCAGCAGATCGAGCTGACCTATGCCGGCAACCGCGCGATGGTGATTTACCGCCTGCCGCTCAACGAAGTCGTCTTCGACTTCTACGACCGCCTCAAATCCATCAGCCGCGGTTATGCGTCGTTTGACTACGCCCTCGACGGTTTCCGCGAAGACGATCTGGTGAAAATGGACATCATGGTCAACCAGGAACCGGTCGACGCCCTTGCCATGATCGTGCACCGCGAACAGGCCGAACGCCGCGGCCGCCAGTTGTGCGAACGCCTCAAAGACCTGATCCCGCGCCAGCTGATCAAGGTCGCGATCCAGGCCACCATCGGCGGCAAGATCATCGCCCGCGAAGATATCAGCGCGCTCAAGAAAGACGTTCTGGCGAAATGCTACGGCGGCGACATCAGCCGTAAGAAAAAACTCCTCGAGAAGCAAAAAGAGGGCAAGAAAAAGATGCAGCAATACGGCAGCGTCGACATCCCCCAATCCGCCTTCATCGAAGCGTTGCGTATGGGCGATGATAAATAAAAAAACCGCCTGATCTCTCAGGCGGTTTTTTCATCGGACGAAAAAAATCACTTCTTCCCGGCCCATTGTTTTTCCATCGCAGCCAGTTTTTCACCCTTGGTGACAAAACCGTCTTTGTCGGCGTCAGCTTCGGCGAATTTGGCGTCGCTCTTCGCGGTCCATTCGGCCTTGCTCAGTTTGCCGTCGTTATCCGTATCGGATTCGGAAATGGCGCGTGATACTTTCGCATCTTTCTCAGCCGGGGTTTTGTCTTTGGCGAAAGCCGGTGCAGCGGCAACAAAAGCGCCGAGCGCGGCAAGCATCATCAATTTTTTCATGGTCAGTCCTTTCAATTGGGTTTGATCATGACGTAAAGCGGATGCGCCCCCTGTACACCCTTGCCGCAACATTGCCTTTTAAGACCCTTGCCCGGAGGCGGTTTTACACAAAACTTGCGCACCGGCATGGAAATTTTTTATAGTGCTCAAGCATTTGAAAACAAACAGAAATTGGTTGCATAAATGGATGCGCCTGTTATTTTTCATAAAATATTCATAAAATTTGAGTAAAATTGTATTAAGTACTTGATTTTGCTTACGAAAATTAACTTTGAATTCACCAGCGCTGGCGTAATGTTGGGTCATAAGCAAAAAAACAAGCAGGGCAGTTAGTAAATGACCACGTTCAAAAGAGACCTTTCAGGCCAGAGTGACATCGGTTCAACCAAGACCGAATTCACCGGCGCGATCGCGACCATGCAATCGGTCGGCAAGCAACTCGCAGCCCTGCCCCAGGTCCCGGGCAAGACCGGTTCCGACGTCACCAAGAACGTGAACTTCCGCGTCAACAAGCTGGGCGGCAACGCCGGCAACGATTTCTCGGCCTTCATCGCTGAAGGCGCCATCAACCTGCTGACCGGCGGCATGGCCTCGGTTGGTAAAGCCCTGGTCGACACCGGCATGAGCATGCTGAGCGAAAGCACCGACAAGGCCCCGGTTGATCCGACCCTGAAAGCCGGCGCTAAAACCAAGAACGCCATCAAGCGCCCCTTCTCCCGCCTGGCCCGCCCGACGCAGGCCCCGGGTAAAATGGCAACATCGCTGCTGATGAACGCGTCGATGAAGAAACAGCGCGACGCCGCCAAAAAGGCCGAGCCGAAACGCAAAGCTCTGGAAAAGCAACTGACCGAAGCCGAGAGCCTGGCCGAAGTCATGGCTTTCTACCAGAAACAGGGCGTTGAAGGCATTTCCAGCAAGGTTGAAGCTGGCGGTGAGAAAACCCAGGGTCTGGTTCACGGCCAACAGCGCCTGGCCAATGACGGCCAGCGCCGCAAGGTCGAACAGACGCAAGTCCACAAGCCGAGCTTCGCCGCCGCCCGCGGTCCGGCTGTCCGCTTCGGCATGGGCATGTAAACCTGGGTCATGTAAGCATGGGGCATGTAATCTTACGTCGCAGTGGTAATACTCCCTGATTTTGCTACATTTGCAGGTGCATGTTCCTACTGAACACCACCATGATGCGCGAAAAGTTCGTGGTATCCGAAAAGGGTACGGGCGAACCCATGATTGCGCTAGGCAATCGCATCGTCCTGCCCCTCACCGCGTCATCCGGTCAGCACGAAGAACGCATCATCGTGCGCGGTCACAACATGCACACCACCATGCGCATGGCCGCCATGATCACCCGCACCTTCGCGCGCGAAGGCCCCATCCTCTCGCGCTCTCCGTCCTACCCATGGGCTCCCAACTGGGCTGAGGCGCTTCCGCAGTACGAAAAAGAAAACAATCCGCAAGGCTGGGTCGCCGTTTACAACGCCGGGCGGTGCCTGTTCAAACAGGGTAGCCCGCACCCTTTCATGGATGTGATCGAACAATGCGATGCCCGCAACAAGGATGAATACGACCGCGCCATCAAAATTGCCGAAGACGCATTCAATATGGCCGGACGCGGCGTCAACATCACGCACGACTCCACCATCGCAACCGTCATCGGCGCGGTGAACGACCGTACCCGCATCGGCCTCATGTTCCGCAACCCGCGCCGGTCCACCACCTTCAACCTGACGGTCGAAGCGAAAAAGAACATTGCTGCCAAGGACATCAAACACGCCGAACCGTTTCAATGCATGATCCTGGCCGCCAACTGGCTGGAACTGGTCCAGCTTTCGGTCACGGCCGGTTTTTACCGCGCGAAAAAGGCCACATCGAACGAATTCGCGCCCAAGCTTGACCGCGCCCAGCGCCGCCTTGGCAAACTCAACATCGAAATCGACCAGTTTGAAGAAAGCTATCAGGTCAGCTACCGGCCTGAGCGCCCGAACATGCTGGAACTGATCGAGGAATCCGCCGCCTTCGCGCGCGGTGACTATGTTCCACCGGAATAAGAGAAAGATCGAAATGAAAAACCTGATCCTTGCTTTTGCCACCATGCTGGCCATTGCGCCGGTGTCTTTCGCCCACGCGACAACGCCCGCGGTTCCAAACGACATCATCGGCACCATCCTTGCGGTGGAGGGCAGCGCAACCATCAAGCCATTCAACGCCCCCGCGCACTCCCCGGCCGGGCTGAACACACCAGTACGCGCCGGTGATGTTCTGACCACGGGCGAAAGCAGCCGCCTGTTCGTCCAGATGATCGACAACACCGAACTGACATTGGGTGAAGGCGCAGTCATGCGCGTCGACCAATACGCCTATCACGTCAAGGACTCGAGCAGAAACGGCGCGGTCTATTCCATCGCGCAGGGTAACTTCCTGTTCGTGGATGGCCTGCTGGGTGATACGCCCAACCCGAATATTCAGGTCAATACACCTGTCGGTGCCATCACCATTCGCGGCACGCGCTTCTGGGGCGGCACGATTGACGGCACCTACGGCGTTCTCGTCGGTGACGGAACCGTCACGCTCAGCAACAAGGCCGGTACCGTTACACTAAACGAAGGCGAGGCCACCATTTTGGCCACCGCCAATGACACACCCGCCCCCGCCCAAAAATGGGACGCGGACAAAATCAAACGGGCTTCCGATACGGTAGCGCTGAAAGACATCGGTGAGATCGGCAAGCGCATGCAGGAAAATGCAAAGCGCAATGAAACCCTGCTCCGCGAACATGACACCGCCCTGAAACTGAACGAACAACGGGACAGCCGCGCAAAAGGTGCGACCGACCTGATTGAAGACCCGCGTGGCAAAATCGCCTTGCCCGACGTTCTTGGCTCAGGCCACGACGCGACCCCGGGCGTCGCGGGCAGTCGCATCGTCGGCACCACCCCGCTGACCACGGACGCGAATACCGGCGCGGTTCAGGCCGTGAAAAACAAAATCATCGAACGCCTGAACACCAAATCCGCCCCTGTCGGCGACATGGACGCACCCGCCGGCCCGGTACAGGACATCGTGAAAGACAAGGCCGAATAACCCGTCATTCAACGCAATTAAAAAAGCCGGCTGAATCTCTCCAGCCGGCTTTTTCGTGATCGTAAAATTATTAAGCCGCGATGTTGCGCAGAACGTAAGGCAGAATGCCCCCGTTCTTGAAATACTCAACCTCATCCAGCGTGTCGATGCGGCACAACAATGTATAGGCCTGTTTGGTGCCATCGGCGCGGGTGACGGTCAGCGTGACGTCCATGCGCGGTTTGATACCGCCGGATACGCCCGTGATGTCAAACGTCTCGGTGCCCGTCAGTTTCAGGTCTGCGCGGGTCTGGCCGTCCTTGAACTGCAGGGCCAGAACGCCCATGCCGATCAGGTTCGAACGGTGAATACGCTCGAAGCTTTCAGCAATGACCGCCTTCACGCCCAGAAGCGTGGTGCCTTTTGCAGCCCAGTCACGCGACGAACCCGTCCCGTATTCCTTGCCCGCAAACACAACCAGCGGCGTATTGGTTTCTTTGTACTTCATGGCCGCATCGTAGATCGGCAGAACCTCGCCCGTCGTGGCGAATTTGGTGATGCCGCCTTCCGTGCCCGGTACCAGTTCGTTCTTGATGCGGATATTGGCGAACGTGCCGCGCATCATGACCTCGTGGTGGCCGCGGCGCGCGCCGTAGCTGTTGAAATCAGCCGGGGCGACACCGTGTTCCATGAGGTATTTGCCGGCGGGTGAATCTTTCTTGATCGAACCGGCCGGTGAAATGTGGTCGGTGGTGATCGAGTCGCCGAACACCGCCATCACGCGTGCGCCAATGACGTCATTGACCGCGCCGGTGGACGTTTTCGACATGCCGTGGAAATACGGCGGGTTGGCAACATAGGTGGAATCCGCGTCCCAGCTGTAAACCGGGCCGTCAGCGCCCGAAATCGCCTGCCATTCCTTGGTGCCAAGGAAGACGTTGGAATAACGGTTCTTGAACATCTCCGGCGTCAGCGCCGATTGCATCGTGTCGGCGACTTCCTTCGTCGTCGGCCAGATGTCTTTCAGGAAAACGTCTTTGCCGTTCTTGTCTTTACCGATCGGATCTTTGGTGACATCAACCAGCATGGATCCCGCCAGCGCGTACACGACGCAGAGCGGCGGCGACGCCAGGTAGTTCGATTTGACGTGCGGGTTAACGCGGCCTTCGAAGTTACGGTTGCCCGAAAGCACCGAAACCACGTTGAGGTCGCCTTCGACGACGGCGTTGGCAATCGGCTCAGGCAGCGGACCGGAGTTACCGATACACGTGGTGCAGCCATAACCAACCAGGTTGAAGCCCAGCGCGTTGAGATCTTTCGAAAGATCGGCCTTGTCGAGATAATCGGTCACGACCTGGCTGCCCGGGGCCAGTGACGTTTTCACCCACGGCTTGACCTTCATGCCCAGCGCATTCGCCTTTTTGGCGACCAGACCGGCAGCGATCATGACGCTCGGGTTCGATGTGTTGGTGCACGACGTAATCGCGGCAATCGCGACATGGCCGTCCGACATGCTGAAATCCGTACCGGCAACGGCCACAGTGGGAACCTTGCCTTTGACGGTTTCCAGATGCTTGGTGAACTCGGCGGCAGCCGTGGAAAGAACCACGCGGTCTTGCGGACGTTTCGGACCGGCAAGCGAGGGTTCGACCGTGCTCATGTCCAACTCTAATGTATCGGTGAAGATCGGATCGGCAGATCCGCTCTCGCGCCACATGCCCTGCGCTTTCGCGTATTGGCGCACCAATTCGATGCGGTGCGGGTCGCGGCCCGAGAATGCAAGATAACGACAGGTTTCTTCGTCAATCGGGAAGAAGCCGCACGTCGCGCCGTATTCCGGCGCCATGTTGGCGATGGTGGCGCGATCGGCCAGCGACATATGGTCGAGACCGGGGCCATAGAATTCGACGAATTTGTTGACCACGCCTTTTTTGCGCAGCATCTGGGTCACGGTCAGCACCAGGTCGGTGGCGGTCGTGCCCTCTTTCGGTTTACCAGAAAGTTTAAATCCAATGACTTCCGGGATCAGCATGGATACCGGCTGGCCCAGCATCGCGGCCTCGGCCTCGATACCGCCAACACCCCAACCCAGAACAGCCAGACCATTGATCATCGTGGTGTGTGAATCGGTGCCCACCAGCGTGTCAGGATACGCGACGTTGCGGCCCGGGTTGGTTTCGTCTTCATCGACCCAGACGGTTTGCGCCAGATATTCAAGATTCACCTGGTGACAGATACCGGTGCCGGGCGGCACGACGCGGAAATTGCGGAAGGCCTTCTGGCCCCATTTCAAAAACTTGTAACGTTCGGCATTGCGCTCGAATTCAAGGTCGACGTTTCTCTGGAACGACGCGGGCGAACCGAATTCGTCCACCATGACCGAGTGGTCGATGACCAGGTCGACGGCCGAGAGCGGGTTGATCTTCTGGGCGTCTGCGCCCATGGCGACGGTGGCTTCGCGCATCGCGGCCAGGTCGACCACGGCAGGCACGCCGGTAAAGTCCTGCATCAGAACACGTGCGGGACGGTATGCAATCTCGTGCTCACCCTTGCCCAGCGTTGTCTGCCATGTCTTGAACGCCTCGACATCACCAACACGAACCGAACGGCCGTCTTCATAGCGCAGCATGTTCTCAAGCAGAACCTTCAGCGAGAACGGCAAGCGGCTGATATCGCCTATTTTTTCCTGCGCGACAAGAAGCGAGAAATAATCATATTCCTTACCGTCAATCGTCAGTGTGCGGCGGGTTTGAAGTGTATCGAGACCGGTGCGGGCCATGGTGCAAAACCTTTGGATGAATATAGAAAACAAGAGGCCGAATAGCCCCTATAGACAGGGTACCATGCACCGCGA
The DNA here is from genome assembly GCA_002423205.1 of Micavibrio sp. UBA6145. GTDB lineage: Bacteria > Pseudomonadota > Alphaproteobacteria > Micavibrionales > UBA1664 > UBA6145. The sequence goes on along the minus strand of DIUZ01000024.1, from coordinate 154,894 downwards.
AAAGATAAAGAAGCGTTAATCGCCCCGAATACCCCGGAAACCCTGCTAAATCAGGACTTATCCGGTCCTGATTAGTGCAGGACCGGACCGCGCATTTCCGCCCTGACCGCCGCTTTCAGTTCGTCAGCAGCCTTAAGCCTGGCACTGATCTTTTCCTGCTTCGCGACCACCATCTCCACCCCCGCACGGTACGGCCAGTATTTGTCGAGATCGATCATCCGCGTCTCGCGTTCCGGTAATCCATCCATGAACACCTTGTGGGCCACACCATAGGGCAGCATCTGGACCTGTTCCCGCGCCGCCATCCGGAACGCGCCGCGCGCATCCGGGCGCACGTCGTACTTCCAGAATTGCTCCTGATACCGGTATCCATGCCCCTGCGGGTGATGGACAAAGAAATGCATATTGTTCGGGTCGCTCTCCCCAAACAGGCGCTGATGGATCAGCGTCGCCAGTTGCGGCATCAGCGTGCGGAACCGGTTCGGGTCCGATTTACCGGACAGGCAGATATAAATATCATCGCCCACGCGCTGCGACATCACGATGACGGCGAAACCGTTATCAAGATCGGGAATGTAAAAGGCCTGCGTCACAAGCTCGTCTTCAGGTGCGGCCACGCCGTTAAAGATTCTTCCCTCGCCGCGCGGCAGCACCGGCATGGGGTTAACGACAGGGCGTTTACGTGTTTCGCGCGCAGCTTTAATGCCCTCCATCTGATCGGTAAAAAATTCACGGATCTCACGCAATGAACTGAAATCATCCGGGTTGGGCATCTCCGGCATCTTGTGCCCGGCCATCGCCGCGCGCGCGGCGAGGATGTTGAACATTTTGCGCGCGACATCGCTGGTCGTCGCATAGGCATGCCTGCGGATATTACGGCGGTTCTTGATCGTTTCGATCCACGCGCTGCGCGTCTCGGCACGGATGGAGCCAAATTCCTGTTTCTCTTGGATAGCCCGGCGCCAAAGCTCTATGGCGGTCTCGTACTCCCGCTCATACTTGGCCTGATGCAATGGGTCGTAATTGCTGATTTTGGCAGCAGTCATGGAAAGATATGTCCCTGTTAGAACGTTTTTGGTTATTTTTATTCATAAAAGCGGGCCACCGACCCGGACGTCAATATTATTTTGTGAGTTCTCCGCGGCTTAGCACCGTAAAAAGGGCTTCTGCACGCCCCGGATGGGGCTTATAACCGCATACATGGCGGATTTACTGACCTTTACCGGGGTGAATGTGGCGCGCGGCGGGGTAACGCTGGCGCACAACATCACCCATGCGCTCGGCACTGGCGGCCTGTTGCTGCTCACCGGTCCCAATGGTTCGGGCAAAACGTCATTCCTGCGTGCCGCGGCCGGTCTTCTCGAATTCACCGGCACAATGCACCGCGCGGGCGATGCGCAGTTTCTCGCCGCCCAGCCTTTGTCGCCATCCCTTGAAACACCGCGCCAGTATCTGACCTATCAGGCCGCGCTCATGGGCGTGCCCTTCACACTGGCGACTGATGTTTTTGAAATCACACGCGTGCTCGACACGCCGCTCAACAAACTCTCCACCGGCTGGCGTCAGCGCGTGAAGCTCTCGCGCCTTCTCTGCGGCAACCGCGCCGTGTGGTTGCTGGACGAACCCAGCGACGGTCTTGATGCTGCCGGTGTGCGCACGCTACAGGCAGTCGTCAAAACCCATCTTCACAATGGCGGTGCCGCCATCATCGCCACGCACGACCCGCATCTGTGGCCGGATGCGCAGACCATGGATATGACGGTGCCGGCATGATGGCGATCCTGCGTCATTTCCTGCGCCGCATGAGCCGCGACCGCGGCCTGACCGGTCAGGCCTCCGCTTTCTTCGCGCTGGCCATGACGGTATGCATTTTCGCGATTGGTTCCGAAGAGGTATTGCTCGCCGCCGTGCTGCCGGGCCTTGCATGGGCCATCCTGCTGCTCTCATCATTGCTGGGGCTTGGCGATCTACTGGAAGGCGAGGATCTCGACGATCTCCTGCTCGCGCATAAACCGCTGCCCGCTTTGTTCGCGGCCAAGGCGTTTGCGCATTTCATATCGACATCCCTGCCCCTGGCGCTGGCCGCACCCCTGGTTCTGTCCGTTGTCCTGCCCCATACCCTTATTCCCATGCTGTGCCTGTGGCTCGGCTTTATCCTGGGCGGAATTGCATTTTCGTCCATTGGCCTGATGGGCGCAGCCCTGACACTGGGCTCCCGCCGCAACGCCGCGCTGCAATCCCTTGTCATCATGCCCCTGTGCATTCCCGCCCTGATTTTCGGGGCTGGCGCGGTATCTGCCGCACAACTTGATCTGGGCTGGCAGGCACCGATGGCGTTTCTGGGGGCAATTGCCTGTGCAAGCATGGTCCTTGGCCCCTTTGCCGCCGCCTGGATTGTTCGTATGAAGGTCACATCACAATGATTACAAAATATGCCAACCCTACGAACTTCGAAAAACTGGCGAAAATCCTGACGCCGGTCTTCGCCCTGTTCGCCACCCTGCTGCTGGCCTTCGGCCTGTGCGACGCGCTGCTGATCTCCCCGCCGGATTACCAGCAATCGGACGCCGTGCGCATCATGTATATCCATGTACCCAGCGCGTGGATGGCAATGATGATCTACGCCGCATGCGGTGTTGCCGCGCTGATGTTCATCGTCTGGAAACACACGCTGGCCGAATTGTTTTTACGCGCGGCATTGCCTGTCGGCGCGGTTGCCTGCGCATTATGCCTTGCCACCGGCATGCTCTGGGGCAAACCGATGTGGGGCGCATGGTGGGTATGGGATGCACGCCTGACATCCGTGCTGGTCATGATGTTCCTGTATATCGCCGTCATCGCGCTGACCGACGCGTTCGACCGCCCGGAACAGGGCGGCCTTGCCGCCGCGTGGCTGACCATCATCGGTCTCGTCAACCTGCCGGTCATAAAATATTCCGTCGAATGGTGGAACACGCTGCACCAGCCAAGCTCGCTCACCTCCGTCAAACGCGTCATGAACCCGGCCATGGCCGATGACATGCTGCGCCCCCTGCTGGTGATGGGTCTGGGCCTGATGTGCTATCTGGCCCTTGTCATCATCATCCGCATGCGTACCGAAATCATGGCCCGCAAAATCGCCAATACCACAGGTGTCAAATGACCGACTTCAGCACCTTCGCCGCCATGTCCGGTTACGGCATGTATGTCTGGCCCGCTTACGGCCTTGCCCTTATCGCTTACGGCGCGGTGTTCATCCACGCGCTGATTAAAAAAGACCGCCTGAAGAAAAAGCAACAGGGCGAAAAATGACGCCCCGCGCGCGCGCACGTCTGACATCCATCATCATCGTTCTGGCCGGTCTTGGACTTGCGGTTGCGCTGACCCTGTACGGCCTGTCCGGCAAGATCACGTATTTCCATTCACCGTCCGAGATCGCCACGCTGAATGCAAAGCAGCTTGAAAAAACCATCCGCGTCGGCGGCATGGTCAAAGCGGGGTCGTTGAAACAGACCGGCGAAAAAAGCGTTTTTGTCATCACCGATTACAAGGCGGACCTGACCATCACCTATCAGGGCGTGTTGCCCGATTTGTTCCGCGAGGGTCAGGGCGTCGTCGTCTATGGCCGTTATGATACGGCCAGTACACATTTCACCGCCAAAGACGTGCTCGCCAAGCACGATGAAAACTACATGCCGCCCGAAGTCAAAAAGGCGCTGGACCAGAACAAATGATCACCGAAGTCGCGCACTTCGCCTTTATCATGGCCTTTGTCGTCGCCGGCATGATGGCGGCTGGCGGCCTGTGGCGTTCGCCTGACATTGCAAAACGGTCTGCCATCACCCTTCTGGCACTGACCATCATCGCGTTTCTGGGTCTGGAATGGGCTTATATCACGTCCGACTTTACCGTCCTGAACACGGTCCTGAATTCGCACAGCCAGAAACCCCTGCTCTATAAAATCTCCGGCGTCTGGGGCAATCACGAAGGCTCGATGCTGCTCTGGATCGTGATCCTATCGCTGTTCGGTGCGGGCATTGCCTTAAGCCCGCATATCAGGGACGAAACATTGCGCCAGCGCGCACTGGGTGTTCAGGGCCTGATCGCGATGGGCTTTATCGCCTTCTCGCTGTTCACATCCAACCCGTTCGCGCGCGTCTTTCCTGCGCCCGCTGACGGCAATTCGCTCAACCCGGTGTTGCAGGATATCGGCCTCGCGCTGCACCCGCCCGCTTTGTATCTGGGCTATGTCGGTTTTTCGTCCGTCTTTTCCCTCGCCGCCGGCGCACTGATCGTCGGGCGCGTGGACCAGGCTTTTGCCAAGGCCGTCAAACCCTTCGTCGCAATCGCATGGCTGGCTTTGACCATCGGCATCGCCATGGGTTCGCGCTGGGCCTATTACGAACTCGGCTGGGGCGGCTGGTGGTATTGGGACCCGGTTGAAAACGCATCGCTCCTGCCATGGCTGGCCGGTACGGCGCTGTTGCATTCACTGCTGGTATTGGAAGCACGCGGCGCGCTCAAGCGCTGGACCATCCTTCTGGCCATCATCGCATTCGCCATGTCGCTGCTCGGCACATTTCTTGTCCGCTCCGGCGTATTATCATCGATCCACGCCTTCGCTGTCGATCCGCTACGCGGATCGTTCATTCTGGCGCTGCTGATTGCATGCTGCGGTGGTGCTTTTGGCCTGTATGCGTGGCGCGCGCCGCAGCTCAAAACCCTGCGCCTGTTTACGCCTGTCAGCCGTGAATCATCGCTGGTCGCCAACAACCTGTTGCTTATCACCATCGCCGCCACCGTCCTGACCGGCACGCTGTACCCGCTGGTGATGGATACGCTGGGTCTCGCGCAAATTTCCGTCGGCGCACCGTATTACAACGCGACCGTCCTGCGCATCGCAATCCCGCTGATCATCCTGATGGGCATCGGCCCGTTCCTGCCGTGGAAACGCCCCGGTCGCTGGGCGTTCAAGGGTCCGATGCTGACCTGCCTGCTGCTCACCGCGCTGGCGATGCTGTTCATCCGCGTCAACATGCTGGGCTTTGCCATCGCCATCTGGCTGATGGTGGCATCACTCGCGCAGATCAAATGGCCGCTCACGCTGAAAAATCTCAGCCTTGTCCTCGGCCATTTCGGCCTTGGCCTTGCCATCGTCGGCATGATCGGCACGATGGCCATGAAGATCGAAGATATCCGTATCGTAAACCCCGGCGACACTTTCACTGTCGGCCGCCACGAATTGCGTTTTGACGGTGTCAGCAATGTATTCGGCCCGAATTACGGCGCGGAAGAAGCCCGCATCACGCTCGGGACGGACATTCTCAAACCGCAGAAACGCTGGTACCCGGTTTCGGATTCCCAGACGACGGAGGCCGCCATACGCACTTATATACTGGACGATATTTACGTCGTCCTTGGTGAACGCGACCTGAAATCAGGCCCCGACGCATGGGTGGTCCGCACCACCGTGCACCCGTTTGTCGCCGCCTTGTGGTTTGGCTTCGGCCTGGTGGCACTCGCCGGCGTGCTGATGCTGATCAACAGCTGGCGGCGCAGATGAGACGCTATCTCCCCCTCCTCATCTTCACCATGCTGGCGCTGATGCTTGCCTACCGGCTGACCATGCCACGCGTGACGGGGACGATCGACTCGCCCCTGATCGGCAAGACATTGCCGGACCTTGGCATCGCGGAATTGCCCAAGGGTCCCTTCATCGTCAATTTCTTCGCCAGCTGGTGCGCGCCCTGCACCATCGAACACCCAACACTGATACAGTTTAAAAAAGATGGCATCCCGATTATCGGCATCGCCTTCAACGACACGCCGGAAAACATCACCGCATGGCTGAAAAAGCGCGGCAACCCGTACAAGACCGTCATCTATGACGCCGGTGACGGTCCCAGTGTCGATATGGGCATCACCGGCGTACCGGAAAGCTTCGTGGTGGATGCGGAAAGGATCGTACGCAAACGTTTTCAGGGCCCGCTGGAAGACCCATCCGTCATCGCTGAATTCGAAGCGGCGGTGAAACCATGAGAATCCTGATCTTCGTCCTCTGCCTTCTGGCCACGCCCGCGCTGGCGATCATGAATCCGGATGAACGCCTGCAAAACCCGAAGCTGGAAGCCCGCGCGGTCGAACTGACCCGCACATTGCGCTGCGTCGTCTGCCAGAATGAATCGATCGATGAATCCAGCGCCGATATCGCACGGAACTTACGCATCATCGTGCGCAAACAGATCCTGGCCGGACAAACCGATGCACAGGTGCACCAATATCTGCGCGAACGTTACGGCGATTACATCATGCTGGAACCGCCAGTCGCGCCGCGCACCTATCCGCTATGGCTGGCCCCGTTTATCGTACTGGGTATCGGCTGCGCCCTGATGGCGCGCAGCTTCAAACGCCGGAGACGCCGCGCATGACCCTGACCATCATCCTCTGTGCCATGATTTGCGCCGTTGTGTGTCTGTGGACGTTTAAGTCCGTAGAAAGCCCGCGCGTATTCATGCATCTGGCCCTGTTCGTTGCCTGCGCATCGCTTGGCATTTACATGGTTCTGGGCAACCCCGACATCCCCGCCCGCCCGACACAGGGCACCGCGCAGACACAGGCCGATATGCGCCTTGAATCCACGCTGATGGCCACGCTGGAAAAGAACCCGAAGGATAAAGACGCGCTGATCCGCCTGGCCGCCTTGCGCGTGGCGCAGGGGCGCGGCGATGACCAGACCGTCAAGCTGCTGGATCAGGCGGAGAAAATCGACGCGAACGACCGGCGTATCAAGCTGATCCGCGCGATGCTTGAAAAAATATCACAGTGATTATTTAGGGCATTTCGACTGGACGCGGTCGTATTCTTCCTTGCTGTCCAGAAGCTTCTGGCGCTGCGCGCGGTCCGCATACATGGCGTCGACCGCCTTTTTCAACGCGGCTTCCACGTAACTCGACATTTTCTCTTTATACATCTCTGCGTCTTCGTCCGGCTTGGGACCGACTATGCCGACCTTGGATGCCGATGTGAACGCGGCTTGGCGGATGTTGTTGATATGGTCCTGCACCACGCGGCGGTCTGCGGCGACGTGCTTGGATTCATGCTCAAGGATCGCGACGAACTTGCACGTCCCTTTCGGGTTTTCCGATGCAATGTAAATGGTGGGGTCGATGACAATGTCGACGCTGATCTTGTTGATCCAAAGACAGATCGACCGGTTGGCGACGTAACGTATGCCCGTGACCTCGATCCCGGATTTGTAATTCACCTTGCCGCTCATCAGCCCGCCGACATCGACCGAGACATGGGTGCCATACGGGTTGGCGGTATCGATCTGGCGGGCCCCCAGCGAAGCATAATTTTTGGTCATGTCGTATTTGACGGGCTCGGACCGCCAGTGAACGTCAATCTGGGGGGCGGCGGCGGGCGGGCACTGGCTTGGGGCATCGCGGCCAAGAGCAGGCGGCAGTGCCGGAACGGGCTCAGGATTCGCACTGACTTTCGTCAATAGCAAATGCCCAGCTAAAACAAGCTCTAACCCGATCATTTTGGCTAAAAATACCCCTCTAAGCCCTATATACCAGTATGCAAAAATTTTGCTAAAATTTGGTTTATTCTCGTAAAAAAACGGAGTTTATCCAGATGTATCTTATCGGCCAACTGCTTATTCTAGCACTACAAATCTACACTTTCATCATTATCGCACAGGTGGTGATTTCGTGGCTGATTGCCTTTGGCGTGATCAACACCGCAAACCCCCAGGCGCGCCGTCTGGTCGGCGGCCTTGAGAAACTGACCGAACCGGTGATGGAGCCGATCCGCCGCTTTATCCCGCCCATTGGCGGCATTGACATCACGCCCATCATCGTGATTTTTGGCATCATGATTTTGGAACGCGTCATCGCCACCATCTTTTTCGCTTAAGGAGCTCACGTGAGCGCACACATCATCGACGGCAAACAGATCGCCGCCGACCTTCGCAAATCCATCGCCGCCAAAGTCGCCGCGATGGACGCAAAGCCCGGCTTGGCCGTCATCCTGGTCGGTGACGACCCGGCCAGCCATGTCTATGTGCGCAACAAGATCAAGGCGACGGAAGACGTCGGCATGCGATCGATGGAATTCCGCCTGCCTGTCCACGCAACGCAGGATGAAATCGCCGTATTGATCCAGACCCTGAACGACGACGACATGGTCCAGGGCATTTTGTTGCAACTGCCCCTGCCCGGACATCTCAATTCCGATCCGCTGATCCAGATGATTGCGCCTGACAAAGACGTCGACGGCCTGACCTTCGTCAACGCCGGCAAACTCGTCGCGGGCGAACCGTCCGGCCTTGTCTCCTGCACGCCGCAGGGCGCATTGATGCTTATTAAATCGGTGAAACAGGATCTGACCGGCCTCAACGCCGTCGTCATTGGCCGCAGCCTGCTGTTTGGTAAACCTATGGCCACATTATTGGTGGCCGAAAATTGCACGGTTACAACCGCGCATTCCAAAACCAAAAATTTGGCCGAAGTCTGCCGCAACGCAGATATCCTTGTCGCCGCCGTCGGCCGCAGCGAACTGGTCAAGGGTGATTGGATCAAACCCGGTGCCATTGTCATCGACGTCGGTATCAACCGTCAGGCTGACGGCAAATTAAAAGGCGACGTTGATTTCAACGCCGCCTCCCAGATTGCTTCGGCCATCACACCCGTACCGGGTGGTGTTGGCCCTATGACGATTGCATGCCTGTTAAATAATACGCTTAAGACTAGCCAGCGGCAGCAGTAAAGCCGTCTTTGCCGTCGAACGAATACAGATTTTCCGTCTTCACGACTTCAACACCGGCCGTGTTCAAAGCTTTAAGCGTTGCGACCAGCTTGTCCGTATCCGATTTACCAAGGATACGCGCGCACCAGTGATCCACCGTGAACGTGCCGTCCGACCCCTTGGGCCAGCATTTGACGCCGCGGTTGGAAATCAGCGACAGCGTAAGACCATCGGCCAGCGCCGGTTGCACCTTGGCGGCGAGATCATCGGCCTTGCCCGTGAACTCGATAAACGCATCAACGCCGATCCATTCTTTTTTCTGAGGCACGGGCTTACGCAACGGCGGCAGTTTCAAAGCGCCCTTGCCGTCCGGATACGACGCCGCTTTCATGGATGAGGGTTTCTGCCCCAGGCGCGCAACAACCGCGTCCGTGAATTCAACCGTACCCACGCGTTTCTTGGACAGGGATTCTTTATAAATATCGCCGGTATGAATACCGTCTTCGATGGTTTTCATCCATGCGTTGTGGACGTCCTCGGCGACTTTACCGCAGCCGATATGCGTGAGCATCATGATCGAACCGAGCAGCAGGCCCGACGGGTTGGCAATGCCCTTGCCCGCAATGTCCGGCGCAGTGCCGTGCATGGCCTCGAACATGGCGCATTGTTCACCGATATTGGCGGAAATACCAAGACCGACCGAACCGGTCACTTCGGCGGCAACGTCTGAAATGATATCGCCGTACAAATTCTCGGTCACGATGACGTCGAAATCTTCAGGGCGCGATGCGATACGGGCGGTGCCGATATCGATAATATAACGGTCGCTCTGGATATCCGGGTATTCCGGCGCGATTTCCTGGAACACCTGATAGAAAAGACCGTCCACCATTTTCATGATGTTGTCCTTGACCATGCAGGTCACTTTTTTACGGCCATTGGCGCGTGCATATTCAAACGCGTAACGGACAATACGCTCGCAGCCCGGGCGTGAAATCAGTTTCAGGGCCTGACACACATCCTGCGTCTGGCGGTGTTCGATACCGGCATAAAGGTCTTCTTCGTTCTCACGAACGACGACCAGGTCCATCGGCTTGATGGCTTCGATATACGGTTCATACGACACGCACGGGCGCACATTCGCATACAGCGACATCAGCTTGCGGATCGTGACGTTGAGGGATTTATAACCGCCGCCTGACGGTGTGAAAATCGGCGCTTTCAGCAGCACACCGGTTTCGCGGATCGCGTCGATGGATGCTTGTTCAATACCGGTCATGATACCGCGCTCGAACAGTTTCTGTCCGACCTCGATGGTCTTGATGTCCAGCGGTGCGCCGGCAGCATTGAGGATTTTTAAGGTGGCATCCATGATCTCGGGACCGATGCCGTCGCCGTGGGCGACTGTAATGGGAATGCGTTTCATTCGTATGTCTCCTTATACGGCGTCTTCGCCGCCATTCTTAAAGCAATATAACCGCAAACCGCAGACATGAGCGAACCGCTTATGACGCCCATGCGCACATAGGCGGCCATATCAGGATCAGTAAACGCAAGGCCACCGATAAACAGCGCCATGGTAAATCCGATCCCGCACAGCAAAGAGATTCCATAAATATGCAACCACCGTGCGCCCTGCGGCATAAGAAACCATGGAGACTTAACAAATGCATAAAGAGAGCCGAAAATTCCTATCTGCTTGCCCAGAAAAAGTCCCATGGCGATACCGATGGTGACCGGATGCAGAAGATCGCCCCACCCAAGCCCCTCAAGTGAAACCCCTGCATTGGCGAAAGCAAAGATCGGCAGGATCGCGAACGTAACCCATGGCTTGACTATATGCTCCAGCGACTCGACCGGACTGAAAGTCCGCTCATCATCATACATGGGGATGGAAAATCCCAGGATAACGCCGGCAATGGTTGGGTGAATGCCGGATTTCAGGAAAGCCGCCCACATAACAAGACCGATGAGGAAATAAGGCCCGTAATGCGATACATTGACGCGGTTGAGAAGGAAAAGGCCGAAAATCGCCAACGCGGCAATGCCAAGTGCGGTTATGTTGAGCGTGCCCGCATAAAACAGCGCGATCACCAGGATGGCGCCCAGATCATCCATGACCGCGATGGCCAGCAGCAGGATTTTGACCGAAGCGGGCAGGCGTTTGGATGCAAGAGCGAGAATACCAAGCGCAAAAGCGATATCAGTCGCGGAGGAAATAGCCCAGCCGTGATGAAATTCAGGATAGGCGCGGGTGAAGAACAAATAGACCATCGCCGGGATGATCATGCCGCACACCGCCGCCACGAATGGCAAAAGCGCCGTGCGCATATTGGAAAGAGCCCCCACTTTCATTTCACGCTTGATCTCAAGACCCGCATATAAAAAGAAAATAGCCATAAGGAAATCATTGATCCAAAGGATCAGGGGTTTCTGGAAGGCCGCCTGTGCGACCCCCTCACCCGTCGTAAACCCAACGGTCAGCGTCTGGTCGAGAAAGGCCTGATAGACAGGCTGAAACGGTGAATTCGCCACCAGAATGGCGGCGATCGCCGCCAGCAAAAGGACGACCCCGCCCGAGATTTCATTATGGAAGAAGTTATATAGCGCTTTCATGGCACATAGTGTGGCCCTATTCGCCCTAAAAATCCATGGGGACCTGAAATAGACGGATTTTATTCATTAAAAGCCCCGCGAGCACCCGCGGTGACTGACGGCGTAATGTCTTGTATGGCTATTATAGGCCGTTTTTCATCGCTGCGCTTGTACACATACAACCCAAGCACCGACAGCGCGATGCACCAGATGGTCGACAGGGACTCCACCGCGTTCAAAACCACGCTGGCCCGCGCCGTATCGAACACGATGACATAGGCAATGGCGATCATCTGCGCTGTCCACGTGAATGCCATCAGGTAACCGAAGGTCGGGCGCATGCGCCGTACATATAAATCCGCCGATTCCACTTCCGTGCGCAGCGACTGGTTGATCTGCGCCAATGCTTCGCTGCGTTCCTTTTGCGATATGCCTTCCATCGCTTCGATATGCCGATTGGCCTCGGCCCGTGCCTCCGGCGTGATCGCACCGGCGCTTAAGGCGTCTTGTGTTTCCGCCAAGGCCTTGGCCGCGTTCTGCGCCACAGGGTTATCTATTTTGGACAGCGCCCCGCCAACGACAGACATTAAAAAGGGCAACCCCAGCCGCCCGAGAATGGTTTCCAGCATCTTACGCCTCCAGACGATAAAAAATGTGATGACCGATAATCGCGCTCGCCTTCGCGCCCTCCGCCCAGTGCGGATAGACATCAAGCGTGTGATAATGCGTAGCCCCGCCCGTCCGGTCTTCAATCACGGCATGCACGGCGCGGCGCGCAATCCGCAGACACGTGGCAAAATGAATATTGCGTTCTGTGACCGCGATCACCTTGGATCGCTGCGGATCGTTTGAATTCCAGCACGAAAACTGAAACGGCTTCTGACATACCTGTACGATGTCATTGTCGATCCAGTCGCCGGCATAATAATCGTACAGCACCGCTTCCACGGCGGTGTGCGACAGGTTCATGACCGGAACCATGCCATGCGTCGATTTGGTCGATGCGGTACCAGCGCCGACTTTCTGGAACGTGGTGGATGATCCTTTGACATTGTTTTTGCTGCGCACTTGCGGACGCAGTTTGGAGCCCATGCGTTGATAGGCTTCGAACACTTCACGTTCGAACTGTTTGACGAACGCGTTATCGATGGAAATGGACATCGAAAGATCCTTTCTTTGGTTAAGGGTGAGTTTTCGGGAAAAGACCTGATGTTCGGTTGTCCGGGCGGGCCGCTTGGGTCAGGCAGACATAAGGGCGGGGCCGCGTTTTAAGGCGGCCCCGTTGTCCTTAAGGGGAGGAAATGCAGCGAACAAAAAGCGCCCAAAAGGGCGCATTTCTGGCGTTTACTCATCTAAGATAGGATTATATTCCTTGTCTGTCAAGCTTATTTTCAACTTTTTGCGCAAATCGCTAAGAATCCGTACAATCACGAATATGAACGACAAGATACTTGCGGCCCTCGCGTCCGCCACCAACGATAACAAGGAACTGACACGCCGCCGTTTTCCACGCCGCGTGAAGGACATCTGCGTGGCTGACATCAACGGCACCACCTACCCGGTGCAGGACTGGTCGCAATGCGGCGTGCTGTTCACCGCCGATGGCCGCGCCTTCGAAGCGGGCAAGGATTGCGCCGTCGTCATGAAATTCAAACTGGCCGATGTCGTCACCGAAATCCCGGTCACGGGTGTCATCGTCCGCGCCAGCACCAAACAGGTTGCCGTCGAATTCGTCGACATGACCAAGAAAATCGAAAAAGCCTTCGCGCAAGTGATCGAAGATTCGATCGCCCAGGACAAAATCGCCGAAGCCGAACAGCTCGGATAAAAAACCCGGCGCAAAGGCCGGGTTTTTTATTGTTCTTAATTCGCACCATACAGTTTCTTAAACCCATCCGTGACTTTTGAGATCGTCGCCGGGTCTTTATCGCGCCAGTATTTGGGGTCGCGCATGATGCTGTGCAGGTCGCTTTCCGATACGGCCGATGTCGATGTACCACCGTCCATCAGGCCGGGCGCATCACCTTTCATCATTTGATAAAGCGCCATGACGCCGTCATAAGAACCCGCGAGCCCCTCCAGCACCTTGCCCGGCAGGTTCTTTTTACCGTAGGCCAGCAACTGGCGGGAGACCTCGCGCCATTGTTCGGCACCACCGAAATGTTTGACCAGACGTTCAATCTCGCGGTCCGCCTGGAATTCGGCGGCGATATCCAGAATCATCGGCACCAGACGTTCGGACGCCAGGTCATATACTTCCTGTACCTGATCGGGTGTAAAACCCTTGGCATGCAGGCGCGTGTTCACATCCAGATCGGATTCAAGAATGCCGTCTTTGATGGAGACAGCATAACCATCCGGGGATTCCGGCACGCCCATGGCACGCAGCATGCGCATACGCCCCTCGTCGTCTTCCGGCATGGTAAAACCACCGGACAGTTTCTTTTCCAGTGCGCAGTACGATTTGATCAGATCGTCCAGTCGTACATTGCCATTAGCCGCGTCCCAGAATTTTTCCGGAACGCCATCCGGCTTTTGTCCGGTAGCGGCAGTTGTCGGTTGTTGTTCAAGCAGATTTGTATCGGTCATCAGTCTTCTCCTTAATTTTTTCCTTGTTCGATTAATCCGTTAATTGTCTGCAACAGGCCGCGCTGGCCGTCGTAATAGCGCAATGCGCTTTCTTCCGCTTCCGGTCCTGCCACGCGGGCATTGACGGTCATGCGTAAGTACGACAGCACTTTTTGCCCGTCATCGCCGGAAAACAGCCGCGCGAAGATACGCGGCGCATCCTCACGCGCGGGCGGCGGGATATCCGCACTGGGTAACAGCGGCGCTGAAAACAGCGATTTAATCAGGTTGAACATGTGTGATCTCTCCTGCATTGGGTTGGGGAATGGATTTGACAATCAGGTCCGATGGCACGCCCAGCGCCTCGCCGATAAAACGTGCGGCACCCGCAAGGTCGATGGCGCTTTGCGCCGCCGGCCCCATGGCCATGGCCGTGGTGATCCAGTTGATCGTGTTCTGTACGCCGCGCTGCCCCTGCGCCCGCGCGAGGGGTGATCGGTAATCAAGCTGCACCGTGCGCCCGTCGATGGATACATCGGGCACCTCGCCGCGGCGGCGCAAAATCGCCCAGCCGCGCTGGATCAGCGGCGTCAGCAATTCTGACTGCAGCCGCCCGTATGTCGCACCCAGCAGCAACGCCATCTCGGCGGAGCGTTCGAGCACCTCCGTCGCCGTCATGCGGCGGTCATTCACCTGCCCCAGACGGTCGATCAGCAAGGCATGACGGATACGCGCGCGCAAATCGTCCAGCACCAGCTGACTGACATCGAAACGCCCCGGCATTTCCAGCGGTTTCAAACCCTGACTGCCCACCGCCTTGGGAATGATTGTCCCCGGCGTCAGCGAAATGGTCGCGGGATTCAGCACACCGTCATCATCCGCCTGCCATATGCCCGTCACGGCAATGGAGGCATTTTTGAGGATCAGTTCAACCACCTTGTTGGCGGTCTTGATATCCGGCAACGCCTTCATGACCGGCGACCGTCCATACACATCGCCCGGCGCCTTGGCCCAGCGAAACGCGATAAACGGCGATACCGGAAGATTTGCCGACATCAGCACGGTTTGCGCATCGCCGTCCGCCAGGACAACCGCGTATTTCACAACCGGTTTGTCTCCGTCCGGCAACGCCGTCTCGATCACGCGCCATGTTTTGTCGGCGTCTTTTTCGCGGGCGACATGCGCGGGCAGATCGGCACGCGGGAAACGCGCACGGATATCGGCCAGCTTCATCTGGCTTTCGCGGAACACGCGCTCCAGCCGCCCCGTCCCCGCACCTTCTTCCAGTGTGACCGTCGATAACGGCAAAGCCGCAAATTTAAACGCCGACATCTGGCCCGGCGCGGATTCTTCAAACAAGATCGTCCCCGTCCCCGCCGTTACAAGGTCCAGAAACGCCTGGTGCATTTCCACCGCAAAGTTGGAACGGTCGAAATGCGCCTGCATCACGCGCGCGGCACCTTCCAGTGCGGGCGCAAGCGCCTGCGCCTGTGATTCCGTCAGTTCCGGCCCGGGTTTCAGGCCAAACCAGGACGACCACGGCGGCGTCAGATTGGCGAGCAGGCTGGACGCCAGCTGATCCACCGCGTCCATGGCGGTGCCGTCAAAAATATCCGCCGTCGTTGTACGGCTTTGAAAGGCATCCGCCGTGGGCAGTGCATACGCATAACAATCGCGCCACACGCCTTCCCACATGCCGCGACGCGTGCGTGCGCGGGCATAGGATTCAATAATGGTGTTCATGTCGGTCATAATCATTCCCCCAGCAGGCTTTTACGCGCAGGCACCCAGTCGCCGGGGCTCAACACACCGCGAAAGGATGTCAGAATGGTTTGCGAGGCATTGCGGCGGCGCGGTGCTTCTGCATTTTCGGCCGGCGCCTCAGGCATCGGTGCCGATGCTTGCGGCGTGGGTTGCGGGGCACTGGCATACTGCGCCACCACGGGCTTGGCTTTACTGTTGAAACTTCCCATGAAAATCTCCTTTGAAATGGGTGATGGAAATAAGACGGCGATATAACTGCCACGGCGTCAGAACCCGCCAGTCATGCAGGCCGATCAGGCGTTTCATCGCCTCGACACAAGTGAACGGCGACGGCATCGCCATGCGCCGCGGCGGTGATAATCTGGGCGCGCGCAATACGCGGTATCCCCGCGCGCGCATCCATCCCGGTAAATCAAAATCGGATGACACATCGCCAAATGTGACATCCATTTTGTGCAGCATCGGGTCAACCAGCAGCCATGTCCCCGCCCCGCGCACCAGCGCGAAGCAATGACGGAAACCGGGTTTGAGCATTTTTAGAAAACGCACATCTGCCTTGCCGGAAAACGCGATGTAGATGTCGTTGCGGATATCGATCACCGGAATGCCCCCCCACCCACGTTCATGCCTGCGCCCATATCACGCTGCATCGCGGCCCAGATCGGCACGACGATGGGATCGTCCAGAATGCCGGCAACGCGGTCTTTCATGATCCCTTTCGAAATCAGGACGGGCTCCAGCACCTTCAGCGCCTCGCGCCACAGCGTGGCCGCGCGCGCCTCGGACGGACGCCATGATTCCGGTGCCATCTGGCGCACACCGTAAAAACGAAGCACACGTAAATGATCCATCATCAGGCGGCGCGTCCGGTACAACCGGTCAAGAATGCGCAGAATGTCGACAGGTTCGCACGGACGGCGGACATTGCCGCGCGCGGATGTATAACGCGCACCGTCAAGACGCGCCTGGTTCGCATCTATAAACCAGAACCAGACCTCTTCCGGGCTCGCAAAGGGTACGCATTCCTGGTGGCTGGTCTGGGCGGGGGCGTGGGGTGGGCGTGACATGCGGTGACCTCTTTTGGGGTTGGCTTTGTTCCTGCTTTGTTCTATAAAGCCAGACCCAACCCCACGAAGTTAAGGATTATTTTCCTATGACAAGAAGCCCTCCTTTTCGCACATATATGCTGCAAACATCGATATTTAGCGCAAATAATCACACACTAAAATCATGTCTTTTCAGCTTCCTTCACCGATGTTATAAGAATTTCATCCTATTTACGGTAACCGATTCCTATAAGACAGTTTTCCTACCAAGTATTTACGCCCTAAGGTTTTCCTCCCCGCCATGATCTCCCACGACTCCATCTGGATCGCCATTGACCGCCTTGCTGAAAGCACGGGCTTTTCCACGTCGGGTCTGGCGCGTAAGGCGGGTCTTGATCCCACGGCATTCAACCGCTCGAAGCGCGTTAGCCCGGAAGGAAAACCCCGCTGGCCGTCGACGGAAAGCATTTCCAAGGTGCTGCAGGTCACGGGCGCATCGATGAGCGAATTCATCGCGCTGGTCGAAACCCGCGAAATCACGATTACACAGGGCGGCCCCCGCCCCATCCCGCTGATCGGCCTGGCACAGGCCGGACGCGAAGGATTCTTCGATGACGCCGGCTTTCCCGTCGGCGCGGGATGGGACGAAGTGCGCTTCCCCGATGCCCACACCGCCGGCGAACATGTCTACGCGCTGGAAATTCAGGGCGATTCCATGATGCCCCTGTACCGTGACGGCGACACCATTGTCGTGTCGCCCACCGCGCAGTTGCGCAAGGGCGACCGCGTCGTGGTCCGCACCCGCAAGGGCGAGGTTATGGCCAAGGAACTGGCCCGCAAGACGGTCCAGAAGATTGAACTGAAATCCCTCAACGCCGATCATGACGACCGCACTCTAGCCGCCAGTGATATCGACTGGATCGCCCGTATTCTCTGGGTCAGCCAGTAGCACTGGACTCATACGTCCCGGACTGGCAAAACCATAAGGATCTAACCTTAAGGGAAATGCCATGACCTCCTCCCACGAAATGGCGCGTGAAACCGCCCGTATCCTGCTCGATACAAAATCGGTCCTGTTCAGCGTCGAGCCGCCCTTTACCTATACGTCCGGCCGCAAGGGTCCCGTTTACGTGGATTGCCGCCGCCTGATCTCATTCCCGAAGGAACGCAAAATCCTGATGGATTTTGCCGCCACAACCATCCGCGAACAGGCCCCGCATATCGAAGTCATCGCAGGCGGTGAAACCGCCGGCATCCCGTACGCCGCCTTCGTTGCCGACCGCATGGAATTGCCGATGATTTACATCCGCAAAAAACCCAAAGGCGTCGGCCGCAACGCCCAGATCGAGGGCCATCTCGAAAACAACAAACGCGTCCTGATCTGCGAAGATCTGCAAAACTACGGCAACAGTGTCACCGTCTTCGTCGACGCCCTGCGCGCGGCGGACGCCACCGTCGATACAGTCTTCGTGCTGTTCACCTACGGCCACGCCAGCAGCAAACAGGCGATGGACGATATGGGCCTGAAACTTCTGGCCCTGTCCAACTGGCAGGCCGTGATCGAAATCGCGCGCGAGGAAAACCGCTTTGACGCCGCGCTGATCGACTCCGTCGAAGCATTTCTCAAAGACCCGGTTGAATGGTCCGTCGCGCACGGCGGCAAGGGTGAAGACGCCGCCGGGGTGGCTGCGTGAAGATTGCCCTGCTCAATTCCGGCAAAGGCGACCTTGCCACCGAGGCAGAAGCCATTCGCAAAAAAATCGGCAACATCGCGCCGAAAGACGCCGATGTCATCGTCACCATGGGCGGTGACGGGTTTCTTCTGCGCGCACTGCACGAACATGTGCATCTCGGCAAACCGTTTTACGGCCTGAACCGCGGCACGCACGGTTTCCTGCTCAACAAATTCAACAGCGGCGACGACGTTGAAAAACTGGTCACCGCCGCGCAACCGGTCAAGGTGCACCCCTTACGCATGATTGCCACCTCGACGGACGGCAAGCAATCCGAACAGATCGCCTTCAATGAAGTCACATTGATCCGCACCGGCGTGCAGGCCGCAAAAATCCGCATATCCGTTGATGATCGTGTGCGGATGGAATGTCTTGTCGGTGACGGCGCGCTTGTGTCGACCCCTATGGGGTCTACGGCGTACAACCTCTCCGCCCACGGTGCTATTCTGCCGCTGGATGCCAAGCTTCTGGCACTGACCGCCATATGCCCGTTCCGCCCGCGCCGCTGGCCGGGCGCGTTGCTGCCCGACACATCGACCATCACCATGGATGTCATCGACCCGCAGCGCCGCCCGCTGCATGCGATTGCCGATTTTCATGGTGTGGAAAACATCGCCAGCGTCAAAATCGCGCTCGACCGCAATGTCAGCACGACAATCCTGTACGCGCCGGACCTCTCGCTTGAAGACCGCATCCGGGACGAACAATTCGGCTTTTAATCAGTTGAAAGCGTAATGGCGCTGCTGGCGGTATTCGCAGATTTTGACGGCCTGATGCACATAGGCCGGCGCGACAAGACTGACCATGCGGTTGAAATTCTCTGCGCGCTTGCCGTTCTCGCGACGCGCAAAGGCCTGCGTCGCATCGTCACGAATGGTTTCGTTGATATCTTGTATGGTCATCACATTCACCGACGAGCACGGCATGACACTGCGCCACACCGGGCCTTTTGCGTCAGACACCGCAAACGCAACACTGGTCGCGTTCGGCGTCGTGACACGCACGGTGACGTCATCATCACGCAAAATACCGCTGGCCAGCGCAAAGCTGGCCACCGCGGCGGCAATTCCTGTATTGGCAATAAGTCCCATATACAGACAATTACCCAACAGATTTAAGGTTTCAAGATTTCAAATAAGGTTTATTTGCGTTTGCCGCGTTTGGCCGCGCGTTTGGCCATGGTGACAATGCGGGAACGGCCCTTGGCGGAGCGCGGCGGCGGCGCCACACGGTTGCGGATTTTGGTCGTCTTGACCTTGGGACGCGGCGCATCGCGGTGACAGATGACCCAGAGCAGCAGTGACGCCGCCGTGCGGTGACCGGCCCAGCGCTGAGCCATTTCGATCGCCTGTTTTTCAGTCGGGCGTTCTTCCAGTTTCAAAACCCGGCGCACGCCTTCGCGCAGTCCCAGGTCGCCGCCGGAAAATACATCCGTGCGTCCCAGTGTGAACATCAGAACCATCTCCGCGCTCCAGCGCCCGAAACCTTTGAGCGCGGTGATCGACGCGATGACTTCGTCATCGGTCATGGCATGCAGATCTTCGAAATTGAATGTCTTGGCGATCAGCGCATCCGACAGGCTGCGGACATAGGTAACTTTCTGGGCCGAAAGGCCGGCGTCACGCAAAACCTGATCGGGAAGTTTCTGGACATTCTCCGGCGTAAACGGGGTGACCAGTTTACTGACGCGGGTCCAGATCGTGTTGGCGGCTGCCGTCGATACCTGCTGGCCCACGATGGTGCGGACAAATGCCTCGTACGATACGGGGCGTTGCGTATGCTTGATCTCGGCCAGGTCTTCAACCGTGAAATGGTCGCGGAAATACCGGTCCTTGATGATCAGATGGTCAAGCGACTTGCGGATACCCTTGTGTTCGACCAGAAGGCCGGAACCGGATGCCATTAAGCAACCAGCTCGACTTTGTAGTCTTCGATCACCGGGTTGGCGAGCAGACGGTCGCACATCTCTTTCAGGCGCGCCTCGTCGGTTTTGCCGTTCAGAGAGATTTCGATCACTTTACCCTGACGGGCTTCCTCGACTTCGCTGAACCCCATGGATTTCAGGGCGCTGGCGATGGCCTTGCCCTGAGGGTCAAGGATGGCTTTCTTCAGATTGACGTGAATGATCGCTTTCATGGTCACTTCTTCGTTATTTTTTCGGTTTGGTTTTGTTCAGCGCGCGCATGGTGCGGGCTTCTGAGAGTTCGTTTTCGATTTCTTCCAGCGAAGACATCAGGTTTTCGTTGAACGTGCCGGACACCAGCGCTTCGCGCGGGATGATGCCAAGACGTGCGGCCACTTCCTGGTATGCATCCATGATGCCGCCCAGATCCTGACGGAAACGGTCCTTGTCCATCTTCTCTTTGGTTTTCATGTCCCACAGACGGCAATTGTCCGGGGAAATTTCGTCGGCCAGAACGATGTACAATTCGCCCTGCTCGCCCCAGATGCGGCCGAATTCCAGTTTGAAATCGACCAGCAGAAGATTCACGCCGGCAAACAGGCCGTTGAGGTAATCGTTGCAACGGAAGGCCAGATTGACCATTTCCTCAATCTCGTACGGATCAGCCCAGCCGAATGTGACGATGTGATCGTCATTGACCATCGGGTCGCCGAGGGCGTCGTTCTTATAATAGAATTCAACGATGGGGCGCGGCATGCGCGACCCTTCGGCAACGCCAAGGCGCTTGCACAGCGAACCGGCGGCGATGTTACGCACGACCAGTTCAATCGGGATAATCTCAACCTGGCGGATCAGTTGTTCGCGCATGTTCAGCGATTTGATGAAATGCGTCGGCACGCCGATGGTCTCAAGGCGGGTCATCAGATGGGCGGAAATGCGGTTGTTCAGGATACCCTTACCCGCAATGACGTCCTTTTTGGCACCGTTACCGGCGGTTGCGTCATCCTTGAAATACTGAATGACCGTGCCCGGTTCCGGACCTTCATACAGGATTTTGGCCTTGCCTTCGTAAATCTGGCGGCGGCGGGTAGGAACGGAAAGCAAAGACATGGCCCTTAAACGTCCTCGATGAGAAATGTGTATAGGGGCTTTGTAGAGAAAAGCGCTGCAAAATCAAAGGAAAATAATAAAAAAGCACGACTTTTTCAGCCGTGCGTCTTTATTGTTCCTGTCCAACGCGCCACGGGGGTTTTATGGGTTTCTTTTGCCCCCCGTCTTTCATTCTTGATCTGACGCTAGCCGCACTTATCCACAAAGCCAACTGGAATCTTTTTCCGGGATCAAAGTTTGGATTTTACGGCCCAAATTTACAGATTTTTTCCTTGAATATCCCTTGAATCCCATGCAGATAACCAGTGTAGGTTTTGGTAAGCAAAACTGACCAATTCCTTATCGGAGGCAGCAATGAAATCAGTGGTTGTGGTATTTCCCGGTTCTAACCGCGAAAAGGACATGGCGGACGCCCTTGAGCGCGCCTCCGGCCACCGGCCCAAGCTGCTCTGGCACAAGGAAACCGAGCTCGGAAAGCCTGACCTGATGGTCCTGCCCGGCGGTTTCTCCTACGGCGACTACCTGCGCTGCGGCGCGATTGCCGCCCATTCCCCGGTCATGAAGGAAGTCATCCGCCTGGCCCAGGCCGGCACGCCGCTCCTTGCGGTCTGCAACGGTTTCCAGATGCTGGTTGAAACCCGCCTCGTCCCCGGTGCCCTGCTGCGCAACGCGTCGCTGAAATTCATCTGCAAGCAAACTCATCTGCGTCTGGAATCGGAAAGCCCGACATTCACCAGCAAAATGAAAAAGGGCGATGTCATCCACGTGCCGGTCGCGCACGGCGAAGGCAATTACGTCGTCACGCCAGATATGCTCAAGGGCATGAACGATAACGGTCAGATCGCCTTTCGCTATTGCGGGCAGGACGGGCGTGAACTCGTCGACATCAACGGCTCCGTCGACAGCATCGCCGGCGTCTACAACGAAACCAAAACCATCCTTGGCATGATGCCGCACCCGGAAGACGCCACCGACGCAACACTCGGTAACGACTCCGCCAAACCCTTCTTCGACGGCATTGTCGCCGCGATCGCGAGATAACATGACCGCAGCCACCGCACAAAAACTTCCTGAAAAATTCCGTGAACCCGCCGTCACGCCTGAACTCGCCGCCGAATTCGGTCTGAAAGGCGATGAATACACGCGCGTTCTCGAAATTCTCGGCCGCGAACCGACCTATACCGAACTCGGTATTTTCTCGGTCATGTGGTCGGAACACTGTTCCTACAAATCATCACGCGCGCATCTCTCGCGCCTGCCAACCAAGGCCCCCTGGGTTATTCAGGGTCCGGGCGAAGGTGCCGGCGTCATCGATATCGGCGACGGCCAGGCCGCCATCTTCAAGATGGAAAGTCACAACCACCCCTCCTACATCGAACCCTATCAGGGTGCGGCCACCGGCGTTGGCGGCATTCTGCGTGACGTCTTCACCATGGGCGCGCGCCCCGTCGCAAACCTGAATGCACTGCGCTTCGGCGATCCGTCCCACCCGAAAACCCGCCAGCTGGTTGCCGGCGTGGTCAAGGGCATCGGCGACTACGGTAATTCCGTCGGCGTGCCGACCGTGGGCGGCGAAACCAATTTCCACCCGGCTTACAACGGCAACATCCTGGTCAACGCGATGACCGTGGGCGTGGCCGATACGGACAAGATTTTCTATTCACGCGGCGCGTCTGTGGGCCAGCCGGTGGTTTACGTGGGTTCCAAAACCGGCCGCGACGGCATTCACGGGGCGACCATGTCGTCCGCCGAATTCACCGAAGGCGATGAAGACCAGCGCCCGACGGTACAGGTCGGCGACCCCTTCACCGAAAAACTTCTGCTTGAGGCATGCCTCGAACTGATGAAAACCGATTGCATCGTAAGCTTGCAGGACATGGGTGCCGCTGGTCTGACATCGTCATCCGTCGAAATCGCAGCCAAGGGTGAAATCGGCCTTGTCATGGACCTCGACAAGGTGCCGATGCGCGAAGCCGGCATGGTGCCGTATGAAATCATGCTCTCTGAATCGCAGGAACGCATGCTCGTCATCCTGAAGCCGGGCCGCGAGGAAGAAGCCAACAAGATCTTCGAAAAATGGGATCTGGATTACGCCACCATCGGCCACACGGTCGAACGCCGTTACCTGACGCTGAACATGTACGGCAAAACCTGGTGCGATATTCCAGTGCCGCCGCTGGTCGATGACGCGCCGAAATACATGCGCCCCACCGCCCCGTCGGCTAAACCGGCCGCGCTGGATGCCAAGGCAAGCGAACTGCCCGCGGGCGGCCTTGCCGAAGCGTTGAAAAAAATCATCGCCTGCCCCGACATCGCGTCCAAGAAATGGATCTACGAACAATACGATCCGCTCGTGCGCGGCGAAACCAAGGCTGGACCAGGTGCTGCCGATGCCGCCATCGTGCGTCTGGACGGCAAGCAAAAGGCGCTCGTCATGTCGTCCGATTGCTGCCCCCGCTATGTACAGGCCAACGCCTGGATGGGCGGCATGCAGGCCGTCGCCGAAAGCTGGCGCAACATCACCGCTGTCGGTGGCAGACCGCTTGCGATCACCAACAACCTGAATTTCGGCAACCCGGAAAAACCGGAAATCATGGGCCAGTTTGTCGACGCGATCGACGGCATGGCGCAGGCGTGCAAAACGCTGGAATACCCCGTCGTCTCCGGCAACGTGTCCCTCTACAACGAAACCAACGGCAAGGCGATCTTGCCGACCCCCGTCATTGGCGGCGTCGGTATCATCGACGATGCACGCAAGGCGGCCCTCATGACCGTCAAGGAAGGCCAGACCCTGCTTCTGGTCGGCGGTGCAGGCAAGCATCTGGGTCAGTCGATCTATGCGCGTGAAATCCACGGGCTTGAAACCGGCGACGTTCCGCCGGTCGATCTGAAGGCTGAAAAACAAAACGGCGACGCCGTGCGTGAGATGATCACGGCCGGAATCATCAAGGCCTGCCACGATGTCAGCGACGGCGGTGCATTGGTCGCCCTCGCCGAAATGGCGATGGTTTCGGATATCGGCATTGAAACCGAAGGTCCGGATGATGCCGGTTTCTGGTTCGGTGAAGACCAGGCGCGTTACATCATCGCGGTTGAGAATCCCGACGATGTTAAAATCGCGCATATCGTTCTGGGCAAGGTTGGCGGCGACACCCTCATGGGTGTGCCGGTTGCCACCTTACGCGACCTCAACGAAGGCTGGTTGCCGAACTACATGGCGGGCAAAAACTAAATGGCGATGGAAGCAGCCCTGATTGAACAACTCATCCGCGACGGTATTCCGGGCGCAGATGTCCGTATCGAGGATTTACGCGGTGACGGCGACCATTACGCCGCAATCGTGACGTCGGATGCGTTCGTGGGTAAATCCCGCGTGGCCCAGCACCGCATGGTGCAGGACGCGCTGGGCGGACGCCTTGGGACGGAATTACATGCCTTGCAAATCCACACACGTACCGCGTGAATTTGCGTTAAAACACATAAAGACGTATACCTAATACACGGACAACATTGAATAATTATAAAAAAGGTAGGGGAATATGACGGCCATCAAAGATCGCATTATATCGGAAATTTCTGAAAACGATGTGGTCCTGTACATGAAGGGCACCCCCGTCTTCCCGCAATGCGGCTTCTCTGCCGCCGTCGTACAGATCCTGTCCATCCTGCAGGTGCCGTTCAAAGGCGTCGACGTCCTTCCCGACGCCGAACTGCGCCAGGGCATTAAGGATTTCACCAACTGGCCGACCATCCCCCAACTGTATGTGAAGGGTGAATTCGTCGGCGGTTGCGACATTATTCGTGAAATGTATGAAAGCAACGAACTGCAATCGCTGCTCAAAGAAAAAGGCATCGCGTTCCGGGTTGCGGCCTGATGCCCATAAACGCATGGCTGCCCTGCCATCGGGAATTTTGACAAACAGATACCAACTGGTTTAACACCCTCTTAAAAAGAGGGTGTTTTAACATGCGTGCCATTATGCTGCCTTTCTGCGAAATCAGCGCAGAAGACTATAAAATTGCTGCCGATAGGGCAGGCATTTCTGCCGCCATCTGCGGCGGATTCACATCTCTGGGTCAGGCACTCGCCGCTGGCGGCAAACCAGACGTGATCATCATGGATTTCAGCTGGCTTCAGATGCTGCCATACAGCGCCTATGCAGGCACACCGATGGCCCAACTTGCCTCAGTGCCCCACGTCATCGTTCACTCTACGCCACAGGCGGACCTGTCTTACTATCACCGCGGCGAACCGCTGAACGTTATCGGCGTCCTGCTCTCTGAAGACACGCACGCGCCGCTTTTCGACCGCACGAAGAAAAACCGCCTGATGATGACGCTGGAATATTTCAAAAAACTGGCTGCATCACAGCCGGAAGACACCGTTATAACGGCGCGCCTGTTCCAGCCGCTCATGGACAGAATAAAAATTACGCCCGCAGCAACCCGCGCACGTATTTCGTACGCCGCCGCTTAAGCAGCGGCAACTGCACTCATAAATGGATAATCGACATACCCGTCGCGCCCACCTTTATAAAAGGTGGATGCGTCCGGCATGTTCAGATCCGCGCCCGACTGCAAGCGCATCGGCAGATCCGGGTTGGCGATGAATTTCTGGCCGAAGGCAATCGCATCGGCCTTCCCCGCATCCAGGTAACGCTGCGCGCTTGCGCCGTCATGACCTTCATTGACGATCAATGTATTCTTGAACACATTGCGTATACCCGACAACGCGATATCGGCATCAAGCGGTTCCTTCAGATGCAGATACGCCAGATCAAATACGTTGAGTTCAGCCGCCGCATGCGTGAACGTGCCATACGGGTCGCTGTCATGCATGGACTGTACGCCGTTCTGCGATGACAGGCGGATACCTGTACGATCTGCGCCCACGGCGTCCACAACGGCCTGTGTGACTTCCAGCATGAAACGCGCACGATTTTTAAACGCGCCGCCATACATGTCATTGCGCTTGTTCGATCCGTCGCGCAGAAACTGATCGATCAGGTAACCATTGGCACCGTGAATTTCCACGCCGTCAAAACCGGCCTCAATCGCACCTTTGGCACATTGCGCATAATCAGACACGGTGCGCTTGATATCATCCAGCGTCATGGCGCGCGGGATTTCATATGGTTTATGCACCGAACGGTGCTCTGCATCGGCCGCCACCATGGACGGCGCAAAAGGCTGCATCCCTGTCAGGTCGGAATGCGACAGCCGGCCCATATGCCACAACTGCATGACAATCGTGCCGCCAGCATTATGCACGGCCTGTGTGACTTTTTTCCATCCGGCCCAGTGCTCGGGCGTATACGCGCCGGGCGCATCTTTCCAGCCGTAACCTTCCGCGCTGATGGCGGTGGCTTCGGATATGATAAGCCCCGCCCCTGCACGCTGCGCATAATATTCAGCCATCAGGTCATTGGGCGTACGGGATTCACCAGCCCGTGACCGCGTCAGCGGCGCCATGATGACACGGTTCTTTAAATGAAGCGCACCCGCCTCAAGCGGATCAAACAGACTCGGCATAAAACCCCTTCAGTATATTTAGCTGCGCGGCAGCGTTGCATTCCGGTTAACGGCCACACACATCATCAGACCAAACGCAAACAGCGTCGAGATCATGACGGTACCCCCGTATGAAATGAGCGGCAAAGGCTCGCCCACAACCGGCATCATCCCCGTCACCATCCCGATATTGATAATAATGTAGATGGCGTAATTGGTAATCAAGCCCAGCGCCAGAAGCCGCCCGAATGTCGTTTTGGCGCGCATACCGATGCGGTAGCCCTGAAAAAAGATGAATGAAAACAAAAGCAGAAGCGCCATGCCGCCGACAAAGCCCCATTCTTCCGCCCAAAGCGTAAAGATAAAGTCGGTGTGTTTTTCAGGCAGAAAGTTCAGGTGCGCCTGCGACCCTTCCATATACCCCTTGCCCGAAAATCCGCCTGAACCGATGGCGATCTTGGACTGGGTAATGTGGTACCCCGCGCCCAGCGGATCATTTTCCGGATTGAGGAAGGTCAAAACGCGCTTCTTTTGATAGTCGTGCAGGAAATGGAATGCCGCCGGCACGATCGCGCCCAGCGCCGCAAGACCGCCCGCAAACAGCCACCACGGTGCACCACCCAGAAACACCATCGCCGCCGCCACCATCACGATCATAAGCCCGGTGCCAAGGTCAGGCTGAACCACGATCAGCGCCACCGGCACGATGGTCATGACCGCCGGTATAAACAGGCTTTTCAGGTGTTTGGGTTCATTCCCCTGCAACCCATGATAATACCGCGCCAGCGCCAGAACGGTGGCCACCTTCATCAGGTCGGATGGCTGAAGATTGATGAACCCAAGACTGATCCAGCGTTGCGCCCCCATGCCGATGACGCCGCTAATTTCCACGATCAGCAACAGGACGATACAGAAAAACCAGAACGGGTACGCCAGACGGAAAATCCATTTCAGATCCAGACACGCGACGACCAGCATGCCGACAAACCCGATGGCAAAACGGATCGCCTGCTGATGGGCCCAGCGGTCCCAGTCACCGCTGGCAGCCGAATACAAGGCAGCAAACCCCACACAGGCCAGCGCGATGACGCTTAAAACCAGCGGTACGGGAACAAGCCCAAGACGCGATGTCACACCCGACCGGCCCAGATTGTCACGTGACGCAAACAGGCTCATGACTCTTTCTCCTTCTCAGGGACAGGTGCAGGCACAGGTGCCGGCATGCGCACTGGCTGGTCGCCCACACGCATATCCTGAATGGTGCTCAGAATATCGCGGGTGATGGATGCGGCGGGGCCCGATCCGCCCGCATGCTCAACCACCACGCACGCGACATAGCGCGGATTGTCCTTGGGCGCATAACCGACAAACAGGCCCTGGTGGCGATACTTCCACGGCTGGTCTTCCTGCGGCACCATGCCCTCGATGCGTTGCTGTTCGGTGATGCGCCTGACCTGCGCCGTGCCGGTTTTACCGGCGAATGCGCGTGCTTCATCCTTGATCGCATATTGATGCGCCGTGCCGCGTTCGTCGTTCACGACCGCCTCCATGCCTGCACGCACGCGTGCCACGTGATCTGCAGGCAATCCGATATCCGGCCATCTCTGGCGCTGCAATCCCACATCGATGCCGTCCAGCTTGGCAACCATCCACGGCCTGACCGCTTTGCCGCCATTCACAAGACGGCTGACCATGGTTGCCAGTTGCAGCGGCGTGGTCTGCAGATAACCCTGGCCGATACTGGCGACAACGGTTTCGCCGCCGTCCCATTTCTTGCCCAGTGTTTTTTCTTTCCATGCCTGCGTCGGCACCGTGCCTTTGCGTTCTTCCGGCAATTCAAGGCCCAGCGCCTCGCCAAGCCCAAGGCGTTTGGCCATGGCCGCAATACGGTCGATGCCGATATCGCGCGAGATGCTGTAATAAAACGTATCGCACGATTGCGCCAATGCCTGCGTCAGGTCGACCGTGCCGTGTCCACCCTTTTTCCAGCAATGGAAACGGTGATTGCCGACATCGTAATGCCCCGGGCAAAACACCTTTGTATCTTCCTTGATGACATTGGCCTCAAGCCCGGCCATGGATGTGACCATCTTGAAGGTCGAACCCGGCGGATACACACCGCCCACCGCCTTGTTGTTCAGCGGAAGCGTCTCATCCGTGTTCAGCGTGGTCCACGCATCATGCGAAATGCCGGTGGTAAACAGGTTCGGATCGAATGACGGGCTGGACGCCAGCGCATAGACGGCCCCCGTATGCGCATCCATGACAACGGCGGATGCCGATTTTTCGCGCGCCAGAAATTCCTGAACCTTTTTCTGCAAATCCAGATCAATCGTCAGTGACATGTTCTCACCCGGCTTGCCGTTTTCACGCTCAAGCTCCCGGATCATGCGGCCCGAGACATTGACCTCGATGCGTGAATTACCAGCGCTGCCGCGCAAATCCACTTCGAATGCTTTCTCGAGCCCCGTTTTACCGACGCGAAAACCCGGCAGCGCAAGAACCGGATCGCCGTTCTGGTCCTGCTTGGCAACCGACCCCACATACCCCACCACATGCGCGGTGGCGGGGCCATGCGGATAATAACGGCGCTTGCCCTCATCAATCGAAATACCCGCAAGATCGGGCATATTCACCTCAATCGCGGCCAGTTGTTCCCACGACAGGTTGTCGATGATCTCGATGGGCAGAAACTTTGCCTGCTGGCGCGCTTTGGTCAGCACGCTCTGGATTTCCTGAGGACGCAAAGGCAGCACACGCGACAAGGTCTGCAATGATGCTTCCAGATCATCCGTTTGCTCAGGCGTGACCTGTACGCGGAAATCCTGTTCGTTGACGGCCAGCCCCTGCCCGTTGCGGTCATAGATAATACCGCGCACCGGTGCCAGAAGTTTCAGGTTGATACGGTTTTTATCGGCCAGCGTTTTGAATTTATCGCTCTGCGCCAGTTGCAGATATCCAAGACGCCCGACCAGCGTCAGCATCAACGCGCCCTTCACGCCGCCCATGACAAGCGCGCGCCGCGTAAATGAAAGAACCTGGTCTTTATCGCTGCTCATTAATCGTCAATCGCACCGCGGGTTTTATAGGGTGAGATTAAACGAAGGCATAACGGCATCACAAGGCTGGTCAGCGGGTAAATGGCCGCATTAAAAATGGCGGATGTCAGCGCGGACGCCGGCGAAAACAGCGTCATAGACACTGTGACCATAACGATCCAGCGTATGGATTCCGCCGCAATCGCCAGTAACAGAAAACCCGCCCATTGGGTGGCGAACGGCTGGCTCAGAAGATACCGGCGCTGGCGTGCGATCACGGTCGTCAGGAAGACCAGCAAAAACGCATTCAGCCCCAGAAGACTGCCACCGATAATGTCGATCGCAAACCCCAGCAGGAACGCAAGCCAGGCCGGGAACAGCGTCGGGCGAAACAGCGTCCAGTAATAGATCGCATGCAGGATCATCAGAAGCTGCAGCGTCACAAGGCTCGACAGCACGAAGGAGTGCATCGAAAACAGCGTAAACGCCAATGTCAGTAAAACCGCAGGAAGCGCGCGCAGGATCGGGACGACCGCCGGCATCGCCGCTTAGTTCGGCTCGGAAGAGCCGTGGCCTTCAGTAGCAGCAGCGGTGGAGGAGAAGATGGGATCGGCCAGCAGCGGCTTGATACCGTAATCGACGATCTGCACGTGCTGGGCCCGCTCGGACGCGGCATAGAGTTTCACGCCGATTGTGCCGTCGCCGTTCATCGTGGTTTCACCAATCGGAATACCGAACGGGAAAAGGCCGCCAAGGC
Source organism: Micavibrio sp. UBA6145 (assembly GCA_002423205.1). Lineage (GTDB taxonomy): Bacteria > Pseudomonadota > Alphaproteobacteria > Micavibrionales > UBA1664 > UBA6145. Next base: position 124,139 of record DIUZ01000024.1, on the reverse strand, counting down.
CCGACGTAATGACACGCTGGCCCGCAGTGATTTTTGCATCTGCCGGCACATGGTCAAGAACCGGCATCGCCGCATTGGTGCCCGCCATAATCGCGCGCTCATTCGTGCCCTCGACCGTCACCGGAATGCGGGAGTTGATATCCTGCAGCAACAGCACGCGCGATGTGCGCGCACCTGCTTCAATCACGCGGCCGATCAGACCTTCATGCGTGATGACGCCATGCCCTTTGAGAACACCGGCATCTTTACCGCCCTGGATCACAAGGCTTTTGGCGTAAGTGTTCGAACCATCGGCAATGACGCGCGTGGTGATGAAATTATGTGCGCTGTCGCGGTCGACATGCAAAAGATCGCGCAGTGCTTTGTTTTCCGACTGCAGCATCAGCGCAGCCTGGTACCATTCTTTAAGTTTTTCGTTCTCGGCACGCAAAGAGTCGTTATCTTTGCGGATCGATGTCCACGCGATAAATTCCTGCACGCGGGTGTCGAGCGCGTTGAGCGGTTTTTGCGCGAAACTGACAAACGGCGATGCGACATCGATGAAAGATTGCTGGATCTTGTCGAATGACGGACGGGCGATCATGTGCGCGCCCATCAGTGTGGCGGCCGCGATCATCAGAACCAGAGGTGTGGAGATGCGTTTTCTGGAAGCGCCATGCACGGCAACTTCAGGAGAGGTATAAGCGGCGTAATTGATGCGGTTGTGCGGCATTGATGGCTTACGACCGGAAAAATCTTGAAACGACCATTAAGGAGTATGTGAAAAACCGCATGCTTACAAGGCGTTGCGATATGTATTCAAACGGTTTTCTGTGGATAAAAAAGTGAGTAAGACGAAAACTAAAAAGTCGTCTTGAGTGCGCCGTTAAGGATCGGACGGTCTTCCAGCGCCTGCCCGGTACCTAAAGCCACACAGGCCAGCGGGTCATCAGCCACCGTTACCGGCAGGCCGGTGGCATAACGCAGGACATAATCAAGATTCTTGAGGAGCGCACCGCCACCCGTCATGACAATACCCTTGTCGACGATGTCTGCCGCCAGTTCCGGTGCTGTGTTCTCAAGCGCGGTCTTCACCGCCTCGACAATCTGGCTGACCGGTTCGGCCAATGCTTCGGCCATCTGGCGTTCAGTGACGACAATTTCTTTCGGCACGCCGTTCATCAGGTCGCGGCCCTTGATCTGCATGGTACGGCCATCGCCGTCATTCGGCGGGCAAGCCGCGCCGATTTCTTTTTTGATGCGCTCGGCCGTGGATTCACCGATCAGCAGATTGTGCACGCGGCGGATATACGCAATCACGGCTTCGTCCATGCGGTCGCCGCCGACACGCGCCGAACGTGCATACACAATGCCGCCCAGCGAAATCACGGCCACTTCCGTGGTGCCGCCGCCGATATCGACAATCATCGATCCCGTCGGTTCCATCACCGGAAGGCCCGCGCCAATGGCCGCAGCCATGGGTTCTTCAATCAGCCACACTTTACGTGCGCCTGCGGATTCAGCGGATTCGATAATGGCGCGCTGTTCAACAGCCGTCGAACCCGACGGCACGCAGATAATCATTTCCGGCGACACGAATGAACGGCGGTTGTGAACCTTGCGGATGAAATGCTTGATCATGGCTTCCGCGACTTCGAAGTCGGCGATAACGCCGTCGCGTAAGGGGCGGATGGCCTGGATGTTGCCGGGCGTGCGCCCAAGCATCTGCTTGGCCTCGTTCCCGACGGCCAGAACCTGTTTACGGCCATTGATGGTGGTAATCGCCACAACGCTGGGCTCATTCAGGACGATGCCCTGGTCGCGAACATACACAAGCGTGTTCGCTGTACCCAGATCCATGGCCATGTCGGCAGAAACAAAGCTGAAAAGCTTTGAAAACATCGTCGTTGATTTTCCGTTTCGTGTGGAGCTTAGCAATAGCAAACAAACGTCGCAGCAGCAAAGAATAAAGCCGCGTTTTTGGCACGCGGCTTTGAATCTATGTTGATAACAAAAAGATTAGCCCTGACGTGCTTTGAAACGGGGGTTCTCTTTGTCGATGACGTAGACGCGCCCTTTACGACGCACAACGCGGCACGTACGGCTGCGTTTCTTGAGGCTCTTGAGCGAATTTCTGACTTTCATGACTTGGTATCCTTTTCCGGGGCTGTGTTTAACAGGTAGCCCGCTGAAATGTCAACATTCCTTTACATTATTAAATGCGCCTATAGCATTACCTCTATGCCCCTATCGATCCGCACAAAAAGACAGATTTTTGCCCCCGGCGACCTGATTATGACCCAGGGCGAAACCGGGGATAACGCTTATTTGATCGAAGACGGACATGTAGAAATCTTCGCAACCAACGGAAATACCATACAAACTTTGGGAAAACGGGGTACCGGGGCCATTATCGGTGAAATGGCCATGATCGACTCCCGCCCCCGGACGGCCAGTGTCCGGTCCCTGACCCCCTGTACCGTTCTGGCGATCAGCCGCGCAGATTTTGAGCGCCGCCTGCACAATGCCGATCCGGTCATGAAAATGGTTATGGAGGTGATTCTGTCCGGGTATCGCGCCGCCCTGCACGGCCCCCATAATGAGCATTATTCACCTTCCCCGCGCGCCCTGCCCGCCACGGAAAAGGCCTTCGAAACCATCCGGATGACCCATGACTTCCGGGAAGCGATTCTCGGCTATCAGCTGCGCCTGCATTACCAGCCTATTATAAATGCAGTGACCGGCAAGGTTGCCGGGTTTGAAGGGCTGATGCGCTGGTATCACCCGACAAAGGGCATTATCGCGCCGGGCGTATTTATACCGATTGCCGAAGAATCCGGCCTGATTGTCCATGCATCACGCTGGGCCCTGCGCGAAGCTATATATATGCTCAACCGTCTCAGGCTCGAACACGATCTGCCGCATCCGTGGTTCTGTTCGCTCAATTTTTCGGGTCTTGATCTGGTCGCCGAGGATTTCGCCGATCACGTTGCCGAAACCTTGCAGGGCACAAGCATTCACCCCTCACGCGTCAAGATCGAAATAACCGAACGCCTGCTGATTGATGATCCGGAAGGTGCGATCAACACGCTCAAAAAATGCCGCGAATCCGGTCTCACGGTCGCGCTGGACGATTTCGGCACGGGTTATTCGTCACTCTCTTATCTGCACCGTTTTCCCATCGATACGATGAAGATCGACCGGTCTTTCGTGCTGGAAATGACCACAAGCCACGCCTCTCTTACGCTGGTAAAAACCATTATCGCGCTGGCCAAGGGCCTGGGCATGTCCATCGTCGCCGAAGGCGTCGAAAAGCAGGAAGAAGCCGATCTGCTCCTCCAGCATGGCTGCGACATGATCCAGGGTTATCTTTATGCCCGGCCTATGGATGAACCCGCTCTTGTGGCCTGGCTTAAAAAGCAACAACAAGGCGTTGTTTCGCTTACATAAAGAAACCTGTCTCTGCCTTTTTTATGACCGTGCAGCAAACACGTGGAAAACCTTTGCCTATCCCACCGGGCAGGCTTCACAACCTTCTGGAATTGTTGCACTCTCCGGGGGCTTCAAAACCCCCGTTAAAGGACGACTGACACCGTGGCGCTGACCATTTCTGTCATTAAGGAAACTGTGGACGGCGAAACACGCGTTGCCGCCACACCCGACTCCGTCAAAAAACTGATCGCCCTGGGGGCAACCGTACTGGTTGAACCGGGCGCGGGCGCAACCGCTTCCATCCCAGATGACGCCTACTTGGCGGCTGGTGCGAAAATCACCGCAACCGCATCTTACGACTGCGACATCATCCTGTGCGTGCAGCGTCCGTCCGATGCGATCCTTAACGCCATGCGCGAAGGCACGACCATCATCGGCATGCTTGGCCCCTACGGTTTCAACGCAGGCCTGTACGAAAAGAAAAAAGCATCCGCGATCTCGCTTGAACTCGTCCCGCGCATTACGCGCGCGCAGTCGATGGACGTGCTCTCAAGCCAGGCCAACCTCGCCGGTTATCGCGCCGTGCTTGAAGCAGCCAATGTCTATTCCCGCGCCTTCCCGATGATGATGACCGCCGCCGGCACAATCGCGCCTGCAAAAATCTTCGTCATGGGTGCCGGCGTCGCCGGGCTTCAGGCCATCGCCACCGCCCGCCGCCTTGGCGCGGTTGTGTCGGCAACCGACGTGCGCGCCGCCGCGAAAGAACAGGTCGCATCGCTGGGCGCATCCTTCGTGATGGTCGAGAACGAGGAAACCAAGCAATCCGAAACCGCAGGCGGTTACGCCAAGGAAATGTCGGAAGATTATAAACGCCAGCAGGCCGCACTGATCGCGCAGACCATCCAGAAACAGGACATCGTCATCACGACCGCCCTGATCCCCGGTCGCGCCGCGCCCGTGCTGGTTACCGAAGACATGGTCAAAACCATGAAGCCCGGTTCCGTCATCGTCGACATGGCGACCGAGGCCGGCGGCAACTGCCCGCTGTCTGAAAAAGGCAAAGTCGTCGAAAAACACGGCGTCACCATCATCGGTTACAACAACCTGCCTGCACATATCCCGCTGGATGCATCAAACCTGTATGCCCGCAACGTCCTCAACGTCATCACGCTGATGCTGAACAAGGACAAGACGGATTTGTCGTTCAATTTCGACGACGAAATCATCAAGGGATTCACATTGGTCCATGGCGGCGTTCCGGTGCACACCATCCTGACCGGCATCAAACAGGCGGCGGCACCGGTTGCCTCCGCCCCGACCGCACCCAAACCCGAGACGGACGCAAAAGCATCCTTCAAGCGTGGCAATGCGCCCGCAGCAGCGACTGAGGAGAAACAGTAAATGTCATCCGAAACCCTTATCCAGGACGCGCGGGACCTCGCGCTTCGCTCGGCCGAAATGGCCCAGGACATCACCACGCTGGCCGGTAACATCGCCCTGCACTCGCAACGCATGGGCGGCGGTCACAATGACTTCCTCATCATGGGCATCACCGTGTTCGTGCTCGCCTGCTTCGTCGGCTACTACGTCGTCTGGCGCGTGACACCGGCGCTGCACTCGCCCCTGATGGGCATCACCAACGCCATTTCATCGGTTGTGATTGTCGGCGCCATCATTGCCGCTGCCCCCGAAGATCCGTTCTGGTTTTCATCGCTGCTGGGTTTTCTGGCCATCGTGCTGGCATCCGTCAATATTTTCGGCGGCTTCATGATCACGCGCCGCATGCTGTCCATGTTTAAAAAGAGAGAGACGGGTAAATCATAATGGAAACCATTCCCGCCCTTCTTTATCTGGTCTCGGCCATCTGCTTCATCATGGCGCTTCGCGGCCTGTCCGGCCCTGAAACCGCGCGTACCGGTGTGCTCTATGGCATGGCCGGCATGGCGATTGCCATCATCACCACATTTTCGCTCAAATCCGTGAATCCCAACATCATGCCTATCCTGGGCATCGCGCTGGGCGGCGCCATCGGTGCCGGTATCGCCAAAAAGGTCCAGATGACCGCCCTGCCGCAACTGATGGCGGCGTTTCACTCCCTCGTCGGTCTTGCCGCCGTGTTCATTTCAACGGCTGCGTTTTACAACCCGCTTGCCTACGGCATCGGTTCCCGCGGCGCGATTGCGCTGACGTCTCTGGTGGAAATGTCGATCGGCGTCGCCATCGGTGCTATCACCTTCACCGGCTCCATCATCGCCTTCGGCAAATTGCAGGGTCTGATTTCCGGCAAGCCCATGTCGTTCAGCGGCCAGCATCTGCTCAACGCTGCCCTCGGCGGTTTGCTGCTCCTGTTCGTTCTTGCCTTCTGCACCACCGAATGGGACATCGTGTTCTTCATGATCATCGCGGTCGCGCTGGTCCTCGGCATCACGCTGATCCTGCCCATCGGCGGCGCGGACATGCCGGTGATCGTGTCCATGCTCAACTCCTACTCAGGCTGGGCGGCGGCGGGCATTGGTTTTACCCTGCAAAACCCATTGCTGATTATTGTCGGTGCGCTGGTCGGTGCCTCGGGTGCGATCCTGTCCTACATCATGTGCAAGGGCATGAACCGTTCTTTCTTAAGCGTCCTGCTCGGCGGTTTTGGCGCTGAAAGCGGCGCAGCCTCGGCCGCTTCCGGCGACGAGCGACCGGTCAAGATCGGCTCCGCCGATGACGCGGCCTTCATCCTGAAAAACGCGGCCTCCGTCATCATCATTCCGGGTTACGGCATGGCGGTGGCGCAGGCGCAGCACGCCCTGCGTGAAATGGCCGATGTCCTCAAACATGAAGGTGTGCAGGTCCGCTACGCCATTCACCCCGTGGCTGGCCGTATGCCCGGCCACATGAACGTGCTGCNNTGCTGCTGGCCGAAGCCAACGTGCCCTATGACGACGTGCTGGAACTGGAAGATATCAACCGCGACTTCGCACAGACAGATGTCGCCTTTGTCATCGGTGCCAATGACATCACCAACCCCGCCGCCAAGACCGACGCAACATCGCCGATTTACGGCATGCCGGTTCTGGACGTTGAAAAGGCCAAGACGGTTCTGTTCGTCAAACGCTCGCTCGGCGCGGGTTACGCCGGCGTCGACAATCCGCTGTTCTTTAACGAGAACACGATGATGCTGCTCGGCGATGCCAAGAAAATGGCTGAAGACATCATCAAGGCGATGGAATAATGATCCTGGATCCGCGTTTTCACGCCCCCGAAGGGTGGCAGTGGCGCGACAATCTTGAAACGCGTTCCGGCCAGTTCATCCGTATCGGATGGGTTGCACCCGCCCGCGCCAAGGCATTGGTCGCCATTTACCCCGGCCTGTCCGAATACGGCGAAAAATACTTCGAAGTCGCGCGCGATCTTGTTGCACGCAACTTCGCCGTTGCCTGTGTCGACTGGCGCGGCCAGGGCAAATCATGGCGTCACGGCCATCCGGACAAGCGCCTGCATGACGATTTCCAGGATGACGTGGCCGACGCGCATGCCTACCTCAAATTCATTCCCGTCGATGCGGGCCTCCCCCGCATCATGCTCGCTCATTCCATGGGTGGACATATCGGCATGCGCGTCCTGCACGATGAGCCTGATACGTTTAAATGCGCTGTCATGACCGCGCCATTATTCGGCCTGAATGTGCCTGAAATTGCGGCCATGGGTCTTGCACGCACCATGTGCGCCGCCGGTTTCGGGGATGCATATCTGCCCGCCCACGGCCCGTGGACGCGCGCCCGCCTTGATACAAACTTAAGCCTTCTGACCACCGATGACGCCCGCCGCGACATGCAGGTGTATTGGATGGAAAAAGACCCCGCCCTGCGTATGGGTGGCCTGACCATGTGCTGGATCAGGGCCGCGCTGATATCCATACGCCTTGTCCGCCAGCCAGAATACCTGCGCACCGTGACCACGCCGATTTTAGCCATACGCAGCAGCCGCGAAGTGGTCGTATCCAACGCCGATATCGCACAGGTGGTCGGCCATCTGCCGAATGCACAGATGATCACCATCGACGGCGCCCTGCATGAGGTGATGATGGAACGTGACTCCCTGCGCGACCAGTTCTGGCGCGCCTTTGACGGATTTGTTGCCAAGCAACTTGGACCGCGCTAACTTAGATTCATGGCACTCGAACTCAAACGCCTCGCCGACCGTATCCTCTACGCCCAGCAACTCGCGCTGGAGCAGAACGATCTTGAAGTCGCTGAAATGCTGAACGCCGCCCTGGAAAAGGCGCTGACCCGCCTGTCCGGCGGCAAGGATTTCACGGAACGCCGTGATTTTTCCGCTGAATACGCAGCCGCGATGATCAAACTCAGCGACCTGCGCAGCCGCGCATAAACTTAAGCGATCAGTTTTGACCACTCATCTTCGGTCAGAACGGTGACGCCCAGCTCTTTAGCTTTCTTAAGCTTCGACCCCGCATCTTCACCCGCGACCAGATAATCGGTCTTCGACGATATAGATCCGGACACTTTCGCGCCCATGCGCTCGGCCTGTGCCTTGGCCTCATCACGCGACAATGTCGTCAGCGTACCGGTAAACACCACCGTTTTACCCGCGACTTTTGAATCGCCGATATCCGGCGCGACATACGGTTCGACCGTCACATATGACAGCAGATCGTTCAGCAGATCCTTGTTATGCGCTTCACTGAAAAACCCGACCAGATCATCCGCCACGCTGGGGCCGATATCGTCGATATCGATCAGCTTGGCATAGGCTTCGCTATCCGTTTTCGCGGCGGCTTCAAGCTCGGCCATCAGCGCCTGGATGGTATGATAATTCTTGGCCAGCTTCTTCGCCGTCGCCTCACCCACCTGGCGAATGCCAAGCGCGTAGACAAACCGCTCAAGCTCGATGGTCCGCCGGGCATTGATGGCGTCAAACAGCTTACGGGCCGACGTATCACCCCACCCTTCCCGCGCACGCACAGGCTTCAGGTTTTTTTTGTCATTTTCCTCCAGCCGGAACAGATCAGCCGGTGAACGCACAATGCCGTCATCCCAGAATTCCTGAATGATTTTCTCACCCAGACCGTCGATATCAAACGCCTGCCGCGACACAAAATGCCGTAACCGTTCAACCGCCTGCGCCTCGCAGATCAACCCACCCGTGCAGCGCCGCGCCACCTCCCCTTCCTCGCGGATGGCATGCGACCCACATACCGGGCATGTATGCGGAAAAAGATATGGCTTACTAAGAACAGGACGTTTTTCTAATTTAACACCAACAATTTGAGGTATTACATCCCCTGCTCTTTGAATAATCACTAAATCATTAATGCGGATATCTTTTCTTCTTATTTCATCTTCGTTATGAAGCGTTGCTTTGGAGACCAAAACCCCACCAACATTGACTGGTTTGAGATCTGCAACAGGCGTTAAAACACCTGTACGACCTACTTGGATCACAATGTTTTTTAACTCCGTGATAGCTTGCTCTGCAGGAAATTTATGAGCTATTGCCCAGCGAGGAGAGCGCGTGATCAAACCCAAGCGTTTTTGCAGATTAAGGTCATTAACTTTATACACCACACCATCAATATCGTATGGAAGACTGCCTCTTTGGGAGAGCACTCTATCATAATAGGCCATCAGTCCTTCTAAACTATGAGCCTGAACACTAGGCTCCGGAACCTGAAAGCCAAGATTTTTTAAATAAAGCCTTATCCCTTTTTGATCCGGAGCTATTGCTCGAGACGTCTCACCTAATGCATATCCAAAAAAACGAAGAGGCCGACTAGCCGTCACACTGGGATCCAACTGCCTTAGAGAACCTACAGCAGCATTTCTAGGATTTGCAAACTTGTCATCTTCAGGCTGCAGTTCGTTTAAACTATTAAAATCTTCCTTGCTAAGATAAACCTCTCCTCGCACTTCAAAAATCTCAGGAACATCTCCGTGTAACTCAAGAGGTATGTCCGGAATACATCTAGCATTTCGGGTTACATCCTCACCCATATCACCATCACCACGAGTTAAAGCGGTAACAAGTTTTTTGCCTTCATATCTAAGAGAAAGAGACAAGCCATCAATCTTCGTTTCTCCTATAAAACCAATAGGAAGACCTTCTGGCATTTTTAGAAAACGATGTATGGACTGAATAAAACCGTTTAATTCCTCCTCAGAAAAAACATTTCTAAGGGAAAGCATTCTCATGGAATGCTGTATGCGAGAAAATTTTCTAGACGGAGCTGCTCCAACTTGCGCAGAAACTCGACTAGAAAGCGTCTGATATTTATTCTCCAGCTGTTCTAGTTTTCGCCTTAGCTTATCATATTCCGCATCCTCCATAACGGGCTTGCCTTCGCTATGATACGCTGTATCAGCAGCATCAATACGGACAAGAAGACTTCTGTATTCTTCGATTATGCTGGGATCTATTTTCTCAAATAGATTATCCATAGCCATATCATTTTGTATTTCAGTGGGACTAGATTTTCTGTGTTCGCTCATTACGACGCCTGTTGCAGAAGTTTACCGGCAGCCGCCAGTGCTTCGGGTGTGATTTTCGCACCGGATATCATGCGGGCGATTTCTTCGGTGCGGTGTTTCTGGTCGCGCAGGCGCAACAACGTTGTGCGCGTGGTGCCGTCATTGGCGGCTTTCGATACGATCCAGTGATTGCCGGCGCGTGCCGCGACCTGCGGGCTGTGCGTAACCACCAATACCTGGCGTCCGCTGTCGGCCAGACGCGCAAGGCGTTCGCCCACGGCGTCCGCGGTCGCCCCGCCGATACCGGCATCGACCTCGTCAAATACCAAAACCGGAACCGGCGACGTTGCCGCCAGCACGACCTTGATCGCCAGCATGAAGCGCGACAGCTCACCGCCCGATGCAATTTTATCAATCGGCCCCGGCGCGGCACCCGGGTTGGTCGCAACCACAAACTGCACGGCGTCCAGACCGTTCGGGCCCCACTGCTCTTCCGGCAGGTCTTTGACCTGCGTTTCAAACCGGGCCTTATCCAGTTTCAGCGGCGGCAATTCCGCCATGACTTTTTTATCCAGGCTTGAAGCCGCCTTGTGGCGCGTATCAGATAGTTTCTTGGCCGCGCTTTCATACGCGGCACGCGCGACTTTCACCGCACGGTCCAGCTCGGCAATACGCCCGTCATTACCGCGAATGGCCGACAGGCGTTCGGATATATCCGCCAGCATGCGGGGCAGATCATCCACCCGGCACTGATGCTTGCGCGCCGCCGCACGTAACGCATGCAGACGGTCATCGACCTCTTCCAGCGTGTCCGGACCGCTGTCCTTATCAAACCAGCCCGCAAGAATATCCAGCGCACTGCGCATATCGCTCGCCGCACGGTCCAGCGCCTCGATGGCGGGCGTCAGGTTCTCACCGGCCTTGACCGCCACGCGGTCCAGCACCTTCCACGCGCGGTTAAGCTGCGGAATGGCACCGTTTTCACCTTCCAGAATGTCATTGGCCTCGCCAAACGCGCTGGCGACCTGTTCACGCGCGGCCAGCATCGTGCGGTGCGCATGCAGGGACTCTTCCTCGCCCTCTTTGGGGTCGAGCGCGGTCAGGTCATCGCACGCCGCCTGCCAGTACTCCTGATCGCGCTTGGCTTCCGCCAGACGCGCCAGCAAATCGTCCCGCTCGGACGTCACGCGCTGCATCTCGCTCCACGCGCTATGCACGGCATTCGTATCGGCCCCGGCATAATCATCCAGCGTGCCGCGATGGGTTTTCGGGTCCATCAGGCCGTGGGTTTCAAACTGTCCGTGAATATCGACCAGCAATTCACCAACCTGGCGCAGCAGGTTCACACCCGCCATCTGATCGTTGATGAAGGCCTTGCTACGGCCATCGACGCCCAGCACGCGGCGCAGGATGATCGCGCCGTCATTGTCATGGCTGATGCCCTGCTCATCCAGAATTTTGAAAACCGGGTGTTTCGGTTTTAGCGTAAACGCCGCCGTCACGCTCGCCTGATTGGCACCTTTGCGCACCAGCGTGGAATCCCCGCGCGCACCAAGCGCCAGACCCAGCGCATCCAGCAGAATCGATTTGCCCGCGCCCGTCTCACCGGTCAACGCAGACAGGCCTGAATCCGCCTCGATATCGAGCGCGTCGATCAGCACCACATCGCGTATGGAAAGGGCCTGTAACATGCTTGATTCGTAGCATGTTACAGGCCCTGAACAAAGGCTTATGGAACCCTTAAACCCCTGTTACGAGGGCTTGAGAATCGCATCAATCGTGCGGTCCTTGAAGCTGCGGCCATCCATCAGTTTCTGGCGCTGGACCGGGTCCAGCAGCTTGTACGAATCGGCATACCACTTGCTGCCCGGGTAGTTATAACCAAGCACGGCAGCCACGCGGGTGGCTTCATCCGTCAGGCCCAGATGCAGATACGCCTCAACCAGGCGGTGCAGCGCCTCGGGCGCGTGGGTGGTCGTCTGGTATTCCTTGACCACAACCATGAAACGTTTGACCGCCGCCGTGTAGAACCCGCGCGTCAGGTAATAACGCCCGATATCCATTTGCTTGCCGGAAATGTGATCCAGCGTCAGGTCGCGTTTGAGTTTGGCGTCACGCGCATACTGGCTTTCGGGGAACAGGCGCAGAAGCGTGTCGAACGAATCCAGCGCATCCTTGGTCATGTCCTGGTCGCGCGTGACATCCGTGATCTGGTCGTAATTGCAAAGCCCGCGCAGATAATACGCATAGTCGATATCTTTATGGCCGGGGTGCAGGCGGATGAATTCTTCCAGCGCGATGATGGCTTCGTCGTAATTGCTGCTCTTGTACAGCGCGTATGAATTCATCAACTGCGCCTGCGTGGCCCACTGCGAATACGGGTGCTGGCGGTCGACTTCGGCGAACAGGCGCGCCGCGCGGGCGTACTTGCCGGCGTCCATCTCATCGGCGGCTTCGTTATAGATCGCTTCAACCGGACGGTCGGCGGTCAGTGCCGCCTCATCCTGTTTCTTGGACGAAGTACCGCACGCACTCAAAGTCAGCGCAAAAGCCAGCAGGAGAAAAAGACGCATAAGCCACCCAAATGTTTGTAAGGGTTGCAGAATAACGGTCTAAACAAGGGGTGTCTAGCTACCCTTAATGGGCAACTTGAACGGCGCGGGTTTCGGCCTGCGGGACGTTAATACCCGCAATATCATACACGATACGCCAGGCGGATTTATCGGCCAGAAGCGCGCGCAGAAGCTGGTTGGTCATCATATGGCCGCCGCGCACGGCCGTGTAGGCACCCTCGATCGGCATGCCGGCCAGGGCCAGATCGCCGACAGCGTCCATGATTTTGTGGCGGACAGGTTCGTCCGCGTAACGGGCCTTGCCGCCATACGGCGTGCCGTCTTCATCGTTCAGCACCAATGCGTTATCAAGCGAACCGCCCTTCACCCGCCCCGCCGCCTTCATGGCTTCGGCTACGCTGCGCAGGGTAAAGGTACGTGCGCTGGCAACCTCGGCGGTGAAGGCCTGCGCATCCGACAGCACGAATTTGCGGCGCTGCTGGCCAAGGCCCGGAAACGCGATGGTGAAATCAAGCGACAGCGGGCCATCATGGGCGGCCAGTTCGGCAAATTTGTCGCCGTCCTGTACACGGACGGTTTTCAGAACCTGCAGGCGCGCGCGCGGTGCCGGCTGCGCCTTGCGGCCAACGGCGTTGATGGCATCCACGAAGGGTTTGGCACTGCCGTCCATAAGCGGGACTTCAGCGGCGGAAATTTCAATCAGGGCATTATCAATGCCGCACCCGGCCAAAGCGGCCATCAGGTGTTCGGGCGTCTGGACAACGACGCCGGCGGTGTTTTTCAGATAGGTGCAAAGCTTGGACGCATCCGGGTCGACGGAGTCGTATTGGGCCGGGACGTAGGTATTCACCGACGACAGATCCGTGCGGACAAACAGCAGGCCCGTATCCGGCGCCGCCGGCAACATGCGCAACGTCACCTCGGCCCCGGTATGAAGACCGACGCCGTGGAGGATTTGAGTGGCTGTTTTCAGTGTGTGTTGCATGTTTTCGGAACGTTTCTGCCCTTATGTATGTTTATGCTAGGGAAACCGCCACCATTCCTGAAATCACGCCCTGTTGCGCAATGTTACAGACGCTATAAACTGTAGAGCTATGAAGCACTTAACGATCACCCTCCTCCTGTCCTCCACACTGGCCCTGGCCGCCTGTGGCACCGCAACCTCGACCGGTGACTCACTGGTCGAGATCGTAAAGGCGGAAAAAGGGCAAACCCTGTCCGCCCCCGACACCTGCGTGATGCCGCCTGAGGCCATCGGCAAGTCATATGCCGATATCCCCAAAATGAAGCTTCAGGGCCCCAGCCGCGTGATCTTCCCCGGCTCCACGGTCACCAGCGACCAGATATCCAACCGCCTGAACTTCAAGGTCGACAAAAAAGGCATTATCAAATCCGTCACCTGCGGTTGATAAATAACCTCAACAAACAACAAAAAAGCCCGCTATATCAGCGGGCTTTTTGATTTGTTTGAACTTTGTTCTTACGAGACCTGGCGGCGCAGGAATGCCGGGATCTCAAGATCCTGACCTTGCTGTTGCTGCTGGACCGGCTGAACCGGTTGCGCCTGCGGCTGCGGCTGAGGCTGAGGCTGGACCATTTGCGGGGCCGGTTGCGTGTGCTGGATCTGCGGCTCGGGCGTAATGACCGGGGCCGAAGGGGTTACGCTCGGCGCGGCGCGACGGGCGGTGAAACCCGAAAACAGACCACCGACACCACCAGCGCCCAAAACCGAACCGCCGCGGGAATCATCACCGGCATCCTCGTCACCTTCGGAGAACATGCCCGCGATCTTGTCGAACAGCGACGGTTTTTTGGAAGCCGAAGCGCGACCCGGAACCGGCGGGTTGAGATGCAGGCCGGCCGGGCGTGCATTCATGTCCTGAACAAAGGCGTTGTCATCTTCGAATGCCTGCGGCTGTTGGCGGGCAGCCGGGGCTGCCGCGAAACCGCGGGTGCTTTCCGGATCAACCGGACGAGGCGGAATGAACGCGCCTGCATGACGGATGCCACGGTTCAGTTCAGCGGCAGATGCCGCCACCGCCGGCTGACCGGCAGAAATAAAGGACGGCTGTTGAGCGGTATAGGACGTGGGCTGCGGCATGGTTATACCCAGTTCCGGCTGCTGGTACGAAGAACCGCCGGTTTCAATTTTGCGCATGGTTGCGCCTTCTTGCTGGTACATCGGTTGCTGCGCAACAGCCGGTGACGAAACGCGTGATGCCAGCGGCGGAACAACCAGCGATTGCTGCATGCCCGTGGCCGAACCGTACATACCTTCCATCGAACCGCCGGATGTCGGCTGGACCGGTGCATAGGATTGCGCCTGAACGGCAAATGATTGCTGTTGCGGTGCGCGGTCGATCATCGGCGCGGCATGCTGTTGCGAAACGGCGTTGGTGTTGGAACCGCGGACCGGACGTTGGCGGCGTGCGCTTTCCGTCTCGATACCGGTGGCCAGCACGGTAACGCGCATGACGCCTTCCAGGTGCTCGTCGAAGGTTGAACCGAAAATGATGTTGGCGTCGCCGTCGACTTCGTCGCGGATGCGATTGCACGCCTCGTCGACTTCGAACAGGGTCATGTCGTAACCGCCGGTGATGTTGATGATGACGCCCTTGGCACCCTTCATCGAAATATCATCCAGCAGCGGATTGTTGATCGCGCGTTCAGCCGCTTCGACGGCGCGGCGGTCGCCCGTGGCTTCGCCCGTACCCATCATGGCTTTGCCCATTTCCATCATGGCGGAACGGACGTCGGCGAAGTCGAGGTTGATCAGGCCCGGCGCGACCATCAGATCGGTGACGCCGCGAACGCCAGATTGCAGGACGCTGTCAGCCAGCTTGAAGGCTTCGGCAAAGGTAGTTTTCTCATTCGCGATGCGGAACAAATTCTGGTTCGGAATAACGATCAGCGTATCGACATACTGCTGCATTTCCGAAAGGCCGGTTTCGGCCATGCGCATACGGTGCGCGCCTTCGAAATGGAACGGTTTGGTCACAACACCAACAGTCAGGATGCCGGCCTCTTTGGCGGCGCGTGCGATAACAGGGGCCGCACCGGTGCCCGTACCACCGCCCATGCCGGCAGTGATGAACACCATGTTGGCGCCTTCCATTTCGGCGATGATCTGGTCGATGGATTCTTCTGCCGCCGCGCGGCCGATTTCCGGTTTGGAACCAGCGCCCAGGCCAGACGTGATGCGCGTGCCCAGTTGCAGGCGCGTTTGCGACAGGCTGTGCTTGAGCGCCTGCGCATCCGTGTTGCAGGAGATGAAGCGAACACCCTCAAGCTTGCTGGCGATCATGTTGTTTACGGCATTGCAGCCGGCCCCGCCGACACCGATGACGGTGATTTGCGGCGAAAGGTCCTTCATTTGGTCAGGCAAAGAAGCGGTCAGATTCAGCATGGGGGCCCGTGGTCCTTGATGCAGCGTTTTTACGCCGCAAGTTGTTGGTTTTGTGATCCGGGACAGGCATTGAACCCACCGCAACAAATCACTCATACGAGTCTAAATGCTTCGTTCGAAAACCAGCAAGAGTCATGGAAGGCAAAAGTGAATCAGCCCCCAGTTTCTCCACGGGTTATCCACAGAATAGTCACGAACTGACAGGGTCTGAAGCCGGTGTAACGACATGTTGTTACTGCGTTTTCCAGGCTTTGATGCGCAGATCAGCACTGACACACGATCAGAATCGATATTTTTTATATAAAAAACAATTAGTTACCAGTTCTCACGGATCCAGCGGCGCGCACGCTCGAAAACCGTGCCTTCTGCCGTTTCGTGACGGCCATACTGGGGCAACTCATCCGACCGCTCGCACACATAGTGCAAAAGCCCCGCCGTGGTCGCAAACGCAGGCCCGGACGTGGCATCTGCAAGACCTTTCAGGCGTGCCGGGCGGCCCAGACGCACCTGCTTGCCCAGAATCATACCGGCCAGATCGCGCATACCCGGCGTCTGGGCCGCGCCGCCCGTCAAAACCACGCGGCGGCCCATGGACGCACCAAGACCCGAATCATCAAGACGGGCGCGAACCATCTCGAACACCTCCTCCAGACGCGGCTGGATGATCGACACCAGATAGCTGCGCGGCACGTGATTGGGCTGGGATTCTTCCTCCTCGCCCAGTTGCGGCACGTCGATCAGTTCGGAATCGTCGGTTGATGATGTCAGGGCCGATCCGTACAAAATCTTGATCCGCTCAGCCTCGTGCGCGCGCGTGTTCAGGCCGCGTGCGACGTCATTGGTGACATGCGCCCCGCCGACCGGAATGGCACCGGTGTGAATCATCGCGCCTTCGCGGAACACTGCAAATGACGTAACGCCGCCGCCCATGTCGATCACGGTGCAGCCCAGATCCATCTCATCGGCGACAAGGCTGGCAAGCCCCGCCGCATATGGCGGTACGCATAATGCTTCGATATCCAGATGCGTGCGTTCGACGCAGCGCGCGATATTGGTCAGAGCCGGCGCTTCCGCGCTGACCACGTTGACATCAACCCGCAGGCGCTGGCCCGCCATGCCGCGCGGCTCTTCAATACCGCGGTGGCCGTCAATCGCGTATCCTGCCGCGATGGCGTGCACCAATGCATGACCTTCGCGATGTTCCTGTTTTTGTGCGCGCTGGATGGCGCGGCGAATATCGCCCTCGCCCACTTCGTGGCCCAGCATTGCCACGTCCACAGCCGTCTTATGACAGGTTGTGTACATGGTTGGCACCACCGTTACGACATCGCGCAACGGGTAACCCTTCATCTCGCCCACCGCCATGGTTTCAGCCGCATGCACGGCCTGGCGGATGGATTCTTCCGCCGCCAGCAGATCCGTGATCGTCCCGGCCTTCACGCCCTTCGATGCGACATGGCCGATACCGATGACACTGACATTGCCCTGGTCATCAATGACGCGGCCAATCAGGCACGCGATCTTGCTGGACCCGATGTCCAGTGCTGCGATGATGGTGCCTTTGGGCTTGGGCTTATGTTTGATCATGATTCGTAAAGCTTAAACCGGTTTGTCGCCTTTAAGAAGAAGGTCACGCTTGTCGTTCCCCATGCCTTCTAAAATAATGCGGTCACTCTGTCGCAGATCGATGGCTTTGAGGCCCTGATCCAGAATTTTGTTCTCGCCCTGTGCTTTGGACGCACGCGCCAGCGCAAAACCCGGATCGTCTTCCGGCAGGCGTATGATCGTGCCGCCGTCCAGCAGCAGATCCCACCGCCGCGACGACACGCGCGTCGCCTTTTTGACGCGCACGGCAATATCCGGCTGACCTTTAAGCAACGTGATCAGGTCACCCGCGGCATGCGGTGCTCCCGCCCCCTCGACCAGCAGCAACTGACCGAAAACATCAAGCTTTTGGCGGGTTAAAATGACACCCTCGCTGTCGACGACGGCGGGGCCCTGCGGCGCATCGCGCCAGATGGCCAGCGGCTGGCGCTCATCAATACTGATCAGAAGTTTATCCGGCCACACGCGGCGCACGCGCACATCCTTGACCCACGGTAGCGCGGTGATACGCGCCTGCATGACATTGATGTCGATGCTTAAAAGCGGATCACCCAGCTTGGCCGCAATCGTGTTTCTGAGCGTCTCGGCGTCAATATAATGACGCCCCTCAACCCGGACATTGCCAAGTTTGAAACCCATGGCACCGGTGACTTCAACCGTTTCCTTGTGAAGCCAGCGCCCCGCCTGCGCCATGTAACCGCCGGCAAAAAACCAGAAGCCCGCACCGATGACCACCGCGATCACCAGCGCGATCTTGGTGCCAAACCACACACGGCCCAGAAACCACCCGGCCCATGACAGGCGTCGCGGCGTCAGACGCGCTTTGACATCAGACCGGCGTGTGCCTCGCGCCATAATGCCCCGCTACGCGTTAAAGGGACGCGGGAACAGACGCGCATCGCGCAGCGTCGGGTCGGGCGGCAATTGCATTTTGCGGTGCTGGTCGATGGCCTCAGCCACCAGCGCCGACAGGAATTCGGTATAAAGCGCCGGTTTTTTGGCCGCTTCCCACAGGAAGAAACCGAAACTGCCCGGGCACGGATTGGCTTCGTTGAACCACACTTCGCCGGTTTTTTCGTTCGAAAGAAAGTCCAGACGCGGCGCACCCGTACCGCCGACGGTTTTGAACACGGTCTCGGCCCAGCCACGGATTTTGGCTTCCATCTCCGCCGGGATATCCGGATTGATATCACGCGTGAGCGACAGCATGCCCTCCGACGACTGGCCCGGGGCTTTTGAACCACCGGTTTTCTTGCCGCCGCCGGACATATATTTCTCTTTAAAATCCAGAAGCTCCGCCGTGCGTTTCGGACGCTCGATTGCCGAGGTACGGATTTCGCCGAACACTTCGGTGACGGCGACATTATATTCGACAAGGTTTTCGACAAACGGCTCGATCAGCGCCTGATGGTCGAGGCTGAAAATACTCGGCAGTGATGCCACCACTTCATCAATATTGGTTGCACGCGCAACACCGATGCTTGAGCCCAGATGCGCCGGCTTCACGATCAGCGGAAACGCGATATTGCCCAGTTGTTCTTTGATGAAAGCGGCACCGACCGCGCGGCCGTCTTTCGGACGGTCGATGGTGACCGACGGCAAAACCGGTACACCAGTGCCCGCCAGCACGCGCTTGGTCACAACCTTGTCCATCAGCACACCCGACGCCATGGTGCGCATGCCCGTATACGGCACGTTCAGCGCATCGAAAATACCCTGGAATCCGCCGTCTTCGCCAAACAACCCGTGAAAGGCCAGCAGCGCCGCGTCAAAATCAATCGGTTTGGCCCCGCCAAACAGCCCCTTTTTCGCCGGGATCAGGTGCCCGCGGCCCATCGGGTCCGCGTTGGTATCCAGGCTGACCCTGGTCAGGGAACGGCGGGTTTCCGGGGTCGGGATGTAATTTTTACGGTCTGAGAGCGCCTCGCCCACATACCATTCGCCGGTCAGGGTGACATAAACCAGAAACGGGTCGAATTTGGACCGGTCCAGCGCCGCAAAGGCCTGCAGGCCCGTGACCACGCTGACATCATGCTCGGGGCTGCGCCCGCCGATAAAGACTGCTACTCGTTTTTTCATGGAATATCCTGACCTTACAATTGCCATCTCACCGCAGTTTGCTTAATTTCGCAATGATGAACATAAGGCAAATTGGAGACGGCCCCGTACAGATCATCTGGGCCCATGGCTGGGGCCAGAACGGTGAGGCATTCGCCCCGCTGGCGCAGAGCTTTGCCGGTATGGCGACCAATTACCTGATCGATTTTCCCGGCTTCGGCCAAAGCGCCCCGCCGCCGGAAGCATGGGGCACGATCGACTACGCGAATGAAACTGCCGCATGGCTCAAAACCCTGCCCGCCGCACCGCGCATCTGGGTGGGTCACTCCTTCGGCTGCCGCGTCGGCATCCAGATCGCGGCAAACTATCCGTATATGTTCGACAAAATGGTTCTGATCGCCGCCGCCGGTCTCAAGCGTCACCGCACCATGTTCCAGCGTATCAACCACAATGCCAAGGTCTATACGTTCAAGACGCTCAAGGCCCTTGTGCCGGAAGGCCCCAAACGCGATGCCCTGCGCGCGCGTTTCGGATCAAGCGATTACCGCAACGCCGGTGTCCTGCGCGATTCATTCCTGCGCGTCGTGAATGAAGACTTGAGCGATGAATGCGCACGCGTATCCAAACCGACGCTGATCATCGTCGGTGAAAAAGACACCGATACGCCCCCGGAAATGAGCCGCCGCATGCATGCAAAAATCGCGGGTTCGCAATTGCAAATCCTCGACGGCTTTGACCATCACAGCATTATGAACGCCGGCCGCCATCAGGTTGCCGCGCTTATCAAAGGATTTATGGACCAGCCATGACCACGATTTTCCTGACGATCGCGTTTTTATTCTTTGCGTGGCGCCGCATCCTGACCTATCTGCATATTTTCCAGCAGGATGATTACGACGGCAAACGCTTCATCAACTGGCTGGTTGCCAACCGCACCTTCGACCGCAAGGCGACGTTGTGTATCGTCGTCCTCGCCTTCCCGGCCCTGTTACTGGCGGATTTCGCCCTCATCTTCAATATGACCGGTGCCATCGTCATGGCTGTTCTCGGCTGGTGCGAACTCGACCCGCGTCAGATCGGCAAAAAGAAACTGGCCATGACATCCCGCGCCAGCCGCATCGCATGGTGCGCGATGGCCGTGCTGTTCATCCTGTGCGTCATCATCACTGCCGTCGACGCGCCGTTATTTGTCTGGGCCATCATGGTGCAAGCCATTCCGTTTGCGCTGGTCGCCGGCAACGCCGTCGCAGCCCCGATGGAAAAAGGCGTACAGAAAAAATTCTGGAACGAAGCCCACGCCAAGCTGCTGGACCTCAAACCCTTCACCATCGGCATTACCGGTTCCTTCGGCAAAACATCCGTCAAACACATCCTGCTGCATATCCTCTCGCAGCACGGCCCAACACTGGCAACACCGGGGTCCATCAACACACCCATGGGTATTGCCCGCGTCGTGCGCGAAACGCTGACACCGCATCACAAATATTTCATCTGTGAAATGGGCGCTTACGGCGAAGGCTCGATCAAGACGCTGTGCGACCTTGCCCCGCCCCATGCCGCAATCGTCACCACCATCGGCCATGCGCATTACGAACGGTATAAAACCCTGGATGCCGTCGCCCGCGCCAAGGCTGAATTGCCGGAAGCAGCCCTCGCCAATAACGGGTGGGCCGTCATCGGTTCCGACGTGCTGGATTACCAGCATATGCGCGACCTGATCGACGGCAACCGCATCGCCATCATGCTGGTTGGCTCCCGCGCAGCCGACGACATGCGCATTCTCGACATCAAACAAACGGCTGAGGGCATCACCGCCCATGTCGATTACAAGGGCGCGACCTATGCCCTGAACGCACCGCTTTACGGTCTGCACCACGCAGCCAACATGGCGCTGGCCTTTGCCGCCGCCGTGCGCGCAGGCATGGACCCGGCGCTGGCCGTTGCCGCCCTGCGCACCACGCCGCAAATCCGCCACCGCCTGGAAGTCAAACACCAGCCCAGCGGCGCCATCGTGATCGACGACGCCTACAATTCAAACCCTGCCGGTTTTGCCGCCGCGCTGGAAACACTTACCCTGCTCGGCAAAAACCGCCGCCGCATCCTGATTTCCCCCGGCATGATCGAACTGGGCGACGCCCACGCGTCTGAGCACGCCAAGATCGGCGTGATTGCCGCTGAACACGTGGATGTATTCCTGCCTGTAAGCCCCATGCGCATCACCGCCATGGTCGAATCCTTCCGCAACGCCGCACCGGGCAAACTGGTTGTCCCGTGCAAAACATTTGCCGATGCGCAAAAATGGCTGGGCGACAACATGCGTCACGACGACATCGTTCTGCTCGAAAACGATCTGCCTGATCTATACGAAAGAAAGCTTAATCTTTAAGCGTTACCGACAACGGGAATTTCATCGGCTGAAACGCCGATGCGTTTGATTTCCCAGCGCAGTTCGTAGCCGAACATATCCTTCACGCGGCGGCGGACTTCCTCGCCCAGCATCTCAAGATCAGCCGAAGTCGCATTGCCGGTATTCAGCATGAAGTTGCAGTGCAGATCAGACATCTGCGCGCCGCCTATGGTCAGGCCACGGCAACCCGCCTTATCAATCATCTGCCACGCCTTGATCGGCTCCATCCCCAGATTGGCCAGTTCGCCCGGCGTCGGGTTGGCGAAGGTTGACCCGCCCGTCTTGGCGCGGATCGGCTGGCTGCTGGTACGTTTTTCCTTGATCTCGGCCATACGCGCCTCAATCGCTTCCGGCGTATCTTCACTGGTCGCAAAGCGCGCGCTGGTGAAAATGAAATTCTCAGGAATACCGTTGAAACGGTAACTCATATCCATTTCGCTCGGCTTGTAATGACGCACACATCCATAACGGTCGATGGTCGTGGCTTCGATCAGGACGTCCACGGTCTCGCGGCCATAAGCCCCCGCGTTCATGCGCAGCGCCCCGCCGATCGACCCCGGAATGCCGGAGAAAAATTCCAGACCTGTACGCCCCGCACGCTGCGCCATGATGGCAACGTTGAAATCAAGCGCCGCCGCGCCCGCACTGACCACGCCGGTTTTGGCATCGACATCGATTTCTGCGAATGGTCCGCCCAGTTTGATAACCACACCCTTGATGCCGCCGTCACGGATGATGACATTGGAACACACACCCAGCACAGTGACCGGGATGTCTTCGGGGCAGCCCTTTAAAAAATCGACAAGATCGTTGAAATCGGCAGGTTTGAACAATACTTCCGCCTTGCCGCCGCAACGAAACCACGACGTATCGCCAAGCGGCGTCTGTTCCGTGTACCGGCCACGGACCGGTGGCAGACGCGTCAGCATTATGCAGCCTTCTGATTGGCGAGCAGCGGCTCAAGCTGCGCGGGCAGCGCATGTGCCCATGTCGTGATAGACCCGGCACCAAGACAGACAACCATATCGCCCGGTTTCACACGTTCAGCCAGCAATGCCGCCAATTGTTCGGGGCTTTCCAGCGCATGCACATCCGGATGACCGCGCTTGCGCGTGGCGGCAACCAGACCGTCACGGTCCGCGCCTTCAATCGGTTTTTCACCGGCGGTATACACATCTGAAATAATGACCGTATCGGCATCGACAAAGCACGCCGCGAAATCATCCATCAGATTGGACAGGCGCGAATAACGGTGCGGCTGCATCACCGCGTAAATCTTACCCTTGGTAACCGTTTTTGCGGTCGCCAGCACCGTGCGTATCTCAACCGGGTGGTGGGCGTAATCGTCGATCACGGTGATGCCGTTCACAACGCCCGCATTGGTGAAACGGCGTTTCACGCCGGCAAAGCTTTCAAGCCCTGCACGGATCTGGTCTTCCCCCATGCCCAGCGCAATGCCCACGCCAATCGCGGCAAGGCAGTTTTGCACATTATGCCTGCCCGGCACATTGATACGCATGGATTTGAACAACTGGTCTTCGCCTTTGAGCACGGAACCCGAAATCGTGACATCGAATGTACAGCCATCGGCGCGCAGATCGACTTCCGTCGCGCGCACCTGCGCATCCGGGGCAAAACCGTATGAAATAATCCGGCGGTTGATCAGTTGCGGGATCAGTTCGCGCACATCGCGGTGATCCGCGCACAGCACCGCAAAACCGTAAAACGGCAAATTCTGCACAAACATCGCAAATGCCGCTTTCAGCGCGGCGAACGACCCGTAATGGTCCAGATGCTCGGGATCGATATTGGTAATGACGCCCGCATTCAGGGGCAGCGAGATGAAAGACCCATCGCTTTCATCCGTCTCCACCACCATCCACTGCGACTTACCCTGGCGCGTGTTGGTGCCATAGGAATTGACGATACCGCCGTTGATGACGGTCGGATCCATGCCGCCCGCCTCCAGCATTGCGCCGACCATCGAGGTCGTTGTGGTCTTGCCATGCGTACCGGCAATGCCGATGGACCATTTCAGACGCATCAGTTCAGCCAGCATTTCGGCACGGTGCACAACCGGGATGCTGTTGCGCACGGCTTCTTCAAGTTCCGGGTTGTCCTGTTTAATCGCGGTCGACACGACCACGACGGCAGGCATCTTGTTGTCGGCGGTCATCAGGTTGCCGCCGTGATGGCCGATCATGACCTGAATGCCCTTGGCGGACAGGCGTTTCGTGTTCGCGGATTCCACCGCATCCGAACCCTGCACGGTATAACCAAGACCGGCCAGCATCTCGGCAATACCGGACATGCCGATACCGCCAATGCCGACAAAGTGAAGCGCGCCGATGTCACGGGGCATAAAACTCATAAGAAATCCTTTTATATGGCCCTGATTTTAAAGGCCGATCTAATGGATGTTTTGGTAAGCAAAACCGACCAAACACCCCGTTATAGCTTTTACAAAGCTATAACGGCATCGGCAAGGCGTTTCGCAGCGTCCGAAACCAGGGTTTTCCGCGCATTTGCCGCCATTTCGGCCAAATGTGCCGGATTTGACATCAGTTTTTCAAGTTCTTTCGAAAGCGCCCTGGCGGTCATGGTCCGTTCGTCCAGAACGATGGCGGCCCCCGCCTTGACCAGCACATTGGCATTGACCAGTTGCTGCTGGTCCTTGTGGTGCGGGTACGGCACGAAAATCGCCGGCCGCCCGGCGACGCCGGCTTCCGTCACCGTGCTCGCGCCGGAACGCGCGATCAGCACATGGCAAAACGCCAGCTGCGCCGGCACGTCGACGATGAAACTTTCAAGACGCGCGTTGATACCCAGAACGTCATACGCATGGCGGCACATGGCGATATCATTGGCGCGGCATTGCTGAACCACCGAAACAGCCTTGCGCTTGTCTTCCGGCAACATGCCGATGGCTTCCGGCACGGTTTTCGAAAACACGGATGCGCCCTGTGATCCGCCCAGCACCAGAATGCGAAAAATGCCTTCCGGCGGCGCGTAATGGCTGATCGCCGCGATGTCGGCACGCACCGGGTTGCCGGTAACAATGGTTTTAGCGCGCCATGCTTTGGGTATGGCATCCAGATCGGGCAGCGACAGCGCAATTTTCCTGGCAAGCCCCGCAACCAGCTTGTTGGCCTTGCCCAGAACGGCGTTCTGTTCATGCACCAGCGTTGGAATGCCCAGCACCTGCGCCGCGATCACACTGGGGAAAGACGGATATCCGCCAAACCCCACCACCGCGCGGGGTTTGAGTTTGCGCAACAACACCATCGCCTGCCCCGTACCAACGGCCAGATCAAGCAGCAGTCGCAATTTGGCGACAACACCGGCACGCAGCGTTTCTGCGCGCACGACATGAAACGGAATATCCGGATATTGTTCTTTGTACTTTGCGCCGCGCGCATCGGTAACCATGACGACAGACAGGCCACGCGCCTGCAATTCACGCGCAAGCGCAAAGGCCGGGAACATATGCCCGCCCGTACCACCCGCGCTTAATACGACGGTGCCGGAATGTGTTTCTGAATTCATGTCAGAACTCACTGCCGGCGGCTGGTTTCCAGCGGAAATCATGTCGACGTGTACCTTGTCCCTTGGTTAATGCCAGAATAATACCCATTGTCATGCCCACAGCCACGAGTGACGAGCCGCCGTACGAGACCAGCGGTAATGTCATACCCTTGGCGGGCAGCAACTGCGTGGCCGATCCCATATGGATGCAGGCCTGAAATCCCAACATCACCAGCAACCCGCCGCCGCCCAGCATTGCGAACACCGAATTACCGGCACGCAGGCGCTGAAACCCGCGCAGGATGATAAACGCATACAGACCCGTCATCAGGACGGTAAAGATCATGCCCAGTTCTTCCGCCGCGACCGAAAAGATGAAGTCGGCATGCGCGTCAGGCAGTTGTTTTTTTACCTGCCCCGCGCCGGGCCCCGTGCCGAACAAACCGCCGCTGGCAAACGCCTCAAGCGAACGGTCGACCTGGTACGTGTCGCCGCTATCGGGATTGATGAAACGGTCGATACGGCTTTGCACGTGGCCGAAGGTGAAATACACCGCCACAAGGCACAAGACGCCGCCCAAAACCATCATCACGATGTACCGCAAGGGGCAACCCGCAAGGAAGATCATCGCAAAAAACGTACCCGTCACCAGGATGGTCATGCCCAGATCGGGCTGCGCCATCAGCAAGGTGACGACGCCAATGTACAGACCGAATGCCAAAATAAGGCCGGGAAAACCTTCCGTCGTTTTCTGCCTTGCCAGAAGCCAGCCCGCGAACACCACAAAACAAGGCTTGAGGAATTCCGACGGCTGTACCGAAAACCCGGCCAGCGAAACCCAGCGCGTCGCGCCCTTGACCTCAACCCCCGCGAACAGGGACACAAGAACACCAAACAGACCGATACCGCCCACCAGTGTTGCCAGCCGCCAGATCTGCTTGGCGCTGAGCATCGAGCACAAAAACATGACCCCGATCGCCGGGATCATGAACACGACATGACGGATGATGAAATGCAGGGGCGTAACGCCGATACGCGTGGCGACGGCTGGGCTTGCAGATGCCACAAGTCCCACCCCCAGAGCCGCCAGAATCAACATGGCCGCCAGAAGCGGCCGGTCGACCGACCACCACCACCGACCCAAATGTGAACGATCATCTGCGCTTAACACTGCCATATGGCAAGTGTCGCCGATTTGCGGGCTTCCTAGAAGCCGCTTTCTTTGGCAAATGCCGCGCCGCGCTCAATATAATTCTTGAAAAGACCAAAGCTGGGCGCTGCCGGCGACAGTAAAATCACGCCGCCCGCCGGTGTGGCCTCCCTCGCCAGATGGACCGCCTGCGTCATATCGACCGCAAGCTGACCCGGCACCTCCTGCAGGATGCGCACGCCGCTGGGGCCGAGCCCGATGACCGTGGGTATGGCATTGGCTTTGATATAATCAATCAGTGGCGCGTAATCGATGCCCCGGTCATACCCGCCCGCAATCAGGGTGATGGAACGTCCCCGGTAAACATCCATCGCCGCCATCGCCGCCTGCGGCGTGGTCGCAATGGAATCGTCGACATAAAGGATACCGTTTTTAGTACCCAGTTCCTGCTGGCGATGCGGCAGGCCCTTGAAATCCGCCATGGCGGCAATCGCCGCGTCGCGGTCGATGCCAAGCGCACGGATGATTTCCAGCACAATGGCCACATTCGCCAGATTATGCGTGCGCGACAGGTATTCATTGGGAATTTTTTCAACCACCGCGTCCGCAATGATGCAGTCACGCGGTACAGGCACCCCGGTCTTTTTCACCTGCGGGCTGATAATACGGATATCCGCCTGCCCCAGCAGATGCAGCTTGTCGCGCGCATAGATATCCCATTCACCGTGCCAGTCCAGATGCTCGGGATACAGCGACGTCACCGCCGCGATATCGCATTGCTGGTCAAAATTGGCGGCCTGATAGCTGGATGTTTCAATCACAAGATAGTCGACATCATCCGGCGCTTCGCTGATCGGCACGCCGATATTGCCCAGCACCGCCGTTTTCCTGCCCATGACATTCAGCACATGGCCGAGCAGCGACGATGTAGTGCTTTTACCCTTGGTGCCGGTGATACAGATGGTTTTGACGGTGTGCGGCTGCTCGAACCACAAATTCATCAGCGATGTAACGTATTTACCCTTAAGCAGCGGGTGGTACAGGCTCACGCCCGGCGATTTGACGATGATATCCGCGCCTTTCAGCGTCGGCGCGATATCGCCGCCCGTGGCCTCATCGACAAAGGTGATACGCGCGTCAGGCAGGGATTTGCGAATAAACGCCGCCGCCGCATTGCCTTCACGTCCAGTCCCCCAAATGACGATGTTTTTACCGTCTAGGTGGTTTTTTATCGGCATCAAGGCGCTCAAGATACGGGAATGGCAACGCGTGTTTGGAATTCAGGCGGAACAGGAATTCAAAATCCGGGCTGCTGATTTTACGCTGAATGAATTCAACGACGATATCATCCTGCCAGTACCGCATGGATGCCAGTCGTTCTATCGTGGCGGCGCTTTCTTCGATTTCGCCCACGCATTCAAACGGCTTCACGCCGGAAACGCCGGTCAGTTCTTCGTAACCCTTAAGCTGCGTGGAATCGTCCAGCATATTTTTGCCGAAAATATCGATCAGGTTTTGTTTGTCCATGAACGGCGCAAGCACCAGGAACACGAAACGGCATTTCGGACAGTTGCAGCACCATTTGGTACCGCGTGCGGCCTCGTCCTGTTTGAACGCGGTATTACAGCTGCGGAAAACATTATGATACTGGCTCATGCGCGTGAATTTGCGCGCAATGGCAACTTCTGTGACAGGACGCAGGAACGACAGATAACGCAAGCCCGGACCGACATGGGTTTTGACCCAGTCATCCAGCGCCAGTTCAAATTCAAATGATTTGCTGTACTGGTGGTTTACGCCGTCGAAGTTCGACGCGCTGGCCGATGCCTCATTCGACATGACGACCGTATCAAATCCGTAAAGCACCGCGCAGCACAATGCGATGACGCTGATAATCCCCGTGATCGGCACATGACCGTTCAATGCGCCGGCGGCATTCATCTCCATCAGGTTGGGCGACAGCACGCGGGACACATAGACCGACGGCATGCCCGCGACCTTGATCGTATCCGCAATCGGTTGCGCAGCACCGCCGGGACCGCCGACCGCGAACAGGGTCGGGTTCATGTCGCGCAGCATCTCAAGCGTGACGATCGAATCCTTGCCGCCGCCAACCGGGATCAAAATCTTGTTGGGAAGGTTCAGCTCAAGCGGCTTGGGCGGCGCGGCCAGCCCCTGCTCGAACTGGAGGTTCAATTTAACATTATTCTTGAAGGCGAATTCAGCCAGGCCCAGCGCATAGACCTTTTTCATCCATGTCGATGTGGCGATATCCATTTTGAACGCCTTGCAGATCAGGCGCTCCGGCATCTTGGCTTTGTAATAACTGACGCCGGACATAAGCAGCAGCAGGCGGAACAGACGGTCAGCGGCTTCCGCATTATGCGCAGGCACCGGCGTCGGAAACGTCAATGTTTCCGTAAATTTGGTGCCATCACTGTATGCATAACCGAGTTTTAAAACCCCGGTCTTGGCATCAAAGGCATAGCTTTCGAAAATGAAGTCCATAGACCCTATATTATATGAAGAAGCGGTACCGGCGACAAACTACTAACTAATATACTGATAATTAACGCAGTTTCAATGTGGATAATCCGACCATCGCCAGAATGACGGCTATGATCCAGAAACGGATGACAATGGTGGGCTCAGACCAGCCATGCTTCTCAAAATGGTGGTGCAGCGGTGCCATCAGGAACACCCGTCTCCCGGTCATTTTGAAATAGGCGACCTGGATCATGACGGAAACCGTCTCCGCCACGAACAACCCGCCGATGATGGCCAGCACCAGTTCATGCTTGGTGATCACGGCAATCGTACCCAGAACCCCGCCGAGCGAAAGCGACCCGGTATCACCCATGAACACCATGGCCGGCGGCGCGTTATACCACAGGAACCCCATGGCCCCCCCGATCAGCGCCCCGCACAGGACGGCCAGCTCACCCGACCCCGGCACATAATGAATCTGCAGGTAGTCGGCATAGATCGTGTTGCCGACGAGATACGCAATAAGTCCAAAGCACGCGGCGGCAATCGCAACCGGCACAATGGCAAGCCCGTCCAGCCCGTCCGTCAGATTGACCGCGTTGGACGCACCGATCATGACTAGCACCGCAAACGGCATGAACAAAACACCCAACGGCAGCAAAGCCGATTTAAAGAACGGAATCGCCAGCGTGTTGTAAAGCCCGGTCGGCAGGCTGTAGAAAATGCCGATGGCAACGCAGCTGGAAATAATGATCTGCCATGTCAGCTTTTTCTTCCCGGCCAGCCCCTTCACGTTCTGCTTGGTCAGTTTCAGGTAATCATCGACAAACCCGATGGCACCAAAGCCGATCATGACGACCAGTGCCAGCCACACATATTGATTGCGCAGATCAGACCACAGCAGGGTGCTGATCGTGACTGACACCAAAATCATCAAGCCGCCCATGGTCGGCGTGCCGCGTTTTTTGAAATGCGTTTCCGGGCCATCGGCGCGGATGGGCTGGCCGCCCGCCTGCTTGCTGCGCAGCCACGCAATCAGGCGCGGCCCAATCAGGAAGCAGATCGACAGCGCCGTGATCGTGGCACAGCCAGTGCGGAAGGTCAGATACCGGAACAGGTTGAAAATCTGGATATCTTCGGCCAGCGGCGAAAGCAAATTATACAGCACGTCTTAATTCTCCTATGGCGTCAGCCGCTTCCTGAACATCGTCGAACGGCAGAATTTCTGAATTGATGATTTGCCCCTGCTCATGCCCCTTGCCCGCAATGACAAGGACATCGCCGGGATCAAGCCCCGCAATCGCTTCGCGGATAGCCGTGCGGCGGTCGCCGATTTCGGCGGCGTTGGGTGCACCGGCACGGATTTCCGCGCGGATGGTTTCCGGATTTTCGGACCGCGGGTTGTCGTCCGTGATGATCGCAAGATCCGCAAGCTTCGTAGCAATGCCGCCCATGACCGGGCGCTTGCCCTTGTCGCGGTCCCCGCCGCAGCCGAACACCACGACAAGACGACCTTGCGTATGCGGGCGGATGGCTTCAAGCACGGTCTCCAAGCCATGGGGTGTATGCGCGTAATCAACGTAGACCGGCGCGCCGGGCACCAGTTGCAGACGTCCGGGCACACCACGCAGATTTTCAAGATGCGGCACCAGCACGTCAAAGCCGATTTTTTCAGTCCCCATGACAATGCCCGCCGCCGTCAGCGCATTGATGCCCTGAAACAATCCCACCAGCGGCAGGTTGATGCGATATGCATTGCCTGCTGCTGTCACGTCCAGGATCTGGCCGAAAGGTGTAGGGGTTTGCTTATCGACACGGATTTCGCAGCCTTTGCCCGATCCGATGCGGATCTTCGGCTGCTTGATCATATGGCTGAGTTTTTCGCCGTAAGGATCATCCGTATACAAAATCGCTGGGGCATCAGCGGGAAGCAGCGTATCAAACAGACGCGCCTTGGATTCAAAATACGCATCCATCGTGCCGTGATAATCCAGATGGTCATGTGTCAGGTTGGTAAACGCCGCCGCCGATAATTTCACGCCGTCCAGACGGCGCTGATCGATGCCGATGCTCGATGCTTCCATCGCCAGATGCGAAATGCCTGCCGCCGCCAGATCAGCCAGTTCAGCCTGAAGCTGCACCGGGTCCGGCGTGGTCAGCCCGCCCTTTTTCATGGTGATGCGCGATACGATACCAAGCGTGCCAAGGCTGGCCGATGTCTTGCCCAGCGCGTCCCATAATTGCGATGCAAAGGTAACGGTCGATGTCTTGCCATTGGTGCCCGTTACCGCCGCAACCGTTTGCGGCTGCAATTTATAAAAACCGGCGGCCAGCAACGCAAAGCGGCGGCGCGCATCGGGGTCGGTGATCAGGGTGACGTCGGCACCGTCCGGAAGTTCAGTCCCCTCAGGTGCCAGAATAATCGACGCACCGTTGATAAGCGCGTCCTGAATAAACAGACGGCCATCCGCGATTTTCCCCTGAAGCGCCGCGAACAGCCACCCACGCCGCACCATGCGGCTGTCAGCAGTCAGGCCTTTGATCTGGGACAGGATGTCTGTGTCGTTCATCGCTCAGAAGCGGCCGTTTTCGGGGTGGCTTTGGGTTCGGTATGAATATACCTCGCCACATCGGCTGAGAAAATGGCATCTTTTTCCGGGTCGGCCGCCGGCATGTTGTCCAGGTTCATAATCGCCTGCGCCACCGCCCCTACGCCCGGGGCTGCAACCCAGCCCGCGGTCGCGTAACCATATGATTTCTTGTTGCCCTTTGGCTCATCGACCGAGATCAAAATGGCGTATTTGGGCTTATCCGCCGGAAATGTCCCGATAAAGGACGACACCAGCTTGTTGTGCATATAACCGCCCGGACCGTTCTTTTCCGCCGTTCCGGTCTTTCCCGCCATCATAACGCCCGGAATATTCGACTTGGACCCCGTGCCATGCGTGACAACGAGACGCAGCAATTCGCGCATCTTGCGCGACGTTTCTTCCGACACGATACGCGGGCGCAATTCATCGTGCTGGCCCTTGACGATATGAAGCATGGGCAATGCCCCGCCATTGACGATACCGGCAAACGCCCGCATCAGGTGCAGCGGTGTGACGGCAATACCGTGCCCATACGACGCGGTCAGTGTGCTGACCTGTTGCCACGGATTGGGCACCAGCGGCGCCGCTTTCTCAGGAATATCCGCGCCCGGCACCGGCGCAAAGAAACCAAGCTGCTGGTAAAACGCTTTCATGCGATCCGTACCTACTTCCTGCGCCACAAGCGCGGTGCCGATGTTGGACGACAGCATGAATACTTCAGGCAAGGTCATCACGCGGTTTTCCGGGTGATAATCTGTAATCGAAAAACGTCCGGCCTTGATCGGCTTTCTGGTATCGAAATTCTGGTTGAACGATCCGTTGACCTGATCCAGCAGGACCGCAAACGCAAACGTCTTGAATGTGGATCCCATTTCATACACGCCAAGCGCGTAACGGTTGAACCGTGCATCGTCGCTGGCCCTGGCCGGATCCTGCGGGTCATAATCGGGCAGTGACACCGCCGCGAGGATATCGCCGGAATTAACGTCGATAATTATACCCGACGCACCCTTGGCGGTAAATTCCTGCACGGCCCTGGCCAGTTCACGACGCAGCGCATGCTGGTAACGCACATCAATGGTCAGTTGCACCGGCTTGCCGCCCTTGACCAGTTGCGCGTTCATGCTGCGCTCGACACCGGCCAGACCGCCGCCGTCAACATCGGTATACCCGATGATATGGGCGGTGAGCGACTCCTGCGGATAAAAACGGCGTGATTCAGACCGGAAATTCAGCCCCGGATGGCCAAGCACGTTGACCGCGGCAATTTCCTTCGGCGTCAGGCCGCGGCGCATCCACATGAAACGTGATTTGCCGGAAAGTTTGCGGACAATCTCCGCCTCATTGATATCGGGGAAAATCTTTTTAAGGTCAGCCGCCACGACCTTTGCATCCGGCACCATCTTGGGGTCCGCATAAAGCGACATGGTTTCCAGCGTGGTTGCCAGCAAAACGCCGTTGCGGTCGGTGATATCCGAACGTCCCGCCGCCAGCACGGCCGACGCATTACCACCATGCATGGCCTCGTACCGGGGCTCCGCCCCTTCCTGCCACAGGCACAGATACGCAACACGCGCGGCGATCCCCGCATAGGCCAGAAAAAACATCAGGCCCATCACCATCAGACGACCGCGTGCCGTTTCAACGGCAGACCCGCGCGCACCGACAATCTGCGATGCGTGATCGTTGATGGTGTCGCCAAGCCCCATTCTTATTCCACAATCGGACGTGCAACGCCCGCGCGTACCGGTAATGCCGATGCGGCTGTGCGGGTATGCGGCTGCGGCGTAACCGTTTTCTTCGCAATCGGCCATGCGTCGTTCATGGATACGGCACTGGCTTTCTTGATATGGGTGCTGGCGGGTTTATACGCGGTCTTCTTTACAGGCGCAGATACTTTTTTGGCGGCATCCGCCTTGACGGCCCTGGCCTTGGCAGACGCCATATGGCCAGCGGCAGGCTCAATCTCAATCGTGTTCGGCGTATCAATGACCGCAACAGGTGCCGGATCTTTTTCAGGCATGACATCAACCGGCGCTTGCGGTTGTACGGCAGCTTCCGCAACAACAATAGGTGCCTCTGGCTCCACCGTTGCGACATTCGTAACCGGGGTCGGCAAGGGCGGCGGGGCAATGTCCTGTTTTACCGCCAGCAATTCTTCAAGACGCTGCGGACGGGTCAGATAGGCCCATTCTGCGTCCAGAACACGCAAGGTCTGCTGCTCGGACAAAAGCGCACGGTTGAGTTCGGTTACCCGCGCTTCGCGGTGCTGTACATTTTGCGTGACCGCAAAAACGGCAATGGCCATGGCAACGGCACAGACGGGCAGAATAATCGGCCACGGTGACATACGGAACGAACGTGAGCGGCTCATGCAGCAATCCTTTCAGACGTGCGCACGGCCCAGCGTAATTTGGCTGAGCGTGCGCGGGGGTTTAAACGGGACTCATTGTCGCTTGCGGCGACTGATTTTTTAACAGGCTGGGTAAACAGCACGGGGCGTGTTACGACTTCCGGCGCATAGCGCGAACCGCCCTGCACCGCGCCATGATCACGCAGGAACGCTTTGACGATGGAATCTTCAAGGCTGTGGAACGACACGACCACAAGACGCCCGCCCTCTTTCAAAATATTCAAAGACGCATTCAATGCGCTTTCCAGCTGATCCAGTTCACCATTCACCACTATGCGCAGAGCCTGAAAGGTCCGGGTCGCGGGATGAAGTGCATATTTCTTGAATGATTTGGGCAACGCCTTGGCGACGATGTCTGCCAGCACCAGCGTGGTTTCAATCGGTTTTTCGGCGCGGGCCTTGATAATGGCCGATGCGATTTTGCGTGAATGGCGCTCCTCGCCGTACTTCCAGATAATATCCGCCAGTTCTTTTTCCGGCCATGTGTTGACCAGATCATAGGCTGACTGGCCGCTGCTACGATCCATGCGCATATCAAGCGGGCCGTTTTTGTTGAATGAAAAACCACGCGCACCATCGTCGATCTGCATGGACGAGACACCAAGGTCCAGCACAAACCCGTCGACGCCATCGATATCCAGCCCCTTGAGATGACCTTCTACATCGCCGAAAGCGCCATGCACCATGGTCAGGCGCGCATTGTCCGGTGCACGGGCGATGGCGGTTTCGTCCCGGTCGATGCCGATGACTTTGCAATTGGCCGCATCCAGAATGGCCTTGGTATAACCGCCCGCCCCGAATGTGCCGTCGATATAGGTCTGACCATCCGCGGGTGACAGCGCCTCAAGCACTTCCGCCAGCATCACGGGAATATGCGCGGGCGCCTGTGTCATTCGGCCACCTTGGGCAAAGTCAGGCCCTTGTCGCGGACGGCCTTCTGCGCTTCAGCGCGGCGCTTGTCCCACGCGGACGGTGTCCACATCTGGAATTTGTTGCCAAGACCGACAAAGGCGACATCATCTTTCAGGCCCGCGTATTTCGCGAATTCGCCCGGCAGCACGATGCGCCCTTCGGTGTCGAAACCGATCTTCACGCATTCAGCCAGCGTGGCGGCGGCCAGGTCATCCTGCTCACTTGAAAACAACGCAAACTGGTTCAGGCGCGCGGCGATATCATCCATCATCGCAGGCGCGAACCCTTCAAGGCACGCATGCACCGGCGATTTCATCAGGATGACGCCCGCAAAGACATGATCCGCCAGCGCAGAACGGAACGGCCCCGGAATCGAAACCCGACCCTTGGCATCAATACGGTTGACCGTGGTTGATAGAAACAACCCCATATGGCGTGGAAACCCGAAAAAGAAGAACCCCAAAAAGGCTTTGAAAATCAGCCGGTTCGAGACAACCGGTATCATCAGCAACCCTCCTATATGGGATATCATGGGAAAGCATGGGCGGTCAATCGAAACAGAGTGCCAAAACTCTGAAATTTCACACAATTTTGCCCCGGCCATTGCCCGCAAAAGCGTTTGTCAAAACCCAAAAAATGCCCAAAACACCCCTTGGAACACCGCAGTATTCTGGAATTATGTAAATACTTTATAAAAACCCAACTTTAAATTCAGCTTTTATAAACCATTGATATTGTTCACTTTTTTGTTGCGTTTACATAATCACGATGGCATAGTCAGATCACGGTCCGACGTTACTGGGAAATAAAAAAGGGCCGAACAGGGAGAATAAACATGATGACTGGACTGGGTATCGTTTTGGCTGTGAGCCTGATTTTGTTTGTCGCCTCGCTCGCCTACGCGATGGTGCAGGACTGGTTCGGTAATAACCGCACCTTCAACCGCATGATTGCCGAGCAGGCAGCCCAATCTGGTCACTTCTCGATGCGCCGTAACTTTGCGGTTAACGCAAGACCGCCGGTCCGTGTCCTGGGGAGCTTCATTCTTTAATTAAAAAAACAAAGTATCAAACACTGTTGTATTAGGGGGGAATAATGGAACAGCATATGATGGCCGCGGTTGACGCCGCGGACCAGCAGGACGAACGTTCGCGAATTCATACCGCGCACATAATGTCCGAGTATCTTTTTTCACTAAGCATGATGTGCAAAAATTTTGAATGGCACAAAACCGGTATGCATTTGTGTGCGGCTGCGGACGAGCTCAAACAAATGCTCCAGCAAAATGAAATGACGCAAAAACGTTACAACACCAGCGTCTTCAGTAAGCAAAAATAAAGCCACTAAAAGCTGACAAAAAAAACAAGAAAAACAAAAAGAAGAAAAAGAAAAAGCAGCGAGTGGGTTCACACAAAAAACCGGGGCTTGAAAAAGCCCCGGTTTTGCTTTGTCTCGTAAACAAATAGCCGGAGCAAAGCGACTGGCCGCAAGCGGTCCGCGAACTTATGTGAGCGAAGCCAAGGTTTCTGCAAGAAACCGCCCGGCGTCTGAGGGACATAAAAAAGTCAGAGGGCCTGTAAGCCGGGTTCTGTCGAGAACCGTCATTCCTCTAGGCGCATGATCGCTCATACGCTCAAGCAACCAACCCGGACCCGCGCCGTGGAATCGGCTGATGATAGTTTCCCATCATCGTGTGGTCCCTATTTGGTCTTGCTTCCGGTAGGGGTTGCCGTGCCATCGATGTTACCACCGACGCGGTGCGCTCTTACCGCACCCTTTCACCCTTACCCCTCACCCGAAGATGAGAGGCGGTTTGCTCTCTGTTGCCCTGGTCCCTGGGGTCGCCCCCGGCGGATGTTATCCGCTACCGTTATTCCATGAAGCCCGGACTTTCCTCGGATACCTTGCGGCACCCGCGACGATCCAGCCCTCTGACTTAGCGGGTATATAGCCTTAACGGCCGGTGTTTTTCAAGGTTGGCGGTTCAGCCATGCCAGACGCGCCGCACCTTCAAGGCTCAGCTCATCATCGGCATTGCGACTGAAATGGCGGTTAAATGCCTTGCACATCAATTCGATAGTGACATCCGGGTCGTATCCAAATTTGACCAGCGCCCCGCGCATGCTTGAGGGCGACGACAGGAACACTTGCGCACTGGCATAGTCTTTGGGCTCTGGTTCCGGCCACAGCCCCACCCCTGCCCGCGCCAGGAATTTCCAATCAAACTTCTCACCCGGGTCGATTTTACGCGCCGGCGCGATATCGCTATGCGCCAGCACAAGACGCGGCACAATCGGGTGACGCGCGCATATGCCTTTGCAGACCTGCACCAGCGCATCCATCTGCGCACGCGGAAATTCCGTATAGCCGATGTAATGCCCGCAATTGACCAGCTCGATACCGATGGAATTCGCATTCAAATTCTTTTTATCACGAAAGGACGACTCGCCCGCATGCCATGCCCGCATGGCTTCGTCGACCAGCACGACAATGCGACCGTCTTCATAAATCATGTAATGCGCGCTGACCCGGCCACGCTCCCGCGCCTCCGCGCTGTCATCACACAGGCGCACCAGCGCATCTTCCGCGCTTTCCATGCCGGTATAATGGATGATGATCGTGTCGATCACGATGCCGGCGGGACGCGCATCGAAATTCGGCGACGGATGGCTAATGAGGGGAAAGCTCTCGCTCATACGCGTATATCAACCTTTCTGGTCTCAACAAAATACATCACGACCAAACCAACAGCCCAGAAGCCGAGTATGCTGATCATGCCGATACGCTGCGATGAAAACGCATGCGTTAGCGCCGCAAACGCGAACGGCCCCATGAACGCGACCGACTTGCCGGTCAGCGCATACAGGCCGAAGAAAGCACCGATATGTTCCGGTGGCGACAACCGCACCAGAAGCGCACGACTGGCCGCCTGCACCGGCCCGATGAAAAGACCAAGCGCACAGGCAAGCGCAATGAACACGAATTTATCATCCGTCGCAATCACGGCTGCACCAAGAATCACCAGCGCGACCAGCGACACCATGATCGTGGTCTTCGATCCGATATGATCATCGAAAAACGCGAACATCCATGCGCCAAGCCCCGCCGCCAGATTAATGGCGATGGCAAAGATGATGACCTCGGACGCACTCATCCCAAGCGTGCCGGCAGCGTAAAGACCGCCGATGGAAAACAGCGTCACAAGACCGTCACGATAAATGGCGGCAGCCACCAGAAATTTCACAAGCTGCGGCAGACGCCACGCATGCCTGATTGTGTTTTTAAGTTCACGCAGGCCCATATGCACGCTCTGCCCCAAGCTGTTACCCGTGGGTTTCGCATCCGGGCACCACAGGAAAAACGGTATCGCGAACAGCGCAAACCACCCCGCCGCCAGCAACATGGTTGCACGCACATGCAGCGCATTGTCTTTGGGAATGCCCAGCAGACCGCCCGCATCGCCCAGCCCAATGAAAGCGAACAGCGCAATACCCAGCGACAGGATGCTGCCGATATAACCAGCCCCCCAGCCGATGCCGGAAATGAAACCGATTTTGTCCGGCGGTGCGATCAGAGGCAGGGTCGACCCGTAAATATTCTGGACCAGTTCAAAAGAAATCGTCATCGCCGCGCCGATGATCAGCGCGGGCATGATGAACGACGGATCGGGCTGCACAAAAAACAGAAAACCGGATGCCAGAATGCAGATGGCTGAAAAGAATAACAGGCTGCGCTTGCGCGGGCCGTAATAATCAACCGCCGACCCCACGATGGGTGCCAGAATGGCAATCGCCACGCCCGCGCACCCTTGCGCGAAGGCCCACGCGGCCGATCCCTGCACCTCGTCGCCGTAAACGGATCGTGCAAAATAGATGGAAAAGATAAAGGTAAAGACAATGGTGTTGATGGCCGAATTGGCCCAGTCAAACGCCGCCCATGCAAAGAGTGTCTTTTTATTCATGCAACCCATCATATAGGGCATGAAACCGGCCACAACGGCCTTTTATCAGGGCTGATAGCCCCGGACCCGTAAAAATGTCCGGTTGGGCCGCACATTGGTATCGCGGAAGTGGAAACTGATCCCCGTCATAAGCGTCACGGCATTGGCCGGCACGCGGCGTGCCGCCATACGGAACTGGCGCTCAAAGTTAACTGCGGCAAATGTCAGGTCCTGCAGAAAATCACCATCCACGCGTTGTTCCAGAACATGCGGCGCGTGCTGCGTCAGGATATGCGTCACCGCGCTATGCGGCACGACCCAGGTTGGCTGGTCGCTGGCCGCAATGTAAACGCGCATTTTCGGCATATGCGCACCATCCATATGAACGCTTGTGATGACACCGGTATACGCATCCGCATGCGCCACCGTCATATCAAGATCCCAGCGCTGGCCGTCTTTTTGGACAGCACTGTGTTCAAATCGCTCGATCAGCGACGTTGCTTCACACGCCTGCGCCGGCACGGGCGAGCTCCACGAAATGGACTGATCTTCAAGACGCCCCTGAATACGCGGCGATTTGGTCGCAAGCGACGCAAAATGCGCAACGTTGCTCAGCCGTCCGATCACATGCGGAAACGGCAGCGCATAAACATCGCCCAGCGTCTGGGCGGAATCCAGACGGCTCAGCAAAGACGTTTCAGACGGTTTCAGCAGGGAAAGCATGCGACAACCTAATGCCGTGCATTCAAACCTGTCAAATTTACGGAAAATGCCGGTTTTACGCGGTTCGCGCGACCATCAACTTCTTGATTTCTGCAATTGCCTTGGCCGGATTCAGGCCTTTCGGGCAGGTACGGGTGCAGTTCATGATGGTGTGGCAACGGTACAGGCGGAACGGGTCTTCCAGCTGGTCCAGTCGCTCACCCGTAGATTCGTCGCGCGTATCCGCAATCCAGCGATACGCCATCAGCAGAATGGCGGGACCAAGGAAACGGTCGCCGTTCCACCAGTAGGACGGGCACGCGGTGGAACAGCAGAAGCACAGGATGCAGCTCGACGCTTCGTCGATCAGCGCCTGTTCTTCCGGCGATTGCAGACGCTCGCGGCTCGGCGCGGGGGACTCGGACTTCAGATACGGTTCAATCGATGCCAGTTGCGCATACACATGCGACAGATCAGGCACAAGATCTTTGACCACCGGCATATGCGGCAGTGGGTAAACTTTCACGTCGCCCTTAACATCGGCGATCGGCTTGGTACAGGCCAGCGTGTTGGTGCCGTCGATATTCATCGCGCACGAACCGCAAATACCTTCGCGGCACGACCGGCGGAAGGTCAGCGTACCGTCGACATCGTTTTTAATATGGATCAGCGCGTCCAGCACCATCGGACCGATGGCGTCGAGATCGATCTCGTACGTATCGCGGCTGGGGTTGCCGCCCTTTTCAGGCGACCAGCGGTAGACCACGAATTTCTTCGCGCGCTTGGCGTCTTCCGGCGCCTCGAAAAAGCGCCCTTCGGTGACTTTGGAATTCTGGGGTAAGGTAAATTCGGCCATGACACATATTATAACGCTGTCCCGTCCCATATCCAAGGGGGGACACGCGGCTTTAACCCGTTAAATTGAAACGATTATTACCCCTGCAGGGTCAGCGCCCGGCCCAGATGGCCCCTGGTGCGGGCCAAAGCCGCACGGGCATCCGCCGGGTTTGCGCCATGCGCCACCATGATGGCGGTTTTGACATGGCCGTCACTGCGGGTCAGCGCGTCCTGCGCCTCCGGCAAATCACACCCCGTCACGCGCTGGATCATCGACCAGCCGCGCTTGACCAGTTTTTCGTTGTTCAACTGCATATCGACCATCAGGCCGCGGTAAACCTTGTTCAGACCGATCATAATCTGGTTGGATATCATGCTTAAGGCGATCTTTTGTGTCGTTCCGGCTTTGAGGCGCGTGGAACCGGCGATAAATTCAGGCCCGGTGACAATACTGACCGGGAATTGCCCCGTATCCAGAAGCGGCGCGTCGGCGTTATTGGCAATGGCGATGGTGGTCGCGCCCATATCGCGCGCGAAATGCAGCGCACAGATTGTATAAGGCGTCGTGCCGCTGGCGGCGATGCCGATCACGACATCGTCTTTCGTGATGTTCAGCGCCTGAATGTCCTGCGCCGCCTGTTCGACATTGTCTTCGGATTTTTCAACCGACTGCACCAAGGCGCGTTCCCCGCCCGCCATCAGATACGCAAGGCGGTCACGCGGCCAGCCGAATGTCGGGACCAGTTCAACGCCGTCCTGCACACCCACGCGGCCCGATGTACCCGCGCCGATATAAACAAGGCGGCCATTGCCTTCGGCCAGCACGTCCGTCGCGGCAAGCACGGCAGCCTCGATCTGCGGCAGGGCATAACGTATCGCCTGCAGCCCCTCTTCCTGTGCCAGCAATTGCAGCTCCAGCGATTCCATCACCGGTATTTCATCCGAACGTTCAAAACGCGGATCAACACCTTCTGTGCGGGCATTCGCCGCAGCGTGAAATCTCGGACTTACATTCATATTTTTCGTATAAACAATGGCTTGGATAAATGCCACAAATTTGATCTGGCCATCTGTACCGGGGCAAAACCCAACCTATATTGGGTATGTCTAAAAGAAACCAACCGAAAGACAGGACATGACAAAGATCGCCGTAATCGTGGGCTCGCTCCGCAAGGAATCCACCAACCTCAAACTGGCCAAGGCCATCGCCGCACTGGGCAAAGGTAAATTCGAAACCACCATCAGCCGCATCGACGACCTGCCGCTGTTCAACGAAGACCTTGAAAAGGATTTCCCGAAGGCAGCCCAGCGTTTGAAAGATGAAATCGCCGCCGCCGACGGCGTTCTGTTTGTCACGCCGGAATACAACCGCTCCATGCCGGCACCGCTTAAAAACGCGCTCGACTGGGCATCGCGCCCTTACGGCAAAAATTCATTCGCAACCAAACCCGGTGCCATGCTCGGCACCTCGCCCGGTGGTATTGGCACCGCCGTTGCACAACACAACCTCAAAGGCACGCTGTCATATCTCGATGTGACGCTGATGGGCCAGCCGGAAGTATATCTGCAATTCAAACCGGGCCTGATCGACGATGACGGCAACGTCACCGTTGAGGACACCAAGAAATTCCTGCAAAAATTCACGGATGCGTTTTCGACATGGGTCGAACACCACCAGCACGAAAAATCCGCTAAAGCGGCCTGATTTTTTTGAAAGTTTAGTTAACGGATGCCCGTCGCTTGTCGGCGGGCATTTGCTTTTCAAGCAGGGTCGCGATCATTTCAACCTGCTTGAGCGCTTTTTCCGCTTCCGTACCTTCGCTGTGGCCCATGGCGTTGAGCAGCATCAGGATATCACTGGGAATATGCACCGGCGTGCACGGCGGGATTTTTGAAAGCTGGCCCACGGTCGGTCCTTCATCACCCAGCGCGCAGACGTAAGAGACATTCACCTGTAACAAACGGCGATTGCCCTGGTTAAACGCCGCGAAATACCCGCCCTGATGGTCATCCCACAGGCCGATATCGGATGCGATTTCGATATTGTTCAGGCTGACATGCTTGCGCAGCGCCGCCCATAAATGGACGTAACACAAAACACCGACTTTCAGATTATCCAGCCGCGTGGCCGTATCGTTAGTAGACACGTTCTTTGGGCGGAATATATTCGACGTCTTTGGTCATCGTGTATGTGTGAACCGGGCGGTCGGACAGACGCACGCCGCCCTGATCGTTCACCCAAACTGTCGTGTGTTTCATCCAAAGCTTGTCATCGCGCTTGCTGTAATCTTCGCGGGCATGTGCGCCGCGCGATTCCGTGCGGTTCGCGGCACAGTGCAGCGACGCCACGGCCTGACCCATCAGGTTATCCAGCTCCAGCGTTTCGATCAGGTCGGTGTTGAACACCAGACCGCGGTCGGTGATGCCCAGGTCAACTTTTTTCTGGAAGCAGGCATCGATTTTGGCAACACCGTCATTCAGGACCGGACCGTCGCGGAACACGGCGCAGTGTGTCTGCATGGTTTTCTGCATTTCAAGGCGCAGTTCTGCCGGACGCACCGGGCCCTTGGCCGAACGGAATTTATCAAGACGCGCAATAGCTTTCTCACCCGTGTCGGTGCCAAGCGCACGATGCGGCGCACCGGGTTTGACGATCTGACCGGCACGAATGCCAGCCGCGCGACCGAAAACAACGAGATCGAGCAGAGAATTGGTGCCAAGACGGTTCGCGCCATGGACCGAAACGCAGGCCGCTTCGCCGATCGCCATCAGGCCCGGAACCACGCGGTCCGGATCGCCGGTGACGGGGTTGAGGACTTCCGTGTGGAAGTTGGTCGGAATGCCGCCCATGTTGTAATGCACGGTCGGCAGAACCGGGATCGGTGCCTTGGTAACATCAACGCCCGCGAAAATTTTCGCGGTCTCTGCAATACCCGGCAGACGCGCATGAATGACATCCGCACCCAGATGTTCCAGATGCAGGAAAATATGGTCTTTGTGTTTGCCGACGCCGCGACCTTCGTTGATTTCAACGGTCATGGCGCGGGAGACAACGTCACGCGACGCCAGGTCCTTGGCGTTCGGTGCGTAACGTTCCATGAAACGCTCACCGTTCGAATTGGTCAGGTAACCACCCTCGCCGCGCGCGCCTTCAGTGATAAGACAACCCGAACCGTAAATACCGGTCGGGTGGAATTGCGTGAATTCAAGATCCTGTAACGGCAGACCGGCGCGAAGCACCATGCCGCCGCCGTCACCCGTACATGTGTGTGCGGAGGTGCAGCTGAAATACGCGCGGCCATAACCACCCGTGGCCAGCACGGTCTGATGCGCGCGGAAACGGTGAATGGTGCCGTCGACCAGCGACAGCGCCATGACGCCCACGCACTGGCCGTCATCCGACATGATCAGGTCGAGGGCGAAATACTCGATGAAAAACTCAACATGGTGTTTCAGCGATTGCTGGTACAGCGTGTGCAGCATCGCGTGGCCCGTACGGTCGGCGGCGGCACAGGCACGCAGCGCCATGCCCTTGCCGAATTCGGTCGTATGGCCGCCGAACGGACGCTGGTAGATTTTGCCGTTTTCAAAACGCGAGAACGGCATGCCGTAATGCTCAAGTTCGATGACCGCGGGAATGGCCTCGCGGCACATATATTCGATGGCGTCCTGATCGCCCAGCCAGTCGGAACCCTTGACGGTGTCATAAAAGTGCCAGCGCCAGTCATCCGGGCCGCCATTGCCAAGCGCGGCGGAAATACCGCCCTGCGCCGCAACCGTGTGCGAACGTGTCGGAAACACTTTAGAGATACAGGCCGTCTTCAGGCCCTTTTCGCCCATGCCCAGCGCGGCGCGCAGACCGGCACCACCGGCACCGACGATAACGACGTCATATTCGTGATCAATAATATTATAGGCTTGGCTCATAATGCGACTTTCAGGATGGCGTAAATGCAGGCGATACCGGCAATCAGGTAGACAAAACGCATCGCCAGCATTTTGGCGATCATCAGCCCTTCGGTATGGATGTAGTCTTCAATCACGACCTGGTTACCCAGCACGGCGTGAT
The DNA here is from genome assembly GCA_002423205.1 of Micavibrio sp. UBA6145. Classification (GTDB taxonomy): domain Bacteria; phylum Pseudomonadota; class Alphaproteobacteria; order Micavibrionales; family UBA1664; genus UBA6145. Next base: position 79,580 of record DIUZ01000024.1, on the reverse strand, counting down.
AAAACATGGTGCCCACAGTCAGGACCATCAGGATCGTGTTCCACGGCTGCGACAGCCACGCGACAAAGGTGGCGTGATCCATATGCGCAATGCCGACCATCGACCAGCACAGCCATACCGTCAGCGGCAGCAACAGCACAGCCGTCACACGCTGCGAGATCCAGTGATGCAGGCCTTCATGTGCGCTGCCAAGACCGCGGGCGCGGGCCAGCGGATGTTTAAGACCGAATTTTTTCGATTTGACCAAAGGTGCGCCCATTTATGCCCCCACCACGGCGATCCAGAACGCGAGCGTCAAAACGACCGCTGCGATAATGACCGTGTATCCGCCTTTGTAAATTTCAGGAATGGTAAACAGCTTGCCCATATCCATCACGATGTGACGGATGCCGGAACAGGTGTGAAAGAACAGCGCGAAGGACCAGCCGGCGAGAACGATCAGCCCCAGCGGCGAAGACGCGATGTCGCGGAAATTCTGGTAAGCCTCGGGCCCCATGGCGGCGGCCATAAGCCACCATGTCATCACGAACAGGCCGATGCTCAACGCCACCCCGGTTGCCCGGTGCAGGATTGAGAGCGCCATGGTGATTTGCCATTTATAAATCTGAAGATGCGGTGAGAGCGGTCGTTCGGTCATGATGGGCGTAAATTTATAACGTGCCGTCCCACTTGGCAACTGCCTGAAATTCCTGAAATTCTGGCGGGGTCGGGGCGGTCACGGTCACGGCGTCCTTGTTGGGGTATAGCGGGATCACCAGACGCGCCGCATGCAGGAACAGGCGCGGGCGCTGTTTATCCTCATCCGTGCCGTAAATCGTATCGCCGATAATGGCCGCGCCGAACTGTTCCAGCGCATGGACGCGGATCTGGTGCGTGCGCCCGGTGCGCGGGTAAAATGCGATCAGGGACACGCCGTCGGCACTGCCCAGCACTTTGTAATCGGTCACGGTTTCCTGTGCGCCCTCTTCCGCCATGCTTTCGGCCACGCGCATCTTCCAGCCCTTCCATTTATGAACCTTGGTCAAAGGCTTATCGATGGTTCCTGAAACTTCAGATGGGACAACGGGAAGAAGTGCCAGATAGGTTTTATCAATCCGTCCGTCCTGGAACAGTTTACCAAGCCGCGACAGGGCCTTGCGGTGCCGCCCCAAAATCAGACAGCCGGACGTATCACGGTCCAGCCGGTGCGCCAGATTGGGCACGCGCGGCAGGCCAAAACGCAAGGCATCGAAACCGTCTTCAAGATTGGGGCCGCCGCCCGGCCCCGGGTGCACGGGTATCCCCTGCGGCTTGTCGAGGACAAGCATCAGCGCATCGCGGTAGATCAGGCGGTCTTCAAGCTTCACCGCGCCGGTATCAACCATTTTTGCCGATGCCGCAATAAAAAAGCCCGGCTTGGGGCCGGGCTTTGATCACTCAGGTTTGAATTCCATGGCGACACCGTTCATGCAGTACCGAAGACCCGTGGGCTTCGGCCCGTCTTCGAACACATGCCCCAGATGTCCGCCGCAATCGGCGCAATGCACTTCCGTGCGCGACATGCCGTGGCTGGCATCAACTGTGGTCCCGACCGCGCCGGCATCTGCCGGTGCCCAGAAGGACGGCCAGCCTGTACCGGAATCGAATTTCTGTTCCGACGAAAACAGTTTGTTCTCGCACCCCGCACAATAAAACGTGCCGGCGCGATGTTCATCGTTCAGCGGACTTGTGAACGCGCGTTCAGTCCCATGATCGCGCAGCACCTTATATGCCTGCGGCGACAATTTGTTTTTCCACTCTGCTTCACTCATGTGTAAGGGAAACTCCTTTCCTGATTTTGGTCCTGATTTGGGCGCATCACCAAACCACGCGGCATAAGCGCCGCGCCCGGCAACGCCGATAGCGGCCACACTGCCCAAAAGGGCGATAAATTGACGGCGATGCAGTGTCATGTAAGACCTTTCGTTGCTATTCCAATACCTTAGATACGCTCAGACGGGCTGGAAAGTTACACGCACCCGGCCCGATTCTTGGGATTACGAAAACAATAAGCGGCTAAAAAATATATTTTTGCGCACCTGCATGTATGAATATTTATGTTGTGCTGACTTAGACAATATCACGCAATAACAAGTTCTTACCCATAAACTCGCAAGCTGAACAGCAACAATGTTGCGCCACAGCATCAAAACGTAAAACATTCGCGATGTATTTTGCCATTCAGGGCCTTACCTGAGCAGTTGTAAAACGCGTACCGGCTGGGTATAAGCTCTCAAAAACGACCCACAGTCCAAGGATCACAAATGGCAATAGAGCGTACCTTCTCCATCATCAAACCCGACGCGACCCGTCGTAACCTGACCGGCGCAATCTGCGACCGTCTGGAAAAAGCTGGCCTGCGCATTGTCGCCCAACGCCGCATCCAGATGACTCAGGCTCAGGCTGAAACATTCTACGGCGTTCACAAAGAACGCCCCTTCTTCGGCGAACTGGTTTCGACCATGACCTCGGGTCCGGTTGTTGTTCAGGTGCTGGAAGGCGAGAATGCGGTTCTGAAAAACCGCGAAGTCATGGGCGCCACCAACCCGGCACAAGCCGCCGACGGCACCATCCGCAAAGATTTCGCCGTTTCGATTGGCGAGAATTCGGTCCACGGTTCGGACAGCATCGAGAACGCGCAGATTGAAATCGCGTACTTCTTCGCTGGCGCCGATATCGCCGGCTAAAAAATTCGGGCGGATCGCTACAAACGACCCGCCCGTCAAAACTTTGAGGCACCTAAGTTAGACAATCCCCATTGTTGCTTTGGCACTCAAAGAAAACCCGCTCTGCCCCCAGAGCGGGTTTTTTCTTTTTGAAAAATCCGCATCACCAGAGCGCGCGGATTTTTTATTACACGAAATTTTTGTTTATTCAACTACGTTGCGTTTCGGCTCTTCATAGTCGGCGGGGTTGAGCTTGCCAACACGCTCCATCACCACGGCATCACGGCCAGATTCTTTTGCTTCATATAATTTTTCATCCGCACGGTTCAGCGCCTGCTCAACCGTAACAACATCCGTGCCGATATAGGCACCGCCCAGCGATGTGGTGACCGTCATCTGGCCTTCGGGAATGCTGACCTGCATGGGCCGTCCGCCGATGACGCGGCGCAGACGTTCCGCAATGAAACACGCCTTTTCCATCGAAACATCGACCAGAACGGCGACGAATTCCTCGCCGCCCGTGCGTGCCAGAAGGTCAAAACCGCGCATACGGGTCTTGAGGCGGTCGGAAAATGTCTTCAACACCTCGTCGCCCACGCCGTGACCGTAATTGTCGTTGATCGACTTGAACTTATCGAGATCGAACATCAGCACTGCAATCGGCTTGCGCTGATCGCCGGTGCTCTGCAGCAATTTCTCAAGGTGGACGTTCAGGTAACGGCGGTTATACAGCCCCGTCAGCGTATCGGTCAGCGCCATGGACAGGCTGACTTCGTAATTGGCCTTCAGGCGTTCCTGGAAACGCTTGCGGCGGATTTGCGTGCGCACACGCGCGACCAGTTCGTTGCGGTCGATGGGACGCAGGATGTAATCATTCGCGCCGATCTCAAGACCGCGCGCAATCTTGGGCAGGTCATCTTCCTGGCCCAGCATCAAAATAGGCACTGACCGCGTACGATCATTGGACCGCAGGTGCGAACACAGGCGCAGGCCGTCTTCCTTGGCCATGTTCAACGACACGACAATCAGGTCCAGATCGGTAACTGCCACGCGCTCAAGCGCGGCAATGCCGCCGCTGGCGGTGTAAACTTTGTGTTGGTCGCGGGACAATGCCTCAAGGCATTTCTGCGATTCAAACGCCTGGTCTTCGACGATCAGGATATTCGCCTTCTCAACCGTCTGCGACATCATCGCGGCGGTCTCGCTGTTGACGCCAAGGGTCGTTGCCGTGCTTTCACGCGCGCGCCATTCATCAACCGTCATTTTAAGACGCACAAGGCTGCGCACGCGGGCCATCAGGGCCAGATCATTGACAGGCTTGGACAGGAAATCATCAGCGCCGGCCTCAAGCCCGCGCACGCGGTCGGTGGCGTCGGTCAGCGCCGTCACCATGACGACGGGAATATGTGCCGTCACCGGGTTGGATTTGATGATGCGGCAGACCTCAAAACCGTCCATGCCCGGCATCATGACGTCCAGCAACACGATATCCGGCATGTCGGCGGTCACACGGTCCAGCGCCTGCTGGCCCGATGTGGCGGTAATAACGTCATAATATTCTGAAGTCAGCTTGGCTTCGAGAAGCTTCACGTTCGGCGCAATATCATCAACAACAAGAACGCGCGCCGTCATGAATTACCCCTGCACCGCGGCGGTGGCGGCGGCCGGCGTCTGAAGGTGCTTTCGGACCGTTTCAATGAACGAAAGCACGGAAATCGGTTTGGAAATATAATCTTCGCAGCCCGTCTCACGGATGCGGTCTTCATCGCCCTTCATGGCGAATGCGGTCACGGCAATGACCGGGATGTTTTTCAGATCTTCGGCTTCTTTCAGCCAGCGGATCAGGTCCAGACCCGATACTTCGGGAAGCTGGATGTCCATAAGGATCAGGTCAGGTTTATGTTCGCGCGCGAGTTCAAGCACACGTGTGCCTTCGCGCGTTTTCACCGTGCCGTAGCCATGGGCTTCCAGCAGGTCGTTGAACAGCTTCATGTTCAACTCGTTATCTTCAACGATCAGGACAGTTTGAGCGGCCATACGAAATACGTTCGTTTTCTATCTGCTATTGCTTGTCGGCCGAAGGCGCATAAGCGGAATTTTCCGTGCAGGCAGGCAGGTCAATTTTCTCAAGCGCCACCAGTTTCTGGGTGATGGTGAACGTATCGTAGATGATTTTAATGTCGCTGACGACTCCATTATCCAGCGCCACCAGGTCCATTTCATAGTCGGCGTTGCCGTCATTGTCCTCGGACGGGAAAAACGCAAGGCGCATGCGGTGCGCCGGGCTGGCCAGCAGGTTTTTATCGATGGATTTGGTGACATTAACACCCTTTAACGGGTCGATTTTATCACCGATAAAGGCGTTAACCTGTTGCGGCCCCTGGTCGTCCGAACCGTCGAACAGGGACGCGTTAAAGAACCGCTGCCCCTTCTTGGCCGATTGCAGGATCTGGTGCGTATGCGCCATGGGAAAGAACGTGTTCTTGGGCAGCTTGAAATTCACATTGCCCGGAATGGTGTACTGCGCGCTGCCATCCGCCTCGTTCAGCGTGGCATGACCGCGATACTCTTCAAACGGTACACCGTTATTGTCGCGCTTGGATGAAAAGCTTAAGGATTTGCCGTCCAGCGTTTCATACGACGTAAAGTCGGAATTGATACGCGAGGTGGTGCCGTCCGAATATTCATACATCAATGACGAACGATGGTCCGTCGTCCATGAATCGCAGGTCTTTTTCCACTCGAAATACATCTTGCCGGAAATATCGACCAGCTGGCCGCCGCTGTTCACCGACGACAACGTCACCTTGTAAAGGGCGCGGTGCGGGGACACTTCAACCTTGTTCACGGCCGGTACAATCGACGGGGACGGTGCCTTGGGCGCATGCGGCAGGGTCGCGGACGTTGCGAAAACCCGGCTGGCGGCAAAGGGCGACGCCAGCAGCGCCGCACCAAGGCCAAGCATGAGAATCTTTCTAAGGCTCATATGTGATCATTTTAGCAAAAATCGTGCCTAAGCTGAACGACAATCGGTGCGGCGCGGCAATTTTTACCGCCGCGCACAACACCCGGGCAAAACCGGACCATAATCCAGCACCCCCGCCCAGAACACATTTTAACAACCTGTTGATATATATAGATATTAAAGCGTTGTGACTTTGGCACGCCTTTCGCAACACCTATTCCAGCGAAAGGATACACAACATGGTTTCTGATGCGGTTATCAAGGGTAAAGCACTTAATCTGAACGCGGATGCGTTTGCGGCAATTCACCTGCTGCAAAGCGGCGACCTGAACAAGGCCGACGCCCTGCACGACCGTCTCAACGGCCTCAAAACCCGCCAGGAGATGGACGAAGACTCCCTGCGCCGTATCGCCACCACCGCGCTTGATATGCTGCGTGAGGCGCATAACGCCCTGGAAGATGCCCATCTCCAGATGAAGGCGCAGCGCACCCGCATTGAAACGCTGGAAAGCATCGCCACCACGGACGAGCTGACCACCCTGCCCAACCGTCGCGGCTTTATCGAAGCCTTCGACCGCGAACTGGACCGCACCACGCGTGGCCAGACCAAGGGCGGCCTGCTTCTGATGATCGACCTCGATAACTTCAAACTGATCAACGACACCTATGGCCATGCTGCCGGTGACGGTGCCCTGCGCCTTGTTGCCGAAACGCTGAAAACCACGATCCGCCGTATGGACACGGCTGCGCGTCTTGGCGGCGACGAATTCGTGATCCTGTTCAGCAACGCCGATGTCATGGGTGCGGTTGACCGCGCACAGCAACTGGCGATGCGCCTTAACGCCCTGACACTGCGCTGGCAGGGTGAAAAAATTCCCGTCCGTGCCTCCATCGGCATGCGTGCCTACGCCGCCGGCGATACGGTTGACGCCGTCCTGCACGGTGCCGACAGCTCCATGTACGCCGTCAAAGCCAAGCGCGCAGCGCGCGCCAAGGCCGAGAAAGTGCGGGCTTAAAGAATTCGGGCGGGCGTTTCGTCCGAACGAGTACGCGACTTGTTTCTAGTTGATACCCCAAGCCTCAACCCCAAGGGCAGGTCGCTTTCCAAGAGATCCGGGTTCGGACCCCAAGCCGAACCCGGATTTTCTTTTTGTCATTGCGAGAAGCCGCCCTAAGCGGCGACGCGGCAATCCATACGATTTATCAAATCGCTCTCATGCATGGATTGCTTCGCTTCACGTTGTTACGCTCGCAATGACGCAGCAACCTTCTCGGCAATCGCCATGAATGCCTTTGCCTGCTCGCTGTCCGGGCGTTCCAGCACGATGGGCGTACCTGCGTCCGAAAGCTTGCGGATATCGCCGTCCAGTGCGATCTCGCCAAGGAACGGCACATTCGCCGCCATTGCTTCTTCCCGCGCGCCGCCATGGCCGAAAATTTCGGCGCGGTGTCCGCATGACGGACAGCAGAAGTAACTCATGTTTTCAACAATGCCCAAAATCGGCACCCCGACCTTGCGGAACATCTCAAGGCCCTTTTTAGCATCGATCAGCGCAATATCCTGCGGCGTAGACACGATCACCGCGCCGCTGACATCCACCTGCTGCGCCAGCGTGAGTTGCGCATCGCCCGTGCCCGGCGGCATGTCGATAATCAACACGTCGCACCCTTCCCACGCCACGTCTTTCAAAAGCTGCTTGAGCGCGGACTGGATCATGGGCCCGCGCCAGATCATCGGCGCGGCTTCGTCGACCAGGAACCCCATCGACATGATTTTCAGGCCGTGTGCCTCTACCGGAATAATGCGTTCATTTTCACGCGCCGGTTTTTGCCCGCGCACACCGGCCATGCGCGGCTGGCTCGGCCCGTAAATATCGGCGTCCAGCAACCCCACATGCATACCCATGCGTGACAGCGCGCAGGCAATGTTGATGGCCACAGTCGACTTGCCGACCCCGCCCTTGCCCGATGCGACCGCGATGATGGTTTTGACCGGCACTTCGATACCGCCGGATGGTTTTTTCTTGGCCGCCGCCTGTTTTTCAGCGGTCAAAATCACCGACGCGCGCTCCACCCCTTTGACAGAAAGCAGGCGCTTTTCGACATCCAGGCGCAACGTCTCATGCGGGGCACCGTCTTCGGCCAGAATAACGACACTGACCGCATGCCCATCAATCAGCACGGATTGCACCGGCACATCGGCCAGTTGCGCGCGAATATCGTCTTCGGATGGTTTGCGTTTGCCAAAACCCAGCATGTTATGTCCTTATCAAAAACCTATCCTATATAAGTGTTTGAAATCAAAGAGCGCCAGTCTAAACTCAATTTTGCCAAAATTTTGCGCCAGGATCTAACCATTGGACCCTGCAAACAAAAGGTTTCTCATGCTCCGTAATGCTCTTTTGACCTGCACCGCCTTTGCCGCTGGTGCCATTGCCATTTTCGCCTTCTCGGGCGCCGAAAATCCGGCTGCCGCCCTCACCCCCTCCGCGCCGCCGACCATGGTGCCGGTCAGCTTCGCCGATCTGGCGGACAAGCTTTTGCCGACCGTGGTCAACATTTCATCCACGCAGAAAACCAGTGACTCCGGCGAAGGCGGCGAAGACATGGCCCCCGGCGAACTGCCACCCGGCATGCAGGGCACCCCGTTCGAAGACTTCTTCAACGAATACATGAAACGCCATCAGGGCGAAAACCCGCAGGTCCCCGCCACGTCGCTGGGTTCCGGCTTCATTATCGACAAGGACAAGGGGTACATCGTCACCAACAACCACGTCATCAAGGACGCGCAGGAAATCCGCGTCACCCTGCATGACACCACCATCGTCAACGCCAGCGTCGTGGGCAAAGACGACAAGACCGACATCGCCCTGCTGCAGGCTGACCTGAAAGGTCACAACATTGCCGCCGCGCCTTTTGGCGATTCCGACGCTATGCGCGTGGGTGACTGGGTTATGGCCATCGGCAACCCGTTCGGCCTTGGCGGCACGGTTACCGCCGGTATCGTGTCCGCACGCAAACGCGACATCAACGCCGGCCCGTATGATGATTTCATCCAGACCGACGCATCCATCAACCGCGGCAATTCCGGCGGCCCGATGTTTAACCTGCGCGGTGAAGTGATCGGCATCAACACGGCCATCTTCTCGCCGTCCGGCGGTTCGGTCGGCATTGGCTTTGCCATCCCGTCCAACATGACCAAATCCATTCTGGATCAACTGACCAAGTACGGCAAAACCCGCCGCGGCTGGCTCGGCGTTCGTATCCAGACCGTCACGGACGAGATTGCTGAATCCCTGAACCTCGGCAAGACGCGCGGCGCACTCGTCGCATCGCTGACCAGTACGGGCCCGGCTGAAAAATCCGGCGTGAAGGCCGGCGACGTCATCCTGAAATTTGCAGGCAAGAACGTAAACGACATGCGCGCCCTGCCCCGCATCGTGGCTGACGCCGAAATCGGCAAGGCCGCACCGATGGTAGTCTGGCGCGACGGCAAGGAACTGACCCTGAATGTCGTGGTCGGCGAACTTGAAGTCGCCGAAGACCAGGGCCTGGTTGAAAAAGCCAGCCCCGCTGAACCCGAAGCGCCGCTGCTGGGCGAGACCGTCAAGGAACTGGGAATCAAGGTTCTGGCCGTCACGCCGACCCTGCGTAACCAGTTTGGTATTGCCACCGATGTCAGCGGCCTTGTGGTCATGGATATCGAGAACAACTCCGACGCCGCCCGCAAAGGCCTGGCCGAAGGCGACGTGATCGTTGAAATGAACCAGACGCAACTCAAGGCAGTATCAGACGTCACCAAGGTGATTGCCGATGCAAAAGCTGCGAAGAAAACCAGCGTTCTGATGCTCATCAACCGCCAGGGCGACATCCAGTTCATCGCGGTGAAGCTGGGCGACGAAAAACCCGATCTGGGCAAACCGTCCCCGAAAGATCCGAAGGCTGAACTGGCCCCGGCCCTTCCGGTTGATCCGAAACCTGCCCCGTAATGGCACAAAAAATCACCGTAATCATGGGTCCAACGGCCAGTGGCAAATCCGCCCTGGCCGTTGCCCGTGGTGCGCATGACAACGCACATATCATCAACGCCGACGCGATGCAGTGTTACGACGCGCTGCCCATCCTGACCGCGCAGCCGCCGCTCCATGAACAGGCGGGCCTCTCCCACGCGCTGTACGGCGTATTAAAACCGGATAAGAGCGTCACCGCCGCCAGCTGGGTCGATATGGCCGCATCTGAAATCCGCACCGCGTTTGACGCCGGTAAAACCCCGTACATCGTCGGCGGTACCGGCCTGTATCTCAAGGCGTTGATGGAAGGGTTATCGCCCATGCCGGACATCCCGGCCGATATCCGCGATGCCGTGCGTGCGCGCACCCGCGAAGACATCTACGCCGACCTGCAATCGCGCGATCCCGTCATGGCGCAGCGTCTTAAGGCCGGCGACACACAGCGCCTGATGCGCGCCATGGAAGTATTGGAAGCCACCGGCGAGTCATTAAGCGTCTGGCAAAACATGCCGCCAAAAAAACTGCACGGTGAATGGACTTATCACGTCGTCGCCATCAACCCGGATAAAGAGATACTGGAACGCAATATCCGCACGCGGCTTGGCAATATGATGAAGGCGGGCGTGATGGATGAAGTCAAAACCCTGTCTGATAAAATTGATACAGGTGTGGTCGCGCCCGACGCACTGATCGTCATGGCGCATGGCTTTCGAAATTTACGCAAAACCCTCAATGGGGACATGTCGATGGACGACGCTATGGAAGCTACGGTCATCGAAACGCGCCAATACACCAAGCGCCAGCGCACATGGCTGCGCCACCAGATAAAAGCCGACGAAATGATCGCTTAGTACATATGCAGGCCGGTGGGCGTATAAATGCCGACCGGACGCTCGCGGTAATGATCCATCAGAAGAAAATTATTGGAGCGGTACATGCGCGATACCGCGTTGGCCAGACCGCGCTGGCCCGACGCCGGCAGATTGTAGAATTGCGGGCCGACATCAACGCGCGTGGCACCTTTGTATTCATATACATCCGTCACCAGTTGCGCCGTCTTCCATCCGGCCACGATCTGCTCCGGCGGGGTGCCTTCCGGGTATGCCCAAAGCTGGTCGGGATACGCCTGAGGCAGGGCATGCTGTTCATTCTGGATATAGGGTTTGAAATCATACGGATAGCCGTGGCGCTGTCCCTGGCATGCGGCAAGCGCGATGCCGGCGGCTGCTAACCCTATGAAAAGACGGAATTTCATGAACAACCCTTGGTGCTTTATGGTTTGGTAAGATGCTTCATGCTATTATTCCCATATGACTAACCCGCTGTCCATTGCGTTAAGTGGCCTCAATGCCGCCGGTAAACGCGCCAACGCGAGCGCGAATAACATCGCGAATGCGGGCACGTCCGGCGCCACCGCAAACGGCGAAGGCCCCCAACCCTACACCCCCGTCGATGTCGTACAGACATCCGTAACCACGCAGGACGGCGCGCCGCAGGGCGTAAAAAGCGCCTATGCCCCGCGTGAAAACGGCACGACCACCGTTTATGACCCGGATGCGCAATACGCAGATCAAAACGGCCTGATCGCAACGCCGGATATCGATCTTGCGACCGAAATCGTAAACCTGCAAAACGCCGCCAACGCCTACAGGGCCAACGCCGCCGTTATCCGCGTCGCCAGCGAGATGGAACGCGAAATGCTGCAAAGCTTCGACGAAACCGCCTGAATACTGTCCTTTTGCCGCCTTTCCAAAGCCCTTTTGTGTAACTAGGTTATACTTCGTCAACCAACGGAGATATCCATGCGCATTGCTCTTCTCTCTGCCCTTTCAACCCTCGCCCTTGCGGCCCCCGCTTTCGCCGATGACAATGTCATCGCCCTGCCGCCTGCCGGCACGACCATCATCAACCTGTCCGCCACGCAGCGCACGACGCTGGGCCAGGACACGCTCACATCGTCCTTGCGCATCGAACAGGAAGGCACATCGGCTACCGACATTCAGAACAACATCAACCGCCAGATGGCAAACGCGCTGGCCACGACCAAGGCTTACAGCGAAGTCAAAACATCGACCGGCGGTTACTATGTCTATCAGTATGAAGACGGCAAACCGGACCCGAAAACCGGCATCATCGCAAACCCCGTCAAAAAATGGCGCGGTGCACAGACCATCCGCTTTGAATCAAAAGACTCCGCAAAGCTGCTTGAGCTTGCCGGTAAGATTCAGGGCATGGGCTTCATCATGGAAGGCCTGAACTACACCCTGTCGAACGAGAAATCAGACGCGGTGCGTGACGACCTGATGGCCAAGGCCCTCAAAGGCATCGGCGACAAAGCGAAAATTGCACAAACCGCACTCGGCAAGGGCAATTACGAAATCCTGGAAGTGAACATCGATAACGCCTATACGCCGCAACCGCCGATGTACAAAACCATGTCGATGCGCGCGGAAATGGCGGACGCCGGCATGGCGGCACCGGTGGCGCAATCCGGCGAACAGGATGTGACCCTGACGGTTAACGCCCGCGTATTGCTGAAACCGTAATTTCACGGTTTTTCAGCCAGAAATACAGGAAGACGAACCAGTACAGGTAAATCTCCTGCGCTTCACTGCCGCGTTCGATCATGAATAATTCGGGCCTGCCGAGCGCTTCGGTGATGCCACGGAACACATAGACGAACAAACTGAATGCGGCAGTGATCACCACGCCGTTCGACGGGTACACCGGCGCAAATTTCTGCGGCAGCAATATGGGCTTCCATCTGCGCAAAGCCGGTATCATCAACCCACCGACAATCGAACCGATGAACAAAATCAGGCGCGGCTTCTGGTCCAGCCATGACGACGCGTTGTGCAGGTTGGTTTCATACTGGTCATTGACCAGCCCCCAGCTTTCCGGTGTGACCCAGCCGAAAATACGCTGGCCATAGCTGACTTCCTCAAACGCCGCGTAAAGCGCACCAACGATACCGACCATGAAAAACGCCCGCATCCATAACGGATAATCGCGTGTTTTGGTCCAGAAAATGGCACCCACAATAAACGCCATAAAGCAGACCAGCGCCTGCACATACTCGACCGGCCCATCTTCACAAGCGGTAAAGCACCGGTAACCCATAACGCGTTCGACATACACCGACAGCGCGAAAAACGCGCACGGCACAAAAACGCACAACACCCACTCGGCGGAAAAACGAAGCTTGCTCATAAAACCATTCTCATTGCGCGGACTCGATTAATCAAGCTCAGAACGACCACAGGACAAACACCGCCGCCGCCGGCACGCCAAGGTGAAGAAGCAGACCCGAAGGCGTAAACGGGTGCAGGGCCCAGTTCCGCTCCGGCGGGCGGAAACCTTTTTGCCACATACGGGCGACATCGCTCCATGGCAATGAATGATTTTTTGTATTGGGATTATACCGCAAAAGCACCAGTGAATACGCCATCAGCGCAAACTGGAAGATCAGGATACGCCAGTAATAATTGGCCGGTATCTTGATGCTCAGGAACCTGTAACGATCAAAATTCGCCGCCTTGAATTCCGGCCCCTGTCGCAGGGATGTGCTGACAGCCTCTAAAATTGCTTCCGGTTTGGCCGTCTGCGTCGCCATGACGGCCTGCGCCACGTTTTCTTTCAGATTATAATTCGACCAGCCCAGCACGTTGACATTGCTGATATCCGCGCCATCAGGCGACGTTACGACGACAAGGAAATCATTGGCCTTGCCCTGACGCCAGCCACGTTTGATTTTCTCAAAATAAAGCGGGTCGCTTGTGATCAGAATACCCACCGATATACCCAGCGCCGCCAGGTCCCGGTTCAGATTTTCAAGCGCGCGCACAAGTTGCGGCGTAACCCCGGGGCCCGCAAAACGCATGACAGTGTTGTAATCACTCAGCTTGTAATACGGCATGTCTTCCCCGCCGTTTTCGTACACAACGTCGTCGCTGACACGCACGGGATTGTAGTATTTTTTCCACGCGCTGCTGCTCTCGCCTATCTTGGTACGATTGTATTTTTCCTTGTTCACCAAAATCGTGTGGCCGTACGCACCATCGCCGCAGCATGCCTGCGACTGATACGGCGCGGGATAGGACCGCGCGCATTCGCCGTAGCAAAACTCCTTCGCTTCGCCGTAAATATGGGTCGTAAGGTTGAATTCACGTGTCGGCGCATGCGGGCGCTGCTCGATGATCCAGCGTTCAGGTTCGCGGCAGGTACGTTTGCCGCATTTATACGAGAACGGCTGGCGGTACATTTTTGACGTCACATACCCCGTGACCAGGTGGTGATCCGCGGTTACTTTTTCATGAATATGATCAAGATGCACCGAAAACACGATGCCTGACGCGACCAGCAGCACGATCGCTTCCATCCACGTGATGCCCTGCCACAGATGATAGGCAAGGACACATGCCGCGAAGCAGATCGCGATGACGTACCAAAGCAGCATGGATTAATCGAGATCCAGTTGCTTGATTTTGCCGCTGTCGAAAATTTCCTGACCCGACGCTTCTTTGGGCATGTTCAGGTCTTCCGTGTTCCAGTGAAAGAACAGCGCGTTATAAACACTGTTCGGAAACTGGCGCTGCAGACGGTTATAATTGATGTACATCGGCTTCAGGCTCATATCGACGCGGCCGGTATAGGCGTTGCGGCATGACACGATTTCGCGCTGCACATTCTCGCGCAAATTCGGTGACATCTGCGGAATGACCTGCGTACCCAGCAACGCCAGCAGGCTGTCATTGAACGCGGCCAAATTGTCGCCCGCCTTTGTGGCCAGCGCCATGACATCGTCGCGGTAACCCTTGGCGATCTTGTTGGTTTCCATAATTTTAACGACGCACTGGCCATACTCGACCTTGGTCGTCTCAATTTCAGCCTTCTTCATTTCTTCCAATGAAATCATCTGGTTATTAAAACCGACGGCCTGCTGGAAAATGCCGAATGCCAGGATAAAAACAAACCCTGCGGCAAGCAGGGCAATCAGGTGATTCTTCTTCATACGACCCCATAATGTTCTTCAGTAATGACCCTGCACAGGATGGCATAAATGCGGTCCTGTCCCAATCATGATCTGTAAAACGAAGGGAAAATTATGCCGCGCACGAACCTTATTCAAAAACGTGATGCGCCTGCTTCTCCGGCCCGGGCGGCCTCAATGGTGGCGTTTTGAGAAAATTTAATATGTCTGGCGTGGCTTAAAATTTAAAGTTTACGCCCCCGCTCCCACATAAAGCCAAATGGTATACATGCAATAAGCCACGAGCATAGCAGCGCCGGAAATCCGCCCAATCGTGAGGCCGCGCAACAAGTATACTGACAGCAGAACGGCAACCCCCAACATAATCCATACATCTGAACTTGCCATTTGCTCTCCGATAGGAATTGGAGAAATCATAGCCGTTATACCGAGGATCGCCAGTATATTGAATATATTGCTTCCGACTATATTACCTATAATCACATCGCTATGCTTGCGATAGGCTGCAACAACAGCTGTTGCCAGTTCCGGCAAGGATGTCCCCACCGCGACAATCGTCAGACCAATAACCGCTTCCGAGAGTCCGAAGTCGCGCGCAATTGCAACAGCACCCTCGACCAAAATATAAGCGCCCCCAACCAGCAATCCCAGGCCAGCCAGTGCAAACGTCAATGCCTTGCCTGGGCTGAGCTGCGGCTCCCCTTCTATATCTTCTTGAATGTGCTGAACCGTTTCTGCGCTGCCTTTTTTGTCCTGCGTATACGACCAGGCGATATAACCAATCAGAGCGACAAACATCAAAAACCCTGCAACAAAACCAATCATGCCCATAATTGCAAGTCCGCAAAGGGAAAGGCTTGCACCCAGCATGATAAAGGTATCGCGCTTTACGGCTGTACCGCCGATAAATATAGGGCACAGGACAGCTGCTACACCGACAATCAGCAGGACATTGGCAATATTACTGCCAACCACATTTCCGACGGCGATATCTGATGCGCCCTTCAAAGCAGCACCAACAGAGACCGTCATTTCAGGCATGGATGTACCAAAGCCGACCACCACGGCGCTGACCAGAAGTTTTGACAGCCCGAAATTACGGGCAAGCGATACCGCACCCTTAATCAGACCCTCGCCACCGAAAAACAGCAGCCCAAGACCAGCCAGTATCATCAAAACGTCAATCATTTATCGCTTCCTTGCACTATTCGTTTCTATCAACTAGCACACTCTACTAAGAGAAAGCAGGGTGCGCTACGGGGGGAATCAAAAGCTGTCGGTTCAAAAACCACATCTGCCCGTTTAAATGACAGCCAGCAACGTAGCTGCATGAGAGGCACATTCGTAGTGCAGGACCGCCTTTTAATTCCATTGTCCTGAATGACTCTCTCCTTTCATCCGAAGCAAGATTCTTTCTTGCTTTCGGATACGGCAAAGCCCTCACAAACCCGTGGTGGCTGGCCTCGCTTAGAATGTCGATTTTCACTGTCCCCAGATTGTCCCTGAGAGGGATTTTGGCGGGATGTAAACTCAGGATAAATGGCTGAAATGGCTCATTTATTGGGTTTTTAATGGTGCCGGTAGAGAGGATTGAACTCCCGACCTTCGGTTTACAAAACCGCTGCTCTACCGCTGAGCTATACCGGCGACGCTATGCAGGTTGTTGAAATCTGCACTATCAAGGGTTTAGAACCCTTTAAGACGCTTTGTTTTGGAAGAGTTTTCTTTTAAAATCAACACAGATTCTGCTACGTAATTTTACCTAATAAAATAACTTGATAAAGAACGGCTCAAAAGGCCGCTTCAGGGGTCAATAAAAGTGGCTGACAATAGAGGCGACGACGGCTTTTTGATGTTCCTGTTCCTGCTCCTGGTGGCATGGGGCATTGGCTTCCTCGTATGGAAGGGATTCAAACCGCAGATTTCTGAGGCCGTGCTGAGCGTGCGCTCCGCGCAAATGAAAATCGCCGAAATCTGGTACGACGACAAAGACATTATCCGCGTGCCGATGCAGGAACAGGTCAGCAAAACAAAAGGCTTCCACGCTGAACTCGGCGACATCGGCACACGCTGGTACGATACCAATTTTGGAATCTGGCGCGACTTCGCCAACACGGCAAAACCCGATCAGATTCAGGCCGACCATCTCAAGGTCGTGACCTATGTTGCGCTGTATCCACTGCGCTGGGTCATCGTCGGCATCATTGCATGCATGTTCGTCTGGGTTATTTTCACCGGGCCCACCAGCCGCTTTCACCGCGTCATGGGCCTGGAGGCCGTCATTCGCGACCAGGCAAAGACATTCAAGGTCATTCGCCCGTTCATCAAATTCAATCCCAACCATCTGACAGCGCGCCCCATTGGCGCCCCCGTCCCGGTCGACCTGCCGATGTTCGCCGAGGCGCTGAGCCCGGAAGAATGGATCGCCATCAACGAAATACCGTATATTGACGGTGTTCTTGATACCGCCGCCGCCGAAGCCGCCTTCGCCAAACAGCTTGGCCCGCGCTGGAAAGGTGCCATGGCCCTGCCCGCCGAACTTCAGGTCATCCTTGCCGCCTTCTGCCTGAAAGCCGCGCGCAAACGTAATGAAGCGGATGAACTTCTTGGCCGCCTTGCCTGCTGCTGGGACCACAAATCCGGCCTGCGCCTATCGCGCGAACGCGGCCTTGTGCGCCAGGCCCGCAAAATCCTGCGCGATAAAAAACTCTCTGAAAAAACCCTCGGCAACTGCAACCGTCACGCTTACGTGTCCACCGCCATGATGCGCGCGCTCAATACCGCGCGTGAAGACGGCGGCGTTCTTGCGCCTGCGCAATTCGTATGGCTGCGCGCGCATAACCGTGGCCTGTGGTATCCGCTTAACAATCTCGGCCGTCAGGCATTCCATATGGAAGCCATTGCCGCGGCCGCGCATTACCGCGCGGAAAAACACATCAACCGCCCCATCCCGCGCCCGCGCGTGATGGACGCACTCGACGGTTTGCTTGAGCATCTGAAAAACCCGATCTTTGTGCGCCCCATTCCGGAAGTTGACTACGGCTCAGCCGGCCGTCGCAAAAAGAAAAACGCACTGACAAAAGCAGCATAGGAGAATCCTTACATGTTAAATCTTCGCAACCGTCCGACGGCCAAGGTGATTGACGGCAAACTGGTGCTCAACATGCCAGATGCTGAAACCCCGGCCCTGTGGGTCATGGACTTAGGCGATGCGCAAACATCCGTCTTGCGTCTTGAAAACGATCGCGGCGGCCTGTTCATCCTGAAAAAACACAGCGGCAAGGGCGCAGAAACCATCGCTGTTTACCGCAACCGCGAAAGCGGCACGCGCGCCATGGAAATTGCCGCCAAGGCGCTGGAGAAAACCCGCAACGGTAACGGCGGCGAAGTATATACCGGGCGCGGCGCGCGAATTGGCCGTGCATTCACTTATTTCGTCATGGGCTGGTTTTTGGTCTGGACGCTGGGCCTCACCCCCTATGTCGTCCGCTTTGTGCTGTCGCCGTTCCTGCCGCCCGCCCGCCCGGCCATCACGGCCACCCATCTGGATCCGACCATGAATTATAGCGCCACCGGTCCACGCACCCGCGCGCCCGAAGAAGCGGACGCGAACGAAGCGGGCGTCCCCGTATCGGCCGACGATTTTTTGAAAGAGCGTACCCAGTAAACAAGTCATCCGCGTGAATGCAGTACATCCGGTAAAAGAAGTAGCGAGTTTCCAAAATGGCCATTTGGCAAAAAAAGTACGATATGAAGTTGCTGCATATCCTGCGGGACACACGTCCCCTGGGTACGCGCCTGTACGACTTCTTTTCAAGCTCTGATTATGCCGCCGCGCTGTTTTTTATCGCCGGCAGTTCCATCATCCTGACGCGCCCGGCCATGTATGTGGCCGACATCATCCTGATCATTTCGCTTCTGTATTGCTGGTTCCTGTATAAATGCAACCGCACACTGTCCTACAAGATGCCGGCGTGGTCCAAACTGCGCGACGGCAACGAACGCAACGGCAAGGCGCGCGGGATCATGTATCTCGGCAACTCGTCCCAATACGCCAACCAGGAAATCTGGTTCAACAACGACGACGTTCGTACGCACATTCTCTATCTCGGCACAACCGGCGCCGGTAAAACCGAAGGTCTGAAATCCATCGTCTCCAACGCGCTGTGCTGGGGTTCGGGCTTCGTATACATCGACGGTAAGGCCGACACCGATTTGTGGTCCTCGCTCTCCGCCCTTGTACGCCGTTTCGGTCGTGACGACGATTTGCTCATTCTCAACTACATGACCGGTAACTCCGATGATCCGGCACCGTCAAACACGCTCAACCCGTTCTCGTCCGGCTCCGCCTCGTACCTGACCCAGATGCTTGTATCGCTGATGCCTGAGGCCGGCGGTGACAACGCGATGTGGAAAGAACGCGCCATTTCACTGATGTCCGCAATCATGCCGGCCCTGACATGGAAGCGCGACCACCAGGATCTGCCGCTGAACATCAACACCATCCGCACCGTCATGAACTTCCCCGAAGTCGTGAAGCTCTCGCGCGATGCCGCCCTGCCCCCACGCATCCGCGAAGGCCTGCGCGGTTACCTCGACACCCTGCCCGGTTATGTCGACGCGGCCTTCGACGACAACGGCATGGAAAAACCGCTGGGCCCCGACCAGCCCATGGTCGACACCAACGTCGTCAAGCAGCAGCACGGTTATTTGACCATGCAGTTCACCCGCGCATTGCAATCGCTGGGCAACGACTACGGCTACATCTTCGAAGCGCGTAACGCCGACATCGACATGATCGACATCGTGCTCAACCGCCGCGTGCTGATCACCCTGATCCCGGCACTTGAAAAATCACCGGACGAAGCCGCCAACCTCGGTAAAATCGTCGCCGCCACGATCAAGGGCATGATGGGTTCGACCCTGGGTGCCACAGTTGAGGGTGAAGCCAACACCGTCATTGAAAACAAACCCACGCGCTCAAGCACGCCGTTCATTACGATCTTTGACGAGGTCGGCTATTACACCACCGCCGGCATGGGCGTCATGGCCGCACAGGCCCGTTCGCTGGGCTTCTGCCTCGTCTACGCAGCGCAGGATTTGGCCGCGCTCGAAAAACGCGTGAAGGAAGAAGCAAAATCCATCACCGGTAACTGTAACATCAAAATCTTCGGCAAAATCGAAGACCCGATGGGCACGCAGGACTTCTTCGACCGCACCATGGGTAAGGCGCTGGTCTCCGTCGTCGGCGGCTGGACACTCGGCGGCGGCGGACAATCTGCATCTAACTCGTACTACGGCAACACCACGGCGCAGGCCGACTTCCGTCAGCGCGCGACCTTCGACGACTTGCGTGGCTTTAAAGAGGGTGAAGCCGTTCTCGCCTTCATGATGACCTTCAACGTCGTCAAGATTTACTACGCCAACCCCGGCACCGCGAAGTCCATGCGCGTGCAGCGCCTGATCGGCCTGCCCAAGACGGACGAATTCGTCCTCAAACACCTGAAAGACATCGCCGCCCTGCGCGACCGCCTGATGTCCAAAGACTGGACCGCTGCCAAAGGTGAAACGCCGGCACTCGCAAGCCCTGAACTCGCCGCCATGGCGCAGGCTGTTAAAATGCGCCGCAAATCGGGCGAACCCTTACGCGACGGTGCACTCGCCATCATCGGTCTGCAGGCATTGTCCGGCAACCTGGACCTGACCCCGGCGCAGGTCGCCGCCGAAATCACCGCACCGGCATCCACCGGACCCAAGGCGCCCGCCAACCCGATGGACTTCTTCACCAAGAAGAAAGAAGCCGACGCCGACGCACAAAAGGCCGCGAAGGACGCCAAAGCGGACGATAAAGACGGCGACGACGACGGCGAAGAAGAAGGTAAAGGTTCGGCCTCCGGCGGCGGCGGCAAACAACCGAAACAACGCGATGACATCCAGAATGTCCCGACCGAACGTTTCGACGCGATGAAGGCCGTAGAGCAAAAGGCCAAGGGCGGCATGACGATGATGCCGGAAAACCTGACCGACGCCGTGAAATCAATTTTGAAATCAGCCGCCGACACACTGGCCGCTGGCCTGTTCGGCACGCCGGAAATACGCCCCACGCAAGGCTCGGGCGGCGACTCCCGCACTGTCAAACCCGCCAACGCCCCGCCAGCCGGCGGTGGCATGGGGCGCTGATAATCATGCCTTTGTAATTATGACGTCTTAAAAGAGGAATCGCTGCGTTCTAAAAAAAGCGCCCGATCTATACTCGTCCAATAATACAGTACGGTCAGGTATATTAAGCTCTAAATAATACCCTCGTTTGTACCCACAAACGTGCTCAGGATGCGTATTTCCATCAGCATTCCAGATACCGTCATATGAATCTCTAGTCATTAGTTGGAGACGTTCTCGATCTGAGATTTTCTCATGATCCGGCCGATCAGATTTTTTCATCTCAATCGTTATTAAATTATCATCCGCAATGACAGTGCCTCTGCTATGCAGGATTATATCTGGGTTTATAGTGATGACCTGAAAGTCATCGTTAATCATTGTTTTCACTAAACCATTTTGTTTACGATTATACTCAACGTCTGCGTAATATCCTTTCAAACCTTGTCGAACACTCTCCAATTCAAGTTCGCACGATAATCGAGCAGCAAGACTTCGTTCTGCTACATTCATTTCCAAACTTTGTCTTTCTTGGATAAGAAAACGACGCAAAGCAGTATGAAAAACTTCACTTAGTAAGTGTTCATCCATTTTTCACCTATTAAAAACCCGGCTTTGAAGCCGGGTTTTTGTTTTAAACGTCGAGGTTCGACACTTTAAGCGCGTTGTCCTGAATGAACATACGGCGCGGTTCGACGATATCACCCATGAGGGTGGAGAAAATCTCCGACGCCTTCTCGGCATCGCGGACGCCGACCTTGAGCAGCGTGCGGACATTCGGATCCAGCGTGGTTTCCCAGAGCTGTTCCGGGTTCATTTCACCAAGACCTTTGTATCGCTGCATCTGCAGGCCCTTGCGGCCGACTTCAAACACACCGGCCAGCAGACCGGCAGGACCGGTATAATGCCCGTGGTCCTTGTCTTTGACGCGTAAGGTAACGGCGTTATCGAACAATTCAGTCATGAATTCCTGTTTGGAATGCAGGCGCACTGCCTCGACCGAACGCTGCTGTTCCGCCGTGATCCGGTTGGTGTGCGTGACGCCGCGCGTGGCGCAGGTGGCAACAAAACCGCCAACCGGGCTGTACATGACGGCCCATTTGCCGCGTGCCGATAACACCTTGTTCAACCGGTCCGCCAACGCCTTAGCCGCGCTCGCGCCCAGCTTTTCATCGGATGAGATTTCAGGTGCGAAGCAGCCCGCAATTGCCGCCTGTTCGATAATCTCCTGGCTACCGGTTTTACGGGCCAGCGCGCTGATGGCACCGGAAAGCTTGCGGCATTCTTCAAGGATCTGTTCGAACAGTTTGGAATGCGCGCCTTCGCCGTTTGCGAACAGGACGGCGTCATCCAGAACCATGCGGATCAGGTAATCTTCCATCGCCCGGTCGTCTTTCAGATACAGTTCCGACGCGTTGCCGCGCTTGACCTTATACAGCGGCGGTTGCGCGATATACAGATACCCGCGTTCAATCACCTGCGGCATCTGGCGGAAGAAGAACGTCAGAAGAAGCGTACGAATATGGCTGCCGTCCACGTCGGCGTCGGTCATGATGACGATTTTGTGGTACCGGGTTTTTTCGATATCGAATTCATCGCGGCCAATACCCGTACCCAGCGCCGTGATCAGCGTACCGATCTCGGCGGAATTGAGCATACGGTCGAAACGCGCGCGCTCGACGTTCAGGATTTTACCGCGAAGCGGCAGAATGGCCTGGTTTTTCCGGTCACGCGCCTGCTTGGCCGAACCACCGGCCGAGTCACCTTCCACGATGAAGATTTCAGATTTGCTGGGATCGCGTTCCTGGCAATCGGCCAGCTTGCCGGGCAGCGAGGTGATATCCAACAGGCCCTTGCGGCGGGTCAGATCGCGCGCCTTGCGGGCGGCTTCACGGGCGGTGGCGGCCTCGATGATTTTACCGACGATTTTCTTGGCTTCCTGCGGGTTTTCTTCAAACCACGTCGTCAGCTTGTCATTGACGACCGATTCCACAACCGGGCGGACTTCGCTGGAAACCAGCTTGTCTTTGGTCTGCGANNTCGCGCATGTCTTCGCCGCTCAGTTCAACCTTTTCTTTTTTCAGGATCCCGGAATCATTGGCGTATTTATTGATGCAACGGGTCAGCGCACCGCGGAAACCGGCAAGGTGCGTACCGCCGTCGCGCTGCGGGATGTTGTTGGTGAAGCACAAAGTGCTTTCGTGATAACTGTCGGTCCATTCCATCGCGACTTCGACGGTGATACCCGCTTCCTGCCCCTTCATGGAAATCGACGGTTTGAACAGCGGCGTTTTGCTGCGGTCCAGATAATCGACGAAGCTTTCGATGCCGCCTTCGAAATTGAAGCGGACTTCTTTTTTGTTTTCGGTGCGGTTATCAACGAACAGGATGTTGACGCCCGAGTTGAGGAACGCCAGTTCGCGGAAGCGGTCTTCCAGCGTCTCGAAGTCAAATTCCGTCTTCGTAAACGTCTGCGGGCTCGGCAAAAACGTCACTTCCGTGCCGTTGCGCCCATCCCAGTCAGCAACCGGTGCCAGCGGCGCTTCGGCGTCGCCATGGCGGAAACGCATATACCATTCCTTGCCCTGACGACGGATGCGCAGGTCAAGCCACTCGGACAATGCGTTGACGACGGAAACGCCCACGCCGTGCAGACCGCCTGAAACCTTATACGAATTCTGGTCGAATTTACCCCCGGCATGCAGCTGGGTCATGATGACCTCCGCCGCCGACACGCCTTCTTCCTTGTGGATGTCGACGGGAATACCGCGGCCATTGTCGCGCACCGTGACCGAACCATCGGCGTTCAGCGAGATATAGATTTCGTCGCAGTGACCCGCGAGGGATTCATCGATGGCGTTGTCGATGACTTCGTACACCATGTGGTGCAGGCCAGAACCGTCATCAGTGTCACCGATATACATGCCCGGGCGCTTGCGTACGGCATCAAGACCTTTCAGGACTTTGATGGAATCGGAGCCGTAATCGCTTTGGTCGACTTGGGGATCGGATGTCTTTTTCACGGTATTTTCAGCCATAATTTTCTCACTGATTTCGAAGGATAAAACCTATCAGAATCGCGTATTTAAACCAAGGAAAAACGCCCCCGCGGCGGGGTTTTAAATATTTGATTTCATTATATTTTTTGACGGGCCTAAAACCGGGTCAAAATGATCAGCAAAGCCGCCGAAATCACGATCCCGAACCCCGCCCAGACCGATGCGTCATCCGCCCGGCCTTTGACCTTGTAATAGGCCGAAACCATCAGCGGCACGCTCAGCAGGATGATCAGGATATAAGCCGGGTTGCTGACCATCGTATAGGCGACGTTCTTGGTGACGATATGCGACAGCGACGCAATCGCCATCAGACCCGCACTGATCAGCAGACCCCTGTTCGGCCTTATCGATCCATGCCGGTCACTACGCACCAAACCCAGCACGCCGTACAGAACCATAAGCACGCTGGACTGGATCGCCACATACGCGCCCGCCGCATGCATCGGATTGCCGCCCGCATCCATGCTGGTTTTACCCAGAATATTGACGATGGCGATCAGCCCGATGAAATACGACAATTGCTTGAGCGCCGCCATGCTGACCGGCGAATGACGCAACTGCATCGCGCAATAAGCCGCCAGCGCAAAACATCCCGCAATCCCGGTGGCGATCAGCGGCTGCGCCAGGTATTCATTGAGTTGCGCCGGTGTAATCACCGTCCACACCACGAATGTCAAAAGCGTGGTCAGCGGTTCAATGCGCGATATCGGCCCGGCCCCGTGTTTCTGCGCTGCCCCGTAATACAGGACATCAGTTAAAAAGATGATCGCGGTCAGACCAAACACGCATGCGTAAAACACAGGATTTTCCGGCCATTCAATGGTCAGTGCCACCGGCAAAATCGCCAGAAACGAAAACACGCGCAAGTAAAACAGGCGGGGGACAGTGGGATATTTATGATATTCCGATATCAAAATCATCGCGGCCTGACCGATGGCCGCTGTTACCGCCAGTAAAACCCAGATCAAGCAGCCTCACGCACAATGTCGGATGCCACCATCAGATGCCGCGCCTGCGGCAGATGCGCGAAAACAAAATGGTCTGTACCGGTCAGAAACACCTGCGCCTTCAGGTTATGCAGAATGCCGAACAATGAGCTGCGGCGTTTTTCATCAAGATGCGCCGCCACTTCATCGAGCAGTAAAATCGGTGCCGCGTCGCGCACCTCCGCCGTACGAACGGCATGTGCCAGCACGATACCGGTCAGCAGCGCCTTTTGTTCACCCGTGGAACACTGCGCCGCCGGCATGTCGCGCCCGGCATAAGTCACATTTAAATCCGTGCGGTGCGGGCCGATGGATGCGCCGCCATTGACGCCGTCATAACTGCGTGACGCAGACAGGCGCTCGCGCATGTGATCTTCAATCTCAAGCGCGGGCGCGTTTTGCAGCGCCTCTTCAATACCGCCGGTCAGCGCCAGATGCGATACGGGAAACCCGCTGTCTTTCAAAATACTGCCCAGATGCGCGCACAGGGACTCAAGCGTCTGCACGCGGGCCGCCGCAATGGCCACACCGGTTTCGGCCATCGTCGCCTCCAGCGATGACAGCCACACGGAATCCGCCGCCACACCGTCTTCACGCGCCAGTTTCAGAAGTTTGGACCGCTGCGACATCACGCTGTCATAGCGCGTGACGCGGCCCGCATGCGCAGGATCGAACGCATAGACCAGACGATCAAAGAAACGGCGACGGTCAGACGCCGCGCCCAGAAACAATCCATCCATCTGCGGTGTCAGCCACACGCAGGTCACATATTCCGCCAGATCCGCCTGCGCCTTCAGATCAACGCCGTTCACGCGCGCAATGCGGCGTTCTTCCCGGCACCCGGTGCCGATCCTGATCTCCCCCACCGGCGTATCGACGACCGAGGCAATCGACCAGGGCACGCCGTCCGGCATCGCGCGATTACGCAAATCCACCATTTTGGCGCTGCGCAGGCCGCGCCCCGGTGACAAAAGGCTTACAGCCTCCAGGATATTGGTTTTGCCGACGCCGTTCTGACCCGTCAGCACGACAAAACCGGATTTCAGGTCCGTGACCGAAGTATCCCGGTAGTTTCGAAAAGCATGGAGTTGCAGGGAACGAACAAACGACATAAACGTTTAAAACCTTATAGAGGCAGGGCCATATGAAACGATATTTACAACCCATAATACTGATCTTCATCCTACAGGTTTTGGCGTTTCTGACATCATATTTCGTCACCGAAAACGCCGTCAGCACCTGGTATCAGGACATCAATAAAGCCGCGCTGAACCCGCCCGACTGGCTGTTCGCGCCGGTATGGACGATTCTCTACGCCCTGCTCGCAATCGCGTTGTGGATTCTCTGGCGCGCGCGCCATGACCCCAATGGTAAAATTGCGTTTGGCCTGTTTGTCGCGCAACTTGTGCTCAACTATTGCTGGTCGCCGGTATTTTTCGGACTTCAGGCTTTTACGGCGGCTTTCATTATCCTGCTGGCAATGATTGGCTTAAGCATCGGCGCCATGGTCATGACCCGCCGCCGCATCGTCGTCTGGCTGATGATCCCGTATATGGCATGGATCAGTTTCGCCACGTACCTGACCTTTGAAGTCATGCGCCTGAACTAAAAAAGACGCCGGGGTTTAAGGCCCCGGCGCGACTGGTGATATCCAAAGTCTATACCGATTCTCTAGACGCGAAGCGGCATCAGAACGTAGAGCGCGCTTTCATCCGAAGCATCCTGGATGATGGTCGGGCCCGTACCGTCGGCCAGCACCATGCGGCAGCCGTCCGAATCGATCTGTTGCGTGATGTCGAGCAGGTAGCGGGAGTTAAACCCGATTTCCAGCGACACATTGTCATTGTTGATTTCGATCTCTTCCGTGGCCGAACCAGAATCCGGCGACTGCGCCGACAAGGTCATGCCTTTGCCGTCGATGGTGATTTTGACGGCGCGGGTCTTTTCCGAAGAAATGGTCGA
The DNA here is from genome assembly GCA_002423205.1 of Micavibrio sp. UBA6145. Lineage (GTDB taxonomy): Bacteria > Pseudomonadota > Alphaproteobacteria > Micavibrionales > UBA1664 > UBA6145. The sequence goes on along the minus strand of DIUZ01000024.1, from coordinate 52,765 downwards.
AACGCGGTCAATCGCCTGCGAAAACGCCTTGGCATCGACTTCGATGACCTTGTTGTTGTCGTTCGGGATGACTTTCTCGTAATCCGGGAATGTGCCGTCGATCAGTTTCGACGTCATTTCGATATGCGCAACCGTGAAGCGGACCTTGTTGTCCGACAGGCTGATCTTGACGGTCTCGCCGGCTTCTTCAAGCAGCTTGCGCAATTCGCTGACCGTTTTGCGCGGGATGATAACGCCCGGCATTTTGTCCGCGCCTTCCGGCAGCGGCATCTGGAAACGGGCCAGACGGTGACCGTCGGTCGCAACCGCACGCAGGACGCTGACGCCGTTATGCTTGGCGGCGTGGACGTAAATGCCGTTCAGGTAATAACGGGTTTCATCGGCCGACATGGCGAAACGTGATTTGTCGATCAGGTCGCGCATCGACGATGCGGGGACGGAGAAATTCACATCCATCTCACCCTTGCCCAGTTCAGGGAAATCCGAAACCGGCAGGCATGACAGTTTGAAAACCGAACGACCTGATTTGACGGTCATCATGGCACCGGCACCTTCCAGCGTCATTTCAACCATGCCGCCGTCAGGCAGTTTGCGCACGATGTCGTGCAGCGTGTGCGCCGGGGCCGTGGTTGCGCCGACAACCGATACGCTTGCCGGTACGGTTTCGTTGATCTCAAGATCCATGTCGGTGGCGGAAAGCGACAGCGCACCTTCCTTGGCCTGAAGGCGCACGTTGGACAGGATCGGGATGGTATTGCGTCGCTCGACCACGCTTTGGACGTGGGACAGTGCCCGCATTAAATCTGCACGGCTGATCGACAATTTCATGGCGCTTTTGCCCCTAAAAAATGATTATGAATTCACTTAAACCGTATACGCACTAAACCCCCGGTACAAGCGCCTTTCAGGGCTATGGCGCTGGGGTTTCCACAGCTTCTTTGGCCGCTGCCGCCGCGGCCCGCTCCTGGCGCTGGATGACGCGGTATTTCGCCACGTTCACCTCTTGCTCGGCCATGGTTTTGGCAAAGATATGCCCGCCCTGCCCGTCGGCCACGAAAAACAGGTAATCGTTAACTTCAGGGTTCAGGACCGCCTCGATGGACGCACGGCCCGGCGCACAGATCGGCGTCGGCGGCAGGCCGGTATTGCGGTAAGTGTTGTACGGCGAATCGACTTCCAGATGCTGGTACAGCACGCGGTCGATGCGCGATGTGCCCTTGGTGATCGCGTAAATCACCGTCGGGTCCGATTGCAGCATCATGTTTTTACGCAGACGGTTGATATAAACACCCGCCACCCGCGTACGCTCCGGCGCAAGGCGGGTTTCTTTCTCAACGATGGATGCCAGCACCAACGCTTCCTGCGGCGTGCTGAACGGCAGGCCCGGCGCGCGCTTTTCCCACAGATCCGACAGCGTATCGTTCATCGCGCGCTGCGCCTCTTCCAGCAGTTTGGCGCGGTCGTCATTGCGGATATACGCATACGTATCCGGCATGATCGATCCTTCCGGCGGCGGAATGGCGATATTGCCGCTCATGACCGGCGCGGCGTTGACGATGGCCGCAATCTCAAACGATGTCAGCCCTTCCGGGATGGTGACGTTACGGGCAAAGACATCGCCCTGCACCAGCTTGACGATGACATTGCGTAAACTCACGCCCGGCGCAAACGCATATTCCCCGGCCTTGAGCCTGCCTGTCACGCCCCACAGGCGCGTAAACGCCATGAATGCATAAGGCTGCGCAATGACTTGTTCTGATTTCAGATGTTCGCCCATCGTACGCACGCCCATACCGGGGGCGATAAAGACGATTTTCTCGGATGCAAGCGGGCCGGGCTGGTCGATATATCTGGTGGCGTAGTTAATCGAAAACGCCACCCCTATCCCGGTAAGTGCTGCCAGCGCTGCGATAATCAACAGCGCCCGCATGCTACACGGCCTTCATGATCAGCGAGGCATTGGTCCCGCCGAAGCCGAAACTGTTCGACAGCGCGGTTTTGATCGTCTTGTCCTTGGCCACGTTCGGCACCAGGTCGATGCCCTGGCATTCCGGCGACACGTCCTGAAGGTTGATGGTCGGCGGCAATACACCGGTTTGCAGGGCCTTGATCGAATAAATCGCTTCAACCGCGCCCGCCGCGCCCAGAAGGTGACCAATCGACGATTTGGTCGACGACATGGAAACTTTATCAAGGTTATTGGCAAACAGGCGTTTGATCGCCGTGCATTCAATACCATCGCCGACCGGCGTCGATGTGCCGTGCGCGTTGATATAATCGATATCTTCGGGGTTCAGCCCGGCGCGCTTGAGTGCCGCCGCCATGGCACGGTAACCGCCGTCGCCGTTCTCAGCCGGTGACGTGATGTGATACGCATCGCCCGACATGCCGTAACCGATGATTTCGGCATAAATTTTTGCACCGCGTTTTTTCGCGTGTTCGTATTCTTCCAGCACCAGAACGCCTGCGCCTTCAGCAATCACGAAACCGTCACGGCCCGCATCGAACGGGCGCGAGGCTTCCGCCGGGCGGTCATTGTAGCCGGATGACAATGCGCGAAGCGCGGCAAAACCCGTCACGCCCAGATAATTGACGGCCGATTCAGCGCCGCCGCAGACCATGACATCGGCATCGTCCCACATAATCATGCGTGCGGAATCGCCAATCGCATGCGTGCCGGTGGCACAGGCCGTAACAACGGAATGATTGGGGCCCTTAAAGCCGTATTGAATGGAAACCTGGCCCGACGCCAGATTGATAAGCGCACCGGGGATAAAGAACGGCGAGATACGGCGCGGCCCTTTTTCAGCCAGTTGCAGCGATGTTTCAGCAATGCTGGTCAGGCCGCCAATGCCTGAACCGATCATGACGCCGGTACGGCATTTGTCTTCTTCGCTCTGCGCGACCCAGCCGGAATCAGCGACAGCCTCTTTAGCGGCAGCCATGGCATGCAGGATAAAATCGTCGATTTTTTTCTGGTCTTTGGGCGCGACGACATCGTCGGCGTCCATCTCGCCGGGGTTGGTGCCGCGCGGCACCATGCCCGCAATCTGCGAGGACAATTCAGATGGGTCGAAATGCGTGATGCGCGTAATACCGGATTCGCCGTTTGTGATGCGTTTCCAATTGTGGTCGACCCCGCTACCCAGCGGCGACACCATACCCATACCTGTAACAACGACTCTTCTCATGTCACACAAAGCTTGTTTGATTGAAATTAGACATCAAAAGCAAACGCCGGCAAAGGATTGCCGGCGTCTTAAATAGAGTTATTCAGATTAACCAGCGGATTTTTCGCTGATGAATTTCACGGCATCGCCAACGGTCTGAATTTTTTCAGCGGCGTCGTCAGGGATTTCAATGTTGAATTCTTCTTCGAACGCCATGACCAGCTCGACCGTATCGAGCGAGTCAGCGCCCAGATCGTCAATGAAGCTGGCCGATTCGACCACTTTGTCTTCTTCGACGCCGAGGTGCTCGACAACGATTTTCTTCACGCGGGCTGCGATATCGCTCATGTTCTAATTCCTTGATTCTGTTTTATATGTGTTTTAATCCGCCCCTGTCTTAGCAAAGGGTCGTACCGAACACAACCCTTTCTAGGCAACAAGTCCGGGCAGATCAGCCAAACTGTTGATAACATGGACACATCCGGCATCCCGAAGGCGCTTTTCTGACAAAACCGGGTCATGTGCAAGGCCTATATACCCCACCACGTCCATGCCTGCGGCAAAGCCCGCACGTGCCCCGGGGGCCGAATCCTCAATCACCACGCAGGTCTTCGGGTCTGCCCCCAGATGGCTCGCCGCCAGTAAAAACAGATCCGGCGCGGGCTTGGGATGCGCAACCTGGTTTGCGGTAAAGATCCGGTCTTCGCCAATCAGGTCATAATACCCGCCGACCTTTAATTCCTCGATCACGGTGCGGCGATTGCCGTTGGACGCGACAGCAACCGGGTGCTGCCCAAGCAACGCCTTAAAGCACGCAATGCTTTCCGGAAGCACACGCATGTGTTCGCGCATGCCTGCGCTCATCGCTGCTTCAAAGCCGTGCATGACCTCATCGACAGGCAGCGCAATGCCATAACGTTCAGACAGAAGCTGCGAGATCGTGCGGTTGGTCAGGCCGATGAATTCTTCGTGCAATGTGGCCGGGGTCAGATCAATGCCGTACGGCCTGATGACGTCGGTATAGGCCAGCGCGGTCAGGTGCTCGGAATCGACCAATGTCCCGTCACAATCAAATATAATCGCTTTTTTCAAAATGCATCCTTGGCTGCATTATATATGCAGCCAGAATGCGGCGAAATTACGGGGCGTGTTAGATCATCGCCATCCCACCGTTCACATGCAGGGTCTGGCCCGTCACGTAAGCGGCTTCGTCGGATGCCAGGTAAACGGCAGCCGATGCGATTTCATCCGGCGTCCCCATGCGGGCCATCGGGATCTGGACATCGATCGCAGCTTTTTGTTCGGCGTTCAGGGCGTCGGTCATCGCGGTGGCGATAAAGCCCGGCGCGATGCAGTTGACCGTGACGTTACGGGACGCGAGTTCAGCCGCGACGGATTTGGACCAGCCGATCATGCCAGCCTTGGACGCGACGTAGTTCGCCTGCCCCGGATTGCCGGTCACACCGACGATAGATGCAATGTTTACAATACGTCCATGACGGTTCTTCATCATCCCCTTCATGCATGCACGCGCCAGGCGGAACGGTGCTGTCAGGTTAACGTCCAGCACTTGCTGCCAGTCCTCATCCTTCATGCGAAGGGCGAGGTTATCCTTGGTAAGTCCCGCATTATTAATAAGAATATCAATCTTGCCCATCGCCGTGATGGCATCTGCCACCAGCTTGTCGGCAGCGGCGGCGTCCGAAAGATCGGCGGGCAGGATGTGAACGCGGTCGCCCAGCTTCGCGGCCAGGGCGCCCAGCTTGTCCGCATTGCGGCCTGAAATGCCGACCACTGCGCCTTGTTTATGCAGGGCAACGGCGATGCTTTCGCCAATACCGCCCGTTGCGCCGGTTACCAGTGCTGTTTTGCCGTCCAGTGAAAACATATTTATCCTTTGATGTGTTTGATCAGAGCTTCGATTTCAGCCGGGGTGCCGGCGTTCATGCCCTTCACGCGGTCGTCGATGCGCTTGGTCAGGCCCGAAAGAACCTTGCCCGCCCCCAGCTCGACCAGTTCGGTCACATTGGCACCCGCCATCCACATGACGGATTCGCGCCAGCGGACGCGGCCCGTGATCTGGTCGACCAGAAGCTGACGCAGACGGTTCGGATCGTCCTCGGCCTGTGCCGATACGTTGGCGACAACCGGCACGCTGGGCGGGCGAATCGTGACCTGTGCCAGTGCCTTGGCCATTTCGGCCGCCGCCGGCGCCATCAGGCGGCAGTGGAACGGTGCCGAAACTGGCAGCATGATGGCGCGTTTCGCGCCGCGCGCAGATGCCAGCGCCACGAAGGATTCAACCGCCTTGGTGTGACCCGAAATTACAACCTGGCCCGGTGCGTTATCATTAGCGGATTCGCAGACGGAATCGCCGTTGGTGTTGGTGGCCGCATTTTCCTTGGCCAGCGCCGTCACGGTATCGAAATCCAGACCCAGAATCGCCGCCATCGCACCCTGCCCCACCGGCACGGCACGCTGCATGGCCCTGCCGCGCAGGCGAAGCAGACGCGCGGTATCGGCCAGTTCAAACGCACTGGACGCGGCCAGCGCCGAATATTCACCAAGGGAGTGACCGGCAATGTAAGAGCAATCACTGTCCATACGCACGCCGCCCTGCTTTTTCAGTACGCGGACAACGGCCATGGAAACGGCCATCAGGGCCGGCTGGGTGTTCTCGGTCAGGTTCAGCTCTGTGTCCTGCCCCTCCCACATGATCTTGGTAAGGTCTTGTTTTAACGCATCATTCACTTGCTCGAAGATATCCCGGGCCTCGACGAAGGCATCGGCCAGGTCCTTGCCCATACCGATAAACTGGCTGCCCTGCCCCGGAAATACAAATGCGCGCGTCATTAAATACCCTCTTTTATATGGTCACATTTTCGCCACATACAGAGCACCGCAGGTGGTCAAATGTCAATAAACAGCCCTCTTTTTTCCCGCCCTTAAGGGAAAAAGAAGGACAAAACGCTTGCAAATACCCCGCTTTCCATGCTTTTTAGCGGCAACCTTGCTGGGGGGCAGTACCTCAGCTTCGGGCGGGAATGGTTTCCGCATCGAAACCGTAAGGAGAAAAAAATGTCTAAATACGAAACCGTGTTCATCGCACGGCAGGATCTCGCGCCTGCACAGGTCGAGCAACTCGCCGAGAAGCTGGGCAAAATTGTCACCGACAACGGCGGCAAGGTCCACAAGACCGAGCACTGGGGCCTCAAAACCCTCGCCTACCGCATCAACAAAAACCGCAAAGGCCACTACGTGCTGTTCGAACTGGACACGCCCGCCAAAGCCCTGCACGAACTCGAGCGTCAGATCCGTCTTTCCGAAGACATTCTGCGCCACATGACGATCAAGATCGAAGAATTCTCGACTGAACGTAAAGAACAACCCAAAACCGACAACAAGGAGGCTGCATAATGGCTTTCGAAAAACGCGAACCCCGCGGCGAAGGCCGTGAAGGCCGTCCGGAACGTGGCGAAGGCCGCGGTGACCGTGGTGGTGCGACGCCTTTCTTCCGCCGTCGCAAAACCTGCCCCTTCTCCGGTGACAATGCCCAGCGCATTGACTGGAAAGACACCAAGACGCTGATGCGTTACATCTCCGAGCGCGGCAAAATCATGCCGTCGCGCATCACGGCTGTATGCGCCACGAAACAACGCGAACTGGCCCAGGCCATCAAACGCGCCCGTTTCATGGCTCTGATGCCGTATGTTCGCGATGAACTGCCGCCGCAACGTTCCTTCGGCGATCGCCCGGAACGCGGCTCATTCGGCGACCGCGGTGATCGCGGTGGCTTCGGTGGTGACCGTGGCGCGCCGCGCGAACCCCGTTCGTTCAACTCCTTTGAAAACACGAAGGAAGGTTAATCATGAAAATCATCCTTCTTGAAAAAATCGACAACCTGGGCTCGCTCGGCGAAGAAGTGAAAGTACGCGACGGTTATGCGCGTAACTTCCTGCTCCCGCAGAACAAGGCTCTCCGTGCAACGGAATCCAACCGCGCTTATTTCCAAAAAGAAAAAGCCGTGCTGGAAGCCGCCAACGCCAAAAAACGCGAAGCTGCCGAGAAAGAGTCGAAGAAATTCGACAAAATCTTCGTCACCGTCATCCGTCAGGCGTCGGAATCGGGCGCTCTGTACGGTTCGGTCACCCCGCGTGACATCGCCGATGCACTGGTCGCTGACACGAAAGTTGCCGTCGATCGTAACCACGTGATCCTCAACACCCCCCTCAAGGCGCTGGGCCTGTTCACCGTGAACGTCGCCCTGCACCCGGAAGTGAAGACGGAAATCACCGTGAACATCGCACGCTCTGAAGAAGAAGCTGCTGTTCAGAAGAAAACCGGTAAGGCGCTCATCAAGACCAACGAAGATGAAGCCAAAGCCGAAAAAGAACTGGCCGCCGAAGAAATCTTCGACAAGCCGGAAGAGCACGCTGAAGAAGAAGCCGCTTAATTCTTTTACGCATACAAAAAGCCCGCCGTTTCGGCGGGCTTTTTTATTTTAAATCAATCACTTAAGGGTTTTTGAGTCCTTTTTGAAAAACAGCCTGATACGTTTGTATATCAACAATGTATAAGAGGTTTTCATGAGTGATATTCCAAAAGCTAGACATGAACTTAAGGCACTAGTGCTGCGTCTTCGCCTAAAAGGCGACACACAAATTGCAGATGAAATTGAAGGCGTCGTTAACAAGCATCTTCACAGACGAGCGGCCGTACGAAAAGCGCCTACAAAATCCCACCCCCTAACACCTAATATTAAAAAGATGATTGTCGATTTAGCGGATAATCCAAATTTACAAAATTCAGAAATAGCGACAAAGGTCAAAGTGAACCCAGGTCGCGTTTCAGAAGTTCTACACGGACTAAAATAGTTTCAAAGCCCGCCATTTTGGCGGGCTTTTTTATTGGGCTGATTTTAAAACCGCAGATTAGCCTTGGCGTTCAGATACAGGTTATACGCCTGGTTACGCTCACGGCACCAGTGCAGCGCCTCCCGGCGATTCCAGTTGCACTGAACGCCGTTACTGTCGCGCACGTACAAATCTGCCTTATCGCGCGTCGCTGTCAGGCCGTTACCAATATCGGTGCCATTACGCGACACGCTGATCATTTCACCACTCGCAGCCTGCACATACGCTCTGCGCGTTTTGACATTGACGCGAAGCGTCTGCGCCCATGCCGGCACGGGGGCTTCGACATATTGTGATGGAGCTGACGCATCCTGTTGCGGCTGCTGCGCACACGCATTTAGCGCAAAAAGGGCGGCACAGGCGATAGCGGCATTCGGCTTTTTCATGCGAAAACAATAAGTGTGCGTCTTCACAGCTGTCAATTTCACGGCATGCTGCGCTGCGCGCACGAATCCCCCTTGTTGCCCACCCCTTTGTCCACAGGGTAGACCACAGGCTAAACCACAAGACTTTCCAGATATTTAGGGGTTTTTGATTCACAGACAGGCATAGGCCGCTATACACTTGCGGCCATGGCCTACGACAATCTCATCACATTACCGCGCAGCGGTTCGAACACGTCTCTGGAAACGCAGGGCTTTCGCATCCTGCCGCACAACCTTGAGGCGGAACAGGCCCTGCTCGGCGCGTTGCTGGTCGATAACCGCGCGCTCGAAAACGTGGGCGATATTGTAAAGGCCGAACATTTCTTCGCCCCCGTGCACCAGCGCATTTTCGACGCCATCACCAAGATGGCCGACCGTGGCCAGAACGCCGACCCCATCACGCTCAAACCCTATTTCGAAAAAGACGCCGAACTCGAAGACCGTGGCGGCGCGCAATATCTGGCCGATCTCGCCGCATCCGTCATTACGGTTGTGAACGCCGCCAACTACGCAAAATTCATTCGCGACATGCATATGCGCCGCGAACTTATTTCCATCGGCAATGACCTGGTCAACGAAGCGTTTGCACACGACGTTGATGTCGATGCACAAAACTGCCTTGAAGGTGCCGAAGCCCGCCTGTTCGAAATGGGTGAAACCGGCGGCGGCGAAACCGGTTTTGTCACCATGCGCGACGCCACCGCTGCGGCCGTGAAAATGGCTGAAAAAGCCTTTAATTCATCCGGCGGTGTCACCGGCGTGACCACCGGCCTGCGCGATCTGGACAAGAAAACCGGCGGCCTGCAGCCAAGCGATCTCGTCATCATCGCCGGTCGTCCGTCCATGGGTAAAACCGCGTTCGCAACCACCATTGCCTACAATGCCGCCAAGGCCAACGCCCAAACCAGCGGCCGCGAAGGCGCAATCGTCGGCTTCTTCAGCCTTGAAATGTCGGCTGACCAGCTTGCCACCCGTCTGCTCTCCGACCTTGCCGGTATTTCAGGCGATAAAATCCGCCGCGGTGAATTCGGCAAGGAAGAATTCCATCGCCTCGCCGAAGAATCCACACGGCTGGCACAGGTGCCGCTGTATATCGACGACACCCCCGCGCTTTCCATCACCGCCGTGCGCACGCGCGCGCGCCGCATGAAACGCAAACACGGCCTGGGCCTGCTGGTGGTCGACTATTTGCAACTTCTGCGTGGCTCGGGCTCGCGCCAGTCGGAAAACCGCGTTCTGGAAGTCGGTGAAATTACGCGCGGCCTGAAAGCCATCGCAAAAGAACTGGCCATCCCCGTCATCGCCCTCTCGCAGCTATCGCGTGCGGTGGAACAGCGCGAAGACAAACGTCCGCAGCTCTCTGACCTTCGAGAATCCGGATCGATCGAACAGGACGCCGACGTGGTCATGTTCGTCTACCGCGAACAATATTACGTTGAGCGTGAAAAACCGAACGAAGCCGACGCCGCGAAGATGAGCGAATGGCAAAACCGCATGACCGCCGTCCACAACATCGCCGAGGCGGTCATCGGCAAGGCCCGTCACGGCCCCATCGGTATCGTTGAAATGTACTTTGATGCCCAGTATACGCGCTTCAAAGACCTCGACAGAACCCATCACGGGTAATAGAACATCCGGATGTCACGTGGCTTTTTCGGCATGGGTGTGGAAGGTATTTCCAAGGGTGCAAACCTTGGCAATCTCGTGCGTTCGACGCATGCCTTCGGCGGGGCCTTCTTTTTCACCGTCAACCCGCAGGTCGACATGGACGATATTCGTGTCTCGGACACCGCCGCCAGCGCCCTGCACATGCCCTTCTACGTGTATGACAGCGTAAAAAAGATGATGCTGCCGGAAGGGTGCCAGCTTGTCGGCGTGGAATTCCTGCCCGACGCGGTTGATCTGCCGTCTTTCCACCACCCGGCACGCGCGGCCTATGTCCTTGGTCCGGAAATGGGCAATCTCTCGCCCGAAATGCTGGCTTTGTGCGACCATGTCATCAAAATACCCATGAAATTCTGTATCAATGTGGGCGTTGCCGGGGCCCTTGTCCTGTATGACCGCCTGGTATCGACCGGCCGCCACGCCCCGCGCGCGGCCCGTCCCGGCGGTCCTACGGAAGACCTGACCATGAAACCGCTGGGCGGACACCGCCGTTTTTCCCGTAGGGATAAGGCATAAACGTCTTAAAGGTTAACAGCCTCAGACTTGCACCTGCAGGCGTTTTTTCATACCCTGCCCCATTCTAAAGAACGATAAGGTTAACGATGTCCCGCTTTATTCTGGCTGCTGCATTTTCGGTCCTGCTTGCATCCCCCGCTTTCGCTGAAGAACCCAAACTGATCTCCACCACCGGTGACTGGTCGGCATATGCGTTCAAGGAAAACGGCGGACAGGTCTGCTACATGGCAAGCTCGCCGACCAAATCCGAAGGTGCCTACAAAAAGCGCGACAAACCCTTCGCGCTGATCACGCACCGCCCGGCTGAAAACACCCGCAACGTGTTCAGCTACATCGCCGGTTACAGCTACCAGCCCGGTTCCGATGTGACCGTGACGATTGATAAGGTGAATTACACCCTGTTCACGCATAAAGACATGGCATGGGCCAAGGACGCGGATACCGACAACAAACTGACGCAGGCCATTCAAAAAGGCTCAAGCATGGTGGTGAAGGGCAAATCCGCCAAGGGCACCCTGACCACGGATCATTTCAGCCTGAAGGGCACGGGCGCGGCACACGACGCGATCGATAAAGCCTGCAAACCGAAGTAAGAAAAACAGAGGCCGCGAAAGCGGTCTTTTATTTACGGCTTGGCCGACTGAGCCAAAGTTACTTCAAGACCGTCCAGATCTTCATTCATGATGATCTGACAGCTCAAACGTGAGTTGTCTTTCGAGTCCAGCTGATCGGCCAGCATGTCGGTCTCATCCGGCGACGGCGGCACGAGCTTGTCGAGCCATTTTTCATCGACATGCACCATGCACGTGGCGCAGCAGCATGAGCCGCCGCATTCCGCTTTGATAGGCAGTCCGAAATCACGGATGATTTCCATCGCCTGCCAGCCGTCGAGGCCTTCCAGTTCGTGTTTTTTACCGTCCTGATCGGTGACGACGATCTTCATACTTAGCGTTTCCCTGTATGGAACATCGATTTAACCGCCGCCGCCGTAGACGCGGCAAACAGCACACCCAGCATCACGCTGGCAAATGCCACGACGCCGTCATCAAACGCCGCGCCGTAACCGGTTTTGTTTTGTCCCGCGACCGATATAATCGCAAGCCGCGCGCAACTGGCCACGATATTCAGTGTCAGCGAGCAAAGCGCGAACAGCACGAAAATACGCGCAGACCCCGTCCAGCGCCCGACACGGTCATAAAAATCACGCACCGGCCAGTTCATCGCCACCGGCACATGCAGCCAGAACCAGCGCGTACCCCAGAACATCAACACGCACCCTGCCAGCAAAAGCGGCGTCCAGGGTGCGGCTGCTTCCGGGCTGGCATCGGCGAATTTTTTAAATTCGCTCAAACCCACATAAATGCCGGAGACAATATAAGTGACCGTGGCATGGACCACAGCAGCCTGGATCACAGCACGGTTGCGCAGCACTTTTTCAGCATGGCTTTCAAGGATCGGGTATTCATGCAACAGCACAAAGCGCAGGATCAGCGCGGTCTGCAACCCAATCACAAATGATGACGGCAATTGCACCAGCGGCAGAATGAACATACCGGCATCCTGCCCCCACAGGCGAAGCCCCACCATCGTCAGCAGCGTCACTGCAAACGGCAGAAACGACAGCATCATAAAGAAACGCGTATGGGCGGCGCACAGGCGCAGACCATTTGCGAATGATTCAAATAAAGGGAATGACGTTTCAGGATTGCGCATTTAAGACGCCTTTTTTTCAGGCGCTACGCCCAGTTTCTTTTGCAGGTCAGAACTTGATGTCGTGTACTGGAAACGCAGTTTCTGCCCCGGACGGCAGATACGGAAGGCTTCCTGGGCCATCAGCGCGCCTTCATGGAACCCCGACAATATCAGTTTCAGCTTGCCCGGGTAATGACAGATATCGCCAATCGCGAATACGCCGCGGTGGCTGGTCTCGAATTTCTCGGTATCCACCGTGATCAGGTTTTCATGCAGATTCAGACCGAATGTCGCAACCGGGCCCAACTTCATGGTCAGGCCGTAAAACGCGAGGAAACGGTCCGCTGCGATATCGCCCTTGTCGGTGACGACAGATTCAATCTGGTTTTCCGTGCCGCGCACGCCGGTGATATTGCCGATGACCAGATCGATTTTACCGGCCTGCGCCAGTTCCTTCATCTTGCGCACACTATCCGGCGCTGCGCGCCAATCGTCACGGCGGTGAATCAGCGTCAGTTTCTTCGCAAGCGGCGCAAGGTTCAGCGTCCAGTCGAGCGCGGAATCGCCGCCGCCCGCAATCACGATGGTCTTGTCGCGGAAGGCTTCCATTTTGCGCACGGCATAAAATACGGACTTGCCCTCGAACGGCTCCAGCCCCGGTATCGGCGGCTTCTTGGGCACGAAAGACCCGCCGCCGGCCGCGATGACAACCACCGGCGCAGTCAAAACCGTGCCTGCATCAGTTGTGAGTTTCCAGTTGGCCCCAACGGGTTCAAGACTTTCGACCATCTGGCCCAGATGGAATGTCGGACCGAATGGTTTGATCTGCTCCATCAGGCCGTCGGTCAGGCCCTGCCCGGTCACGACCGGCAATGCCGGAATGTCATAAATGGGTTTTTCAGGGTACAGCTCGGCGCACTGGCCGCCCGGCTTATCCAGGATATCGACCAGATGGCATTTGAGATCCAGAAGACCCAGTTCAAAGACGGCAAAAAGCCCGACCGGCCCAGCCCCTACAATGATGACGTCTGTCAAAACGCTGTTGTTTTCCATGAGGATGCACAATACCTTCAAAGTCATGGAAAACAAGCTTTCGAATGACCTTTTAAACGCCCGCTGGCTTCTGCTTTGTGCGGCATTGGTGTTCATGATGGCCGTTATCGGCGCGGTGACCCGCCTGACGGAATCCGGCCTGTCCATCGCCGAATGGAAGCCCGTAACCGGCGCTTTGCCGCCCCTGACGGCCGCCCAGTGGGACGCGGAATTCAATACCTACCGCGAAACCCCGCAATACCAGAAAATCAACAAGGGCATGACCCTGCCCGAGTTCAAGCAGATCTATTTCTGGGAATGGCTGCACCGCCTGTGGGGGCGCATGATCGGTCTGGCATTTGCCTTGCCGCTGGCGTTCTTCTGGCTCACGGGACGCCTGGCGCAGGGATACAAGGTCAAATATCTTGGCCTGCTGGCCCTTGGCGGGCTACAGGGTTTTGTCGGCTGGTGGATGGTCAAAAGCGGACTGATCGATAACCCGGCTGTCTCGCATTACCGTCTGGCCACGCATCTGAGCCTCGCGCTAACCCTTGGCGCTATCCTGTTCTGGATGGCGCTGACCCTGGCGCGTCGCGACGGGGCCATCATCATGCGTCCGATCCATTCAACCCCGTGCCTGCGCCGCCATGGCCGTCTCGCGCTGGCGTTTATATCGGTCACCATTCTGTGGGGTGCGTTTGTGGCCGGTCTCGATGCCGGCCTCATCTACAACACATGGCCGATGATGGGCGGCGCGTTCATGCCCGGCGAAATGTGGGATATGCAGCCGCTTCTGAAGAACCTGATTGAAAACCATGCATCGGTGCAGTTCATGCATCGCTGGCTCGCCTTCGCGGCTTTCGCGCTGACCTTAAGCTTCGCATGGCGCACACGTTCCCCCATTCTGGGCACGGCGGTGTTCGTACAATTCTGCCTTGGTATCCTTACGCTGCTCTCGCACGTGGCCCTGCCACTGGCGACGCTGCATCAGGCGGGCGCGATGGTCACCCTGGCCGCGCTGCTCTACGAACTGCATCGCACGCTTCTGGGCGCTGGCGCAACAGCCAGATAAAACAAAACGCGCATCTCTCGATGCGCGTTTTTGATTTCGATCAGTCCTGAAGAGATTACTTCTTCTTGGCTTCTTCCTTGGCTTTTGCTTCGCCGTCTTTATTCTCTGCATCCGTATGCGGTGCGTCAGCCGGCTTCTCAGCCGAGATCGCCGCATCATCCGGCAGCGGTGCCGGCGAATCCGCCAGCGTGCGCAGCCATGCAATCATGTCGGCGCGCTGTTCCGGTTTCTTGATACCGGCAAAGGTCATCTTCGTACCCGGGATGTGTTTGGCCGGTGCCCACAGGAAGCCGTTCAGCTCCTGGTAGGTCCAGTTTTTGTCGTGCAGCGCCTTCATCGCATCGGAATAGGCAAAGCCTTCCATGTGCGCGTGCTTGGCGTTGACGATGTTGTAAAGGTTCGGACCGACGCGGGCCGCTTCACCCTTGCCGAAAGAGTGGCATGCAGCGCATGCCTTGCCGGCGGCTTCACCCTTGGCGATGTCCGCCGTAGCCAGCAATGCCAGGATCGGCTCAGGGCCCGTCGCAACGGCAGCGCCACCGGCGCCGGACGTATCAACCACCGTGATCGAGTATGCGTTTTTCTCCGGCTTCTCGGCGTTAACCGTCTCGCGGGCGACAAAACCGGCGAGCATGGCGACGATGACCGCGACCAGGACGGCCGCGAAGAGTTTGTTGAAATCCATACCAGACATGGGATACCTAAGCTTGTCGTTGGAATTGGGGTCGGTAAAACGACCCGTTTATGACAGACAAAACAATACCATGTAAACAGGATTTGAAAATGCCCCCCCTTAAAAATCATGCGCCCAAACGCCAGTCCAAACTGAAAAAAGCGGCTTCCGTAGCCTTTCAGGGGGAAGCAGGGTCGTTTTCCGACATTTCCAGCCGCACCATGTATCCCGGCGCAAAAACCATGCCTTTCGTCACGTTTGACGAGGCTTTTGACGCCGTAGCCAGCGGCAAGGCCGACCTGGCCATGATCCCGATTGAGAACGCCATCGCGGGCCGGGTGGCCGACGTCCACCATCTGATGCCGCAAATGCAGACCCTGCACATGATTGCAGAACATTTTCAGCCCATCGAATTCTGCCTTTTGGGCACAAAAGGCAGCGATATCAAGCGCTTAACCCACGTGCACAGCCATGTTATGGCCCTGCCCCAGTGCCGCAACGAAACCAAGCGCCTGAAACTCAAGGAAGTCCGCCACGACGACACCGCCGGTGCCGCGGCCATGGTCGCCCGCAACGGCGATGCGACTCAAGGCGCACTGGCCTCCGAACTGGCGGGGAAACTTTACGGTCTTAAAGTCCTGAAAAAGGGTATCCAGAATACGACCGACAACGTCACCCGGTTTGTTGTCTTCTCGAAAGAGAATGTGGTCCCGGATGTCAAAACCCCGTCCATGACCAGCCTGTTCTTCGAAGGCCGTTCCATCCCGGCGTTTCTGTACAAGATCCTGGGCGCGTTCGCGACCAACCAGATCAACATGACCAAGATTGAGTCCTACGTGGAAGGCTTCAACGCCGCGAAATTTTATTGTGAAGTCGAAGGCCACCCGGATGAAGCCCGGATGAAGCATGCGCTGGAAGAAATCGCCTATTACACCAACGGTAAATACCGCGTGCTGGGGACATACCCGCAAAGCGCTTTCCGCGTGAAAATGGCCTTAAAAAAGTAATTTCAGGATAAGACCGCCCGCGACGGCCAGCAGCGCCAAACCGCTGTAAATCATCATCATACCCGTATCGTTACGCTTGCAGCGCTTGACGTTACGCACCGACACCAGGCCGCTGCTCATGTCTTCGGTAACTTTTTTGACATGCACTTCCGAAACGCCGGGTTGTAATGCCAGCATGCGTGCGTGGCTGATGGCCATGGCCTTGTCGGTGGCGGTGGCGTGCAGGTCCCAGTTCAGACCGCGCTGGCGCGGTGTGTGACCTCTGGCATCTTCAAGCGTGTAGATGGCGAAGTAGGAATTGATCGCGGGCATAAGCATGGCAGGCATAGAACTCCCTTGCATGAGGCTCTCCGAAAATTAAAACCCTTAAAACCTGTTTTGATTGGCGATCCTCTGGACTGAGAATCGTACTGCGGTTAGTTCCAAGTTTGTCCACAGAACCTTAACAAAGTGTTAATTTCATAAAACGGCTTTTGCTTGCCGGATTCCCACGAAGCACGTATCATTTTCGGGTCTTGAGTTCTCGTTAAAATCCCAAAAATATCCAAGGATTTCAATGCCCCGCGCATCATATGCCTCGTCCGGCTACCGTCGTTCTGCGTCCCGCAATCGCGTCCTGCCTGAACCGGTCTCCCGTTTCTTCCATGAACGCCTTACGGATGCATGGGGCATCGCCCTGTCGGCTGGCGGTGTTTTCGCACTTGTCGCCCTTACATCCTACAACCCGGCTGACCCATCGATGAACAACACATCGACCGCAACGCCGTTGAATCTTGGCGGCATGCCCGGCGCATATCTGGCCGACGGCATTATCCAGACCATCGGTTTTGCCGGCATCATTCCGGCCATCATCATGATGGCACGCGGCGTGCGCACCCTGCGTCGTAGCGAGGTTACATTCTCGCGCCCCGTGCGCATTGTCATGGCCGCATTCGCCACCATCTTTGCCGCGATCGCATTTGCGCGCATGTCAGCACCCGTATCATGGGACCCCGTTCAGTATATGGGCGGCATTGTCGGTGCCGGGATTCTGTCCGGGGCTGCCGGCGCGATGCAGTCTTTCCTGGGTGAATGGTCTTTCGCGGTGACCGCGACCATCTCCGCGATTGCCGCCATCACGCTGACGGCATTATCCATCGGCATGCCCGCATCAAGCTGGGGTGAAATCGGCCGCATTGCGCTGTCCTTCACCGCATGGGTGGCCATCGGTGTCGCCAGCATGGCGGCGCATGTCCGTAGCTGGTTCACGTCATCCGACAATGATGCGGATGAGGTTGCACCGCGCCGCAAACCCACCACAGCCACCAACCTGCGCAAGGCGCCGGTCATCAGCAAAGACGGCGCGGACGAGGAAGACGAAGAAGAATACGAAGACGACGGCGAAGAAGAAGCATCCGATGAAGATACGGATGACGAAGACGATGCTGAAGAAGAAGAGGAATCCAAAGGCGGCCTGCTGCGCGCCATCCGCCCCAGCAATGACCGCAAGATCGTAAAACCGAAAGAAACCAAAAAGAAAAAGACCAAGCAAAGCAAGCTGGCCCTGCGCGACGGCGAATGGGAATTCCCGGATGTCGAAATCATGCAGGAAGAACCGGAAGAAAACATCGGCGACGAACAGGACGAAAAAACCCTGACCCGCAACGCCGAAATGCTGCAGCAGGTGCTGGAGGATTTCAACGTCAGCGGCGAAATCGTCAAAATCCACCCGGGCCCCGTCGTCACCCTGTACGAACTGGAACCCGCACCAGGCACCAAATCATCCCGCGTCATCGGCCTGTCGGACGACATTGCGCGGTCCATGTCCGCGCTCTCCGTTCGCGGCGCTGTCGTACCGGGCCGCAACGTCATCGGCATCGAAATCCCGAATAAAAAACGCAAAACCGTTTACATGCGTTCGCTCCTCCAGTCGGAGGCGTATGCCGACACCAAGTGCAAATTACCCCTCGTTCTGGGCAAGGACATCGGCGGCGCGCCAATCATTGCCGATCTGGCCCGCATGCCCCACTTACTGGTGGCCGGTACGACGGGTTCGGGCAAATCGGTGGCCGTAAACACCATGATCACCTCGCTTCTCTACAAGCTTTCCCCTGAGAAGTGCCGCTTCATCATGATCGATCCGAAAATGCTTGAACTCTCGGTCTATGATGATATCCCGCATCTTCTGGCCCCGGTCGTGACTGAACCCGGCAAGGCCATCGTCGCGCTGAAATGGACCGTGCACGAAATGGAAGACCGCTACCGCGCCATGTCCAAACTGGGCGTGCGCAATATCGACGGCTACAACCAGCGCATCAAGGAAGCGCAAGGCAAGGGCGAAGTCCTGACCCGCAAAATCCAGACCGGCTTCGATCCGGATACCGGCAAGCCGATTTACGAAGAACAGCCGATCGAACTGGTCGAACTGCCCTACATCGTGGTCGTCGTCGACGAATTCGCCGACCTGATGCTGGTTGCCGGCAAAGAAGTTGAAAACGCGATCCAGCGCCTGGCCCAGATGGCCCGCGCCGCCGGTATCCACATCATCATGGCCACGCAGCGCCCGTCGGTCGACGTCATCACCGGCGTCATCAAGGCCAACTTCCCGACCCGTATCTCGTTCCAGGTCACGTCGAAAATCGACAGCCGCACCATTCTGGGTGAAGGCGGCGCGGAACAATTGCTGGGTCAGGGCGACATGCTGTACATGGCCGCAGGCGGCCGCATCCAGCGCGTCCACGGCCCCTTCGTGGCCGATGACGAGGTCAACCAGATCGTCGACCACCTGAAGGCGCAGGGCGAACCCGAATACCTCGACCAGATCACCGAAGGCGGTGAAGACGGCGAAATGGGCGACATGTTCGGCGCAGGCGCGCAGGGCGGCGGCGGTTCAGGCGATGAACTCTATGATCAGGCCGTGGCGCTTGTCGCACGCGAAGGCAAGGCATCAACCAGCTTCATTCAGCGTCACCTGCAGATCGGTTATAACCGCGCAGCCACCATCATCGAACGCATGGAAAAGCAGGGAGTCATCAGCCCCGCCAACCACGTCGGCAAACGGGAAGTCCTGATCGGTGAGCGTTGAGACGACCCGCTTCGCACCCTCGCCGACCGGGTATCTACACCTGGGCCATGCGTATTCTGCGATTTTAAATCATGACCGCGCCATGCTCAGGCATGGCAAATTCCTGCTGCGGATCGAGGATATAGACAAGACGCGCTGCAAGCCTGAATTCATCGACGCCATTTTTGAAGATCTGGAATGGCTGGGCCTGGAATGGCAAAAACCCGTGCGTATCCAGTCACAACGCATCCGGCTTTACGAAGACATGCTCAAAAAACTGCATGAACGCGGGCTTGTATACCGGTGCTTCAAGACGCGCAAAGAGATCAACGACATCCTGCACGCCCCGCATGAACGCGTGGACACGGTGTTCTGCAGCGAACCATTGCCCCCATCCGAAGAACGCAAAATGATCGATGACGGCGTACCGTTTTCATGGCGTCTGTCGATGCAGGCCGCTATTCAGGAAGTCGGGCCCTTCACCTATTTCGAGGAAATGGACGACGGCAATCTGGTCGAATGCGATTCTTTCGCCCAGCGCCACGGCGACGTCATTCTGGGCCGCAAGGATATCGGCACGTCCTATCACCTGTCCTGCGTCATGGACGACGCCGATCAGGGTGTCAGCCTTGTCTACCGCGGTCAGGATCTGGCCGATATTGCCGATCTGCATGCGCTGCTTTACCGCCTGCTTGGGCATAAGGTCCCGGTATTCCATCATCACCAGCTTCTGGCCGACGAAAACGGCCAGCGTCTGGCCAAGCGGGATCAGGCCATTACCTTGCGCGCTTTCCGCGAAAAGGGCATGACTCCGGCCATTATCCGCGCCCGGATTCAGTCATAATTCTAAGCCTTTCCAATGCCGCATTGGTCGCCTATCTTAAGACCATGAGAAAACTGGCACTTTTACTGGTGGCCCTTCTGGCCTTTATTCCCGCAAGCTATGCGAAAGACCCGCGCGTCGCGCAGGCTGAAAGCTGGCTCAAAAGCCTGACCTACGGACAGGCCCGCTTCACGCAACGCGGCTTCGACGGCACCAGCCTCAGCGGCAATTTCTACATCTGGCGTCCGGGCCGCCTGCGCTTTGAATACGATGCGCCGGTAAAGGATTTCATCGTCGCTGACGGCGTGCTGATTTATTTTTATGACGACCAGCAACGCCAGACATCAACCGCGCCGGTCGGCACCACGCTGGCTGACTTCCTGCTGCGCAAGAATGCACGCCTCGACGGCGACCTGACGGTTCGATCGGTCAAAGAACAGGGTGGCCTGATCACTTACACCATTCAGCAGACGGCAGACCCCGCCAGCGGCACGCTGCTGGTCAACTTCACGCAAAACCCGTTTCAGCTCAAATCATGGACGATCGTGGATGCGCAAGGTCTGAAAACAGATCTTGTTTTAACCGACTTTAACATCGGCACGCCGATCCCGCCGTCCCTGTTTATTTACAAGGACCCGACCGGCCGTTCCCGCCTCAACAACTAAACCACCGTGATGCGTCATGGCTAACATCCCCGCTGCGATCAAAAGCATCGAAGACCGCGCCGGCAACGTGCGCATCCTTACGCTTGCACCCGCAACGCCGTTGACTTGGCTGGCGGGTCAGTACATGCATATCGGCGTTGAAGGTTACGGTTCCCGCGCCTATTCCATTGCATCCCTGCCTGACGACAGCGGCCTGATCAAATTTCACATCCGCAACATGGGCACCGGCCTGTCCGCGCATCTGGCGCAAAACCTGAAGGCCGGTGACACCGTTGGCCTGAAAGGGCCGCACGGCGACATGAACACGGCCGCCATTAATGGACGCCCGGTATTGATGGTCGCGGGCGGCACCGGTATTGCGCCGATGCTGGCATTGTCCCACGACATACTGACAAAAAAACTGAGCGACCAGATCACGCTTGTGTACGGCGCGCGCATTATGGCTGACATCTATTGCCAGCAGGAACTGGATGCATTGTCCTCCACCGGCAAGGTCACGATCCACATCGTCAACGACCCTCAAACACCTGATCTGCAACTGCGCCAGTTACAGCTCGATCTGTCAAACCATGTGATTTACGTTAGCGGCCCCGACCCCATGATGCTGCCCGTGCATGCGGCGCTGGCTGATCTGGGCGCTGATCGCACGCGCATATTCTGCGACGCTGACATGGAAACCCTGCAAAAGAACATCACATGACCAGCGCCGACATCAACGACCTTATCCGCATGCTTGCCCGCCTTCCCGGCGTTGGCCCGCGTTCAGCCCGCCGCCTGGCGCTGACGCTGCTGACCGAGCGCGAAACCATGATGAAACCGCTAATGATGCAGATGGATAAAACCTATGGCCAGGTCATGACCTGCCAGACATGCGGCAATCTCGATTCCGCCAGTCCCTGTCACATCTGTACCGACACGCGCCGCAACCGCACGCTGATCTGCGTGGTGCAGGGTATCGCCGATATCTGGGCCATCGAACGCACACGGGTGTTCGACGGTCTGTATCATGTGCTGGGCGGCGTATTATCCGCCATTGACGGTGTGAAGCCTGAACATCTGCGCATTGACGAACTTCTGGAACGCATTCGCATCGAAGGCACGCAGGAAGTCGTCCTGGCCCTGTCCGCCACGGTCGACGGCCAAACCACCGGGCATTATCTGGCCGATCGCCTGAAAGACACCGGCGTGCGCATCATGCGTCTTGCGCACGGCATGCCGGTCGGCGGTGAGCTTGATTATCTCGACGACGGTACATTGACCACCGCCATGAAAAGCCGCACCGCCGTCCAGCGTTGACGCGTTATTCCTTCTCGGAAATATAAACACTGCAATCGGCGGAATCCGCACGCAGCACGGCGATGTGGCTGAACTGGCCGACCTTGCCGCCGCCGCCAATCGCGAAATCGTAATACACACCCGTCGGAAAATAATGGTCGCTGGCCGATGCCGTAACACTGGCGCCGCCAAAACGCAGATACACATTGCCCGTGGCATAGACGGAAACAACGCGCGTATCGGCATTGAATGCGGTTGAATTGCGGGCGGATGTCGCCGCCGCCGTGATGGCGTGGGCACCGCCCGTGGCCTTCAGGCGCAGGGCGGGAATGGCGTGCATGTCATCATCAAGTGGTAAGTAAGTCATTGCAAATCCTTTCAAAAGATAAAAAAACCCGCCGGCGGATCCCCGCGGCGGGCACAAGTCTGGTAGGAAGATGTTCCCATTATTATACTTGACGTACCCAAATCACCCCTATAAGGTTGTTCTTATAGGAGAATTACGATGAAATCAGTACTTTCAGCACCCCACTTTCACAACGAAAAGGCCGCTTATCGGTTCGTTGAGGCCCGCATTTGGCCGAATGGTCCTATCTGCCCTCACTGCGGCGGCTTTGACCGTATCGGCAAGCTGGAAGGCGAAAGCACCCGGATTGGCGTTCACAAGTGCTACCAGTGCCGCAAGCCGTTCACCGTTAAAGTCGGGACCATTTTTGAATCATCCCACATCAAACTGCATATCTGGCTTCAGGCGATCTTCCTGATTTCTTCCAGCAAAAAAGGCGTGAGCGCAAACCAACTGCACCGCACTTTAGGGATCACCTTGAAATCCGCTTGGTTCCTGTCGCACCGCATTCGTGAAGCCATGAAAGACGGCGGCATGGGTCCGCTTGGCGGCGAAGGTAAAATCGTTGAAGCCGACGAAACCTATCACGGCCCGAAAGCTAACGCGGCCAAAGTCCGCACCGATGGCAAGCCGTTTCAAGGCAAGCCGCGTGGTCCCGGGGTGAAACGCGCTATCGTCACTCTGGTTGAGCGCGGCGGTAAAGCTCGCTCATTCCACGTTGACCGCGCAGACAAGGCAACCGTTGCTGCTATCGTTGTTCAGAACGTGGCTAAAGAGAGCCACCTGCACACCGACGAAAGCCGTTTGTATGTCGGCGCAGAAGGCCATGTTGCCGAACACCATTCCGTTAATCACTACTCGGGCGAATACGCTCGCGGTAACGTGAATAACAACTCGTGCGAAGGCTTCTTCTCGATCTTCAAGCGTGGCATGAAGGGCATCTACCAGCATTGCGATGAAAAGCACTTGCAACGCTATCTGTCAGAATACGATTTTCGCTATAATCACCGTTCCGCGTTAGGCTATAACGATCAGGACCGTGCAAACGCTTTGTTGCAGGGTGTCGTCGGAAAACGCCTGACCTATAAAACAACTGCGGCAGCGCATGGATAAAAAGAGCAAGCCTAAGAAAGTGATTAAGCCGGGCCTTCCCCAGAAGGAACGGTTTATCGCGTATGCCAAAGAAGTTGAGGCGGATGAGACTGGAGAGACATTTGACCGGACAATCACCAAAATTGTGAAGCCAAAACCATAGTGTTAGGTATATGCAATTATCCAAACTCTATATTATGAAATCCTAGTTTGTACGGTCGAATACTTACCGTTATCACAAGCCTGACATTATTTTGATCTTTTGGATCTCCCATATCTAACAGAACATCTGTTTCGACGCTGATGCCAGATATCAACTTATCGTCTTCTAAAAGGGTAAAAAAAGGTCTTTCTTCTGGATCAGGGATGTCATAGGCCCCAAGTTCAGCTTTATTGCTAGGCATCCTAAGAGCATCAAAAAGAGTTTTGATACGGTTATCAATATCACCGGACTGAATTAAAGATCCTGGAGTATCCGGGCGTAAAAACAGTACGTGGATATCGCAAAGAAGTGAGAAATCCTCGGTTACCAAAGGGACAAATTTGTACCCACATCGTTCAAAATTTTTTTCCCTATTTTCTAAAAGTCCTTCCTGAACATCATCAAGCAGATTCTTCGCGTCAAAAACTGTGGCGCTTCTTAAAGCGGGATGAATATTCCAAAGCCTTTTGAGCTGAGGATGAAAAGATTTCCGAATTTCATGGGTATGGCGCGACTTTGATACAGGCTGCACAGAGTCACTGCTTAAAGCCAAAAGCCTTCCTTCGTAAGTAAGACGAAATTTCATGACGGGCTTGTCTACGGGTTCTAGACCACTTCTTATGGTATTAGATCGAGATATCCAAGGATTATTCATAGCCTACCTCCCGATCTGGGTACGGGAAGTATAATATTGGGAAGATGTTCCTAAACTACAGGAACATCACACGCATTGTCAAGCATAGGACTCTTCCGGCTCACGCCCGTACTGGTACACAACGACAGCAGCGGAATCGCGCAAATATTCATTCAGGTCGACCTTGTTCAGGACCAGCGCCAGATCAGCATACCCAAGATCTGCATAGGCCTTGAGCGACGCAACCACCGATTCACGCCGCGTGCGGTTCCACGCAACAACATACAATGTCTGGTCCACCATGCGTGCCAGAACACGCGCATCCGCAAATGCCAGGCTTGAAGGCGCATCCAGAATGACCAGGTCATATTGCTCGCGCAAATTATCGAGCAGCCGTTCCATGCGACCCGATGTCAGCAGCGTCAGTGAATAAGACGGCACGGCCTTGGCCGTCACCAGATGCACACCCGACGGGTCCTTGCGGTAAATCACATCGTCTATACCAAGACGATCGCTTAAATAATCAGCAAGACCACGGGCATTGCCGATACCGAATGCCTTGTGCACCGACGGGCGGCGCAGATCGCAGTCAACGACGCAGACACGCTCACCGGACTTGGCGGCAATCATCGCAAGCATGACAGCCAATGACGTCTTGCCCTCTTCCGGCAGGGTGGACGTAAACGCAACCACACGCGGGCGTTTGCCCGACTCTCCGCGCAGACGCAAAGAAACTCGCAGCGAACGCAGCGATTCCGCCAGCAACGCCGCCGGGTCCTGCATCACATTGTGGTGCACGGCACCGTTCTTCGAAAACTTGCCGCCCGCAACCGGCACCGCCGCAAACACCGGGTAACCCGTCATGCCCTCAAGCTGCGCCGCCGTGGTAAAACCCGTAGCCCACGCAAGGCGCAAAGCCACAAACACCAGGCCGCACAGGAAACCCGCAAGGCCCAGACCGATCAGCATCGCGATACGCGCGCTCTGGTCCGGTGTCGACGGAATGGTCGCCATACTGATGACCTTGATGTCATTGCCGCGCAATTGTGTGTCTGCCGCCATGGCCTGGTATTTAATCATGAGATCGCTGTACAGGCGGTCATTGGCGGCCACATCGTCCTGAAGATTTTTAAGCTCCATCCGATCGCGGCTGCTTGCATCGGTGGAAACGCTCAAGGCTTCAATCTGCTTTTGCAGGGCGTCCAGACGGTTGCGTGCCGCCGACAGATCGCGGTCGATATTCGGCGTGACACTGTTCTCAGCCGCACGCAGATCGGCGTGGGTACGCGCGATGCGTGTCTTTTGCTCAACAATTTTGGGGTGCAGGTCGCCATATGTTTTTTGCAGCGCGGCCAGTTCGGCCTGCTGATTGGCCTGCTGCGCCTTCAACCCCTGAATACGCACGATTTTCTGCGCCGACTTGGCCTTGTCTTCGGTCTGTGCGGCCGTGAGCTTGCGCGACAATTCATCGATATCATTCTGCGTCTGCGCCATTTCATGGCTCAGCGCCACAACCCGCTGCGCCTGTACGCCATTATCGTTGTTCAGCCCTTGCGGGTGCGCGGATTCAAACGCGGCCAGTTTTGCACGCGCGGCATTGCCCTGCGTCTTGATCGCATCCATCTGTTTGCCGATCCATGCGGACATCTGGCGCGATTGCTCAAACCGTTCATCCACCTTGCGTTCCTGATACGCGGTCAAAAGCGCATTGGCGATTTGCGCGGCACGGTCCGGGTCCGGGTTATGCACGGTCATGTCGATGATCGACGTATTCGGCAGAACGCGAATGCGGATCATGGCGTCCAGGCGGTTCATCACGCGCTCGGATTTGCCGGTATCCATCAATTGCGGTTTTTGCACCACGTGACGCAAAACCCCCTGCGGTTTTGCAAATTGCGGATCACTGTAAAGCGCGAGAGATCCCGCCACCTTCGCCAGCACAGGCGTGGACCGTATAATGGCGGCTTCAGAATCGACCACGCCCGCCTTGTTATCCGGATTGTCGATCATGATGCGGGTCGATGCCTTGTACAGCGGCGGCATGAACAACAGTGCACCGACACCAACCGTCACACCAACCAGCGCACCGACCAGCGGAATCCATTTACGGCGCCACAGCGCATCCCATGTCGCGGCCACGTCGCGGCGCATGCCGCCGCTGCGGTTGCGTAAAATCGCGCCGTCCATCGGCGGCAGGGGCGTAAATGATGTCATTTGGATTTCACCTCGGCGCGGACCTTGGGATCAACAAGATAACCCGCGCGGTATGCGTCTGTAATAACACCCGCGAGCGCGGCCTGGGGCTGCCCCGCCACAGCAACCTTGCCAACCAGCGGCATGGTGATGTTGCCATCCGGACCAACGGTGTAATCGCCGGAAAGGTCCGCCTCACCCTCAACCGTGACGGTCAGGACATCGCCCGCCTTCGGACCCTGCTGCACAAGCGGCGGCGTGGTCTTGACGGGTGTCTTGGTGATATGGGGCGGCGGTGCCTGCACGCACGGGCAACAGGCGCTAAGGGTGACGGCCACAAAAAGACCTGCCATGCAGTGGAAAAAACGCTTCATGCTCTTGATTGGCAAAAGAAAACAACCGGTGCGGTTATCCACAAGTCTATCCGTATTCGCACCGATTACCAAGAACCGGAATTAAGAGTCAGATCAATAACTTAACGGGTTGCGACGGTCATCCCGTCGACACGAAGACTGGGGCTGTCGACACCGTCGCGGAATTCCAGGTCGGACGCCGGTGTCATGGACATCAGCATGTCCTTGAGATTCCCCGCGATGGTCATCTCCGCCACCGGATAGGCAATCTCACCGTTCTCGATCCAGAAACCGGATGCGCCGCGCGAATAATCACCGGTCGAAAGCGAGATGCTGGCCCCCATCAGGTCGGTAATCAGAAACCCCTCGCCGATATCCTTGATCATCTGGTCGCGGGTTTGCGGCCCCGCTTCGATCCAGATATTTGACGGCGACGGCGACGGCGGCGACGATAGGCCGCGCGTGGCATGACCGGTCGGGGCCATATTCAGACGGCGGGCCGAACGCAAATCCAGAAACAGGCTGCTCAGCACGCCGTTTTCAACGATCACCTTGCGCGACACCGCAAGCCCCTCGCCGTCAAACGGGTTGGAGCGCACACCGCGCTTTTTAAGCGGGTCGTCAATGATGGTAATGCCAGGTGCACAAATGGCCTGACCCAGACGGCCCTGCAAAAAACTGGTGCCCTTGGCAAGGCGCGGCCCTGACACACCACGCGTCAGCGACCGCAGCAGGGATGACGCCACGCGCCGGTCAAACAAAACCGGGAAACGCCCGGTTTTACCGGTGCGCGGGTTAAGGCGGGCCATCGTACGTTCCGCCGCGCGCACGCCGATAATGGCCGCGTCTTCAACGTCAGAAGCATAGGTCGCCTGTGCCCCCGCATGATCCGTTTCCATGGAATCGCCGGTACCCGCAATCATCGACAGTGAAAGATGCGTGCCGCTATGCGCATACGCAGATGAAAAACCATTCGATGTCGAAAGACCGATCCAGTGCACACCCTGCCCCGCATGCGCACCGTCAGAATTGGTGATGCCCGCAACCGCCAGCGCCGCCGCTTCCGCGCGTCGTGCCATATCGCTTAAGCCTTGTACCGACAACATCTCCGCCGGATCGTACAGATCAAGATCGGATACGTTTTTTGCCAGCAGATCAGAATCCGCCAGCACACTGAATTCATCAGGCGGAACGGCCTCGGCCATCGCCGCCACCTGCACCGCAAGCTTGCGAAGGCCGTCATCGCTGGCATCCGCGCTGGAACCATAGGCATGACGTGCGCCCCTGAAGACGCGAAGGCCAATGCCAAAACTTTCTGAACGCACGGCATCTTCCAGCGCGCCTTTGCGCACGCTGACATCAAGATTTTGCGCACGCATGGCAATCACGTCGGCACCATCGGCACCGGCCTGTCTGGCAAAAGAAAGCAGCTTTTCGCGTACAGCCTTATCGGGATCGTGTTCGGTCATAAGGCCAAGTATTTAAGGCGTTTACCGGTCTTGTCCAATGCTGTGCTCAACAGGGACTTCGCCGGTCGGAATAACCAGAAGACTGACCTTAAGAATCGCCCGCGTCGAAGCGGTGGAAATCAGGTCGTGATTTTCCTTTAAGGAATCGGCGAAACGGCTGGCCGCCAGGAACGGTTCGTCCTCACGTGCAGGACGCAGCAGCAAAAGGCAGAACGATCCGGTTTTGATATGGCCCGCAATGTCCGATGTACGGCGTGCGCGGCTGATATGGCGGTGCAGATTGGCCGCAACCTTGCGGGCAGCTTCGGCACCGTCTTTCTGCGCGATTTCAGCAAGGTTTTCGATGTCGATGAAGATAAGCGATGATTGTTCGCCGTGACGGTCGGCACGGTCGAGGCATGTGATGAACAGCTGGTTGAAGGCGGATTTGGCGATGACGCCGTCACGCGACGGAAAATCTTCGCGTTCATCCGCCATGATCGCGGTGACCTGCGAAACACGCACGGCGTTCGCGGCCTTGGCGACCAGAAGCTCATTCGAAAACGGCTTGTTCAGGATATCGTTGCCGCCAGCGGCCATGACTTGCTGTGCCGCCAGCTGGTGGCCCATGATGATGATCGGCGGGAATGAATTGGTCGACCGGCGCACATTCATGATGAAGGCGCGCATTTCATTGGCCTGCGGCGTCGGGTCCAGGAAAATGGCGTCGAATTTTTCGGCGCGCAGGATATCGGCGGCCTTGTTCTTGATCGGCTCGCAAACCACCTTCGCCCCGGCTTTTTCGAGGGCTGCGGTCATTTGATCGCAATTATCGCGATCACGATCAATAATAAGTACCTTCATATATGGCCTTGGGGCTAGGGAAACCGTTGAATACTCATGCATATTATTACAAAGAGTTTGCATTGAACAGCCAATTGACAACCCCGGCGACACGGGTTAAGGAAAGAGCGCTTTTATGCCCAGATGGCGGAATTGGTAGACGCACTAGCTTCAGGTGCTAGCGGTTGCAAGATCGTGGAGGTTCGAGTCCTCTTCTGGGCACCAAGTTTTACCCCTTGATTTAAGGGATAAAACCTTAAAAATACCATCATGCTTTTTCATACAATCCGTATCGTTGCCATGGCGGCCCTTCTGGGGTCTGCCGCTGGCAGCGCTTACGCGGCTCAGACCCTTGATGCCGATGTCACCGACACCTGTTCCCCGGGCAACGCCCCTGCGGCAGAAATGCGCACCACCCTGCCCGACGGACGGCTTTTCATCGCGTCCATCTGGCAACTGGACCGTCTTGAGGCCGGCCTTAAAATCAAAAAACAGGACGAAGCCGCAAGCTTTGGCCCGGGCAACGCCCGTATCTGCGCCGACCCCGAACGCACGACCAGCAACGACTGCAAAGCCGCGGGTATTCGTATCAATATCATCGACACAAAAGACGGCGACATCGGCGCAGGAACCCTTTATATCGAAGGCATGGGCACGTTCTCCCTGAATGTGCGCTGGACCCACACCCCGCGCTTTTGCGGTTAGAAAGATTTAAGACACCTATGGCTATCCATCTTCATCACGGCGACCTTCCCGACGGCCTGACATTCGGCCCGTCCATCGCGGTTGATACCGAAACCCTCGGCCTCAAAATTCAGCGCGACCGCCTCTGCCTCGTGCAAATCTCTGCCGGCGACGGCGATGCCCATCTGGTCAAACTGGGACCGGATGATTATTCAGGCGCCAAAAATCTCAAAAGCGTCATGAAGAATAAAAAGCTTTTGAAAATCTTTCACTTCGCGCGTTTTGACGTCGCTGCCATGCAACACTACCTCGGCGTTCGCACAAGCCCGGTTTACTGCACCAAGATCGCGGCCAAACTGACCCGCACATTCACCGAACGCAACGGCCTCAAAGACCTTCTGCGCGATCTGCTGCAGGTTGAAATCAGCAAGCAGCAACAGACATCTGACTGGGGTGCCGACAAACTGTCGGAAGAACAGATGGTTTACGCCGCCAACGACGTTCTGCATTTGCATGCGCTGAAAGAAAAACTCGACGCACTTCTGGTGCGCGAGGAACGCGACCGTCTGGCGCAGGAATGCTTCGACTTCCTGCCCACCCGCGCCGAGCTTGATATGCTCGAATGGGAAGATCCGGATATTTTCTCCCACTAAGGACGAAACGCGCATGACCGAAACCATTCTTTCCATCGCCCGCAATGCCATACTGACCGAACGCGACGGCCTGACGGCGCTGGCGGACGCTTTGGATTCCCGTTTCGCCCATGCGATCGAAAAACTGGAAAAGGCCACCGCCGCCGGTGGCCGCATCATCGTCACCGGCATGGGAAAATCAGGCCATGTCGCGCGCAAAATCGCGGCCACGCTGGCATCCACCAGCAGCCCCGCGCAATTCGTACACCCCGGTGAGGCCAGCCACGGCGACCTTGGCATGATCACCGAAAAAGACGTGGTGATCGCCATGTCCAATTCCGGCGAAGCCCCCGAACTGGCCGATATCATTGCCTATACGCGCCGTTTCGGCATCCCGCTGATCGCGATCACGGCAAAACCGGGTTCGACGCTGGCACAACATTCCGACATTGTGCTGGCACTGCCGGACGTGAAGGAAGCATCACCGTCCATCCACACGCCGACCACGTCCACCACCATCACCATGGCGCTGGGCGATGCATTGGCCGTCACACTTCTTGAACGCCGCGGCCTGACGCCGGAGCAATACCGCGTCTTCCATCCCGGCGGAAAACTGGGCCAGCGTCTTAAAAAAGTATCCGACCTTATGGACCGGATTGAAAACCTGCCCATCGTCACCACCGCCACCACCATGGATAAAACCCTGCTGGTGATGACCGAGAAAAACGTCGGCTGTGTCATCGTTGAAGACGACAAAGGCAACGTTGCCGGCATCATCACTGACGGTGACCTGAAACGTCACATGTCGCCCACGCTGCTGGCTGAAAAGGCCGGCGATGTCATGACCACCAACCCCCGCTCCATCACGCCGGACGCGCTGGCGGCGGAAGCGGTGGACATGATGCTGAAAACCTTCAAAACCCCGATTACCAGCCTTCTGGTCATGGAAGACGGTCGCCTTGCCGGGCTGATCCGTATTCAGGCCTGCCTGCAAGCTGGCGTTATCTGATCAAACGCACTAGATTTACGCTCATGAACACCCCGGAATCCGAAAATCCCAAGCGCCTGGGCGCATTGGATGACCGCCGCCGCAGCGTACGCTTAGCGCCGCGCGACCAGTCGCATTCCAACCGTGTGACCCGCCTGCGCCTGCTGTTACCGCTGGCAGCGGTTGCGATCATTGCGGTCCTCATGATCTGGCCGAAGATCGAGGCCGAAATTTCCGAACGCCGCCTTGCACCCAGCAAACTGGACAAGGCCGCCCTTCAACAGGCTGCCACACAAAACCGCCTGATCAGCGCCAATTTCTCATCCGTCGATTCAAAGGGCCGCCCATTCACCATCACATCTGAAGAAGCCATCCAGCAAACCGACAACCCGGACAACGTCGAACTGAAAAGCCCCAAGGGTAAGGTCCAGCTGAATGAAACCGACACGCTGGAGGCAAAATCCGTCAGCGGCCTCTACGCGCAGGGGCAGCAGCACCTGACACTGAATGAAAACGTTGTCATCACCCGCTCAGATGGCACGACCCTGAACACGCAAAAACTGTTCGTGAATCTGAAAACCAATGAATCCAGCACCGATGTCCCCGTCGTCATCGATGGCCCGCAGGGCCATTTGACGGCGGCCGGCATGGTGGTCAAAAATGGTGGTGCGGTGACCGTATTTACGGGACCGGCCAAATTGATACTCAACACCGGCGGGTCCATTGACCCGACCAAAAAGGGAAAGTCATAAGGCCATGCGTATAACGGGGGGTGCGTTGCTGGTTTTGTTGTGTGCGTTTCCTGCGCTGGCACAACAGGCGACCAACGCCAAATTGCCGATTGAAGTCACCGCGCAGGATTCCCTTGAATGGAACCGCACCGAACAACTCTACATCGCCCGTAAATCCGCCATTGCAAAACAGGGCACGACCGAATTGCACGGCGATACGCTGATCGCAAAATACACCGATACCCCGAAAGACGCAGCCACCGGCAAAAAGGGCGGCACCACCATTTCGCGCATCGATGCCGACGGGAATGTGCTGGTCGTATCTGACGGCAGCCGCGCCACCGGGGACAAAGGGTTTTATAATGTCGAAACGGGTTATTCCGAACTGACCGGCAACAACCTGAAAATCCAGACGCCGACCGACACGGTCACCGCGCGCGACAAGCTTACTTACGACTCCACTAAAAGCGAGATGAACGCCTACGGCAATGCCAAGGCCGTGCGCGGCGAAGATGTCATCACATCCGACCGCCTCATCGGCCGTTTCAAAAAAGATGTCGAAACCGGCAATTCAAAACTCGACCAGATGGAAGCCATCGGCAATGTCGTCATCACCACACCGACCGACGTTATGCGCGGCGACCGGGGCATTTACCGTGCTGGCTCCAACATCGCCACCATTACCGGCAATGTACGCATCGACCGGGGCAACAATGTCATCACCGGCGCGCGCGGCGAAGTCGACCTGAACACCAATATCAGCCGTATCTTTGGCGGCGAACAACCGGTTGATTCGACGGCATCTCCCGCATCGGGCGGCCCTGATACACGCGTCCGCGGCGTTTTCTACCCGGGAGAATAAGTGGCCAATCCTTGAATTTTCAAGGTCTTAGCCCTATAATACCATAAGATGTAAATTTGACGCGCCACAGCATCGGCGCTACAACCAAGGCCAATGACAAGCTCGTCTTCCAAACCAAAAGCACGCCTGCGCACGGTCGAACCAGGCCTGTCAGCCCTGCACATCGCCAAATCATATAAAAAACGCCCCGTGCTGCGCGACGTGTCCGTACGCGTCGAGCGCGGCGAGTCGGTGGCCCTGCTTGGCCCTAACGGTGCGGGTAAAACCACCCTCTTCTACATTATGACCGGGTTGATCCATGCGGATGGCGGTAACATCCTGCTCGATGGCCAGGATATCACGCGCCTGCCCATGTATCGCCGCGCGCGGCTTGGCATCGGCTACCTGCCGCAGGAAGCGTCGATTTTCCGTGGCCTCGACGTTGAAAACAATATCCGCGCCGTGCTTCAGGGTTCCGACCTGTCCGAACGCGACCAGGAACGTTTCCTTGAAGAATTGCTGGAAGAATTTTCCATCGCGCATCTGCGCCGCACACCGTCCATGGCCTTGTCAGGTGGTGAACGCCGCCGCCTTGAAATCGCCCGCGCGCTGGCCTGCCGCCCCAAATTCATGCTGCTGGACGAACCGCTGGCCGGTATCGACCCCATTGCCGTCGGCGATATCCGTATGCTGATCGCTTATCTGAAAACCCGCGGCATTGGCGTGCTGATTACGGACCACAACGTGCGCGAAGCCCTCGATATCGTGGACCGCGCCTATATCCTGCATGACGGCCAGGTCCTGACCGAGGGGACTCCGGCTGAAATCGTGGCCAATGAAGACGTCCGCCGCGTCTATCTGGGCGAAAACTTCCTGTATAAGACCTCCTAAATCATCGTTGAATCTGGGGTTTTGCCACCCGCTCCAAAGTGGTAAAATGACCCATGGTCGATTTTAAGCCCAAGATTACGCTCGAACTTAAAGGCACGCAGCAGCTCATCATGACGCCGCAGCTGCGCGAAGCCATATCGCTGCTGCAGCTCAACAACATCGAACTTGCCGGATACCTTGAGAACGAACTGGCCGAGAATCCCTTCCTCGAAAAAGACGAACAATCGCCGGAGGGCGATCACGACGACGACGCGCCCGCCCCCGCATCGGACGATGACGGCGACGACATGGCCAAAAATTTCGAAGACAACGCCTTCGACACCGGATCCGACTGGGCCAGCGTCGGCAAGGGCGGCAGCATTTCCTTCGACGATGAAAACGACAACGCGTTCACCGAACGCATGTCGGAAAAGAAAACCCTGCGCACGCACCTGCTTGAACAACTGACCATCATGACCGATCTCCCGGCGGAACGCATGATCGGCGCGCTGCTGATCGACCGTATCGACGAAGCGGGCTATTTGCGCGAGAGCACCGAGATACTGGCCCAGCAACTCGGCTGCCCCGTCGACCGCATCGATACGTTGCTGACGCGCATGAAAAAATTCGACCCCTCCGGCGTATTTGCATCGGACCTGTCGGAATGTCTGGCCCTGCAACTGGCTGAGCGCGACCGCCTCGACCCCGCCATGCAGGCATGCCTTGCCAATCTGCAAAAAGTGGCCGACGGCGACCTGAAGGGTCTGGCCCGCGTTTGCGGCGTTGAACTCGACGACGTCGCCGACATGATCCGCGAAATCCGCGAACTTAATCCGAAACCGTCCGCGCCCTTCGATCATTCGATTGCGCAGACGGCCCTGCCCGACGTTCTCATGCGGCCCATTCCCAAAACACTGGGCGGCGGGTGGAAGGTCGAACTGAATAACGAGACCCTGCCCCGCGTCCTGGTCAATCAGGAATACGCCAACATCGTCATGAATGCGGCCGTCAATGCCACTGACAAACAAAAAAACATTGCCAAAGGCGATAAACAATATCTCAACGACCGCATGGCGTCCGCCAACTGGCTGGTGCGTGCACTCGACCAACGTGCGCAGACCATCCTGAGGGTTGCATCCGAAATCATCGAGCGTCAGGACGGGTTTTTCCTGTTCGGTGTTGAATTCCTCAAGCCCCTCACCCTTCGCGATATCGCCGAAGTCGTGGGCGTGCATGAATCAACCGTCAGCCGCGTAACCATGAATAAATTCATCGGTACGCCGCGCGGCCTGTTCGAACTCAAATATTTCTTCGATTCCGGCGTTGGCTCCGGTTCCGGCACCGAACTCGCGGCGGAGGCCATCAAGGCCAAGATCAAGATCATGATTGATAACGAGACGCTGGATTCTGTCTTATCCGACGACGACATTGCGGAAAAGCTGAAGGCGGAAAACATTGATATTGCACGCCGCACGGTCGCAAAATACCGCGAAGCCGCGGGTTTGGGGTCATCCGCAGACCGCCGCCGCCGCAAGCGCAACAAAGCGGCCCTCGACGGTTAATTTCTCATTAACTTTATAAGCACACACTTGAAATAGGGGACTATTGCACCCATGTCATTTGGTGTAAAATATTCCTTATCCCTAAAACTAAAAGAGTAGGAGCTCATCCATGAATCTGTCCGTCAAAGGCCAACATGTGGATGTCGGCGATGCATTGCGCGCCCATATCGAAGAAAAACTTGAGACCATCAAATCAAAATACTTCAACCGCGTCACTGACGCATCCGTCACCTTCTCTAAACAGGCATCGTATCTTTTCCGCGCCAATGTCGTCTTCCATGTCGGGCATGACGTGCATGTTCAGGCGACTGCCGAAAACAGCGACGCCTACGCCGCATTCGACGAAGCCGTCGACCGCGTGTCCAAACAATTGCGCCGTTACAAAACCCGCCTGCGCGATCACCACGAACGTCTGGAAAAAACGCCGGACACATCGTACCTGCAGGCCCGTGATTACATCCTGCAGACCGACGGCGTCGACATCGATGACGATGACGCCGAACTGACCGCGCAACTGAACAAACCGCTGCAAAAATCACCGACCGGCGACGACCACGTTATCGTGGCTGAAACCGCAACCGTGATCCCGTCACTGTCCGTGTCGGAAGCGGTCATGCGCATGGATCTTGCGCATCAGGACTTCCTGCTGTTCAAGAACCCGAAGACGGACAATCTCAACGCCGTATACCGCCGTCCTGACGGCAATATCGGTTGGATTGAACCGGATGCTGCCGGCAAGCTCGGCGCCGCCCGCAACGCCGCTTAAAATTTAATGCCATCTAATACCAAAGCCCGCATATTTTACAGATATGCGGGCTTTCCATTGGGGTGAATGACTCTTAAACTTGGTCCCATGAAAAAGCTTCTGAACCTTGCCGTCCTTATCGCCCTTGTCTTTCTTGGCTGGTACGCCCTCGCCCCCTATCGCACAGTCCAGAACCTGACCCACGCGCTGGAAGCCGAAGACGTCGCGGCTGTAGACGCTTACGTCGATTTCGACGCCGTGCGCCTATCCCTGAAAAATGATTTCATGCAGACGCAGGATGGCGCACAGCCTCCCGCCGATGCCTTCGAACGCCTGTCCACCAGTCTGACGGGCACATTCTTAAGCCTGATCGCATCACCGCAATCCATGGTCTTTGTATTCAAGGACCAGCCGCGCCGCGATGCCATGGGCCTGACATCCAGCCTTGCGACACTTCTGGGCCGCGGTCGCTGGGTCAATGCCGATACCTTCATTCTCAAGAATGCCGACAACACCCCCACGATGCTGCTGAACCGCCAGAACGGCCAGTGGGAAGTCACCGGCATGCGGTTCAAATAAGCGAAAGATCATATGACGCCGAAAAAGACCCTCGCCGACGCTCTGCATTTCCTGGCTGTGAACCGCAAGCTTGGCAAGGATATGCAATATCTGCATGTCCGCCTGTCCCCCGATCTGCCGGAAAGCGCGATGGATGCCATTGCTGAGATCGCCAAAACCAAATTCGGCAAGGATGATCACCAGGTTTTCCGTTTTGCCCCGCATAACGAATTGCTGATCACCACGCATACCCGCCTGCGCCCGATGCTGACCGATACCGACAGGGCGATTACCGAAGCCTATCCCGGCGGCGCATCACGCATCATGGCCAATGATCTGGGTGAAGACGGGCTGGGCCTGCTGATCCGCGTCTTAGGCAAGCTGATCGGTGAAAACGACCGGCTGCTGCAAATGGCGCATAAACGCCTGGCCCGCACCAGCAATGTCATCATCGTGCTGGACGACGACCCGATCATCCTGCGCACATGCGAAAAAATCCTGAAAATGTTCGGTGATGTGCATGTCGTCGACACGCCCGAGAAATTTTTTGAAATATATGAAGATGTGGCACCGAACATCGCCTTTATCGACATCCATCTGCGCGGCTACAAGGGCCCGCCGATTGTCAAAGTCGCCCGCGAAAAATTTGACCCGCATATCCACGCGGTCCTGATCAGTTCGGACACCGCCAAGGAAACGGTCATGAGCATCAAGGATTCAGGCGCCGCCGGGTTTATCGTCAAGCCTTTCAGCCGCGACACGCTGTTTCAGCATTTGCTCAACGCGCCGACCTTCGTCTCAAAGGGCATCTGAGCGGTACAGACCCTGTACCACCAGATAGGCGTACACTTTCATATATTCATGACGTATCTGCACCGCTATGGCGCGACGCACATCGGGATTCACGCCCGGCAGCGCCTGCGCATGCGCGCACGCTTCGCGCATGTCGTTCGCACCCACGCTGCCCGCTGTGCCTTTCAGTGCATGCGCCGCTTCAACCCAGTCTTCATTGCTGCCGCTTGCGCACAGTGATTCCAGCCGTTCCATCTGTTCCTGTGACTGACGCACAAACAGGGTGATCATCTCGCGCTCGAATGCGGCGTCGCCCGCAGCGTTGGAGCGCAGATTGGTCAGGTCCACCGGCAAATCCGCCTTGGGTGCCAGCGGCCTGCCCGCTTCCGCCGGGAAGGCAATCCACGGCGACAATTTGCGTTTGAATATCTCGATATCGACAGGTTTGCTGATATACGCATCCATGCCGCAGCTCAGGCACAGCGCCTCGTCTTCCGGCATGGCATTCGCCGTCATGGCTACAATCGGCACATTGCGGCGGATGGGGTCATCCAGATCGCGGATCGCCAATGTGGTGTCATACCCGTTGAGTTCAGGCATGTGGCAATCCATCAGGACAAGATCATAAGTCTCAGCCTCCAGCGCGCGCAGCGCCTCCCGCCCGTTTTCTGCAATGATGAAATGCTTCACACCCAGATTTTCAAGCAGTTTACGCATGAAAAGCTGGTTCGATGGGTGATCTTCCGCCACAAGAATCCGCGCGTCCTGCGGCTGGATGCTCGGCTGGTGACGCGGTCGTACGTCGCTGAACTGATCTTTTTTGACCGTCTGCGTTTCTTTGGGTGTCGTATCCAGCGGAATGCTGAATGTAAATATCGACCCGTGGCCGACATCGCTTTCAACGCCGATATTGCCGCCCATGATCTCGACAAGATCGCGCGTGATGGTCAGCCCCAGACCCGTGCCTCCATATTTGCGGGTGGTCGAACTGTCCGCTTGTGTGAATTTCTCAAAAATCGTATCGATCTTGTCCGCAGGAATGCCAATACCGGTATCGCGCACACTCACGGTCAATACAACACGACCATCATCCGCCGGTTCCGCCTTGCTGCTGACAATCACCGAACCATGCTCGGTATAACGCACGGCGTTGCTGACAAGGTTGAGCAGGATACGCCCGAAACGCGACGGGTCTCCGTAAACATTCAGGTCATCACCCTGCAACTGGAAACCAAGGTTAAGCCCCTTGGCAATCGCCTGCGGCTGCAGGGATTGCACCGTATCGCGGATTTCGCGATATGCATCGAACGGCAGGTACTCCAGCTGGATCTGCCGCGCCTCGATCTTGGCGACATCCAGAATGTCGTTGACGATTTTCAGCAGGGATTCAGCCGAACGGTGCACGCTTGTAAACATCTCGCGCTGTTCATCGTCCATCGGGCGCGTTTTCAGCAATTGCGTCATGCCGATCACGCTGTTCAGCGGCGTACGCAGTTCATGTGACATGTTGGAAAAGAAATCGGTTTTAACGCGGTAAGATTCCTCCGCCTCATCCTTGGCGGATTTCAGTGCACGATACGTATCGCCAAGGCTTGTGCCCATGCGGTTGAAACTTTTGACCAGGTATCCAACCTCGTTCTTTCTGGTCAGCTCAGGGTCCGTAATGGGTGTCAGCGTACGCTGAAACGCCGTAATCGCGTCCTGAAAACGGCGCAACGGATTCAGAATGATGCGCAGCGACGCAAGTAACGCCACCAGCACGCCCGCCGCAATCAGCGCGAATGAAATCACCAGCCGGTCGATGATGCTCCATACCTGCGCCCGGATAGGCGCGGCTGTGACACAGACCTGCAATGTACCGATGATCTTGTTCGCGTTCTCCGCCGGGTCCACGAACATGATGGGCTCCAGCACCGGCGACTGATCACGACTCAATGTCAGCGGATACCCGGCGTCCACAAACATCTTGCCGTCGCCGTCCATCACCTGTGCGCCGCAGAACACCGCGTTCTGGGACAGGGATTTCAAGATTTCGGACACACCCTGCTGGTTCATATCCCAGACGGGGCGCGCCAGTGTCTTGGATGCGAAACGCGCGGCGGATTCGGCTTCGCGGCGCAAATTCTCAAAATTCAGATCATAAATACGTGACGTAATAAAATAACCGCCCGCGCTCAAAACCCCGAGCGTCAGGACAAAGACACTGACGGTAGTGCGAAACGCCAGCGATGACGATAACGGGATTTTATCCTTGCTCATGGCATCTCCGCCTTTGTATAGCGCGCCCACAGCGCGTTCATCTCACCGCTCAGGATCAGCTGCTGGGTTTCCGCCGCGACCAGATCCGCGTATTCTTTTGCCTTGGGGTCTTTGGGCGAAAACGCGATGAACAGATCTTGCGTCTCCGGCATGCGCCCGGCGGGCACGATGGCTTTGCGCAAATCCACGCTGTTCAGGTAATGCTCCATCACGGCTGCCGTCTCGACGGTGGCGTCAATACGGCCGGCAATCAGTTTTTTGACATTGCTGGCCAGCGCCTGGTCGCCCGCGACCGCCTGTATACGCTTCATGTCATGCGCATTGCGCAGGATATAATCATCAAGAAATGGGTTGTAGGAATAATCGACAATCGTGCCCAGCGACACGCGCGGCAGATCACTGGTCGCATTGAAATACCACGGCGAATTTTTCCTGACATAGAATGTCACGACAGACTGCGCCTGTGCCACCTCCGGAAAGACAAGATCACCGGCCAGTGTCTGCTGCACACCGATCACACCGGCATATTTACCAGCGCGCGCATCCTTGAACGCCCGCGCCCATGGCATCAGCTTTACATCAATCTTCAGGCCGGCCTTTGCGAAAGCCAACCGCGCAATGTCGACAAGAATGCCGGGCTTGGCCGCGTCTTTACAGATATACGGGCACCATTCATCCCCAGCCAGCGTGACAACGCCTTGCTGCGCCCTTGCGGGTGCAGTCATGGCAATCAGGGCAAGGGCAGCGAGCAGGAACCGGCGCATAGCACCGATTCTATCAAAGGCTTAGGTAGCCGACCAGCTTGTGGTGCCGTCTTTATTATCCTTAATCGCCACACCCAGGGCGGCCAGTTGATCGCGGATACGGTCGGATTCGGCCCAGTTCTTGGCGGAGCGGGCAGCATTGCGTTGCGTAATCAGGCTATCCACCGCAGCTGTATCAATAGCTTTGGTAAACCACGCCGACCAGGTCTTCAGGTCACCACCTAAAAGCCCCAGCATCTGCGCCGATACCTTAAGGTCAGCCCCATTCCCTGCCTTGGCCAGCGCATGCAGACGCGCAATCGCTAAGGGTGTATTCAAATCATCACACAGCGCATCGAAAAATTCCGGATCGACCTTGCCGGGGGCAGTCGCCGTATCAGCCACCGTGTAGAAACGGGTCAACGTCGTGGTCGCCTCTTCCAGACCATGCTGGGTCCAGTCGAATGGCTGGCGATAATGCGATGACAGCAGGGCAAAGCGGATCGCCTCCCCCGGCGCGTGTTTCAGCAGGTCGTTCACCAGCAGCACATTGCCGATGGATTTGGACATTTTCTCGCCTTCAACAGCCAGAAAACCATTATGCATCCATACCCGCGCAAATCCTGCGTGTTCATAGGCGCATACGCTTTGTGCAATTTCGTTTTCATGGTGCGGGAATGTCAGGTCCAGACCGCCGCCATGAATGTCAAAATTCAGTCCCAGATGCTTTTCTGCCATAGCCGAGCATTCAATATGCCAGCCCGGACGCCCGGCACCCCATGGTGAATCCCATGTCGGATATCCCGGCGGCGACGGTTTCCACAGTACATAATCTGCTGGGTCGCGTTTATAAGGCGCAACATCCACGCGCGCGCCTGCGATTTGTTCATCACGCGAACGACCCGATAGCTTGCCGTAGTCTTTAAACGACGGCACATCGAACAGCACATGCCCTTCGGCCACATACGCATGCCCGCGCGCGATCAGGTTTTCAATGATCGCAATCATCTCAGGTACGGTTTCAGTCGCGCGCGGTTGATGATCCGGCGGCAAAACGCCAAGCGCCTTCATATCGGCATTATAAATATCGGCGAATTTGTTGGTGATGCTTTCAATCGGTTGCCCGCTCTCAAGTGCTGCATTGATGATCTTGTCATCGATATCCGTAAAATTCGAAACATACGTAACCTTCGGATACACATGCATAAGTACACGGCGCAAAACGTCGAAAACGACAGCCGGACGCGCATTACCGATATGCGCGTAATTGTAGACGGTGGGACCGCAGACATAGATCCCCACATTGGCGGGGTCCAGAGGTTCAAAAACCGCCTTGCGGCGGCCCATGGAATTCGTGAGTTTCAGCTGTGCCATGACGGGCAGATTAGACAATCCGCATTAAACGCAAAAGTGCTTAAATTCATCGATCTGGCTGGACCGGACATGAACGGGCAGGACGGTAATCCCCTCCATCACCAGCGTGGCCAGCGTATCCGACCCGGCACCGATCTCGATATTGTCGAAAATGCCGATACCCAGGACCGGTTTTTCAAGCGCAGCACCCGATTGCAGGCGCGCCCGCACGGTTTCACGCTTTTCCAGGCGGGACTCGTTCAGATCGTCGTCACCCTTCACAAAACCGTTGGAATCCACCAGTTCATGCGCAAACAGCGACTGCCGCCAGTCCTGCAGCACCTTGGCGGCATCGATCAGCAGCTCCGTATAGCGGGAGGCCTGCGCCAACGCCACCGGGTTGTCTGTAAACACAGGCTGGGGTGCTACGGGTTTGGTCAAAATGCGGGATCTCAAGTCTGGCCTTGAAAAACAAAGGATTTATAGTCAATGTATACCCCATAAACAGTAACCAAACCGTAAACGAAGCTGCGTTTTCTCATGGCGAATCCGAACATTAAGCACGAAATCATCACCGTCGATTCCCATGCCGATGAAGTCGCCTGCGATGGCGGCAACGGGGCCCTTGGCCACCCGCTGGTCTATTACAGCTTCGACGGTGCCGACACCGTGCGCTGCGGCTATTGCGACCGTGAATTCACCAAAAAACACCACTAGCCTTCAAAGACTATAATCCTATATAATGGTTAGACCGGTGCCTCTTTTGGGCCGGCCTATTTGTCGCTTTATGAAGGACGAACCATGACCAGACTGACGTTATTTGATTCCCCATTATTTTTAGGATTTGAGCATTTTGAACGCTCGCTCGACCGCCTTAAAAAATCCGGTGGCGACGGCTATCCGCCATACAATATTGAACAGACCGGCGATTTCTCGCTTCGTATAACCCTGGCCGTGGCCGGGTTTTCGATGGAAGACCTGGACGTCGAACTCGACAACAACACCCTGACCGTGCGCGGCAAACAGATTGACGACGGCACCCGCATTTTCCTGCACCGGGGCATTGCGGCCAGACAGTTCCAAAAATCTTTTGTCCTTGCCGATGGAATTGAAATCGACGATGCGACGTTGGATAATGGACTGTTGCATATTGATCTCAGGCGTATCGTACCTGAAAGCCAGGTCCAGAAGATCGCGATCAAGAAGGCCGCGAAACCAACGGAAAAACTCATCGATGTGGAGGGCCGCCATGAATAACACGAAATTCGCCGCTAAAATGCCCAACGACCATCTGATCATGAAAATGTCGGACTTCGCCGCCTTTGGCGTGCCTGTCGTTGCGTATGTGAAAAGAATCGACATAGGCGGCGTACCCGCCTATTCCGTACACGGTGCCGATGGCCAGCCATTGAGCGTTGAATCAAGCGAGGATCTTGCCGCCATGGCCGCACGTCACAAAAATCTTATGCCGGTGATGGTGCAGTAGACATACAGGAAAACAGATAACAAAAGGGCCCTCGAAAGGGCCCTTTTGTTATGCCGCGCGGCTGAGTGCCATTTCGCGGGCGTGGAACAGATTGGATGTCCGTTCCGAGTTCGGCGCAACGCGCAGACGATCGACAAAATCACGATCACGCAGTGTACGGATAACCATCGACAGGTCGCGCAAGTGTGACTGTGTTTCAGTATCCGGAGACACCATCACGAAAACAAGATCGCACGGATGCTGATCGACGCCGCGGAAAGCAA
This sequence comes from Micavibrio sp. UBA6145, assembly GCA_002423205.1. Classification (GTDB taxonomy): domain Bacteria; phylum Pseudomonadota; class Alphaproteobacteria; order Micavibrionales; family UBA1664; genus UBA6145. The sequence goes on along the minus strand of DIUZ01000024.1, from coordinate 9,176 downwards.
CAGGGCGTGTCAGTTGCGCAAATGCGCACAGGCGGCGCGGAACCATCAGGGCCGGTGCACGCGCGCTGACCACGGCAACGCCATCGCCAATCGCGGAACCGCCCGTCATCTCGGCATCCATCAGAACCTTCATCAGGTCGGGGGCCTGCACCCCCTCCGCAAGCGCCAGCGCATCCGTTATATGGCGAAGCACGTCACGGGCATGCGTGGCGCGAACGTCTTTAATAACGATGTTGGGAAGCGGAAAAGGAGCCTTCATAACGAATCAATCCTACACCTGTTTCAATGCGGCAGACCTTAGCCAATCTGCCGCATCTAAAGCAAGGATTCTTTATTTTTTCTCAACTTAGGAAAATCAAACTTTTGAGTCAGTTTTCCCAAACTTGATAAAAAAATTGCCGTTTAGAAGTAATCTTTTATTAACAACTCCGCGATCTGGACGGCATTCAGCGCCGCGCCTTTGCGGATATTGTCCGACACGCACCAGAACGACAGGCCGTTATCCACGGTCGCATCCGAACGGATACGGCTGATGAACACATCATCTTCACCCGCGATTTCCGCAGGTGTGACGAATTCCATTTCGCTTTCGCGTTCGATCATCGAAATACCCTTGGCGCGCTTCCATGCCGACTTCGCAATCTGCGGGTCCATTTCGCCGTCGAATTCAACGTTGATGGCTTCCGAATGCCCGACGAACACAGGCACACGCACACACGTCGCGACGACCTTGATATCCGCACCCATGATTTTCTTGGTTTCGACCATCATCTTCCATTCTTCCTTCGTATTGCCGTCGTCCATGAAGACGTCGATCTGCGGAATGACGTTGAAGGCGATCTGCTTGGAAAAAATCTGCGGCTTGATGCCGTCAGTCACGAAAAACTTGCGCGACTGCTCGAACAATTCATCCATGCCGTCTTTGCCCGCACCCGATACCGACTGATAGGTCGAAACAACAACACGTTTGATCTTTGCGATGTCATGCAAGGGTTTGAGCGCAACCACCATCTGGATGGTCGAGCAGTTCGGATTGGCGATGATGTTTTTCTTTTTATAGCCGGCAATGGCTTCCGGGTTCACTTCCGGCACCACCAGCGGCACATCCGGGTCCATGCGGAAATGCGAGGTATTGTCGATGACGACGGCACCCGCCTTCGCGGCAATCGGGGCGAATTCAGCCGACACCTTGGCACCGGCGGATGAGAGCACGATATCGACACCCTTGAAGTCGAAGCTATCCAGCGCCTGGACCTTCAGGATATCTTTTTCACCATAAGACACCTCGCGCCCAGCCGATTGGCGTGACGCCAGCGGAATGACCTTATCGGCCGGAAAATTGCGCGCCTCAAGCGTGGAAAGCATTTCATGCCCGACAGCGCCCGTAGCGCCGATGACAGCGACCGTGTAACCCATTGTTTTCTCCTTATTTCGGACCATAAAACCATGACAGCGCTTTTATGTCTATGTCCCTGAAATTTAATAAATTTTCATAATTTAAACATAGACTGAAATCACACCCGGACATCCTCGATCTGGGATAAAATCAACACGAACGCATAAAAGAACGCACCTCAACATGCTCCCCGGCCCGCAGACTGACTTCCTGTCAGTCATCGACACAGCCCCGTTCGGTTTCTGTCTGGTCAACGGCCGGGACTATTCCGTTACCTATGCCAATCCGGCCTTCGCGCCGCTCGTGGGTTTTCGCGGCACCGTGCGCAACCAGCCGCTGTCCGATTTTTTCGGGCCCGAACTGGAAATGGTGTTCTATAACCATCCCCGGTCTTTCGAGCATGACTTCCTGCTGCAGCTGGATGGCCGCAATGTCGAGCGCTGGCTGCGCGTGAAGGGTGAATTGCTGACCTATAAGGGCGTGCCGTCTTACGCCCTGTGGTTCATCGACACGACCGCCGACCGCGCATCTGAGGAAAAACTGAAAATCGCCGCGCGCACGTCCGAAGCCGCCGCCGAAATGAAATCCAATCTTCTGGCCACGATGAGCCATGAAATCAGAACGCCGATGCAGGCAGTGTTCGGATTCCTTGACCTGATCGGCCAGGAAAAATTGTCCCCGCAGATGGAAGACATGATCAATACCGCCAAGACATCCTCGGCGGGTCTTCTTGAAATCCTCGACGACGTCCTGGACCTCGCCAAGCTCGACGCCGACAAGATGGAACTCGACATGTTCGAAGTCCCCGTGCGCATGCTGGTGCGCGGTACGGTGGAGGCTTTGTCCGTCAAACGCCATGGCCGCAATGTCGTCCTGCTCGACGACATCGGTCACGATGTACCGTTCGTCATTCGCGGCGACCCCAAACGCCTGCGCCAGATTCTGATCAACTTCATGAGCAACTCGCTCAAATTCACCAAGGAAGGCTCCGTCACCCTGCGCGTGACAACGCAGGCGAAGACCGTCAAACCGGCCGGGCCCAACGGCATCGTCATGCGCTTCGAAGTCATCGACACCGGCATGGGCATGCCGCAGGAAGTCTGCGATAAACTGTTTCAGGCATTCACGCAGGCCGACAATACAACCACCCGCAAATTCGGCGGCACCGGTCTTGGTCTTTCGATCTGCAAAAAACTTGTGACCCTGATGGGCGGCGAGATCGGTGTGACATCGGTGGAAGGTACCGGCTCCACCTTCTGGTTTGAAATCCCCACCGTCGCGGTCAGCATGTCTGACAGCAACATCGAACTCCCCTCGCTCGAAGGGCTGGCCGTGCTGGTGGTCGAAGATCACCCGCAGGGATTGAAAGAAATCGTCTCATCCCTCAAATCCATGGGCGCGGATGTCGAGGCATGTTCATTTTATCAGGAGGGTCTGGCCCTCATCAAACGACGCCCCTTCGACGTGGCGCTGATTGACCAGGGCCTGCCCGACGGTGAAGGCATCGAACTGATGCGCGAGATATCCGATCTGCGCCCGCATACCGGCCTTGTCATGTATACCGTGCATGACGATTACAGCCTGCAAAACGCGATCCGCACGCTGGGCGCGACATACCTGTCCAAACCCGCCAGCCGCATCGGTCTTGGCGAAGCGGTGAAAAGCAATGCCCGCCAGATGACGCAGATGCTGACCGGCCCGCGCCGCCTGCTGATTGCGGAAGACACGGAAATCGTACGCAACATCCTGCAGCGCCAGCTGGAGGCCATGGGCGGCATCGAAGTCGACTTCGTCACCAACGGGGTCGAGGCGCTGGAAGCCATCAGGACCGGTCAGTACGGTATCGTCTTTACCGATCTGCACATGCCGCAGATGGATGGCTATATGCTGATCCACGAAATTCGTGACCGTGAAAGGGCCGATCCATCGCTGGGTCACCTGCCCGTGATGGTTCTGACCGCGGACGTACAATTGTCACAACGCCAGTCATACCTGAAGGAAGGTTTTGACGAATGCCTGCTGAAACCCGTCTCGCTCGGCCAGTTGCGCCATTTGCTGGTCCGCTGGGGATTGATGACGGAAGATGCAGGCATTGCCGCGCTGGAAAGCGCCAATGAAATGCCCGCACCCAAAATAAAATCAGCCATCGATCTGGACGCCATGCGCACACAGATGGGCGCGGTCGATGCGGAAACGGTGGAGATGGTGGGCATGTTCTGCGACATGTCAGAACATCTGGTCCATGAGATCCGCGCAGCGTTTGACGCAGGCGACAGCCACGCGCTGGAAGAAGCCGCGCATTCACTCAAGGGCGGTGCGCGTTCCGCCTGCTGTCTCGTGCTGGGCGACTTTGCGTCGCTGTTACAGGACAACGCCAAAAATCTGGAAAAATCCGCGCCGCTGATCCCGGCGATTGAAAATGAATTCGCCCGCGTTCGGGTCGAAGCGGGCGAATTGCAAAAATCTTACGCGGCGTAAGCGATTAGCGTTCGGCCAGCACGTAATAATAAACAAACGGGCTGCCGGCAGCGACGCCGTTCTGGAAGCAACCATCAGATTTGCCTTCAAACCATCTGGCGCTCGGCGTGCTTGACGTCAGAACGGTTTCAGCCGCCGGTGCCACAGGCAGTGTCGCCGTAGCCAGGCGGTTATTCCCGATCACAACCGGCGTGCCGGCAACCGGGATGGTCGCATCGTTGTACAGTTCCTGGTTCACGCGCGCGCATGCCGTCTGGCTGACGCCGCTTGCAAACGCGATCAGATCATTACCGGCCAGTGACGACGGGCTCGACAGACCGACCAGCGGCACTTCGAAATCAAGCGTGAAGGCCCAGTCAATCGGCTGACCCGATACGGTCATGTTGCCCGGCACCTGCTGATACACAGCCTTGCCGCCAGCTTCATTGAACACGCCCTTGGCTTTTGCGGCGTCATACGCGGTGTAACCTTCGCCGGTGAATTGTTCGGGCTTGTTGAACAGCATATCAACTGGGTCGACACCGTTGACGATCAGGCCAAGCACCGCCGTGCGGATTGTGCTGGGATATTGCGTCAGCGCGGCAGTGTTGACGACGGCGCTGACGGTTTCTTTCGGTGCTTCATCCTTGCCACTTTGTGACGACTTGGTCACGGCATAAGACAGCGCGGCAAACAGTGCGACGGCAATCAGGATCAGGAACAGAACATTCCCTCTGGGCTGTTTGGATTTTTCAGTCTGCATGCACTTAACTCCATCGTTGAATATATTCTTTAGGAATTAAGCCCTTCCCACGCCTTTGTCCACCCGGCAAAGGCGTCAGGACGCGCAATAAAATGCTGATTTTAATGGTTTAACGCCTATGCGGGGCGTTTTTGTACCGCGCGCGCGACCATGGCCAGAAGGCGGTCTTTCTGCACGGGCTTCATCAAAATGGTCGACACCGCAAAGCGCGACGATTTTTCCAGGATGTCCGGGTTCTGGTCACCGGTCACCAGGATCACCGGCTGCTGGAATCCACGGCCACGGATCGCTTCGATAAAAGCGAAACCATCCATCGGTTCCATGCGCACATCGACGATCACTATCTCGATATTCGGGGTCATCTGTTCGATGCCCTGATCGGCGGTCGATGCCTCGACACATGTATGACCCGCATCGGTCAGGAAACGCGCAATCTGCTTACGTACGAAATCATTGTCCTCAACGATCAGGACACGATGCGAAATGGTATCAGGCATAAAACAAACAATCCGGTCTAGGCCCCGAATCTTACGGGACGGCAGTTAAGATAACAGTAGAGGGAAGAAAAGAAAAATGGGACCAGTTCTGTTGCTAGGTTGGTCCCCCACCCCACCTCAAGACGGCTAGGCCAAGAGGGATTCTACTACATGGTTACTCTTTCCGCGTTAAGCGGCGAGAGCGACCGGAGCTGCAAAGTTATCGTTAGCAACTATCAAAGTGGCCCGTTTAAAGGCGGACACCATTCCTGATACCGCAAAACACCTTTATTACCCATGTCGATCCTAAATCGGCCCCACAAAAATCCTCACATCTCTAAAGAAATGAAGGACTTGTGGTGGAGCCGCCGGGCTCTGCCCCCGGGTCCATTAGGCCTATTTCGCATCCGCGTTCAGCATCATCTCTGGCCCGAAAGCCAGCACTACCAATATAGCGCGAAAACCCGGTTTTTACAAGGTGATGAGGAATTAAGGGCGGTTGACCGGTGCGGTGCCGGACGGCTGGGTGCCGCCGGTTTCGCCCCATGCCGCCATGGTGTTGGCGATGCGGGCATCGGTCGGAGACCACTGGTTGGGCGCATTGGAGATAAAACCGCCGCCATGTTCGTCGTCGATGGTCAGGAAGGCGTCTTTGCTCGGAATCTCGCCCTTGTCGATAATGGCACCCAGCTCATTTTCAGCCTCGTGGCGTGCAATCCACGCTTTGAAGTCCTTATTACGCAGGGATGCCATCGGCACTGATGTATCCATGTTGCTCTGCGCCGCGCCGGAATGCAGGCGCACGGTATAACCCCGCTTTTCAGCGGCGATCAGAAAGTCAAAAAGCGGGCGGTTAAAACCCTGATGGAACCGGGAATCGAACAACGTGCCGTTGCAGTCGCACAGGATGATCTTGCCCTGCCCATCGGCGGGCAGATACGGAAGCTGGCCTGTGGCGGCCTGTTCGAAAAGCGGCGGGTTCGTGCTCATGCCCGTTTTTATGCCTGATCAGACAAATTATGTCAAATGTTTTGGTGTGGGTTTTAAGCCTCTTTTTCTGCCATGCCGGTGGCCGGTCTTGTACTCTTGAACGCAAGAATCACGCCTAACCTGGGAAGACCTCATGAAGCAATATCTCGACCTGATGCGCCATGTGCTGGAGAACGGCACCAAGAAAGAAGACCGCACCGGCACCGGCACGCTTTCGGTTTTTGGTTACCAGATGCGCTTCGACCTCTCGGAAGGCTTCCCCATGGTCACGACCAAGAAGCTGCACCTCAAATCCATCGTGCATGAACTTCTCTGGTTCCTGGCCGGCGACACCAACATCAAATACCTGAAAGACAACGGCGTGCGCATCTGGGACGAATGGGCCGATGAAAACGGCAATCTCGGCCCCGTCTATGGATACCAGTGGCGTTCATGGCCCGCCCCGAACGGCGAGAGCATCGACCAGATCACGAACCTCGTGAACATGATCAAAAAAAACCCGGACAGCCGCCGCCTGATTGTTTCCGCATGGAATCCGTCGCTGATCGAGCAAATGGCCCTGCCCCCCTGCCACTGCCTGTTCCAGTTCTATGTCGCTGACGGCAAACTGTCGTGCCAGTTGTACCAGCGCAGCGCCGACATCTTCCTGGGCGTACCGTTCAACATCGCATCCTACGCATTGCTGACATTGATGGTCGCGCAGGTATGCGGCCTGAAACCCGGTGAATTCGTGCACACTTTCGGCGATGCCCACCTGTATACAAACCACATCGAACAGGCGAAGGAACAACTTTCCCGCGCACCGAAGCCCCTGCCCGAGATGCACCTCAACCCGCATGTCACCAATCTGTTTGATTTCAAATTCGAAGACTTCGAACTGGTCGGATACGAGGCACACCCCCACATCAAGGCCCCCGTCGCCGTATGATTTCCCTGATCGTTGCCATGGCTGAAAACCGCGTTATTGGCGGTGATAACAAACTGCTCTGGCACATCCCGGAGGATCTGAAACGTTTCAAAGCCCTGACCACGGGCAAGCCGATCATCATGGGCCGCAAGACCTACGACTCGATCGGCCGCCCCCTGCCCAACCGCCCCAACATCGTCATCACCCGCCAGGCGGGCTGGACCGCCCCCGGCGTTACGGTTGTGGGAAGCCTTGAAGACGCCGTCAAAACGGCGGAAAACATGGGTTCCGACGAAATCATGGTCATCGGCGGGGCACAGATCTATTCACAGGCGTTACAGTATGCAACACGGGTTTACTTGACCCATATACACAAGGCGTATGATGGTGATGCCCGCTTTCCCGAGCTTCCGGCAACGGAATGGATGGAAAGCGACCGCCAAGCTGGCGCCGAAGATTTTTACGAGTTCATCACATACCAAAGGAAGTAACCCATGTCCGCCCGTCCCGTTTTCTACAAACCGGTTTTCGGCAATGACAATTTCAGCATGAAGGCCGATCTGGTCGACATTTCTGCGTTCACCAATCCGGCGATGAAACTCGAAGACGCCGCCATCGTCCAGCAGATCAAGAAACTGGCCGAAGCCATCTAAGATCAAAATACGCGACCAACAAAAAAGCCGGGCATCTCGCCCGGCTTTTGTTTTACGCGCTCTTTTTATTCCAGCCGCGCATGAAGACGTTGATGCGCCGGCAGGCTTCTATGATGTCTTCGGTCGAGCCGGCGAAGCTCATGCGCACGGTCTGGTGACCGCGCTGAAGATCGAAATCCGTCCCCGGCGTCATCGCAACGCCGCCGTCCAGCAGACCACGGCAGAATGCTTCTGCATCATCCGTCAGGTCCGAGATATCGGCATACATGTAAAACGCGCCGCCCACTTTCGAAAGCTTGGTGAAACCGGCCTTGGGCAGTTCGGTATTCATGATCTCCAGATTTTGCTTATAACGCGCGACGTAGGAATCCAGCACATCCGTGTGATCAAACACATGCAGGGCCACATGCTGGGCCAATGTCGGCGGCGCGACAAACAGGCTTTCGCACAGGCGCTTCACGCGGTCCACCACATCGTCCGGCAGCACGACCCAGCCGATACGCCAGCCGGTCATCGCGAAATACTTCGAAAACGAATTGATGCTGATCGCCTCGCTCGAGGTGCGCAAGACCGTGTCGCATTTCTCGCCGAACGTGATGCCCTGATACAACTCATCCGCAAACAGGCGCACGCCGTTCTTCTGGCACCACGCCGTGATCTTGGCCAGTTCTTTCTTGCTGATGATCGTGCCCGTCGGGTTTGACGGGTTGCCGATGATCAGGCCCTTGGGAATAGACGGCAGGGATTCCAGCGTGGCAATCGTCGGCTGGTAATTATCGGCCAGCGTTGACTGGATCTCTACCGGAATACACCCCAGTGCCTTGAGAATATTGCGATACGCCGGATATGCCGGTGCCGCCATGGCAACCGTGTCGCCGACATCCAGCGTCGCCAGGAACGACAGCGACAAGCCGCATGATCCGCCAACGGTGATGATGATGTTCTTGGCATCGACGCTGACGCCGTATTCATCGGTGTAATATTGCGCGATACGTTTTTTAAGCGCGGGCATGCCCGTGGCTTCCGTATACCCCATCGGCGTATGCATGACGGCCTTCATTGCCTTTTCCATGGCCTGCGTCGGCGCGCCGACGGATGGCTGGCCGGCTTCAAGATGGATGATGTCGGCACCGGCGGCGACGCGCTCATTCACGTCGCGCAGGATATCAAGGACACGAAAGACAGGAATGTCGGAACGCGAGGACAGTTTGATGGACATGAAGGACAACCATTACGTTTAAAGTTTTTGGATAACCGCCGGACGCATCTGTGGCGTTATGGGCGATCTACAATTTTGGGAATTCGGGGGTGAGATTAGGCGCGAAGTAGCCTTGCGGCACGCGCGGCCAGGCCTGCTGCAGCGGCAGCAAGTGCGAGGGCAAGAAGGGCGAAACCGCGGTTCATACTCATAGCAGACCATAAAAAGACGTTGCCACGCAAGACCTTTGCCGCTTTTATTGCAAATGATGAAAGTTTTACATGTCATGGCAGGCGCGGCCCAGGGCGGCGCGGAAACCGCCTTTGCCGAATTATG
>DIUZ01000027.1 GCA_002423205.1 Micavibrio sp. UBA6145 | reverse complement strand
CTGCGAAACCGGCTTCGGTCCGCGTTAAAGTGCGCGCTCTGAAAAAACTGAAAAACGCTGCTTCCAACTAATATTGGAAACAGTACGAATACAAAAAACCCGGCTTTTGCCGGGTTTTTTCATGTCTTTTGACCTTTGATTACCACCGCACCAATACGCTGCCCCACGTAAAGCCACCACCCATAGCCTCGAGCAAAAGCAGATCGCCGCGCTTGACACGGCCGCCCTTCACCGCTTCGTGCAGGGCCAGCGGAATGGACGCCGCCGACGTGTTGCCATGTTTGTCCAAAGTCAAAATAACCTTGTCCATCGACATGCCCAGTTTCTTGGCGGTGCCTTCAATGATGCGCACATTGGCCTGGTGCGGCACCAGCAATGATATGTCTTCCGGCTTGGTGCCCGTGGCTTCCAGTGCCTCGTCCACGGCCTGCGCCAGGCACTCAACCGCGTGTTTGAACACCTCGCGGCCCTGCATCTGGATGAACCCGGCCGTCTTGGTCGAGGCAACCCCGCCCGATGTATACAGCATGTCGCGGTAACGCCCGTCGGAATGTAGATGCATGGTCAGGATGCCTGATTTTTCATCGGCGGATGCCTCAAGCACCACCGCCCCCGCCCCATCACCAAACAGGATGCAGGTGCTGCGATCCGTCCAATCCAGGATGGATGACATTTTCTCGGCGCCAATGACCAGCACACGCTTACACTGGCCCGTCACGATCAGGTTATTGCCGGTGGTCAGCGCATAAATGAAGCCCGAGCACACCGCCTGCACGTCAAATGCGAAGCCATGCGTCATGCCCAAAGCCGCCTGTACCTTGACGGCAGTGGCCGGGAACGTGTCATCCGGCGTGGTGGTCGCCACGATGATGGCGTCGATATCGGCACCCGTAAGATTGGCATTTTCCAGCGCCATGCGCGCCGCACGCGTCGCCATATCAGACGTCAGCTGACCGTCGGCGGCGATGTGCCGCTGGTGAATACCCGTCAACTGGACGATTTTCTCATGCGACGTATCGACCATCTTGGCGAGGTCGTGATTGGTCAGGATTTTTTCAGGCAGGTAACTGCCCGTGGAACGGATAATGGCGCGGGTCATTTCAGGCAGCCGCTCCATTTGATACGGTCACCGGCGCAGCCGGCTGGGCCGCGTGCATTTTCTGGATCTGGTCGGCCACCGCCTCGTTGAAACGATTGGCGGCCATATCGGCACCCACCAGGATGGCCTTTGAAAACGCGAACGCATCCGCGCCGCCATGGCTCTTGATGCAGATTTTGTTCAGGCCCAGAAACATCGCGCCGTTATATTCGCGGTGATCCATGCGCTTTTTCGCGCGTTTCAGCACGACATAGGCCGCAAGCCCGCAAAGTTTCGCAAAGATAGAACGCGAGAATTCCTGTTTCAAAACCTGGCTGATGAATTTGCCGACACCTTCGGCGGTTTTCAACGCGACATTGCCGGTAAACCCGTCAGTCACCACAACATCGACGCCGCCGCCTGTAATCTGGTTGCCTTCGACAAAGCCGATGAATTCACCGTTAAATGTGGTCGACGATTCCAGCTGCGCCGCCGCGTCCTGCAGATATTCATGACCCTTGGTGTCTTCCGAACCGATATTCAGAATCCCGACGGTCGGTTTTTCCACGCCCATGGCGGCCCTGGCAAAGCATGCGCCCATGATCGCGAATTCGACCAGGTTATTGGCATCCACCTCAAGGTTTGCACCAAGGTCCAGCGTTACGGTACGGCCCGTCACACTGGGCAGCATGGTGGCAATCGCCGGGCGGTCAATGCCGGGCAACATGCGCAAAATCAGCTTGGCATTCGCCATCAGCGCGCCGGTGTTACCTGCGGAAATGACGCAATCGGCGGCCCCCTTCTCTACATCCTGAATGGCCAGATGCATGGACGACCCCTTTTTACGGATCGCCTGTGACGGCTTTTCATCGGATGCGATGACGATATCGGTGTGGACGGTCTCGGACGCGGCGGCAAGCGCAGGCGTGAGCAGCGGGGCAATCCTGGCACTGTCGCCAAAGAAACGGAAACGGAGCTGCGGGCGGACCTTGAGGGCGGCAGCGGCGGCCGGAACGACAATACTGGGGCCGTGATCGCCGCCCATAGCGTCGAGCGCAATGCGGATGGTATCCAAAAGAACCTCGTGCAAATCAAAGGGCCCCTCAAAGGGGCCCTTAAAGGATGATGTCAGGATAGACGCTTAGTCTTTGGCGTCAATGACTTGCTTGCCCTTGTACATGCCCGTTTTCAGGTCGATGTGGTGGCGGCGTTTCGGTTCGCCGGTGTGCGCGTCTTCAACCCAGTTCGTGGTCTCCAGAGCGTGGTGTGAACGGCGCTGGTTGCGCTTCATGGGAGATGTTTTGCGCTTAGGAACAGCCATTGTAAGAATCCTTGTAAGTGTTTGTTGCGGGGTTTTTAACCAAATTGCACCCCATGCGCAAGCTTTTTCAGCCGGATAAGGGCCAAAACAGTCCTAACCCCTTATTTTTTAATAAGGTCCTTCAAAACGGCGAAGGCATTGGGCTTTTTAAGGTCACTCTCATCCCCCAGCGGGCCCTGCTGGACCGCCTCGATGCTGTGCGGGTATGGGTTCAGGGCCAGCGACAGGTATTGCGCCACCAGTTCCCCCACCTCGACCATGCCGCCCTTGACCGTGTCCGGCTCGTCACGCTCGTCTTCGATCGGGCTTTCATTGTCTTCCAGCGGCATGTCGGCGGCGTCGATCTCCAGCTTTTTGCGGCGTGCGCGCTCAAAACTTGATGCCTGCGATTCATCCAGGAACCAGCCCTCAAATGTCTCGGCGATCTGGTCCGGCACGGGCTCAAGCGTGGTAACACATGACTGGACGACTTCGGCGTGGAAATGCCCGGTCGCGGAAATCGTCATACCGTCGGACTCGCGGCGCAGGACGACCTCCCCCTCAAGGCTGTTCACGGCCTCAATGCCGTAACGTTTGGCCAGAAGGCGCAGCGCCTTGGAATCGGCAACGAACGCAGCCTTGTATGGCTCTGGTCCGATTTTGGCTGCGGAAACATTGAAAACGAATTCGTGCTGCGTGCTCATAGCGGATACATAACCTTTGCGTCTTTGCCGTCAAGGTCGACGCGTGTGCCGCCCAGCGCGATGGCGTAATCAATCATGCCCTCAGGCACATTGGCATTCGCGACTGTGCCGTACAGGTTACGCTGTAATGCGTCTTTCCATTGGTCGCGCGTTTCGCACGCATTATATGCGCTCAAACGCCCGTAAAACGCCTTCATCATGCGCCGCGCCTGCTTGCCGACGCCCAGATCCCCGGTGCCGGTTTCACGCAATGCCAGTTCCATGCGCTTGAACGTCAGGTCATATACATCCTGCGCCAGCTTGTCCGGCATTGTGCGGAACAGCGGCCACAGGTGCAAAAGCAGACAGTCAAACCGCCCGTCAAACGTGTCCGGCACGCCTAAGTCACGGTAAAGCTTCGGGTTGCGCGACGCCGCCAGCGCGGTTTCGAACACGGGCCGGGCGTCATATTTTGACCGTTTTAAAAATGCGAACATAAAGGCTGTTATAGAGAAGCCTTGACCGCCTGCAAGAAAATCTAAAATCTAAGGCCCATGAAAAAGCTGGCTCTCATCCTGTTCGCATCCGTGGCCCTCGCCGCCTGCGCCCCCACCAACGCCACCAACGGCACATTCCTGACGACCGACGACGTCGCCACATTGCGCCCCGGCGAATCCAGCCGCAGCGACGTGCTCCAGTCGCTTGGCACCCCGACAACCACGGCCGTCTTCGATGACAACACCTGGTACTATATTGGCCAGAAAACGACCAAAAAGGCATTCCTTGACGCCAAGGTCACCGACCGCAAGGTCTATGAGGCCAAGTTCGACGAAGAAGGCACGCTGATCTCCCTGAACGAGGTCAACAACGAAGCTATTGATGTCCCGCTTGTCCGCCGCACCACCCCGACCAGCGGCCACGACCTGACCGCCGCGCAGCAGCTTCTGGGCAATCTCGGCCGCTTCAACAAGGGCAGCAAGCCCGGTTCAGCCGCAATGGATAATTAAAAGATAAAATCAAAAGCTTGTATGAGTATATTAAAGCAAAAAATAAAGGGCGCTGCAGACGGCACGCCCTTTTAATTTTTTAGCTTAAAAAACCTTGGTAGGCCATTTACTTCAAAGCGTTTTTGAACGATAGGCGCACTAACGCTGCCTGGACGCGACAACAAACCCGCCGGTCAGGGCGGGTTTTTCCAAATCATTGCGCGATGGTCAGCTTTAGCTCGGCATAAGTCCCGGTACGCAGACTCCGGTCCAGCGTCAGGCGCTTGATCTGAAAATCATTGTTCATGCCACAACCCACCGCATAGACGCGCGACGGGTTCATGGCCTTCACATAGGCATTCTTCAGGATCACGCCCTTATCCGTAAAGGTACAGGGCTCGGGGCTATCGACCATGTTGGTCAGGTTGGGCGCGGGCTCGGGCGCATCGGACGACAAGACTTTGCCGGTAAAGGCCATCGCCGCAGCGACACACATTCCACTAATGACAAGGACAGGTTTGGACATGCCACCCTCTTTAAACAACCCGCCTACCCTAATCAATATCAAGAATTATGTCAATTAATACACAGACCGGAGAACAAAAAACCCCGCCGGTGAAGGCGGGGTTTCTTTTGATTGGGTGGCTGATTAGCCCATCGTCTTGGCGACGACGGCAACCAGCAGGATCGCCACGATATTGGCGATCTTGATCAGCGGGTTCACCGCCGGACCAGCCGTATCCTTGTACGGGTCGCCCACGGTGTCGCCGGTCACGGCCGCTTTATGCGCGTCCGAACCCTTGCCGCCATGGTGGCCTTCTTCGATGTACTTCTTGGCGTTGTCCCATGCGCCGCCGCCCGAGGTCATCGAGATGGCAACGAACAGACCCGTCACAATCGTACCGACCAGCAGAGCGCCAACAGCCTGGAAGCCGGCAGCGGTCGAACCCGACACGTATTGAATGACGTAGAACAGCGCAACCGGTGCAACGATCGGCAGCAAGCTCGGAATGATCATTTCCTTGATTGCAGCCTTGGTCAGCATGTCCACAGCCTTGGAATAATCAGGCTTGGCCTTGCCGGTCATGATGCCCGGGATTTCCTTGAACTGACGGCGGACTTCAACAAC
>DIUZ01000007.1 GCA_002423205.1 Micavibrio sp. UBA6145 | reverse complement strand
GACCCGCTCGACTCCACCTCGCGTATTCTTGACCCGGCTGTCGTCGGCGAAGAACACTACCGCGTGGCATCGTCGGTGCAGAAAATCCTGCAGCAGTACAAGGCGCTGCAAGACATCATCGCAATCCTGGGCATGGACGAATTGTCGGAAGACGACAAACTGGTCGTTGCCCGCGCCCGTAAAATCCAGCGTTTCCTCTCGCAGCCGTTCCACGTCGCCGAAGTCTTCACGGGCTCGCCGGGTGTGTTCGTCGAAAAAGCAGACACCGTCAAAGGTTTCGGCATGATCGTCAGCGGCGAGTGCGACCACCTGCCGGAAGCGGCCTTCTACATGGTCGGCACGATCGAGCAGGCATTCGCGAAAGCTGAAAAAATGGCTAAAGAAGCCGCATAAGGAATAAGTCATGGACGCCGACAAGTTTCAGTTCGATCTCATCTCTCCTGAAGAGAAACTCATCTCGGAACGCGTGGGTATGGTCACGATTCCGGGTGAGGAGGGCGATTTCGGCGTGGTTATCGGTCACGCCCCATTGCTGTCGGCCATTCGTCCGGGTGTTATCAGCATTGGCCGCTGGCTGAACGATAACGCACCGCGCCGCATTTTCGTGGCCGGCGGTTTTGCCGATGTCGGTCCGACGCATTGCACCGTTCTGGCGGAAGAGGCACATGATCTGGGTCTGGTGGATGTGACCGTTCTGGACGCTGAAATTGATAAGCTTGCCAACAGCATGGCGGCAACGCCTGAAGAAGAGCGTCGCCGTAATGAAATCCGCCTGGCGGTTCTTCAGGCCAAGCGCGCGGCGATCTGATTTCCTGATGCTTACATAAACGTTATCTGAACTGCCCCTCTATGAGGGGCATTTTTGATTTTGTAGCCGGACGGGCTGCAGGGCTGCGCAAGGCGGTCATGCGCCAGCATTCATCTTTGAATCTTTGTTAAATGTAAACTTTATCTTTTAACTTGCGCAAGATAAGCGGCAGGCGCATATAAATTAGGGTATGGGTTTAAGAGGCGACAGCAAATGTCGCCCTGAAAAAATTGATGAGTATGGGAAGGGTTAGGTACAAGTAATCATGGATCTGGCGCAACGATTGATCAGTACGTTCACCGCAGGCATGGCCGCCGAGGGGTGTCCGCTCCTCCAGGATAGCCCCTCAAGCAGACAGGTGCGTGAGACTTTCAGGCCGTTGAATGCAGAGGCGTTTGAATACCTGATTGCGTCACTGGATGATCGCCCGGGCGTGTTGCGCCAATGCGAAAGCGTCAAACCGGGTGAGCGTGCTTACAGCTCGGAAAACGGCAAGCATGCCATCGCACTGGCTTATGCCAGTTATGAAGATGCGGGGCTTACGGATGACGGCCGCGCACTGGCGCTGCATGTGCTGGCCCGGGATGTTCTGCGCGCCGGTTACACGGTGGAAGCCGTGCAGATCAGCCTTGAGTCAAAAATAATGGATAAGAGCGGTGCCTTGCTCGCCGATAATCTGCGTGCCATGGGATACGCGATCGGTGTTGTTGATGGTCAATTCAGGCCTGCCTACGCCTTTTACAAGCAGGCAGAAGATGTCCAGAAGGAAAAACTTCGCTGGACGAAGGATGCCGAAGTCAAGGCGCTGATGGACGAGGGACGTCTGTATTACCGCGCAGGCGGCCTTGGCAATTACACCGAAGCCATAGATTTTTATGATCGCGCCTCGCGCATATTGATCGACGTACCGTACGACCAATCGCATGAATTGCGTTTTCAGTTGAATTACGAGCGGGCCAAAACGCTGCTCAACATGGCGCGTGTGAATCCACGTTCAGGTTTTGCGGCGGCGTGGGCGGATGATGCGTCCAAGGTGATTGATCTGTCGACAAAGCTAGTTCGCAGCCTTCCTGACGCCGATTATGAACGTGCGGCCCTTAAAGTGGTTGAAGGTGACCTGCATGGCCTGCGTGGCAACACGGACAGGGCAATCACGCTTCTGGAAGAGGCGCTGGCGGAACATATTGAATTGAACCGCACCGCCGTACCGCGCCTGTTTGCGATTGAGGCAAAGATCAGCCTCCTTAAAGGCGAGACGAGCCTGACAAGTGAAACCATGCGCGATTCCATGGACCGTCTGGTCTGTTTTTACGGCACGGCAAATCACCCGCGTATTCCGCGCTATGTCAGCCGTTTCATGCAGAACGAAGTGCCGGCAGGCCCGGTATGGACACCCCGTGATCTGGCTGTCGCAGCAGACAACGATAACGTCACGGCGTTCCCGCGTAGGAAACGTAAGACCGCCGGCGTTTTTCAACCCGGCTTAAGCATGTAAATAACTGAGGGAAAAGAAAACATCATGGTTAAAGCTGTTGTATGGGGCATTGAGGGCACGCTCCTTGATCTTCCGAAACATATCATCAATGTCATTCCGGTGCGTACGGCAGAGGCCGTCGCCCAGATGGTGCCGCCGGGTACGCTTGTCGACGCCACTAAAATTCAGGGCATGGCCAAGGCCGCTTTCAATAGACACGGCATGCCGTGCAAGGAGGTTGCCGCCGCTTACCAGCTGCATGAAGGTGAGTTGACGGCACATATGTACAATCTGGTCGCGCGCAATGATGTGTGGCCTTCGCAGGGCGTGTTTGCCCGCGGCAACCAGCACTGGATCAATCTGTTCGAGAAATCCAAAGAGGAAGACGGAAAGTCAGGTTTCAACGGAATCAAACATTACGCCATCACGTCCGGTTCGGGCGAATGGGGTCAGCGCGTGACGCTGCAGGCCATCGGTCTTGCCCGATTTATGAGCGGCGTTGCCGGATCTGAAATTATCCGCAATCTAAACGGCGGGACGCCGGTCAACCGTTTTGAATCCGGGGCGAAGGC
>DIUZ01000010.1 GCA_002423205.1 Micavibrio sp. UBA6145 | reverse complement strand
CCGACCAGTTCAATTATATGCGCCTCGCAAAACATCTGCGTTATGGCGGTTTTGAAAACGCCCAGGCATTTCTGGACAACAATTTTGATGCGCTCTACGCGAATTTTCGCGGCCTTGCGCAAAGCATGGACATCATTCAGGAACGCCTCAATCCCGACGAAACGCAACTGCGCAAACGTCTGAACAGCGCAGATCCCGCCGTCGTGAAAGCTGCAAAGAAGCAGATTGACAAGAACAGCGCCGAAATCAAAAAAGCCCGTAGAAACACGGTCCAACTGGCGATCTACGCACTCGAACGCTACCAGAACGATCCCGCGCTTCTTGACACCAGGCTTGGCAACAAGGGCTGGACCACGCCACTGGATGAACAATTCAAAATGGATAAAAAGGCCGCTTATGACGAACGCGCCAAGGCCAATTTAAAACGCAGCTTTGGCAAAGCGGGCGCCGTCTTTCATCAGGGATGGAAAGCAACATCTGCGCTTGCCACAGGACTGTACCACGCTTATGAGGTCCCTGTGCACCTGCTCAGCGCCTATGCTGATAAAAAGCAATGGAGCAAAACCCATCGCAACCTTATCTTCAGTAGCTGGATCGGCATTCTCACCCTCGCCCCGGCCCTGCCTCTTCCCGCAGCATGGCTGGAATCCGCACCGGCATCCGGTGTTGCATTAACGGGTGCAGCCATGGCGTCCCCGACGGATGGATCGCCCCTTCGCTCATGCGCGGTCAGGGATATGTTCCCGCAAGGTATGCACACCGCGTCCTTCGAACTCGGCATGAATTCGAAAGACCCGGTCAAGCAAGCGCATTACGTATCCGCCATGCGCGGTGCGCTTGTCGGCGTCAGCCCAGCTGCCATGTATGCTGTATCTTCATTCGAAACATTCGGTTTCCGCGATTCCGTCGCTGACAATTCCAATGCATCGGGCGCGTATCAGACGATTCCGGCGACAAAACTGCATATGCTGGCCAAATACGCAAAGGACACGCCGACCTATAGGGAAATCAACGCGCGCGTTGTTGCAGGTACCGCTAGCGATGACGACAGAACTTTTATAACCGCTGTGGACACCACGATTGAAAAATACATGAAAGATCGTGATGGCACGATTGAGAGCGTTGAAAAACGCCGCATGGACGTTAACCTGCTGAATGCCGTCCAGGCGGCCGACCGGCCTGCGTTCTCAGGCGACCTGATGGCGGCGTACATTAATGATGAAGCGCCGTATCTGACGATCAAATCACTAGAAGGCAAATCGAACGCTGAATTCGTGAATGCGATCGCGCGCTATTATCAGACCCATCTCATGGGTCCGGGCGGGGGCGCGTTCTTCCGTCATGTTGTAAGACAGTCACCGCAGATGCGTATCAACGATCGTATTTCCATCAAACAATCTTACAAGGCATATAACCCCGGCAACGAAGGTACAGCGAATTATTACAGCGGCTATTACACTAGTGTGCGCGGCCGTAACCCGGCCATCTTCACCAATAGCCCAGCCCTGACTTTCGGGCAGGTAAGTATACGCATCAACAACGTAATGGATCACACTGCGAAACCCGTATTTCGTGGCATGGAGAAAGGCACCGAACAGGCACAGGCGCAGGTTGAAAACTGCCTAGAACTCCAGGCCCGCGGCCAGAACCTTGACCGCACCAGCATCGCAGCCGCCAAAACGCCGGAAGACCTGGGCCCTGCCTACCGCTCCATGTACAGCGTCGCATGGGAACGCGCGGGCAATGCGTATGTCGCCAACACCAGCGCGGGTTTCCGCAACGGCGTGTCTTCGGTAGCGACCACCGCGTCCAGCACCTTCGCGAAAGTCACGCGTTCGCTGTCGTCATCGTCGTCTGCGCCCGCTTCGCCGGCACCGCGCCAGCAATTGCAGGTCAACTGGCAAAGCCAGCCCAACTAAAAAAGCGCCCCGCAATGGGGCGCTTTTAAATAGACGTTCCTGCGAGCCGACTGGCGAGCGGAGCGAGTGGGCCGGCGAGGCCCACATATATTAAGCGGCTTTTTTCTTGGCTTCTTCCGTTGCCTTGACCACTTTCGCAGCGGCATCGGCAAGGTTATCGGCGGACACGATCGGCAGGCCGGATTCAGCCAGGATTTTCTTGCCCAGTTCGACATTCGTGCCTTCAAGGCGCACGACCAGCGGAACGCTCAGTTTAACTTCTTTCGCAGCCGCGATAATGCCGTTGGCGATGATATCGCACTTCATGATCCCGCCGAAGATGTTGACCAGAACGCCTTTGACGTTCGGATCGGCAAGAATGATTTTGAAAGCAGCCGTAACGCGTTCAGTGGTGGCACCACCGCCGACATCCAGGAAGTTGGCAGGCGTGCCGCCATACAGTTTGATGATGTCCATGGTCGCCATCGCAAGACCTGCGCCGTTGACCATACAGCCGATTTCACCGTCCAGACGGACATAGTTGAGTTCCCATTTATGGGCCTCAAGCTCCGACGGGTCTTCTTCGTTTTCATCGCGCATGTCGGCGATGTCCTTGTGACGGAACAGCGCGTTGTCGTCGAACGACATCTTGGCGTCCAGCGCCATGACTTCGTTTTTGTCGGTGACGATCATCGGGTTGATTTCCACAATCGCCGCGTCCAGTTCAACGAAAGCCTTGTACAGGCTGGCGAAGAACTTCATGGCCGATTTCTGGGCATCGCCCGTCAGTTGCAGACCAAAGGCCAGCGTGCGTGCGTGATGGCCCTGGAATCCGGCAGCCGGATCGATGGACACTTTAATGATTTTCTCAGGATGCTTTTCAGCAACTTCTTCAATGTCCATGCCGCCTTCGGTCGAAACCATGAAGGTGACGCGGCTGCTGGCGCGGTCGAGAACGACCGAGCAGTAATATTCCTTGGCAATGTCCACGCCGTCCGTGATGTACAGGCGTTTGACTTCTTTGCCTTCCGGGCCGGTCTGTTTAGTGACCAGAACCTGGTTCATCATGGCTTCAGCGGCTGCGGTAACGTCAGCTTCGGATTTGCACAGACGAACGCCGCCTTTGCCTTCCGGGTTGTTCTTGAATTTGCCTGCGCCACGGCCGCCCGCATGGATCTGCGATTTGACGACGTAAAGCGGTCCCGGCAGTTGTTTGACGGCAGCAGTCGCCTCGGCGACGTTCAGGGCCGCAATGCCCTTGGGCGTAGCAACGCCGTAACGGCTCAAAAGTTCTTTGGCTTGGTATTCGTGGATGTTCATGGCAAAGGGCCCCTGACAGTTGGATTCTTGAGCCGAAAACTACCACGGGGGGCAGAAAATGCAACCCGCCCAGAAATGGCGGAAATCTGCCGCCTAAAGCCCCATTTTTTAGCTGGGACGGAAGGTCGCCGCAGACGGGACGGGTACCTGCATTCGTTGCGGGGCGCGAAGCTGACCCAGCGCTATGGCAATCTCATGCCGGTTTTGCCAGAAACGCATAATGCGCTTGCCAGCCTTGCTTTTGCCCCAGCGGTCCAATTGATCGATATCATACTCAAGGACTGCGACTTTGAAGGCATTGTTGTTTTCGCGGGCTGTCCGCGCCTGGCGGGCGGCGTGCGCGTCCAGCATCGCCCTGACCGCGTGCTGTCGCGTCATCCACGTATCGCCCACGAACCGGCCTTCGCCGGCATCCTGCCACGCCAGCGTGCCCAGCAATTGCGGGTCCCGCATAATCAGCGCACTGAATGCATCCAGTGAATTAAACCGGTAGTGTTTTTTATCGGGTTTGAAAAACAGGCTGCTGCTCAAAATCTGTCTGATATTACCCTCAACGCTGCGCAGATTGCCCTCACCGTACAGATGCTCGACACATTCCGCAAAAATACGGTACAGCCCATCCTGTTTCGGCGCGACGGCCAAAAGCTTCAGCTTTTTTTGCTCCTGCGCATGGAAAGCCAGTCTCTCAGCCAGCATCTGCTGCGGGTCCATGTCGTCAATCGGAAACGGCACGGTAAAGACAAGTTCCTCCAGAAAACCGACAATCAGATCGTTACGCTTACGGGCCTGCTCTTCGCGCTCCAGCATAAGGGCGGCTTCTGCGTCGTCGCAATGGCCGTCCAGCGCAAGCCATGCATCGCTACGCTGGTTGGCATTTTCGCTATTTAGCTGCCCCACTACCGCATGGCGCACACCATCTGAAATCGGTTCCTTACCGACCAGTTTGTGCGGCGTAACACCCATAGCATCGCAAAAACGCTGCACGCGAAAGTCTTCAAGACCAAGCGAATACCCCGACTCGAACTGTTTATACAGGGCGCGCGAAATCTTCATCCGCGCCGCAGCATAGTTTTGCGATGTGTTCGCAGCACGGCGCCAGACATAAAACGGGTTCATGCCCTTTGCGATCTGGCTGTCCGGCGCCTGGAGATAAAGCGGCGGCACATCAGGCAGACCCGGCGTCACGCCCAGCGTTTTCATGGCTGCCGCAAATAAAAACTTATCCTGACTGGAAACAGCTGTGACCGATTTGCTCATGAAAATTAAGGCGTGGGCGTTGACGGTTTAGGCGCGCCCGGTACCGGCGGCAGGAGCAGCGCCTGCGTCGCGGTTATCGGACGTGCTTCGTTCAGCGCGACCATAATTTCATGTCGGTTATGCCAGTACTTCATGATACGACGCCCCATCGGGCTTGCGCCCCAATCAGTCAGCTGGCGTAACTGCTTTTTCAATACGGCCGCTTCTTCTATCGCGAGATTTTTACGCTTGTGACGTTCATTCAGGTGGCGATACGCATCCATCATCTGCGCAGCCGCTTTTTCCGGGTGCATGAACACGCCGTTCACAAACTGGCCGCCATCATGCCACACCGAGGGTGCCAGCAATTCATGGTTTTCGCTTACCATGCGGCACAGCGTTTTCCACGGGAATCCTTTTTCCCATGTCTGGATGGCCTTCCAGATTTCGCCGGTCTTTTGGCCGTATAAAAGCAGCGCCGGGTCAACGAACTGACGCGCCAGCGGGTCCGGCTCCGGTATTTTTGTCAGGCTTTCAATATGCGCGAGCTGTTCCTTGTTGCACGTGATCATGTCGGCCAGAATATCTTCTGGCGGCACCATCTCAGACAATTCATGAAAGGGCTTGGCTATAAGCATATCCATATACGCCACAACCAGCTTTCTGTACCCGCGCGGTTCCTGGTTCCGGCGTTCGGCAGTGATGGCGTATTCAGCATCATCGCAATGATTGCGCAGCGCAAAGAGAGCGGATTCACGCGCACGCATCGTGCGGCCGCCGTACACCTGCGCAACCAGCACATGGCGCAGCGCCTCTGTCATTGGTTTCTTTTCAACCAGCTTGACCGGCGAAATTTTAAGATGGCGGCAAAAGCTTTGAATATGTTCGTCGGTCAGCCCGGTATATTCGCCAGATTCAAACGAGGCATACTGCGCCAACGGAATATTCATGGCGGCTGCCATGTCTTCGGCAAATTGAAGCCGGCTGCGGCTCCATACACGGAAAGGATTTTGGCCGCGCTCGATCTCGGCTTCCGGTGTATGGCTTTCGGCCGTTTCGGCCACATTGGCATGCGCATTAAATTTCGGCGCTGCCAAAAGGGCCACCGCCTGGGTGGGTCCTTTTAGACGCAGGATCGAACGTTTTTCAGCCATACCCTTTCGGGTATAGCCGATCAAATCGTTAAAAAGCAAAATTTAAAGAATACTATGCACATTCAGTGAGCTGGCCCTGGGGCTGCGACCGCAGCCCCGCGCTTTCGCGCGAAGGGGGAGCGAGTGGAACGAGCGGGGGCTTGGCCCCCGCACATTACGCCGCCAGCTTATCGACAACTTCGACCAAACCCTTAACGGCATTCACCGAATGGTCGAACATTTTCTGCTCTTCCGGGCTCAGCTTGATCTCGATGATTTTCTCGACACCGTTCTTGCCGATGATGCACGGAACGCCGATATACAGGCCGTTGACGCCGTATTCGCCGTTGAGCTTGGCAGCGCAGGGCAGAACGCGTTTCTTGTCCTTGAGGTAGCTTTCAGCCATCTCAATCGCGCTCGACGCCGGCGCGTAGAATGCCGAACCGGTTTTGAGCAGCGCGACGATTTCTGCGCCGCCGTCACGGGTACGCTGCACCATCTGGTCCAGCTTCTCCTGCGAGGTCCAGCCCATTTTGACCAGGTCCGGAAGCGGAATGCCCGCAACGCTCGAATACCGCACCAGCGGCACCATCGTGTCGCCGTGACCGCCCAGAACGAAGGCGTTGACGTCTTCAACCGAGACTTTGAATTCCTCGGCCAAAAAGTAACGGAAACGGGCGCTGTCCAGAACGCCGGCCATGCCGACGACTTTCTCCGGCTTGAAGCCGGTTGCGCGCTGCATCACTTCAACCATCGCGTCCAGCGGGTTGGTGATGACGATGACGAATGCGTTCGGTGCGTTGGCCTTGATGCCCTCGCCCACGGTTTTGACGATGCCGGTGTTGGTGGCGATAAGGTCGTCGCGGCTCATGCCCGGTTTACGCGGAATGCCTGCGGTGACGATCACCACGTCTGCGCCGGCAAGCGCGTCATACGTGTTTGAACCGGTGATCTTGGCGTCGAAGCCTTCGACCGGCGATGCTTCGGCAATGTCCAGGCCTTTGCCCTGCGGCACACCTTCGGCCACGTCGACCAGGACGATATCGCCCAGTTCTTTCATGCCGGCCAGCAAGGCCAGCGTCCCGCCGATTTGTCCCGCACCGACCAGACCAATTTTTGCACGTGCCATATTTTGAGTACTCCTTACGTTGATTTTTGCACCGCAAAATTAAGCCTGATTCAAAAGCCGCACAACCCCCATAAAAAAAGCCGGTCGAAACCGGCTGTTACTTGGCTTAAGGCCGCGACTGCGGCCCCATGTTTAAGCGGCCTTTTTAACCGCGGCCATCATCAGGCGCTGCATATCGGCGGCGGCCAGAAGGGTTTTATGCGCGCCCTCATGGCCGTGCGCGGCGGCAATCTGGATCGCATTCAGGCCTTGCGGGTTAATCGCGAACACATCCGCGCCCTCCACCACAAGAATGCGGATTTTCTGCTTATCGCCGCTTTCGGCGGCAGACCATAAAGCGATCTGCAGATCATGTTCCGTCATCATACCCAAACACCCTCATCTTCAATTTTTTTAATTATGAAAAACTATCGATCGTTTCGTCAACTTAATGTTTCACTTTAACGCTGTAAAGCCCCCGCCCATCCCATGGTTGAACCATTGAAACAGCGGAACTCACAGATCATCAGAAACGTAGGATAAGGACGAATTTATGGGGCTTATAAACCGAAACGGCTCCATTCACTGCGTTCCTCCAGAACCCCTAAGGCCTGTGCGACGAAATCATCGCCCGGGCCTTTTGCGTTCGGGCCCTTGGCACTGAACAGGGATTGCAGGAACGGACGCTCAGGCGCGAATTCCATCAGGCGCACATCGTGGCCGTATTTCTCATGATACACGCCGCGCACATCACCGAGCGCATCGGCAAGACCGGTATTGATCGCGCCCGCACCGGTCCAGATCTGTCCTTCGAACAGATCGCCGTCACTGCCCTTGATACGCTGGCCGCGGCGGTCTTTCACCCACGTGATGAACTGCGCATGGATTTCAGATTGCAACGCCTTTACGCGCTCAACATCTTCGCGTTTTTCCGGCAGAAACGGGTCCAGCATCGATTTAGAATGCCCCGCCGTGTAGACGCGGCGATGAACGTCGTGCTTTTTGATGAAATCTTCAAAACCAAAACCCGAGGCAATCACCCCGATCGAACCGACCA
>DIUZ01000008.1 GCA_002423205.1 Micavibrio sp. UBA6145 | reverse complement strand
CGCTCATGGCATGAAACCGGCATCCTTACGCCCGTCTTCAAATGGCCGGAATATGCGGACAATGACATGGCGCGGTACTACGTATCGCTTGCACATCTCGAAAAAGGGACTACAACAACCAACGATCTAGACTTTCTGGGGCGCTACACCGGCAAATCCCTGGGCGCACAACCCGGCAACAAGGATCATCAACGTCAATTCAGACGCGCCCTCCCACAAAGCCTATTCGAGTATAACGGTCCGGCTTTTTAAGCGGCTGCGATTTTCAGCGGCGCTCCAAAAGATTCCACGCAATTGGCCATGGTCACCGACGCGCGGCTGATAGCGTCGGTCTGGTAGTAATTGGCAACTGCGCTTGTGAATGACGTCGCGCTGATTGTGCCTTCTTTACCAAAGGGCTTCCATTCCACCGGGGTGATCTCACCCACATTGGCAAATGCCGGAATTTCAGCCGACAGGCGTTTGCGCAGATCGGCGTGCGTGTTGTATGCCAGCGGCACATTCAGCACTTCCGAAAACGCGCGCACGATGCGCCAGTCTTCCTTGGCCTGACCAACGGGGGATACAGCGGCACGCGCCATTTGCACGCGGCCTTCCGTGTTGACATACAAGGCGGCTTTCTCGGTATAGGCAGCGCCCGGGAAAATAACATCGGCGCGTTGTGCACCGACATCACCGTGGTGCCCCTGATAGATCACGAACGCTTCCTTGGCGATCACATGCTGGAACACCTCGGCATTATCGACGCCGTGCAGATACCATGCCTTGATGCCCTTGGTCGAAAACGGAGCCTGCGGTGCAAAACCAACCATCAGCGCGCCAACACGGCCAGCCGCCGTGTGCAGCACGTTGAAACCGTTCCATTCCGCCGTGACGACAGATTTTTTACGGGCCAGCGCCAGAACAGCAGCACCGTCAATGCGCAGCGCCCCCATACCAACGATGATCGCCGGCTTCTCCGCCTTGATATCCAGCTTTTCAAGCGCATCCGCGCCTGCACCCAGATACGTATACGGGTAATTCAGTTCAAGCCGCTCGCCGATCACGTAAACTGGCGTGCGTTTCGTGAGCCACGCCTTGCGAATGCGCGCGTTGATAATCGGCGCTTCCTTGCGCGGGTTTGTGCCGATCAGAACAATCGCATCGGCCTGCTCAAGACCGGCAATCGTGGTGTTGAAACGGTAACCGCACGCTTCCGATGCATCCAGATCGGCGCCGTCAACACGGCAGTCCATCGTGTTTGAACCCAGTGCGCGCATCAGATCGCGCAGCGCATAGGTCGATTCAACATCGACCAGATCACCCGCAAGCGCACCAATTTCAGACCCTTGCAGGGTTTTGAGCTTGCCGGCCGCGTAAATAAACGCCTCTTCCCACGTGCATTCACGCAGGCGGCCCGATGTATCGCGCACATACGGACGGTCCAGACGCTGGGTCTTCAGGCCGTCATACGCATAACGTGTTTTATCGGCGATCCATTCTTCATTCACGGACTCGTTCAGGCGCGGCAGGACGCGCATGACTTCGTTGCCGCGCGCATCGATACGGATGTTCGACCCCACCGCGTCCATCACGTCGATGGAATCCGTTTTGCGCAATTCCCACGGGCGGGCGGTAAACGTGTACGGCTTATTCAGCAGCGCCCCCACCGGGCACACATCAGCAAGATTGCCCGACAGCTCAGATTCAACAGCCTTGGAAATATACGTGCCGATTTCCACGTCTTCGCCGCGGTTCAGCAGGCCCAGATCGTCAACACCGGCAATTTCCGATGCAAAACGCACGCAACGCGTGCACTGAATGCAACGCGTCATGTTGGTTTCAATCAACGGGCCCAGCTCTTTGTCTTTAACGGCGCGCTTGGCTTCAAAATAACGGGAACGGTCAAAACCATAGGCCACGGCCTGGTCCTGCAGATCGCATTCGCCGCCCTGGTCGCAGATCGGGCAATCCAGCGGGTGATTGATCAACAGAAATTCCATCACGCCTTTGCGTGCTTTGTGGACCATCTCGGAATCTGTGAAGACTTCCATGTTCTCGGCGCAGGCCAGTGCGCATGATGCCTGCGGCTTCGGCGGTCCGCCTTTGACTTCAACAAGGCACATGCGGCAATTGGCCGGAACCGACAATTTATCGTGGTAACAAAAACGCGGAATCTCAATGCCAAGCTGTTCCGCCGCCTGAATGATGGATGTACCGGCGGGCACTTCGACTTCGATGTCATTGATTTTAAGCTTGGGCATTTCTCTCACTCACCTTTTTTTGCGGCGTTTTCATCCGCTTTCCTTTGCGCATCCAGCGCTTCTTGTCCCTTTTTGGCCAGCGCGTCGCTGCCGCAGGTATAGATATCGTCGCTCAGGGCTTCATCGCCGCCCATTTTATGCAGATACTCAATTTTCTCCCGCGCGCTTGCAATATTGGCGTTAACGCTCGCTGCCGGTGTCGGTTGCGCGTAATAACGCGCGGCCATGGCGAATTGCCCGGCTGACTGCAACGCCATGCCTGCCATATCCGCATCACCCTTTTCGCGGGCCTTATCCGAAATGACATCCATAAGCGCAGCGCAATTCGAAAGCTTGCGGACCAGCAACATGTCCTTTTCCAGCATGACCTCCGCCAGTGCCGGCGTCGCCGCCAGCCCTGTCGTCAATGCCAGGAAAAGAACCGGTTTGCGGAACATCAGCGGCGCTCCAGCCTGATGCGCGAGGTGGCGGTATGATCGGTCAGCGGCACAGGCGTGGCGATTGCCACCGGGGCCGGTTCAATTTTACGTGTAACCGGTGCAACCGATGCTTCGGTCTGCGTCGTCACGGTCGTGGTCGTCACAACGGTTTGCGTCGTCTCTGGTGCAGGCGTCGCTTTTTGCAGCGGGAACGCGACAACCGGCTGCGCCGGCAGCGAGTCGAACGAATTGGCGGCATTAGGACCCAGTGCCTGGAAGGCTTCAAACCCCTTGGCCATGACCTGGGCCGTCGTGCACTCACCCAGACGCTTGTCCATGGCGTTAGGATCAGCTTTCACTTCCTGCTCAAGCGAAAGACGCGATGTCAGGATGCCGTTCTGGATGAACGCCGTAATGTTATCGACATCCATTTGCCCGCGCAGGAAATAAGCTGCCGCACGGCCATGACGTCCGGCAGAGTCTCGCGCGTCCTTGGCCAGTTGCGGCTCTTCTTTATACTTTTCGGCGTTCATATGCATGATGGCGGAACATTGAATAAAACGCTCCACCAACTGCTCGTTGGTCAGGGGCGTTTCTTCGACTTTTTTAGGCGCGCCAAAAGCGGCGGGCGCCAGCACCGCACTCAATACAACAATGCCGATCAGTTTTTTCATGCAGCCTTCAGTTGTTTGCGATAGTTGATAATACGTTCCTCCACGACCGGGCGGAAGTGACGGAACAACCCCTGGATCGGCCATGCCGATGCGTCGCCATGCGCGCAAATCGTGTGACCCTCAATCTGCTTGGAAATATCCAGCAGCATGTCGATTTCTTCCAGCGTGGCATTGCCGGTGACCATGCGCTTCATGATGCGCCACATCCAGCCGGTGCCTTCGCGGCACGGCGTGCACTGGCCGCATGATTCATGCATATAGAAATACGCAAGGCGCGCAATCGCGTAGACAACATCGGTGGATTTATCCATGACAATCAGACCCGCAGTGCCCAGACCCGATTGCACCGCACGAAGGGAATCAAAATCCATCGCAACCGTATCGCAGATGTCTTTCGGCAGAAGCGGCGTCGAAGATCCGCCGGGAATGACGCACAGAAGGTTATCCCAGCCGCCGCGCACGCCGCCGGCGTGTTTTTCAATCAGTTCCTTCATCGGGATGCCCATGGCTTCCTCGACGTTGCACGGATTGTTGACGTGACCGGAAATACAGAACAGCTTCGTGCCGGTGTTTTTCGGGTCGCGGCCAATGCCCGCAAACCATGCACCGCCGCGGCGCAGGATGCTCGGCACCGACGCAATCGTTTCAACGTTGTTCACGGTCGTCGGGCATGAATACAACCCCGCCATCGCCGGGAACGGCGGCTTGTTACGCGGCTGGCCCTTTTTGCCTTCCAGGCTTTCAAGCAGCGCGGATTCTTCACCGCAGATATACGCGCCGCCACCGCGATGTAGCTCAACATCAAAATCCCAGCCGGTACCGGCCGCGTTTTTACCCAGCAGGCCGGCTGCGCGCGCTTCGTGAATGGCTTTCCAGACATTCGACGATTCATCGTAAAATTCGCCGCGGATATAGATGTAACATTTATGCGCGCCAATCGCGTGCGCAGCGATCAATGCACCTTCCAGCAGCTTATGCGGTTCGTGACGCAGAACGTCGCGGTCTTTGCACGTACCCGGTTCAGATTCGTCCGCGTTGATGACAAGGTAATGCGGCTTGTCGCTCGGCTTAGGCATGAAAGACCATTTCATGCCGGTCGGGAAACCAGCACCGCCGCGCCCACGCAGGCCCGACTTTTTCATCTCTTCGATGATCCAGTCTTTGCCCTTGGCAATGATGGCCGCCGTATCGTCCCAGTCACCGCGCTTGCGCGCAGCATCCAGCGAGAAACTCTGAAGCCCGAAGATATTCGTGTAAATACGGTCGCTATCGGCAAGCATTAAAGGGCTCCCGCTTTCTTGGCTTCTTCAATCAATGTGGTGGGGCCAGCCGCGCTCATCGAGCTGTGACGCTTGATCTGCGGTCCTTTCGGCACGTCCTGTCCTGCTTTCAGCGCGGCGATAATCTCTTTCATGCGCTCCGGCGTCAGGTCTTCGTAATATTCATCGTTGATCTGAACCATCGGTGCGTTGACGCACGCGCCAAGGCATTCGACTTCCGAGATGGTGAACAGCTTGTCCTGCGATGTTTCGCCGACATGACAGCCGGTGGCCTCTTCGCACGCTTTGACGATATCGGCAGAACCGCGCAGCCAGCACGGCGTCGTGGTGCAGCACTGAATATGATGCTTGCCGATGGGCGCGAGGATATACATCGAATAAAATGTCGCGACTTCAAATACTTTGATGCGCGGCATTTCACAGATGCGTGCAATTTCCTCCATCGCGGCTTCGGGGATCCATCCGCCGCCCTCTTTCACTTCGGCGGCCATCTGGCGCATGACCAGATCAAGCAGCGGCATGACAGCCGACTGTTTCTTGTCCGCCGGATAGCGCGACAGGATGTCGGCCACCTTGGCGGTGTCCTTGAAGGTGAAGGTGGCAGGCTGTAATTCGGGGGGTGCGATACGCGGTTTCATAGGCAATCCTTGGTGCCTAATCCATAAACCGCTTCGCGCTATTTTTCCAGTGATGACGCTGATTTATTTGTACAAATCCACGAAGTGAATATTTGCCATATGATTGAACAGGATAGGCCACAGCTCTAGGCAACAAGTTGGGAAATCACGTACCATGCATGCATGATCATTCGCGCCCTCTTCCGTTACCGTATCCCCGTGGCCCTTCTGGCCGGTTTATCCGCCCTGCTGCCCTTTCAATATGCCGTGGACGGCTTTTCACGGGAGGCTATCTACGGTGCCCTGTCCATTGCGCTGCTGATCATGGGCCTGCTTCTTTGGGGCAAGGTGTCTGACGTCCCAGAAGACACCCTGAACCCGCGCAGCCTCGCCCTGAACCCCGCCAAAAGGCGCGCCGCCCTGATTGTCGGGACCATTCTCATCGCCCTGCCCCTGCCGTGGATCATCGCCACCAGCCTGTATTACCTGGGGGGTTATCTGGCGCTTGCGGCCTTCGGCTATCTGTTCAGCTTTGGCGTCGGCGGCGTCCGTCTCAAAAACATCTTGGTGGTCAAAAACCTGTCCGTCGCGGGCCTGTGGGCGCTGGCCGTCAGCAGCCCGTTTTACTTTTTCTCGTCGCAGGCAAACCCGGAGTTCTTTATCCAGAGCCTGGCCACCAACGCTCTGCTTATGCTCTGCTTCGATGTTTTGAATGATATTCGTGACGCCAATGGCGACCGCGAATCAGGCATCCGCACCATCCCCAATACCCTTGGGAACATCGCCGCCAAAATCGTCTGCCTTGCCGCCATCGGTGCCTACGGCGCATACATGGCGACATTCTATGTACCCGGCCTGCCCGATGTGATGGCGTATTTCATGCTGGCGGCCCTGGCCGTTGTCGCCACACCGCGCCAGCATTACATGCTGTTCCAGATTCAGCCTCTGATCTGGATTGCCATGGTGGCGGTAACGCTGATTAAGCGGATTGTGATTTAGCTAGCGGTCGATTTCACCAAAAACGATATCCATCGAACCGATGATGGCGACCGTATCGGCCAGCATGTGGCCGCGTGACATGAAATCCAGCCCGGCCAGATGCGCAAAACCCGGCGCACGGATATGGCATTTGTACGGGCGGTTCGTACCGTCCGCGACCAGATACACGCCGAATTCGCCCTTGGGCGCTTCGACAGCCGTGTACGTTTCACCGGCAGGCACGTGATAACCTTCGGTGAACAGCTTGAAGTGATGGATCAATGCTTCCATCGATTTTTTCATCTCTTCGCGCGGCGGTGCGGTGACTTTGTAGTCGTCGCTTTTCACCGGGCCACCCGGCATTTCATGCAGGCACTGGCGCATGATTTTCAGTGACTGTTTCATTTCTTCCATACGCACCATGTAGCGCGCATAGCAGTCACCGGTTTTACCAACCGGAATGTCGAAATCCATTTTGTCGTACACATCGTACGGCTGCGACTTACGAAGATCCCACGCAACGCCGGATGCACGCAGCATTGGCCCCGTGAAACCCCAATCCATCGCCTGCTTGCGGTCAACAACGCCGATACCAACCGTACGTTGCTTGAACACGCGGTTCTGCGTCAGAAGCCCATCAAGATCATCAATGGTCTTGGTGAATGTTTCCGTCCAAGCCCACATATCTTCGGCCAGCCCCTTGGGCAGGTCCATGTTCACGCCACCCGGGCGGACATAGTTGGCATGCAGACGCGCGCCACAGACACGGTCATAGAATTCCATGCCCTTTTCGCGCTCTTCAAAGCCCCATAGAGCCGGAGTAATTGCACCAACATCAAGGGCATACGTGGTGATGTTAAGAATATGGTTGAGAATACGGGTCAGCTCGCACATCAGCACGCGGATATACTGCCCGCGCGGCGGCGGCGTAATACCCAGCAGCTTTTCAACGGTCAGGGCAAAGCAATGCTCCTGGTTGATCGGCGACACGTAATCCAGGCGGTCGAAATACGGCAGCGCCTGCATATAGGTTTTATATTCGATCAGCTTTTCAGTCCCACGGTGCAGCAGACCGATATGCGGGTCCGCGCGTTCGACAATTTCGCCGTCCATTTCAAGGATCAGGCGCAAAACACCGTGCGCCGCCGGGTGTTGCGGGCCGAAATTGATCGTATACGGCTTGATCTGGGTTTCGTCGCCCACGGCCGTCATGCGGCCGGCTTCGTCCAGCGACACCATTTCATGCGTGGTCTTGGTCGCGTTGGCGGTGCTCATTCTGCGCCCTTCTGACGGTAATTTTTAGGACCGATTTTTTGCGTGGTCGCTTTTTCATCGCCCGGCAATTGCACGGTGGTCATGGCTTCCCACGGCGACAGATTGTCGAACACGCGGAAATCCTGTTGCAGCGTGACCGGCTCGTAAACGACGCGCTTTTCGGTCTCGTCGTAACGCATTTCAACATACCCGGTCAGCGGGAAGTCTTTACGCAACGGATGCCCCTCAAAACCGTAATCGGTCAGGATACGGCGCAGATCGTCGTTACCTTCAAATACGATGCCGTACATGTCCCAGACTTCACGCTCCAGCCAGATGGCGGACGAAAATTGCGGAACGACGGACGCCACCGGCGTGTCTTCGTCGGTGATGACCTTCACGCGGATACGCGCATTCAGACGAATGGACAGCAGGCTGTAGACGACTTCAAAACGATCCGCCTTGGCGGGGTAATCGGTAGCGGTAATATCGACCAGTTGTTCGAACATGAATTCAGCATCATCGCGAAGCGCGGTCATGACCTTGTTCAGTTCAGCCGGCTTGACGGTGATGACCAGTTCGTCCTGCGCGAAAGTCTGCGCAATCACGCCGTAACCAAGCTTTTCGCCGATTTTGGCGGCAATACCGGTATGCAGTTCGTTGGGTGTCTTTTTCATCGAACGATCCGCGTATCTTCGCGTTGAATTTTCTTCTGCAGTTGCAGGATACCGTACACCAATGCCTCAGCCGTCGGCGGGCAACCCGGCACGTAAATATCGACCGGCACGATGCGATCGCATCCACGCACGACGGAATAGGAATAGTGATAGTAACCGCCGCCGTTGGCGCATGACCCCATGGAAATAACCCAGCGCGGTTCCGGCATCTGGTCGTACACGCGGCGCAGCGCCGGTGCCATTTTGTTGGTCAGGGTACCGGCCACGATCATCACGTCCGATTGACGCGGGCTGGGGCGCGGAATGACACCAAAACGGTCAAGGTCGTAGCGCGACATATAGGCGTGGATCATCTCGACCGCGCAGCACGCCAGACCAAACGTCATCGGCCACATCGAACCCGTACGGGCCCAGTCGAACAGCTTGTCGACATGCGTCAGAACAAAACCCTTGTCGGTGACTTCCTGCGCGATACGCGCGGCGAAGTCGTCCTGTTTGACGGCGGGCACTGAAATGCCGGGCGCTCTCAGGTCAACTTTGGGTGCAATGACGACGTCGCGATCGTGAGCCATGGTGTTATTCCCAATCCAGGGCGCCCTTGCGCCACTCGTAAATAAACCCGATCGTCAGCACGGCCAGGAAGATAACCATAGACCAGAAACCGTACAGGCCGATATCGCCAAGCGTAACAGCCCACGGGAAAAGAAACGCAATTTCCAGGTCGAAAATAATGAACAGGATGGCCACAAGGTAAAAGCGCACATCGAATTTGTGACGCGCATCGTCGAAGGCATCGAAACCGCATTCATACGGCGCAAGTTTGTTGGCGTCCGGGCGGCGTTTACCCGCAAACCACGACCCCGCGAGCATCGCAATGCCAAGACCGGCTGCAATCGCAAGAAACACCATGATAGGCAGATAATTGCCGAGAAATTCTGAGGATGCGAGAAGCGGAGACTGAAGTTCAGACATTTTGACTCCAAAGGGACGATTGGCGGACCCGGTAAACAGATCAACCAAACAACACTGAATGGCGCGAGTGACGGGACTTGAACCCGCGGCCTCCTGCGTGACAGGCAGGCGCTCTAACCAACTGAGCTACACCCGCGTAGACCAACCAACGAAGCAGTCTAAGAAGCTCCATCCGTTTGGTCAATTCAGCGTTGAGGGGTGTATAGGTGAATTTGCCAATAGGCGCAACAAGTTGTTTATGGGTAGTTGGGGATAAAATTTGCGCCTTTCAAACCGGGTCTGTAAATACTCATAATTAGACATAATAACATATCTTTGCGCCATGGCATTGAAGGCCGCTTAAAACTTCAGCGCTTCGCTGACAGCCGGGTGCATGATTTTACCGTCATGCACATTCAGGCCCATTTTCAGATGCGGATCTTCATCCACCGCGCGCTGCCATCCCTTGCCTGCAAGCGACAGAACAAACGGTAATGTCGCGTTGTTCAGTGCCTGCGTCGATGACTGCGGATACGCGCCCGGCATGTTGGCAACGCAGTAATGAAGAACGCCGTCTACTTCATAAACCGGCTCCTGGTGCGTGGTGATTTTCGATGTCTCGAAACATCCGCCCTGGTCAATGGCGATATCCACCATCACCGCACCCTTTTTCATTTTTGATACCATGTCGCGTGTGACAAGGCGCGGCGCAGCCGCCCCCGGCACCAGCACAGCGCCGATAACCATATCAGCCGCAAGCACGGCAGCGTCAATCGCAGCCTTGCCGGCGGCAATCACGCGCGCGCTTGCGCCGAAATATTCATCAAGAAAACGGATACGGTCGCCGTTCTTTTCAAGAATGGTAACATCCGCACCCGAACCGACAGCAATGCGTGCGGCATTGAAACCGGAAACACCGCCGCCCAGCACCACGACATTCGCAGGCTCAACCCCCGGCACGCCGGAAATCAGCTTACCCAATCCGCCCTTATGCTTTTGAAGGAAAAACGCCCCCATGATCGGTGCCATGCGCCCGGCAATTTCAGACATAGGTGCCAGCAACGGCAAACCACCACGCGCGCTTGTCACGGTTTCGTATGCAATGGCCGTGACGCCCGATTCCATCAGGCCACGCGCCTGCTTCGGGTCCGGCGCCAGATGCAGATACGTGAACAGCACCTGGCCTTTGCGCAGTTGCTTCCATTCGGCTTCCTGCGGCTCTTTCACCTTCACGATCATATCCGCCTTGGCGAACACGGACGCGGCATCCGGTGCAATCTCCGCCCCTGCGGCAATGTAATCATCGTCGGCCGCCAGAATGCCGGCCCCTGCCCCCGTCTGGACCAGAACCTTGTGGCCGTGATGCACGCATTCCGCAACGCTGGCCGGGTTCAGGCCGACGCGGTTTTCCTGCGCTTTGATTTCCTTGGGCACGCCGATAAGCATATGAAGATCTCCAGGTTATGATGCTGGTAATATACAGAAAACAGGCCACATAGCGATATGCGCCGCCGCAATGTTTGACTTGGCCCCGCCGGGGCTGTATTCATTCCCCACCTTTTTCTAAAGGGGCACTTAGCTCAGCGGGAGAGCACATCCTTCACACGGATGGGGTCGCAGGTTCAATCCCTGCAGTGCCCACCATTTACCCCCCTCAGGAACCGAATCTGCGCCCAGCCGTTTGTCCTTTAACAAGGAGAACTGCCATGTGGTACGCCGATCCCGACAAACGCCCAATGGTTCTGACCCTCGCCGGGACGATCATAGGCCTCATCATTCTTTCCCTGCTCTGGTGGAACTGGCACGCCCCGACAGAGGCTCAACAGGTCGACAGCTACAAAATCAACGCAGAAGGCCAGTTGAGCCCTGCCCAACGCAGCGAACCTGCCGTCGGCAACGGCCAATAACGTATAAATCCATACAAACGCTTGCACATCCGCGCGAATTTTGGTTTTCTGCGCGCGGGTGATTAGCTCAGCGGAAGAGCATCTCGTTTACACCGAGAGGGTCGGGGGTTCGAACCCCTCATCACCCACCATCAAAACCACATCGCATCATAATAAAAAAGCCCGGAAAAACCGGGCTTTTTGTGTTTCTGGCGCAGAGATTAACGCTTGTTGACGGCGTCTTTCAGTGCTTTGCCCGAAACGAATTTCGGTTGCTTGGAAGCAGCGATTTTGATCGGTTCGCCCGTGCGGGGGTTACGGCCGGTTTGCGCTTTGCGGTTCGTGACTTTGAAAGTGCCGAAACCGATCAGTTTGACTTCGGTGCCTTTTTTCAGGGATACGGTGATCGCATCCAGCATGGCATTCAGGCACTCTTCGGCTTTCGTTTTCGACAGGTCGGTCGACTTGGCAACGGCAGCCACGAGATCAGTCTTGTTCATTAAGTACCCCTTTTGAGTTTGGTTTTCGCCAACTTAAACGGCCCAAAACCCTAGGGTTTGGGCCGCTTTGCGGCGATTAAGACCCTTGATACGCCGGATTCCCTGGGCCGTCAATGGTGGACGACGTCAGAACCCTCGGAATCCTTGGCTTCCGGGGCAACCGCCGGGGTTTCATCGCCTTTACGTTCAATCGGTATAGGCATGGACACAAGCGCATGCGCCAGTACCTCTTCGATCGACGTAACCGGAACGATCTCCAGACCCTTTTTAACATTGGCCGGGATATCCGCCAGGTCCTTCTCGTTTTCTTTCGGGATCAGCACCTTTTTGATGCCACCGCGAAGCGCCGCAAGAAGTTTTTCCTTCAGGCCGCCAATCGCCGTCACATAACCGCGCAGGTTGATTTCGCCCGTCATGGCAATGTCGCGGCGGATCTGAATCCCCGTGAGCGACGATACAATGGCCGCCGTCATGGCAGCACCGGCAGACGGACCGTCTTTGGGTGTTGCGCCATCCGGCACGTGGACGTGGACCTGCTGTTTTTGCAGCTTGGCGTAATCAATACCGAACATATCGGCACGCGACTTGATCAGCATCTCCGCCACCACGATGGATTCCTTCATCACATCCTGCAACGAACCGGTCATCGTCACCTTGCCGTCTTTGCCCGGCATCGTAACCGCCTCGATGGACAGCAGATCACCGCCCGTCTCGGTCCATGCAAGCCCCGTCACCACGCCGATGCGGTCTTTCTCATCCGCCTCGCCGTAACGGTATTTGCGCACGCCCGCATATTTCTCGAGGTTCGACGACGTGATCTTTAGCTCTTTGCGTTTGCCCATCAAAATCTCTTTGATGGTTTTACGCGCAAGATTGGCCAGTTCGCGTTCCAGGTTACGCACGCCCGCTTCACGGGTGTAGTAACGGATCAGGTCGCGGATCGCGTCATCAGTAACCGCGAATTCGTCTTTCTTAAGACCCGCAGCCTTGGTCTGCTTGTCCAGCAGATGCTGACGCACGATGCCAAGCTTCTCGTCCTCGGTGTAACCCGACAGGCGAATGACTTCCATACGGTCCAGCAACGGCTGCGGCATGCGCATGCTGTTGGACGTGCAAATGAACATCACATCCGAAAGGTCGTAATCGATCTCAAGGTAGTGATCGTTGAAATTGTGGTTCTGTTCCGGATCCAGCACTTCAAGAAGCGCCGAAGACGGATCACCGCGCCAGTCCTGACCCAGCTTGTCGATCTCATCCAGAAGGAACAGCGGGTTGACTGTCTTGGCCTTTTTCATGCCCTGCACGACCTTACCCGGCAATGCGCCAATGTAAGTACGGCGGTGGCCGCGGATTTCCGACTCATCACGCACACCGCCCAGCGACATACGGACAAAGTTACGACCGGTAGCCTTCGCAATCGATGACGCGAGCGAGGTTTTACCAACACCCGGAGGGCCAACAAGGCACAGGATCGGCCCCTTCACCTTCCCGGCGCGCTGTTGCACGGCCAGGTATTCAAGAATGCGGTCTTTGACCTTCTCAAGACCGAAATGGTCTTTATCGAGGATCTGTTTGGCTTTCTTGATGTCCTTGAGGACTTTCGATTTTTTACCCCACGGCACGCCCAGCAACCAGTCAAGATAATTGCGTACGACCGTCGCTTCCGCAGACATCGGTGACATCTGTTTGAGCTTTTTAATCTCGTTCTGCGCCTTGGTGCGCGCTTCTTTCGAAAGACGCGTCTCGGCAATTTTTTTCTCAAGGTCGGCGACTTCGTCGACACCCTCTTCG
Organism: Micavibrio sp. UBA6145; assembly: GCA_002423205.1. GTDB lineage: Bacteria > Pseudomonadota > Alphaproteobacteria > Micavibrionales > UBA1664 > UBA6145. The sequence goes on along the minus strand of DIUZ01000008.1, from coordinate 4,258 downwards.
CCTTCGTTCAGTTCTTTCTGAATCGCCTTCAATTGCTCGTTCAGATAGTACTCACGCTGCGACTTCTCCATCTGGCGCTTCACGCGGCCACGGATACGTTTTTCAACCTGAAGCACACCGATTTCATCTTCGATATGATTCATGATTTTTTCAAATCGTGCGGCTGCCTCAATCGTTTCGAGCAGCTTTTGCTTGTCATCAATTTTCAGCGCCAGATGCGACGCAATCGTATCGGCCATGCGGTCGGGCTCGGAAATCTGGTTCACCGATACGATGACTTCCGGCGGAATTTTCTTGTTCAGTTTCACGTATTCTTCGAACTGCTCCGCGCCCGTTTTGGCCAGTGCTTTAAGCTCTTCCGTACCCGCGGTATCCGCTGGCAGGATTTCAATCCCTGCCTCCAGGAAATCCGTGCGGTCGGTGTAGTCGACAACCTTCGCACGGCGCACGCCCTCGACCAGCACCTTGACGGTGCCATCAGGCAGTTTCAGGAGTTGCAGGATGGTGCCGACAGTTCCGATCTGGAATACGCCGTCCTTACCCGGGTCATCTTCAGCCGGGGTTTTCTGGGTCAGAAGAAGAACCTGCTTACTGCCCTGCATGACGCTTTCGAGCGCGCGGACGGACCGTTCGCGGCCGACAAATAACGGCACGATCATGTGCGGGAAAACGACGATATCGCGTAACGGCAGAACGGCGATCGTCTCAGGACCGGAAAAGACCGGTGGCGTGGTGGTTTCTGTGCTCACTGTACTCATCCCTTTATCTTTGATACGCCACGGTTTTTTGGTGTGTGGCTCTTGAATGTCCCGTCCACCTAGAACACCAGTCAAAGATGAACAATTAGTAAACTTGGGATTGTATGCCTACAAATCAAGCCCCGCATAAAAGCGAAACCCGCTAACGAAAAACGGATTCCCGGCGACGCGAACGCCAGGAACCCGTTTTAAACGCTTAAATTACTTCTTCTCTTCAACCTTCGGCATGTCTGCGCGTGAAGAAATGACGTGGTCGATCAGACCAAAGGTCTTCGATTCTTCAGCCGACATGAACGTATCGCGGTCCATGGCTTTTTCGATGGCCGACAGTTTCTGGCCGGTCTGAACAACGTAAATATTGTTCAGTTTCTCGCGCAGTTTCAGGATCTCGCGTGCCTGGATCTCAATGTCCGACGCCATACCCTGTGCACCGCCCGACGGCTGGTGAACCATGACGCGGCTGTTGGGCAGGCAGTAACGCTTGCCCTTCTCGCCGCAGGTCAGCAGCAGGGAACCGGCAGAAGCGGCCTGGCCAACGCACAGCGTGGCAACCGGGCACTTGATGTAGTTCATCGTGTCCATCATCGCGAAGGCGGAGGTGACAACGCCACCCGGCGAGTTGATGTAAAATGCGATGTCCTTGGTCGGGTTTTCCGATTCAAGGAACAGAAGCTGGGCGCAGATCAGCGACGCAACATGGTCATGCACGCCACCGGTCAGGAAGATGATGCGTTCTTTCAACAGACGCGAATAGATGTCGTATGCACGTTCGCCGCGGTTGGTGACTTCCACCACCATCGGGACGAGGTCCATGATCACATCTTCGTAAAATTCAGAACGGGGCAAGCGGGCCATAGGAAACCTTTGGTTACGATGAAATTCAAATCACTAGAACGAAAGGTACTAGCCCGAACGCCCCTAGGCAAGCCCTAGGCAAGACCATGGCAAAAGGCTTACATATATGGGCTTAAACGCCGTAACCCTGGGGTCCCATGTCCTATATCAACGATAACCTGATGTCCGGTGAGACCTTGATCGCCAGGGCGCAGATTCACTGGTTTATTTATGCACAAGGGGCTTCCCTTGTGGCGCTGGCCCTTCTGGCCCCGGCATTCTCGCTGGACCCGATTGCCGCCATTTTCGGGATTATCGGTATCTCGCTGCTGATTCACGCCGCCCTCCAGCGCTTCGCCGCCGAACTGGGCGTCACCAATAAGCGTGTGATTGCCAAAAATGGCCTGATCGTGCGCAACACGGTCGAACTCAACCTCAACCGCGTCGAATCCCTGTCCGTCGATCAAAGCATCATGGGCCGCATCCTTGATTACGGCACCGTCACCGTAAACGGCACCGGCGGCGTGCATACGCCCTTCCGCTTCATTGCCCGCCCGCTGGAGTTCCGCCGCACAGTCAACGAACAGGTCGAAGCCGCGCAAAAAGTCTAAAATAGTCTCAGATTGATTTTTGCAGCGTTAAAACGCACCTGTGTCGCCACAGCAGCATCCGGCTTTAGATCAAGAACACCCATGCTCCAGACATGGCGCAGACAATCCGATGCCTGCGCGAGCGTCCATATGGCATTCGATCGGTCGCTATCGACACATATGGTACGATCACGTTCAGACAGAAGACATTCAATCCGGGCGACTTCAACCTCACGGCCCTTTTCGACATCAATCACGGATAACTGAATAGAAACGGCGTCCGGACTTTCGTAGTAATCGATGGTTACGTCTTCGTCGAAATCCTGCAGATTCCACGCTTCCTGAATATCGCGCATCACCTGCGTGACGCTTTGAAATAGCGCCTGGATACTTTTAGGTGCTGTAGGATCTGAAGACTGGCTCATCGCCCCTCGCTTGCGTTGCCATAATATAAACGAGACGCAAGCTTCACAATAAAAAACCCGCCTTTTCGGCGGGTTTTTTAAATCTTATTTCTTGGCCGCCTTCTTAGCCGTTTTCTTTTCGGCTTTTTCGTCTTCGGCATCGTCGTCCTTGGTCAGGTCGTCGAGGCTGACTTCCTTGTCTTTGACTTCAGCAAGTTCAAGGATGAAGTCGACGACTTTATCTTCGAAGATCGGCGCGCGTAAGGAGTCGATCATCTGCTGGTTCTTGCGGAACATTTCATACACTTGCGCTTCCTGACCCGGGAAACGGCGCGCCTGTTCCATGACTGCGCGTTGCAAATCCTGGTCCGACACGGTGATGTTGTTCGACTGGCCGACTTCCGAAAGGATCAGGCCAAGGCGCACGCGGCGTTGCGCAATGTCCTTCAGCTCTTCTTTTTCTTCGTCGGTCATGAGGGTATCGTCGTTCTTGTACTTCTTCTCCTGCTCAATCTGTTCGATGCAGATCTGGTACTCGGCATCCACCATGCCCTGCGGCAGTTCGAATTTGTGTTTTTCGTCGAGAAGATCGAACAGCGCACGTTTTACTTTCTGACGGCTGTGCTGGCTGTATTCGCCTTCCATCTGGTCGCGGACTGCTTTTTTCAGCGCTTCCAGATCTTCAAGGCCCAGCGTCTTGGCGAATTCGTCGTTCACTTCCGGGTCCTTGGCTTCGCGCAGTTCATGCACGGTGACCGCAAAAGTGGCTTTCTTGCCAGCCAGATCGGCTGCGCCGTAATCAGCCGGGAATTGCACATTCACGTCCAGCTTGTCACCGGCCTTGGCACCCGTCAGTTGGTCTTCAAAACCAGCGATGAACGAATTGGAACCCAGTTCCAGATGATAGCCAGCCGAAGCCATACCCGGCTTGGTCGTACCGTCTTCCAGCGTGCCGGCGTAATCGATGACAACCACGTCGCCTTTTTTGGCTGCGCGTTTTTCAGTAACGGTTTCGGTCTTGCGGTTGTTCTTGGCAATGCGGTTCAGCGCATCTTCAATCGTCTTGTCGGCGACTTTCGTAACCGGGCGCTCCAGCTTGATGGACTTCATGTCCATGACCGTAACTTCCGGCAGAATTTCCAGGGCGACGGTGAATTCCAGGTCTTTGCCTTTTTCAAACGAGACATTCTCAACCTTCGGCTGCGTCGCCGGGCGAAGTTTGTTGTCGCGGATCGTGGCCTGCGTGGAATCGTTGACGGCTTTTTCGACGATTTCGCCCATGACGGCATCGCCGTAGCGCTGTTCAAGCAGCTGTTGCGGGGCCTTGCCCGGGCGGAAACCCGGAACGCGCATGTTCTTCGACAGCTCTTTCAGGCGGGCGGCGGACAGGGTCTGCAGCTCGGAAGCCGGTACGGTGACTTTGTACTCGCGGCTCAGGCCTTTGTTTTTAGATTCAACAGCTTTCATGATCTTCTTAATCCTGTTTGTTAATAGCAAGTGGTGCGGGTGGAGGGACTTGAACCCCCACGGCTAGGCCGCAAGAACCTAAATCTTGTGTGTCTACCAGTTCCACCACACCCGCATTTGTGGGCGTTTTCCGGCCCAGAAAAGACCAGAATCCGCATCGTCATGCAAGTGATTTCAATACATTTGGAATGGCATCAGGCAAATC
>DIUZ01000005.1:2433-35483 GCA_002423205.1 Micavibrio sp. UBA6145 | reverse complement strand
CCTGACCGAGCCGCATTGCGGCACGGATCTGGGCCTGATCAAAACCAAGGCCACCGATAACGGCGATGGGTCATTCGCGATTACGGGGCAGAAGATTTTCATCTCCGCCGGTGAGCATGACCTGGCTGAAAATATTATTCACCTTGTCCTTGCGCGGTTGCCGGGGGCTCCCGAAGGGGTAAAAGGCATCTCGCTGTTCGTTGTGCCGAAATTCCTGGTCAATGCGGACGGCACGCTGGGTGCCCGCAACACCGCGAACTGCGCTTCCATCGAACATAAAATGGGCATCAAGGCGTCGGCCACGTGCGTCATGGTATTTGAAGGCGCCAAGGGCTGGCTGGTCGGCGAACCGAACAAGGGTCTCAAGGCTATGTTCACGATGATGAACAATGCGCGTCTGGGCGTTGCCATGCAGGGACTGGGTATCGGTGAAGTTGCCTACCAGAACGCGGTCACTTACGCGAAAGAACGCCTGCAGATGCGCAGCCTCGACGGTGCGAAAGAACCGGCGCTGCCCGCAGACCCGATTATCGTGCACCCGGATATCCGCCGCATGTTGCTGACGTCAAAAGCATTCTGCGAAGGGTCGCGCATGCTTTCATATCTTGTCGGACTGTCGCTGGATATTGCGCATAACCATCCCGATCCGGAAGAACGTCAGGAAGCTGATGATTTCGTTGCGCTGATGACGCCGATCATCAAGGCATACCAGACGGATATGGGCAGTGATGTCGCCAACCTTGCCATTCAGGTCTACGGCGGTGCCGGTTACATCTGGGACGCAGGGGTCGAACAATACGCGCGCGATGCCCGCATCGCGATGATCTATGAGGGCACAAACGGCATTCAGGCGCTGGACCTTGTAGGCCGCAAAATGGGTGTTGGTTTTGGTCGCCTGTTGCGCCGGTTCTTCCATCCGGTCACTGATTTCGTGAATGCCGAGATGGAAAACGACGCCATGGCTGAATTCGTTATGCCGCTGGCCAAGGCGGTCGGCAAACTGCAACAGGCCACGGGCATCATCGCGCAGAAAGGTCTGAAAGACCCGCTGGAGGCTGGTGCTGCGTCGGTTGATTACTTACGCATGTTTGCGCTGACCGCGCTCGCGTTCTGCTGGGCGCGTATGGCAAAAGTTGCGATGGAGAAAAAAGGTAGCGGCGATGGCAAGGACGAGTTTTACGAGTCCAAAATCCAGACCGCGCGTTTCTTCATGACGCGCATGCTGCCTGAATACGAAAGCCGTTTCCGTATGATTATGGCTGGTAAAGAGCCGCTGATGGAACTCAAAGCGTCGAGTTTCTAGTCAACGCTCAATGTAATCGAGGTTTTTGCTGAAGGTTTCTTCGATCTGCGTGAGCGCTGCGAACGCGATTCCGAAGCAGATGATGCCGACAATGCCGGCGGCGGCATGCAGGGGCATATCGGCCTTGAGAAGTCCGTAACCACCGGAAATCAGAATGGTCGCCCCGCGCATAAAATTGGGAATGGACGTAGCGGCAAGGGCGCGCACGTTGGTGCCGAATTGTTCAGCCGCCATCATGAAGAATACGGATGCGTATCCCCCCGAAAACCCGCACAGAAATGTCAGGATCTGGTAGGTGAGCAGCGGCGTTCCGGGCGGGAGTAATAAATAGGCACCGGACGCAGCCATCATCCCCGCCATGGCAATGACGACGACTTTCTTGCGGCTTTTCAGGTACTGGCTGAGCAGGCCCATAGCAAGGCCGCCCGCAGCAAAACCGATGTAAATGACCATGACGGCATTTTGCGGGGTGATGGGCACCGCCGCGCCGAGTGCCGTGGTCAGTTCAGGCGCGAAGGTCATGAATATCACGAGCACGAAATACAGGGGCACGCCAACGGCAATGCATGACAGGTAGCGCAGCAGGCGCTTGCCCGGCCAGACCAGAAGGCGGATGGAACCGCGGCGGACATGGCGTTCGGCCTTCATGGATGCGAACATGCCGGATTCAAGTATTTTCATGCGCAGCATCAGAAGCAGAAGGCCAAGCACGCCGCCGATGGCATAGGCCGTGCGCCAGTCGACATACTGCGCGATAAGCCCGGCAAAGATCGCACCGGTCAGGCCGAAGCTCGCGATCAGCGTGGTGCCAAGCCCGCGTTTTTCCTGTTTCATCGATTCGGATACCAGCGTGACCGCGCCGCCGATTTCACCGGCAAGGCCGAAACCGGCAATAAAGCGCAGGACCGCGTATTGGTCGACATTGGTGATCAGCGCGTTGGCCAGATTGGCGATGGAATACAGCAGGATGGATCCAAACAGGATGGACACGCGCCCGTGCTTGTCACCGACAATGCCCCAGAGCAGGCCGCCAAGCAGCATGCCCGCCATTTGCAGGTTCAGCAGCAGAACGCTTTTAGAAAAGATTTCGGATTCCGGCACGCCGATATCGCGCAGGGACACAACGCGCACGGTCGAGAACAGCACAAGATCGTAAATATCAACGAAATAGCCAAGCGCCGATACGATGACAATCATCGAAAACAGCCCCTGAGATCCAAACCATTTATTAGTCATGCGCTATATTGTCACTGCGCGTGCGTTGTCGCAACCGCAGTGAATTATGCGCTTAGGCTTTAGTTTTTTTAGCCTTAGGGGCTGCTTTGGCTTTGGTGGGGGCTTTGGTCTTGCCCTTGGCTGAAGCCTTGGCCGGTTTTTCGGCCTTTTCCTTGGGCGTAACCTTAGCTTTTTTGCCTTTGGCGGCGGGGGCGCTGGCGGCCTTTTTGTCGATGATGACAATGGCTTCTTCCAGCGTGATCGTATTGACGTCCGCATCGCGGGGCAGGGTCGCATTGACCTTGCCCATCTTGGCGTAGGGGCCGTATTTACCGCTGAACAGCTCGATGTTTTCCTTGGTAACCGGGTGTGCGCCCAGAACCTTGAGCGCGGCGGCACCACGGCCTTTTTGTTTTGCCTGCGAGAGCAGTTCAACCGCGCGGTTCATACCGATGGTCAGGACGTCGTCTTCCTTGGGAATCGATTTGAAGGTGTCGCCGTGCTTGAGATACGGGCCGAAGCGGCCGATACCGGCGGTGATCTTGTTGCCGGTATCCGGGTGGTGACCGACATCGCGCGGCAGGGCCAGAAGGCTCAAGGCGACGTCCAGTGTCACGTCATCGGGTGCCAGACCCTTGGGCAGGCCCTGGCGCTTGGGTTTTTCAGCGGCAGGCGCAGCCGGCTCACCTTTTACTTTTTTCTTTTTGGGACCGGGTTCGACCGGCGGGGCGTCGCCGAGCTGCACGTACACACCGTACGGGCCACGGCGCAGCGTGATCATTTTGCCGGAAACCGGGTCCGGGCCGATATCTTTCGGGCCGGCTTCAAGACCGCTCAGGCCTTCACCGTCGGTGATGACCAGCGGCGTGGTATACGAACATTTCGGATCGGCCTGGTAGTTGGAGCAGCCGATGAACGCGCCGTTTTTACCAAGACGCAGGCCAAGCCGACCGGTATTACAGGCGGGGCAAAGACGCGGGTCCTTGCCATTGGCCAGCGGCGGGAAGAAATGGGGGCCCAGTTCTTCGTCCAGCGCGTCGATCACCTGCGTGATCGTCAGGTCCTTGGTGTCGGTGATGGCGCGGGAGAAATCATTCCAGAAATCGCGCAGGGCCTGTTTCCACGGCAGCTTGCCGTCGGAAATGGCGTCGAGTTCTTCTTCCAGGCCGGCGGTGAATTTGTAATCCACGTAACGGGTGAAATATTTGGTCAGGAACGTCGTGACAATGCGGCCACGGTCTTCCGGGATGAAGCGTTTCTGTTCAAGGCGCACATAATTGCGGTCCTGCAGAACCTGAAGGATGGATGCGTAGGTGGAAGGACGGCCGATGCCTTCTTCTTCCATCTTTTTCACGAGGCTTGCTTCCGAATAGCGCGGCAGCGGCTGGGTGAAATGCTGTTCCGGGCGGACGATGTCGAGGCCGATGGCATCGTTCTGCTTCATCGCGGGCAGGCGGCGGTTTTCGTCGTCTTCATCCGTGTTGTCGTCGCGGGATTCTTCGTAGAGTTTCAGGAAGCCATCGAACACGACGACCGAACCGGTGGCGCGCAGGATGACGTCATCCGTGCCGTCGGAAATGTCGACCGAAGTTTGATCCATCACGGCGGATTCCATCTGGCAGGCCATGGTGCGCTTCCAGATCAGTTCGTACAGGCGCGCTTCGGCGGGGCCCACGTATTTTGCCACCTGTTCCGGGGTACGGTGCGCGTTGGTCGGGCGAATGGCTTCGTGCGCTTCCTGCGCGTTTTTGGCCTTGGATTTATAAACGCGTGGAGATTCCGGCACGTATTTGTCACCGTAGATTTCACGCACGGTATGGCGTACCTGCGCGATGGCTTCACCGGACAGGGTTGTGCCGTCAGTACGCATATAGCTGATCAGGCCGACGGTTTCGCCGCCGAGCTCAACGCCTTCGTAGAGTTTTTGCGCGGTGCGCATGGTTTCGGACGCGCTCATGCCCAGTTTGCGCGATGCTTCCTGCTGCAGCGTCGATGTAATGAACGGTGGGTAGGGATGACGGCGGACCTGTTTGGCCTCAATGCTGGTGACTTTGAGTTTTTTGCCTTCAATACGGGCGACGGCGGCTTTGGCATCGTGCTCGTTATTGATGTCCATCTTGCCGAGTTTGTTGCCGGCAATGTGGGTGAGGCGCGCGAGGAATGGGACACCTTCGGCATTTTTCAGGCGCGCGGTGATCGACCAGTATTCTTCGCTGATGAATTTTTCGATTTCGGATTCGCGCTCGCAGATCAGGCGCAGGGCCACGGACTGCACGCGGCCGGCGGAACGCGAGCCGGGCAGTTTGCGCCACAGCACGGGGCTGATGGTAAAGCCGACCAGATAATCAAGCGCACGACGCGCAAGGTATGCATCAACCAGTGCCTGGTCGACATCGCGTGGATGATCGAAGGCGGCCTTGATCGCGGTCTTGGTGATTTCGTTGAAGGCCACGCGTTTGACTTCAATGCCCTTGAGCGTGTTGCCCTTGCGGAGCATTTCTTCAAGGTGCCATGAGATGGCTTCACCTTCGCGGTCCGGGTCAGTCGCGAGGAAAAGATGCGTGGCACCTTTAAGGGCGGCCTTGATGGCTGCCATGGGCTTGCCGGCGCGTTCGCCGAGCTCCCAGCTCATTTCAAAATCTTCGTCGGGTTTTACCGATCCGTCCTTGGGCGGCAGATCGCGCACGTGACCATAGGAGGCAAGGACGGTGTAGTCCGAACCCAGGTACTTGTTGATGGTCTTGGCCTTGGCCGGGGACTCAACGACGACGACGGAATGTTTGCTCATGGTTTTCGGGATTTAACGGACGAAAGCGGGTTTGTCCATCTCATACTCTATATACGGGGCGGATACACGGTTGCCGGGGTGGCGGGTCAGGCGGCCTGCAAGCTCCAGTTCCAGCAGGACAATCTGGACGATGGACGGGGGGATCTGCGTCTCCCGCATAAGGTCGTCAACACCGCAGGGGACCGCGCCTAACAGGGGAATCAGGGCATCCCGGGCAGCGTCCAGAATGGATGCGTCCGGATCGCCCGCGGGGAAGTCTGTGGAAGGGTGTTTTGGCTCACTCACAATTTTTCGTTGTTGCAGGCGCGAAAGAGTATCCAGAATATCGGCGGCACTGGTCACAAGTGTCGCACCGTCACGGATAAGGGCATTGGGCCCGCCGGAGCGCGGGTCCATCGGATGACCCGGCACGGCCCAGACTTCGCGTCCCTGATCGGCGGCCATATGGGCGGTGATCAATGACCCGGATTTCAATGTGCCTTCGATGATGACCACGCCCATGGACAGGCCGGAAATGATACGGTTGCGGCGCGGGAAATGTTGCGCCATTGGCTGGGTGCCGAGTGTGTTTTCGGCGATGACGGCGCCGGTGTCGCAGATTTTTTCGTACAGCGCCTTGTTCTCGGCCGGGTAGATGACATCCACGCCGCCAGCGACCACGGCGATAGTGCCGGATGCAAGGCTTGCGGTATGCGCGGCCGTGTCGATGCCGCGCGCGAGGCCGGATGATACGATCAATCCCGCGCGACCAAGATCGGCACTGACGCTTTCGGCAAAGCGGCGGCCCTGCAGAGAGGCGTTGCGTGACCCGACAACACCCACACCGGCTTTTTTCAGGAGCGATGCCTGTCCGCGCACTGTCAGGACAATCGGTGCGTCTTCAATTGCGGCCAGATGCGCCGGGTAATCATCGTCGCCGTAGATGACAAGGGATGCGCCGAGTGCCGTGATTTTTGCGATTTCGTCTTCGACCTGTGCCCGCGGGCACAATTCCAGCGGTTTGGCGCGGCCGCCGCGTTTGGAGAGTTCGGGCACCTGCGCAGCAGCGCGGGCGGCAGTGCCGTAGCGCTCAATCAGGCGGCGGAACGTAACCGGCCCGATCCCATTGGACCGGGCGAGTTGCAGACGGGCAATGCGTTCATTGCTGTCCAGCATCCGCGGTCTTCTGCTCGGTTTGTTTCTTTTGGCCAATCCTGGGTTCGGTGCCGATGATGATGCGCTTGATGTTGTCCTTATGCTTGTACCAGACGATGACCGCCATGGTGCCGATCAGGAAATAGGTTTTCTGATCAGGATAAAAATAAATGGCAAAAAACGGTGCCAGCAGCATGGCCATGAGCGCGGAGAGGGATGAGATGCGTGTAACCGCCGCCGTAACCGCCCATGTGACGCATGACGCAAGACCCGCGAGCGGCACGAACGCGAGCAGGATACCAAGCGTGGTGGCGACGCCCTTGCCACCTTTGAATTTCAGCCAGACAGGATAGAGATGGCCAAGGAACGCGCCGAAGGCCGCGCCCATTTCGGCCTGAAGCCCCCAATGTGATGCGATGAGTACGGCGGCGGCACCCTTGCCGCTGTCGAGGATCAGTGTGGCGAGGGCCAGATCTTTGCGCCCGGTGCGCAGCACGTTGGTGGCACCGATATTGCCGGAACCGACGGTGCGGATGTCGCCAAGCCCGGCCATGCGTACCAGCACAAGGCCGAAAGGAATGGAGCCGAGCAGGTATCCCAGGCCAAGGCTGACAAAGGCGATGATGGTGAAGTGGTTGGCGATGATCTGTTCCATGCACCTATAAGGGCGCATGGACGCGGGAAGGTCAAGACTTGGGCTCGGAAGCCTTGGAAAGCGCGCCTTCGAAGAGAATGCTGCGCAGGATGCCGGGGGTCAGGACCGAAAGCGGGTTGATGCTGACATCCGGATCACTGGTCGGACCCTTCATTTTATATGTAGCCGCAAAAATGCCTCCGCCCTTTTTGCCACCGGTCAGGATATCGCCGACCAGCGGGATGGAGGAGAGGATAGAATTGACTTCCGACATCGGCACGGCGGTGCCCTGAATGTTCATCTGGCTTTTGGCCGTGTCGACGCTGCCTTCGAAGGTCAGGCCAAGGGATGATCCCGACGTACGGCCTTCGGCAAAGATCACTTCAATCCCGCCGTTGCGGTTGAGGAGTGTGATATCGGATTCCGCGCGCGTGAATGTCAGGCCCGTATCCTGTTCAAGAATATTGAGAATGCCCGGCAGGGAAAGAAGATTGATAAGCTTGGCAAGAACAGGCGCCTTGGCAACGGAGAAGTCTTTGAGCACCAGTTTTCCCGTCAGGTCGCCCGGTTGTCCGCCTTTGACAGGCTCTGCCTGGAGGCGTAGTGATCCGCCGCGCAGGCGATCGGTGATGCCAAGGGCGGACAGGCCGTTGCCGGCGTTTTCACACGTCAGGACCAAACGATCACTGGGCGCGCCGCCAGCAGCGTATCCAAGCGAGACGGCGGAGCCAGCAGCGGTTCCGTTGAGGCTAGCCATCTTGATGGTGCCGCCGGTATTGCCCACAAATTCGCCCTGCGCGTTATCAAGCGGCATGTCGCCCAGATATAATTGCCCGACATTGAGTTTGATGTCATAGCCGAGCGGTGTTTCAACACTTTGCTGTTTGTCCGGGTCGGCGTCTGGTTTTTTGCTGCCCATGATGGCGCGGGCGTCGAATGCCTGACCGGTCACGTTGGCCTTCAGTTCATTTTCCGTGGGCCATGTGGCGTCGATGTCGGCATTGTTGGACCCAAGGCGCAAACCTTTGATCTTCGCGCTGCCCAATATGGCTTCGTCTTTGTTGTTGCGATTGAATCCAATGACGCCGGAGGCGACGCTCATACCTGTACCAGTGACGGACAGGCTGTCGATGGATTTGATATTGCCCTTATCAAGTGTGCCGGTGAGTTTCAGGCTGGCCGGGGCACCTTTGGGTTTCACGGCATTGAAGGGATCTGTGAAATCGATGGATGCCGCGTCCAGCGTGCCGCTGACTTTCAGCGTGCCTTTGCCGTTGTTATCGGTGATCAAAGATATGTCGGCGGGAATAATGCCGTCCACGCGCCCTTCGATGGAGCCGATGAATTTGGAACGGATATTTTTATCCGTCTGGATTTTTGCCTCCAGCTTGGAGGAGAACGGGTTGGTGGGCCGGACAGAGAAGTATTCCTGCCAGTCGACGGTGGATGCCTGACCGTCCAGCGTGCCGGTGCCCGAGATATGGAAGTGATTGGCGGTTGCAGACAGGTCAAACGCCGGACCTTCCAGGGTCAGCCCCTTGACCGCGCCGGGCACGGACAGGTTGGTGAGTTTCGCATCGGCCTGAACCTTTACGTCGTCCACTGACATGTCGTGCAGGGTTGGGAAGTTGATCTGAAGTTCAAGCTTGGCGTTGCCCTTGGCCTTGGATGCGTCGAGCGAGACTTTCTTGCGATAGGATATCGGTTCTCTTTCCAGATATTCAAATACCGATGCGACTGAACCATTCATGCTGAAATGCAGATCGGCATTGCCAGCGCCGGCCGTGATCAGGTCATCGAAATACAGGCGGCCATCCGTCACAGCCATACCGCCAATCGTGGCCTTGTCTATATCCAGTGTCAGGCTCAGACCATCGAACACACCGGTGCCGGTGGTGTTTTTTGCGGGCAGCATGGGGTTGCGGTAATCCACCGTAACGCCGGTGTAGTCAAATGTGCCATGGATGTGGCCGGTATCGACCTGCCAGCTTTCCTGGCCCTGTAAGGTGTCCTCGGCCTCGTAGGCGGCAATTTCAAAATCAATTTCATCCGGCGGAAGGATTGTGCGCGTCGCGGTCAGCGGCACGTTGACGGCAATATGCGCAAAGCGGCCCTTGTCCATGCGGTCAACCAGCCAGTGACGTCCACCGGAATCCCACACGGCTGGCCACACCGCCGGAAGCACGTCGACAGCAACAACCGGGATATTGATATCCAGATGCCCTTTGAGGTTTTGCCATCCTGCATCGGCAGTGAGTTCGCCCGATGTTGCGATGTTGATGCCTTTGAGCGTGATTTCAGCATCCTTGAGCATCAATGTCTGCGTGCGCGGATCGAAGCCGAGTTCGACGATGAATTTGGTGAGGTCTTGCGTCTGCAGGCCTTCGCCGTAATTGCGTGGCCAGTACAGCTTGCCGTCATCGCCCTGCAGATACAGGCGCAGGTTTTGCAGCCTGAAGTCGTTGTTCATGGTTACGTCCGCACGCCCATCGACCAACATCTCAATGATCGGCAGATTGGCTGTATATAAAAGATTGCCGAACAGTTTGCGTGTATTTGCCTTGGCAAGGCGTATGGTGGCGGTCAGGGTTTTGTCCCTGGCCTCGTAAATGAAATCGACGGAGGCGAGGCTACCGTCATTCAGGCCGGTCAGCGTCGTGGTCAGGTAACCCTGTACCGAGCGGCCGTTGAAATCATGTATTTCCTGAAACTGCATGTCGACATCATCGAAGCGGCGAATTTCAGCTTCCTTCTGGTCTTCGAAAATAATCCGCGTGTTCGTCAGTTTGAAATCATCAACATCGGGCAAATCGTTGACGATGTTATCAAGCTGTAGTCTTGGTGACTCGGCTTTATCCTTGTCGCTCTCTTCCCCCGTCAGGGTCAGCGTGCCGTCCGGGCGGCGGATGATGCGCAGCGACAGGTTTTCAATCTCGGCGTAATCAAAATGCAGATCCGCCAGCAGCAGTCGCCAGCTTGAGACACCCATATCGACATGTCCGATTTTGAGGAATTCGCCGGCAGGGCCGACCAGGCTCATATCGTCGATCTTGATGGTCAGCTGGTGGTTTTCGCGTTGCCAGGCCAGCGATGCCCTGCCAACGCGGAACTGCATGCGCTCAGACCGGCTGAGGATTTTTTCGATGACAGGCGTAAAGCGGGCAAGGTCGATCGGACCCGTGCGCAGGCGTATGGCAAGGGCTGATACGCTTAGGGCCGCAATCGTGTATGCCGCCAGAATAATGCACACGATGACCGCTGTGACCGGATGGCGGCAATACAGGCGAAAGCGTGAGCACTGCGGCATGCTTTTGGGCGGCGTGCTTTCGGAAGGCGGCGGAGCGGGTGGGTTGACTTCGTCGGTCATATGTCCAGATATAAAGCAAAATGAAGAGGATAGCACCATGGCCGATTTAAAAACGGGCGATAAAGCCCCCAACTTTACCATGCCCGCAACCGGCGACAGGACGGTTTCGCTGGATAGTTTCGCGGGAAAGCCGGTGGTTCTTTATTTTTATCCCAAGGACGATACGTCGGGTTGCACGGCGCAGGCCTGTGATTTCCGTGACAATATCGCGCAACTGAACAAAATCGGCGCGGCTGTGGTCGGTGTGTCCAAAGACAGCATCCCGTCGCACGAAAAATTCGCCAGGAAATTCGATCTCAATTTTCCGCTGGCGTCCGACACCGACGGTTCGGTGTGCAATGCCTACGGCGTCTGGGTCGAAAAAAGCATGTATGGCCGCAAATACATGGGTATCGAGCGGGCAACATTCCTGATCGACGACCAAGGGAAGATTGCGCAGATCTGGCGCAAGGTGAAAGTCACCGATCACGTGAATGAAGTGATTGCGGCGCTTAAGGCCGTCTGAGCTTAAAAAATTCCTGTAACGGCGCGGCACAGGCGGCTTCGTCGATGCCGCCGTAGACGTCAGGTTTATGGTTGATCGTGGGTTGCGTGAAAATGCGCGGGCCGTGATCGACGCCGCCGCCTTTCGGGTCGTACGCGCCAAAATAAACGCGGCGGATGCGGGCGGCGGCAATGGCGGCGGCACACATGGCGCAGGGTTCCAGCGTGACATACAGGTCATGGTCAGGCAGGCGCGGTGCGCCGACGGCGTCACAACGCATGCGGATCGCCAGAATTTCGGCATGTGCGGTCGGGTCACAGGTGGTTTCGGTCAGGTTATGCGCGGATGCCACGATGTTGCCGTCGGCATCGACCAGGACGGCCCCAATCGGCACTTCGCCGCTGTGTATGGCCTTGTGCGCCTCTTTCAAGGCGTGCTGCATTGGGTTAATCTCACTCATGGCACTGACTTTAAACCATTTCTTTTGGATTTGCGAATGCGCGTAACAGGCGGGGAATCTCGTGGGCGGGTCTTGAAAGTACCCCAGACCGATACGGTACGGCCGACCACCGATAAAATGCGCCAGCAATTGTTCAATATGCTGACGCATTCGCCGTGGGCGGTCGGGTACGGATTTGATCTTGTCGGCGCGCATGTGTTCGACGGGTTTTGCGGTACGGGCGCGCTTGGTATCGAGGCATTGTCGCGGGGGGCGCAGACATGCGTTTTTGTCGATTACGATGCCCGCGTCCTGCAATTCGCCAAGGACAATGTGAAGATGTGCAAATATGACGCCGTATCCACCTTCCTGATGAAGGGGTGTCAGAAAATGGGGCCGCGCCCGGACAAGGTGCCGCCGCGCAACCTGATCCTGCTGGACCCGCCGTATCGCAAGGATTTCATCGCGCCTGCGCTGGCCTCGCTGGTGGAGGGCGGATGGCTGTCGGATGATGCGCTGGTTGTTGCCGAAAGTGAACGCGGATGGGTGCCGCAGGCACCCGCAAACCTGACCCAGGCCCATGTCCGGATTGATGGAGACAGTCAACTGAACGTGTGGCACGCTGGCGGCGCATGACAATCATTCCGTATCTCCAGGCCGCCCTGATGGGCGTGATCGAGGCCCTGACCGAATTCCTTCCCGTGTCTTCGACGGGGCATTTGATTTTGACGCAGCACCTGATCGGTTTCGAAGGACCGCCGGGCCATGTGTTTGAAATCGCCATTCAACTGGGCGCCGTACTTGCGGTTGTCGTCCTGTATTTCCAGCGTCTGTTCGGTGTTGTACGCGGTCTGAATACGGATCCGTCGGCGCGGCATTTTCTGTATGTCAGCCTGATCGCGTTTTTCCCCGCCATTATCGCGGGCGCTCTGTTCCACACTGCGATCAAGGAATTGTTGTTCAACCCGGTCACGGTGTGTGTCGCGCTGGTGGTGGGCGGTGTTGCCATTCTTGCGATTGAAAAGAAGCGCCCCTTGGCGCATGTGCACGACATTGAGACCATGCCGTTCAAGACCGCGCTATTGATCGGCCTTGCGCAGTGTCTTGCCCTTATACCGGGGGTTTCACGTTCGGGTGCCACCATCATGGGCGGCTTGCTGGTGGGTGTTGACCGTAAATGCGCGACGGAGTTTTCGTTCTTTCAGGCTGTCCCGCTGATCGCGGCTGCTACTGTTTACGATCTGTGGAGCAACCGCGACGCCATCACGCCGGAAGGCATGGGGCTTATCAGTGTTGGTTTCATCACGTCGTTCATCGGCGCGATGATCATGATCAAATGGATGCTGTCTTACGTCACGCGCAAGGGTTTTGGCGTGTTTGCGTGGTACCGTATTGTGGTCGGCACGCTGGGTTTGATTATTCTTCTGGTTATTCCGGTGCTGTGACCGCGCCGCGTTTGTCGCGGACGATGACGGCCAGTGCACCTGCAACCTTGTCCATCGGCTCCAGCAGTTTTTCTGCGTTGCGCACGATGCGGTCGACCAGTTCCTGCGCCTTGGCGATGGGCACTTCAGGTTCCAGCATTTTATAATCCGGGTTGGGCACAACCATGTTGTAGAGCGCGGCCAGTTCGCTTGAAAGCTGGGGACCCAGCAGATCGAGCTTGTCGACATGTGCATCAAATACGGTGCGGGTCAGCGCCGGTTTTTCATGCACGATATCGCCCGCGCGCTGGTATTTCGGCGTCTTGGATGGATCGCGCAGGGATTTGAGCATTTCCTCGTAAATGGTCAGGAACGCATCCAGCTTGGCGCGGTTGGTCATCACTTCGCTTTCGAGGGCGCTTGCGATCACGTATTTCTCGCGCTCTTTCAGCTGGCGTTCGCGCTTCTGCGTTCCGGCCAGCTGGTAGCGTTGCAGGGTGATGAGCTTGCGCAGGCCCAGATGCATGATCAGGGCCAGTGCGAGGAAACCGGCGAACGGAATGGCGAGTGCCCCCCATGCCAGTACCCAGAGCGGCAGGCCGCCCAGCATCGCGGGGGTGATGGCGTTTGCCGTCGGGGTGGGGCTGGTAGCGTTTTTCATATCCCAGATACCGCGGCGGCCGATACGCGCCTGACGCTCCGCGCCCAGGTATTGCTGGGCCAGGTCAGAGCCGGTGATGTCCATACGGTCCACGGTCGCGATACCCGCGCCCAGCATCTGCAGGCCCAGGTCGCGGTCGTCGCTGGTGACGCAACGTGCCTGAAGGGTGGCACCGGCGGCGAACGTGCCGGTCATGGGCATGCAGCGTATCGCGCGGCCACCCATCATGTCGTCCAGATAGACGCGGGCGCGAATGCCTTCAACCGTGTCGATTTTAACCGCCGGGGTGATGCCCCAGAGAATGATGGTCGTGTTATTGGCGCCCGAAAGCGTGGCGGGGTCCACGGCCACGGCCTGCGTCGTGAAGGCCTGGCCACCGGCGGCGGGTGTT
Source organism: Micavibrio sp. UBA6145 (assembly GCA_002423205.1). Taxonomy (GTDB): domain Bacteria; phylum Pseudomonadota; class Alphaproteobacteria; order Micavibrionales; family UBA1664; genus UBA6145. The sequence goes on along the minus strand of DIUZ01000005.1, from coordinate 21,643 downwards.
GCGGGTGCGGTCTGGGCAGAGGCTGAATGGCTGAAAAGCGCCATAAACAGGGCTAGAGCGGGCAGAAAATGACGCTGCATCAGATGAACCTTCTTTGACACAAAGTTTTAATAAGCCTAAGTTATAGGAGGAATTTAAGCCGTTAAAGGGCATTTATGAAACTAAGTTTGCGCGAACTGATGGATCGCCTTGGGGTTGGACGGGTTTTAAGCTCGTACGAAACCCAGCCATGGGTCCATGTGGACGGTGCCGAAGGCACGACGGCCAGCGCGGAAGTGCGTATGAGCGGCGACGGCGACGAAATCGAAGCCGAGCTGCAGTTCATGTACGACACCCCGCCCGCCGGCAAAGCCCCGGTCGAGCAGATCGTCTGGATCAAGATCAAACCGATGCAGCGCCTTGAAGGCAAATGGACGACCACCGACCTTTGGGTCAAGCGCGAGAATTACGCGAACAAGATTTACGGCTGGGAAGAAAAGGGCTGTAATTTTTTCCGCGCCTGCGTGCGTGAAATCAAGGCGGAGCGCCTGCCGGATATCGAACTTCTGATCAGCCGAGAATTGTCGACACGCGAAGTGTTCGGCGGCGGCGCAGGTGAGGGGTCCAACAAATCCCCGCAGATCAAGACGAACCAGCTTCTCTACGATATGAAGAGCCCGCACTCACGCGGCTTCTGATTCATGTCACGCCTGCGCGCTGACGCGCTTTTGCTTCTTGTCGCTGTTATCTGGGGTTTTGCATTCATCGCACAAAAGGCGGGGATGCAGTCGCTTGGGCCGTTCGGGTTTGGCGGCGGGCGTTTTCTCCTCTCGTTTCTGGTGGTGCTGCCGTTTGCGATGCGCGAAGTACGCAAGGTCATAGACCGCAGGGCGTTGGTATTATGCGTGCCGCTTTGCATCGCGTTTTTTGGCGGTGTCATCCTGCAGCAACTGGGGTTGCAGACGACATCGGTGACCAATGCCGGTTTCCTGACTGGCCTTTATGTGATCTTCACGCCGCTTCTGGCGCTGGTGTTTTACCGCAAGGCCCCCGGGCCCACCGTGTGGGTTGCCTGTGCCATGGCGTGCGCGGGGACGTTCCTGCTCAGCGGCGGGCGGCTGGATGCGTTTGTTGCCGGTGACTGGCTGATCATGGCGTCGGCCATATGTTTTGCCGTGCAGATCATGCTGCTTGGCTATCTGGTCCAGCGCACCGGGCGGCCGTTGTTTCTGGCGTGCGTGCAATATGCGTTTTGCGCCATCGTGGGCTTAAGCGTTGCCGCCTTTACTGAACCATTAAACTTTGCCGCGATTGCGGATAGCTGGCTGCCGCTTTTGTACGCGGGGGTTATCTCGGGCGGTATTGCCTACACATTGCAGGGCGTGGCCCAGCAATATGCGCCGCCGTCGGACGCCGCCATCATCATGTCGGCGGAAGCATTGTTCGCCGCGCTTGCGGCGGCGGTGATCCTGCATGAACGCCTGACACCCATGGCGTGGGCCGGTTGCGGTCTTCTTTTCAGTGCGGTTCTGGTGGTCGAGGCGGCCGCTTATTTAGTGGCAAAACGTAACCCTTTCCGATAGTTTCCGGGGCATGAGCACATCTTCCCACGGCAATGCCTTTGCGGCACCCAAACTTGACGCGACGGGGCGCATTCCGCTGATCGGTCTGGACATGGACCGCATGCGTGAGGCGCTGGCGGTGCATGAGTTGCCTGCATTCCGCGCCAAGCAGGTGTGGAACTGGATCTACCAGCGCGGCGTGCGTGACTTTGATGCCATGGGCAATCTTCCCAAAGACCTGCGCGCCCTTTTGACTCAGCATTATTCCATCGACCGTCCCAAGGTGATCGTCGAACAGAAATCCACCGACGGCACGATCAAATGGCTTTTGTCCATGAGCGACGGCCAGCAGGTGGAAACCGTGTTCATCCCTGAAGAAACGCGCGGCACGCTGTGCATTTCCAGCCAGGTGGGCTGCACGCTGACCTGTAAATTCTGTCACACCGGCACCCAGCCGCTGGTGCGCAATCTTGGTGCGCACGAGATTCTGCAGCAGATCATGCACGCGCGTGACGTCTTAAATGAATGGCCGACCGCTGCCGCGACCAGGAAGACCGAAGACGATGACAGCCTGACCAATATCGTTCTGATGGGCATGGGCGAGCCGCTGTATAATTACGAGAACGTTGCCGGTGCCATGAAAATCTGCATGGACCAGGACGGCCTTGCGATCAACAAGCGCCGCATCACCCTGTCGACATCGGGCGTGGTGCCCCTGATCCGCCGTTGCGGCGAGGAATTGAACGTGAACCTGGCGATCTCGCTTCATGGCACGACCAACGAGCAGCGCAGCAGCATCATGCCGATCAATAATAAATACCCGCTGGAAGAGCTGATGGAGGCCTGTCGGACATACCCGGGTGTGAGCCAGTCACGCCGCATCACGTTCGAATATGTAATGCTCAAAGGGGTCAACGACGCGGATGAGGATGCCGAGCGCCTGACCCGTCTGCTCAAGGATATCCCGGCCAAGGTTAACATAATACCGTTCAATCCGTGGCCCGGTACGGTGTATGAAACATCCAGCAATACGCGGATCGATAAATTCTCAAAAATACTAATGAATGCAGGCATTTCCGCCCCTGTTCGCAAGACCCGCGGACAGGACATTCTGGCGGCCTGCGGGCAGCTCAAATCCGAGTCGCAAAAAGCCCGTAAATCTTCCGTGGTTGCAGAGGGTTAGCCTCGGGCGTACCATAGCGGTGGATTGATTCTTTTTTTGGGGTTTTCTCGATCCCCAGCTATTGATAGAACACCTACGCGTAACAAAAAAAGAGTTCCTCGATTTGGGCGGGTTCCTCACCAGTGCAGCAAAATTGATCGCGCGTCGGCTCTTCATTGAAGGCCGTCATGTGTGTCTCTTTGTACCGCAAGCGATCCTTCACGCGCTGCGCCACCGCGCGCTTCCTTTGAAACACCGCCATGTCTATACACGCTCGGGCCGTCTGCGCCTGCGTTATGTCGCGCTAATGGCGGCTACGTTCATGGGCTTTGCCTCCTCCAACCTGTCGCTGGTCAGCGGCGGCCTGGATGTCGCTCCGGCTTATGCCAATATCAATATCGCTTCCGCTGAAGCCGCAATTGAACCGGCCGCCGGTATCACGGCATCCGGCGCTGACTTCATTGAACCGGTCGCTGATCCGCTGACCACCATGATGGCCGCTCCGGTTGAAGCGCCGGCCCCGGTTACCAAGCCGGAACTGGCCGTCAAACCTGAACTGGCCCCGGCCAAGCCGCTGCTCGCCAATTACAGCCGCAACGTGACCATCAAGTCGGGCGATACATTGTCTGACGTGATTGCCAGCGCCGCGATCGAAGCACAACGCGCCAGCGACGCGATTGCCGCACTTAAGGGTCACATCAATCCGAAAGAGCTTAAGGCCGGCCAGAATGTGACCATGCATTACAGCTGGGCCAGCGGTGCGGGCGAACGCCTGACCGCGATGGAATTCTCACCCACGCCGCTGACGCAGGTGGTGCTGAGCCAGGGGGCCAACGGTGCCTTCAAGGCGCAGACGATTGAAAAACCCCTGAAAGAGCAGGTGCGTGCGGCCCGTGCAACCATCCGCAGCTCGCTCTACGGCGACTTGCGCGCGGCCGGTGTGCCGGATTCCATCATTGCCCAGTTCATCAAGACATATTCCTACAACGTCGACTTCCAGCGTGATATCTGGGCGGGCGACAAGGTTGAGCTGCTGTATGATGTCAGTCACACCGAAGACAATGAATTCGTCAAAGGCGGCAACCTGATTTATGCGGCGCTGTATCTGCGCGGTAAGCCGTCGGTCATCTTCCGTTTTGAAAATGGCGGCACGGCTGAGTATTTCGACGATAAGGGCAATCCGATCAGAAAGGCGCTGATGCGTACCCCGATCGACGGTGCCCGCGTCACATCCGGCTTTGGCATGCGCCACCACCCGATCCTTGGCTATAACCGCATGCACAAGGGGATGGATTTCGGCGCGCCCACCGGTACACCGATCTTTGCCGCCGGTGATGGCAAGGTCGAAACCGCAGGATGGGCCGGCGCTTACGGCAAGATGGTCGTGATCCGCCATAATGGCACCTACCAGACGGCCTATGCCCATATGAGCGCCGTGAGCGTCAAACCCGGTCAGCGCGTGAAGCAGGGCCAGGTGATTGGCCGTGTCGGTACGACCGGCCGTTCCACGGGCCCGCACCTGCACTTCGAAGTGCGCCAGTCCGGCAACCAGGTTAACCCGTCTAAAATTGCGTCTATGTCTGTTGGTGCCCGCCTGAGCGGCCGTCAGATGAATGCCTTCAAGGCGTCGTTCGCCGCCGCCCGTGCCAGCGTCGACACGATTACCGCCGCCGCTGCCAAGCCGCGCCTGGCCAGCCTGTCGTCCAGCGACCAGTCGAACTGATCAATCCCGTCATCTCTTAAAGTTGCATCGCAACACGCCACATTGTTGCGCGTGGTGTCTTCAGTGTGCGATTTTTGCTGCATGCTTGTTTCAAAGACAGACCCTAATGCCCCGAAGCTGCTGCAGAATTTTCTGATGGTAGCTGCCGGTTGCATGGACCGGCCCGGTATCGAACGCGTGGCGGGCGATGTCGCGCGCCTGAAGGCGGAGGGCGTTCAGTTTCCTGCGCTTCGTCTGGGGTATGAACATCCGTTGGCGCATTACGCGCGGGATGTATTCGAACAGCGCGGCGTGGCGCAGGCCTGTGTGCTGGTATAAAAAAGGGCCCTTCGCAGGGCCCATTTTTTTGTTCATCTAAAAGATTACTTTAAGAATTGATCGCATCGTCCAGAACTTCGAGCGCGTCTTCGGAGTCTTTCTTGCCGTCGACATCATCCTGGATATTGAATTTGCGCGTTGTGTTCTGGTACGCGGCGGCAGCGTGATGACCGCAATACGGAACACCCGGAACCGGACGCGCGCCGCAGAAATGGAAACCCGCTTTTTTCGGATCACCCAGCGGCCAGCGGCAGGTGCGTTCGGTCAGTTCAAGCATCGAAACAGATGATGCCGATTTTTCGTACACAGGTTCAGCCAGCAGCGCAGCGGCGGCAGGCGGAATGTGATGGGATTTTTCGATTTTCTTGGTTGATATCGGGCTGATGCGGCCCGAGAGGCCAAGACGGTGTGCCTTGCCGATAACAGCGTTGCGGGTGATACCGCCGCCTAACTGATGAGCAATCTCAGCGGCCGTTTTTCCGGCGCCCCACATGCTTTTCAGCAGGTTTACGCGCTCATCGGTCCACGTTTGTTTGGTCATTTTGAACCTTTTTCCCCGAGAAACCGGCGTGTTCTTCGCGCTGGTTTCAAAATCAGTATTTGTTGTGTGAGTGAACACTATCAAAGGCGGAATCGCGTTCAAATAGGTAGGGTGCCTCGCGCACCTTTTATCCACATAAATGCCGCATGAATGCCGCTATGCAGAGGGATCGAGTCCCATTCCGGAAATCACTTCTGATTTTTCATCCCATCCTTCGCGCACAATCACTTCCAGATTGAGACGAATGTGACGACCGAAAATGTTTTCCATCTCTTCGCGTGCCATCGTCCCGATCTGTTTCAACATAGAACCGGATTTACCGATGACCATGCCTTTGTGGCGGCTCTCGCTGATGATGATGTCCTGGTGAATGATCAGGGTGTCATTTTCTGATTCAAAATCAACTGTTTCGACGTGAAGGCCGTAGGGAAGTTCTTCGTGCAGGCGCAGGAATAATTTTTCGCGGGTGATCTCAGCGGCCAGCAATGCGTCGGGCTGATCGCTCTTGTCGCTGGGGTCGTAGTGGAATGGGCTATCGGGCAGATTTTTCAGGATCCATGTCTTGATGTCGGCCACGCCGTTGTCGCGGGTCGCGGAAATCATGAAAACCGAGTCCCAGTTGTAGATCTTGCTCATCTCCAGCGTGAGGGGCAGGAGCTTGGCATGGGTCGACAGGTCGATCTTGTTCATGATCAGGATGATCTGGCGGCCGTTTTTGTCCGGCATGCGGTCGAGCAGCTTGCGCACGGTCTGGACCGCGTCCTTGCGGCCGACATCGACGATAATGGCAACGATATCTGCGCCGTCACGGGCATCATGGGCGGCGGCGACCATGGCGCGGTCAAGCCTGCGGCGGGGTTTGAAAATGCCCGGGGTGTCGATAAAGACGGCCTGCGTATCTTTTTCGGTGATAATGCCGGTGATGCGGGTGCGGGTGGTCTGGACCTTGGGGCTGACGATGGACACCTTGCCGCCGACCAGCGCATTGAGAAGGCAGGATTTACCCGCATTGGGTGCGCCGATCAGGGCGACGAAGCCGCATTTCGTGTTATTGGCATTTGCGGTCATTTTTTCTTTTCCACGATATAAAGAAGCAGTTGGGCGGCACTTTTTTCAGCGGCGCGTTTGGATGCGCCGGTGGCCGATGCGGTCTGCTTGCCGACGGTGACGCTGACGGTAAATTCGGGGGCGTGGTCGGGGCCCTGACGGGATACCAGCACATATTCAGGCAGTCCAAGGGCGCGGGCCTGGGTGTATTCCTGCAAGGCGGTTTTTGCATCACGCGGGATGCTGTGCATGGTGCGGATCAGTTCATCGAGCAGGGGGACGAGCACCCTGCGTGCCGCGTCCCATCCGCCGTCGACGAAGACCGCGCCGATGACGGCTTCGACCATGTCGGAGAGGATATTTTCATTATTTGCGCCGCCGGCGGCTTTTTCAGCGTCGGACAGCATCATGCTGGCGGCGATATCAATCTGTCGGGCAATCCCGGCCAGTGTTTCGGCGCGGACAAGGGCGGTATGGCGTTTGGATAAATCGCCTTCGGATTCATCGGGATGCAGCGTGTAAAGCAGGTCCGCCACAACAAGACCCAGAACGCGGTCGCCCAGGAATTCCAGGCGTTCGTAATCAGCGCCGCCGGCGCTGGCGTGGGTCAGTGCGACTTTAAGCAGGATCGGATCGCGAAAGGTGTAATTCAGGCGCTGTTCCAGGCCCTCGCGACGCGCGGTCATGGCACTTCCCGGAGCAGACGGCTATAGCGCACGGTGACGGGCCACTTCCAGAATTCCCAGAAATGCGCGCGGCCATTGGTGGAGAAGAAAATACGTTCGGCGCGGCCGACGAAGTTTTTTACCGGGACAGGGCCAACCAGTTCGGTGACGCGTGAATCCTGGCTGTTGTCGCGGTTGTCGCCCATCATGAAATAATGGCCATCCGGCACTTCATATTCAGCCGTGTTGTCGAGCGGGCCGTTATCGCTTTCTTCGTAAATCACGTGCTGTACGCCGTTGGGCAGGGTTTCGGTATAGACATCCATGCGCACCTTGCTTCCGTCGGCGCGCTCATCCATGACTACGCCGGTAGCGGTACGCGGCACGCGCTGGCCGTTCAGGTACAGGCGGCCTGATTTCATCTGGATACGGTCGCCGGGCAGACCGATGACGCGTTTGATGTAATCGGTGCGGGTATCGCTGGGCAGTTTGAAGACGGCGACATCGCCCTGTTCGGGATCATGCCTGAGCACGCGCTCCCCCGGAATCAGCGGCACGCCGAAGGGCAGCGAGTAGCGCGAATAGCCGTAAGAATATTTTGAAACGAACAGATAATCACCCACCAGCAGATTGGGCTTCATCGAACCGGACGGAATATTGAACGGTTCGAACAGGAAGGTGCGGATCACCAGGGCGACCATGATCGCCCAGAAGGCCGTGGACAGCAATTCCATCCACTCGCTCTCGGATGAGCGGGTGAAAATGGGTTTCTGGTCATCCTGTTGCGGGGGCAGGGAATGTTCGGGCTGGGCCGGGGTAATGGTATCGTGTTGCATAAAGCCTATCTTACGTCGATTGCTTCGATAATGACATGGGCCTTCGCGTAAGGGAATTCATCCCCGAGCGTAATGTGGATGCGGGGTGTCATGCCTGCGGGCGTCAGGGCATCCAGCCGGGCTTTGGCCCCGCCGGTCAGGCGCAGGGTCGGTGCGCCGCTGGGCTGGTTGACCACGCCGATATCTTTCATAAACACGCCCTGGTTGAATCCGGTGCCCAGCGCCTTTGCGCAGGCTTCCTTGGCGGCAAAACGCTTGGCCAGTGTGGATGCGGGTTCATTCTTGCCCTTGCGGGTTGCGGCCTTGGCCTGTTCTTCCGGTGTGAATGAGCGTTTCAGAAAGCGTTCACCGTGGCTTTTCAGTACCGCATCAAGGCGGTTGATATCGCAGGTGTCTTCACCGATGCCGATAATCATGCGTTTACATCCTTTGCCCGTTCTTTCGCGCGGTGACGTTTATGGCGCTGTTCCAGCACGATGATCAATCTGTGCGCGGCCATGTAAACAGCGGGCCATGTCAGCAGCATGAAAATCACGGCACCGATCATAGCAGGCAGGAAAAACTGGCTGAAATGATGCACGAAATCTTCAAAATTGGTTGTGTGGCGCGTGACGGCGGCGGCTTTTTCAATCATGAGACCGTCGTCGACACCGTAAAAACCAAAGTAATGCAGGATTTTGCGTCCGACCAGAAAATCGAGCGAGAAAAGCAGCGGCAAAAGCACTGGCGGCATGACCAGTGTCGCAGCGGCGGCGGCAAAGGGGCTGGCCTTCATCACCAGTGCGAGCGCGAATGCCATGAAGGCGTGAACACCAAAGATCGGAAAAAATGAAACGGCTATGCCGCAGGCTATGGCACGGGCCAATGGCTTGGGCGCGTGCGCCACGCGTACGATGCGCAGAGAGACATAACGCATGAGCCGTTTGAAGCCCATGTGAGGCCAAACCAAACTTTTGATCCTGAACGATAATCTTGGCTTTTCCCGCCGTGTAAACATGGGGGGAATATGGCTCTATTCCGCTATTTCGTCAAACCCGGCGAAAACTGGAGGGAGTTATGCGTTCAGTGCATAGCTCGTTAACCGATTATTAGATACCTCAATCTTATTCTGAAAGTCTGGAATGCTTTTAGTGTGAAAAAAGGAATGAACATGAAACGTATCAAGCAACGCCGCACCCGCTCTTTCAAGGAACTGCAGATTCACGTTCTGCGTACCCTGAACCGTAATGCGCTGGGTCTTGTGCCGCTGGGCCAATAACCCTACGCGTTGAACAGAATAAAAAGGGCGCTGCCTCCAGCGCCCTTTTTTTATTGCGGTGGTTTTAGCGTCCGCGGGCGCGGTCGACGGACATGACGCAGGATGTCGCGCGCAATGCGGCGATGACATCGTTGAGGTGACGGGTGTCGCCGACGCCGACGTCGACGAACATGTCCCAGAAATCGGTCGAGCGGTTGGTGATTTTCAGGTTCGTGATGTTGCCGCCGTTTTTCGAGATGACGGTCGACAGCGTTGCCAGCGAGCCCTGTGCATTGGTGATGGTGATGTTCAGGCGGCCGACATGGCTTTCCGGTTTTTCGTTTTCATCCGACCATTGCACGTCGAGCCAGCGTTCCGGCGTATCGGCGAATGTTTCCAGCGTTTCGCAGTCGATCGTGTGAACGGTCACGCCCTTGCCGGTTGTAACAATACCGACAATGCGGTCACCCGGAAGCGGGTGGCAGCAACGGGCATAATGCACGGCCATCCCGGGGATGAGACCCTTGATGGGCAGCGCGTTGCTGTCCTTGCGGGCGCGTTCGAAATTGTCGGAAGGTCCCGGGATTTTTTTGACGGATGGTTCGGTCCGGTGGCTGGGAAACAGGATCTTGAAGATATCGCGGCCGACTATGTTGCCCTGGCCGATGCCAGCAAAGATATCGTCGAGGTTTTCGGTTTTGAACTGGCCGACAGCGGGTGACACGGCTTTGTCTGTGTAATCGTAGCCTTCGGTCTTGAAGATTTTCTGCAGGATCGCGCGGCCCAGTTGCACGTATTGATCGCGCTGGGTCTGGCGGATGAAGCGGCGGATATGTGATTTTGCCTTGCCTGTAACGACAAAGCGTTCCCATGTCGCGGACGGCGTCTGGTTTTTCTGGGTCTGAATTTCGACCTGATCGCCGTTTGTCAGCTTGGTGTTCAGCGGAACGATACGGCCGTTGATCTTGCCTGAAACCGTGCGGTCGCCCACGTTTGAGTGAATGGCATAGGCAAAGTCGACCGGTGTCGCGCCATTGGGCAGTTCGATCAGGTCGCCCTTGGGCGTGAAGCAATACACCATGTCCTGGAACAGGGCGAGCTTGGTGTTTTCAAGAAAATCTTCGGGTTTCTTTTCTGCGTCGAGAATGTCGAGCAGGTCGCGCAGCCAGCGGAATTTTTTCAGTTCATCCGGTGACGGCGGTTTGCCGTTTTTGTAGGCCCAGTGCGCGGCGACGCCGAGATCGGCCTCGCTATGCATGTCGTTGGTGCGTATCTGGATTTCGATACGCTGGTTGTGCGGGCCGAGAACGGTGGTGTGGATCGACTTGTAGCCGTTGGGTTTAGGCGTTGAAATGTAATCCTTGAAACGCCCCGGCACCGTCGGGAATGCGGAATGAATGACGCCCAGCACGTGGTAGCATTCAGCCGCGCTGTCGACGACGACGCGGAATGCCATGATGTCGGAGAGCTGTTCGAACGCAACGTTTTTACGCTGCATCTTTTTCCAGATGGAATAGCGCGTTTTTTCGCGGCCTGTGATTTCGGCGTTGATGCCGGCCTCTTTGAGAATTTTCTGAACACCCGAAATAATATCGCCGACCACGCTGCCGCCTTCGGAGCGCAGGAAGGACAGACGCGCGGTGATGGATTCGCGGGCTTCTGGTTTCATGTGGCCGAAGGCCAGGTCTTCAAGTTCTTCCTTGATGGCGTGAACGCCGATGCGTTCGGCCAGCGGGGCGTAAATTTCAATTGTCTCCGCCGCGATGCGCTGGCGCTTATCGATTTTCGGGACGTGGTGCAGCGTGCGCATGTTGTGCAGGCGGTCAGCGAGTTTTACCAGCAGGACGCGAATGTCTTCCGACATGGCCAGAACAAGCTTGCGGAAATTTTCGGCCTGTTTGCCTTCGACGGTTTTGCTTTCGATCTTGGTCAGTTTTGAAACGCCGTCGACCAGCGAGGCGACTTCGGGGCTGAATTCTTTTTTCAGGTCATCCAGCGTGGCTTCGGTGTCTTCGACCGTGTCATGCAGAATGGCGGTCAGGATGGTGGACGTATCAAGGCGCATATCTGCGAGGATCAGGGATACTTCGACCGGGTGGGTGTAATAGGGTTCGCCGGATGAGCGCAGCTGGCCTTCGTGTTTGACCCTGGCGAATGCAATCGCCTTTTTGATTTTCTCGATGTCAGGGGCGGGCAGGTATTCGGACACGCGTTCAATCAGCGCGGCGGCTGCGTCAGCCGGCACGGCCCCCGGAAGGGCAGAATTGTCTTTCAGTGCGTTGGGCGGTGTCGTTTGAGGCATTGGTTACACGAATACTATAGCGCAAAACAAAAGGGCCGGGGAGAATTCCCACAGGCCCTTTTAAATTCAATATGTTAAGAAACAGTTATTCTTCGTCCGGGATGCCGGCGAGGGTTTCCAGATCATCAGCCTCGGCTTCGTCTTCTTCGTCCTCGTCATCGGAGTCTGAATCGGCGCCTTCCATGCCCAGATGGGCGTTGTCGGCCAGGGTTTTTTCCTCGGCGTCCATCAGTTCGGCCAGGTTCGGTTCGTCGTCTTCGTTCAGGTGAACTTTCTGGTAGGAAGCCGTCAGGTCTTCCTTCAGTTCGTCCTGGCTGACGGTTTTTTCAGCGATTTCGCGCAGGGCGACAACCGGGTTCTTGTCGTTGTCGCGATCAATGGTCAGGGCCGCGCCGGTGCCGATTTTACGGGCGCGCTGGGCTGCGACCATGACCAGTTCAAAACGGTTCGGGATTTCGAGGATGCAATCTTCAACGGTTACGCGTGCCATGTTGTGTTCCTTGGGGGCTTCCCTGCTGGATGTATATTTAACGGCTTTTCTAAAGAAGCGGGCCATGTCTTGCAAGCCTTTTCGTGGTGGGGCTAGACAAATCAAGGGGTTGGAGACATAAGGAGGGCATGGCCAAGCCGATTGCCCCTGATTATAACTGCCCCCTGTGCCCGCGCCTTGTCGCGTTCCGGGAGGAGGCGCGCCGCAAATTTCCCGATAAATTCAATGGCCCTGTGCCGTCATTCGGTCCGCTGGACTGCCAGCTCCTGATTGTCGGTCTTGCGCCGGGCCTTAAGGGCGCCAATTTTTCGGGCCGTCCGTTTACCGGCGACTGGGCGGGTTTGCTTCTGTATCCCATGCTCAAAGAGTTCGGTTTCGCCAAGGGTGAATACAAGGCGCGCCCCGATGACGGGTTCGAGCTTGTGAATTGCCGCATCACCAATGCGGTGCGCTGTGTGCCGCCTGCCAACAAGCCGCTGCCGGTTGAAGAACACACTTGCCGCCCCTTTCTGGTGGGTGAGATCGCGGCGCTGAAAAACTTGAAAATCGTGCTGGTGCAGGGGACGGTCGCGCATAACAGCGCACTGCGGACATTTGGGCTGAAACTATCGGCTTATAAATTCCGGCACGGGGCCGTGCATGATTTACCGAATGGCCTGAAGCTGGTGAACACGTACCACACGTCGCGGTACAACACGAATACAGGCAGGCTTACGGAAGAAATGTTCAGGGACGTTATTCGGCTGTGCAAATCACTGGTCAGTTAATGCAGGCGTCGATTAGTTGGTCTGGCCGTAATAGTCGTTCCAGCCTTCGAGCTGGGCACCGGCGGCGTACATGTGCGCTTCGTTATTTTTGGTGACGGCTTCAGCGGTCGCGGTCTGCGCGTAGTAATCGCTCCAGCCTTCGAGTTGTGCGCCAGCGGCCTGCAGATTGGCATTGGCTTTGTTCAGGGCGGCCGTGTCGGTGGTTGTGTCGAAGATTTTGCCAGCAGCGGTATAAACGCTGATCGTTTGCGCGACGCCGATCTGGGCGGCATTGAAAGCCTGCGTAGCGCCGTTGGTAAGGGTGGTTGCGGAAACCAGAGTGAGAAGAGCCAGCTTAATCATTTTTTGTTGTCCCTGTTTGCTTTCGCGCTTTGAGCTGAATTTCTTATCGTTAAGTCCAGTATGCCCCCGGCCTCGTAAATGGGTTTTAAATTTTCAACGCAATTTAGATCCAATTTTAGGCAATTTTTTTGGCCTGAAATGGCTGATTTCCGCCGTTTTTCTGGGTCAATAAAATGCCCACCAAATTGCGGCGGGCATCTATTTTCATTTTTTTGTAAAAAAGTTTACGCGGCGCGGATTTCCGACAGGAAATTGGCCACTTCTTTTTGCAGCAATTCCGACTGGTCCTTCAGGTCGCTGGCAGCCGAGAGAACCATAGTGGCCGACTGGCCGGTTTCGGCGGCGTTTTGCTGAACCTGCACGATGGATGTTGAAACCTGCTGTGTACCGGTGCTGGCTTCGGTGACGTTGCGGCCGATCTCGGCGGTCGCGGCGTTCTGTTCTTCCACAGCGCCGGCAACAGACGTGGTGGCAGAGTCGATCTGGCTCACATTGTCGATGATCTTCTGCATGGCGGTGACGGACTGGCGGATCGCTTCCTGAATGCGGGAAACGCGCTGGTCGATCTCTTCCGTTTTCTGGCCGGTTTCGCTGGCCAGTTTTTTGACCTCGTCGGCGACGACAGCGAAACCTTTGCCGGCTTCACCCGCGCGGGCTGCTTCGATCGTGGCGTTGAGGGCCAGAAGATTGGTCTGGTCGGCGATGTCTTTAATGGTGCCGATGACTTCGCCGATGCTTTCGGCCAGCGTCACCAGTTCCTGTACCGATGCGCTTGTGGCCTGCGCGTCGTTGGCAGCCAGGTTGGCCTTCTTGGCGACCGAGTCGATCTGGCGTGCGATTTCCGAAGACGAGGCAGCCAGTTCTTCCGCCGCCGAAGCCACGGTCTGAACGTTGCTGTCGGCCTGGGTTGCACCGGCGGCAACCATCGAGCTGATCTGCGCGTTCTGGTCGGAAGCGTGCTTCATCTGCTGCGCGGTCATGGTCATGCTTTCGGCAGCCGACGTCAGTGTGCGGATGACCCCACCCACGCGGTTGTCGAAATCGCTGGCCAGTTTATGCATGGTGGCGCGTTTTTCTTCCTCGGCGCGGCGTTTCTGCTCGGCCTGGGATGCGTTCAATGCTTCGATCTGGATGGCGTTTTCCTTGAAGACTTCCACGGTTTTGGCCATATCACCGATTTCATCGCCGCGGGTTGTGCCGGGAATGGCTACGGCATTGTTGCCACCGGCCAGTTCCGCCATCACTTTTTGCAGTGCAGTGATGGGGTTCGTCAGGCTGCGCGCGAACAACAGCGAGATGAAGGCAATGACTGCCACGGATGCGAGCGCTATCAGACTTGTGGTCTCCAGCGATTTTTTGATAGGGCCGGTCACGAAGGTCATGGGGTAATGCATGGTGATGCCGTATTTGACGCCGTGGAATTCATAGGGGCGGTAGACTGAGATCACGTCATAACCCAGTTCGTCTTCGAACTCGGTGTAACCTTCCTTGCCCTGCATCACGAGTGCCGCATCCGGTGTTTCCAGTTTCTTCTGAAGGATAACGCTCAGGTCCGTGCCGCGGGGGTTATTACGCAGCAACTGGTCATTACCAATGAGATGCATTTCGGTTTGGTCGGGCAGTCTTTCGTCCGGCTGCATCAGGGTGTTAATGCGTTCAACCGGCATCTGGAAGGCCATGACGCCGACAAAGGTGCCGCCCCGGAAGATCGGAGCACCGATAAAACTTGCGGGAGCGTTGGCGCTCGGGGCGTAGGGTTTGAAGTCTTTGAAGACAATGTCTTCTTTTTTGCCCTGCTGTGCGTTTGCCTTGACCTCCCGGAACATTATGCCGAGATCGCTGTCTTTCCACTGACCCGATTCAAGGTTCGTTGCGTAATCGAGTTCCTTGAACACTGTGTAAACAAGGTTGCCGTTCGCATCGAACAGGAAAATGTCGTAATAGCCGCGCTGGCGAAGGAATTCGCGGAACCATGGGTGGTATTTGGCGTGCGCCGCGCTGTAGGACGATCCATCTGGCGCGAAATCGAGTTCTTCTTTCTTGCCGGTCGGGTTCGGGTTGTCATTGATGTAGAGTTTTTGAAGGGCCTGGGTCGGGGTCGCCGTCTGCGCTATTTCCGACCAGCCATTTTGGAAAGCGGCCAGCGCATCCAGAACGGCGGGATTATTAGGCAGCGTTTCGATGTCGTCGGTGATGGAGGACAAATAAACGTCAATCTTGTCGGTGGTGCCGTCGACAACGCTGGTCATGGATTCTTCCGCCGCGCGGACTTGCTTTTTGTAGGTCAGGTAACCGCTTATGCACAGCAGGAGCGCCGCGTTCGCAAGAACGAGCGTGATCATGATGGCGGGAAGTTTTTTAGAAATTTTGACGTTTGACAGGAAGGCCATGGATTCTCCGGCTGGCGAATAAATACGATTAAGGGCGTATGTTGCTGTTAACTAAAGTAAACGAAATCCATATGAAGAAAAGGTTAAAAGTGCTTTATTTTCAATATGTTAAATCTAATTATGAATATTCTTTTTTCCAGAACTCTTCTTAATTATAGGCCCGCATCCGTTACATGCGCATGACGATATAATTGCAAAGCGGTGACAATTTTCATCGTCACCGTTTTGCAAAGCTTCAAAGCAAGACAATCAGATCGATGCGATACGGTTCTTCGTGGTCACGACGTCTTCAGGACGTTGGCGTGTGCGTTTAAGCATCAGTTTGTTGAGCGCATGAATATAGGCGCGGCAGGCGGCAACGATGGTGTCGGTATCCGATCCCTGGCCGTTGACGGTCTTGCCGTCTTCTTCCAGACGCACGGTGACTTCGGCCTGTGCATCCGTGCCACCGGTGATGGCGTGGATGTTGAACAGGGACAGCGCCGCGTTTTCGTGCGGGACGATCTGCGCGATGCCTTTAAAGATGGCATCAATCGCGCCGTTGCCTTCGACATTGGCGGTTTTTTGTATGCCGTCCACCGACAGGGTCAGCGTTGCGCGCTGCGGTCCGGTGGTGGATGATGTGACATTCATTTCCACCAGTTCGATGCGGTCGTTAGCGGTTGCGATTTCCTGATCAACCACGGCGACCAGATCTTCGTCGAAAACTTCTTTCTTGCGGTCGGCCAGGACTTTGAAGCGCGCGAAGGCTTCATCCAGATCGGCGTCAGTCAGAACGTAGCCCAGATCCTCGAGTTTTTTCTTAAACGCGTGGCGGCCGGAATGTTTGCCGAGCACAAGGTTGGACTGTGTTACGCCAACCGATTCCGGTGTCATGATTTCGTAGGTCTGCGCATTTTTCAGCATGCCGTCCTGATGGATGCCCGATTCATGCGCAAATGCGTTGGCACCGACAATCGCCTTGTTGTGCTGTACCGGCATACCGGTGATTGCCGAAAGCGTGCGCGACGCGCGGGTGATGTGCGTGGTTTCAATTTTATTGGTAAAGGGCATGCGGTCGGTGCGGGTGCGCAGGGCCATGACCACTTCTTCCAATGCGGCGTTACCGGCGCGCTCGCCAATGCCGTTGATGGTGCATTCAATCTGGCGTGCGCCGGCCTCGATTCCGGCGAGTGAGTTGGCGACCGCCAGCCCCAGATCGTCGTGGCAGTGCACGGAGATAATCGCCTTGCCGATATTCGGCACACGGTTGAACAACATGCGGATCAGGTCGCCGTATTCGCTTGGCACCGCGTAACCGACCGTGTCGGGGATGTTGATGGTGGTGGCACCGGCATTGATGGCGGTTTCAACGCAGCGGCACAGAAAATCATGTTCCGTGCGCGAGCCGTCTTCGGCGGACCATTCGACGTCTTCGACGGCGTTGCGGGCGTAAGATACCGAATACTGGATCGCCTCCAGCACCTGATGCGGCTCTTTCTGCAATTTGTATTTCATGTGCAGGGGGCTGGTGGAGATAAATGTATGAATGCGCTGGCGCTTGGCCGGTTTTACGGCTGCGATGGCGGCATCCAGATCTTTTTGCACGGCGCGCGACAGGCCCGCGATGACGGCGTTTTTGGAACGTTTGGAAATTTCCTGCACCGCTTCGAAATCGCCGGGGGATGCGATGGGGAAACCCGCTTCGATGACGTCGACGCCCATGGTTTCCAGTATCTCGGCCATTTTGAGTTTTTCCTCCAGATTCATGGAGCAGCCGGGGGATTGTTCGCCGTCGCGCAGGGTGGTGTCGAAAATCACGATGCGGGCGTTGTCTTTTTTAATTTCGTCAATCAGCGATGACATGGGTGTCGTCCTTCGAATGTAGATAATAGGAATGTATGAATAGATGTGCCGCGTACGGCGAAAACCCCTGAAGCGTGGCGCTTAGGGGTTCATAAGTCGAAGGAGGGTCCGGATGGACATCATCATGCCCCTAGAAAAGCACGCCTAGGCGGCTTTGGTCAACTGAAGGAAAATATCCTCCAGATCGGGGCTCTTGGTTGAGATATCGGCAATGCCCAGCCCAGCGGACGTGACGGCGGCGATCAATGCCTCCACCTTTACGTCTTTGGGGCTGTAGGTGATGACGACATTGCGCGGGCTGGTGAGGCGCGCGTTGAAGGTTTTTAAGGTACCTGGCAGGGACGCGAGATCGCGGTCGACCTGGAAACAGATGTCCTTGCTTTCGATATGTCCCAGCAACTGGTCCTTGGGCTGGTTGGTGACAATCTGGCCGTTATTGATGATGGCGATGCGGTCGCACAGCTCTTCGGCTTCTTCCAGATAATGCGTGGTCAGGATGATCGTGGTGCCCGCGTCATTCAGTGCGCGGACGTTTTCCCAGAGCTGCTTGCGCAGTTCAACATCGACACCGGCGGTGGGCTCATCAAGAATCAGGATGGGCGGGGTATGAACCATGGCCTTGGCAACCATCAGGCGGCGGCGCATGCCGCCGGACAACTGGCGCGTGTACGCGTGCGCCTTGTCTGCCAGGCCGACAAGGTCCAGCAGCTCCATGCTTTTACGCTCTGACGCGGGCACGCCGTACAGGCCGGCCTGAATATCAAGGATCTGGATCGGTGTGAAAAACGGGTCGAAATTGATTTCCTGCGGGACGACGCCGATGCTTGAGCGTACGGCGCGCGGATCGACGTCGAGGTCATAGCCCCAGACGGTCGCGGTGCCCGATGTCTTGGTAACAAGACCGGCCAGAATATTGATGAGCGTGGATTTACCCGCGCCGTTGGGGCCGAGCAGGCCAAAGAGCGATCCGCGCGGAATGGCAAGGTCGATGCCCTGGAGCGCGCGTTTTTCCGGCGACTTCTTGTTGCCTTTGTAGGTCTTGATCAGGGAGCGAAATTCGAGAGCGTTTTGCATCATAGGATCACCATATACGCTGCGTGAGATAAAAGAACAGTCCGTGTGCGGGATAAGAAAAAACCGCTGACCATGAAGGACAGCGGTTTAATCTTTTGCTCGTTCGAGCGCTCAGAAATTACTGAGCTTTGAACGTGCGGCCCGATTTGTCGGCAGCCGGAGCGGTGGTTTTCGAACCAGCTTTTTTCGAAGCTGAGGTCGAGTGACCTTCGTAACCGGTGGCGTTGATCGGTTTGCCCGGCTGGCAAGCAGCGAGCAGACCGGCGGTGGCAACAACAGCCACGAGCGCGATGATTTTTTTCATGTTAATTACCTTTGCTAGTGTCAAACGTTTGAACTGTCAGGGTTTTATAATCCAGACAACCGGAATCAAACTAACTGCATGGTGCTTTCTTGTAAAGACCCCCCGACGTCGCGGGTTTAGAAAATATGGGGAAAAGTGATGTTGGCATTGTGGCGAAAATGCCTCAATTATGGATTCCGACGGGTCTTGAACCAGGTGTCGATACCGTCGGCGAGGGTGCGGGCCAGATCCTTGCGGTAACCAGAATCGTCCAGTTTGCGCGCCTCGCCGGGGGTGGATAGGAAACCGAGCTCCACCAGAACCGATGGTACATCCGGGGCTTTGAGTACCATAAAACCGGCGTGACGATCGGGGCCGGGGACCAGCGGCATATCCGCTTTTTTAAAGGCGGTAATCAGCAGCGATGAGACGCGTTTGGACTGGGTCGTGGTCTCGCGCATGGCCAGATCAATCAGAATCGTTGCGACTTCCTTGTCCTGCGAGGGTAGCTGGATACCGGCCAGCAGGTCGGCCTGGTTTTCACGCGCGGCCAGACGCGCGGTCTGCGCATCCGATGCCTGGTCTGACAATGTATAGAAGGATGCGCCCTTGGCGGCGCTGGTGCCGGGCATGGCATCGGCATGGAT
>DIUZ01000005.1:0-2400 GCA_002423205.1 Micavibrio sp. UBA6145 | reverse complement strand
TCCTTTGCGACGGCAAAGGTCACGTTTTTCTCAATAACGCCGAAACCCGATGCGCCGCCGTCGACACCGCCGTGTCCCGGATCGATCACAACCAGCGGGCGTTCATTGGCAATCTGCGGGGCGGCGGGGGCGGAGACATCCGGGGATGTGGGCTTGCTGATCGGGTCCAGCTGGGGCTTGGCGATACCGGCAAAGGGCAGGTTGCGGCCGGGCGTTGTGGTCGGCGTGGGGGCGGATGCAACAGTCAGGTTGCCGTAGGGGCGGCCAATCTGCTGTTCAAAGGCCGGTTGGGCCGCGGGTGCCGCGTCCACCACAAGGCGGGCACCCTCCCGCCCGGATGCCGGGATCATGAAGGCGCCGCGGATGGCGGCGGTGCGGCTTAATATGAAACTCAGGCGGCTGTGGTTCGGGTCAATCGTTTCGATGCGCACGTCGCGGATCAGGGGCGGCAGATCTTTGAGGCTGAGTTCCGGCCGGTCGGTAATGGCGGGCAGGTCGATCACGATTCGGGGCGGGGAATCTTCCAGCGCGGCACGGAAATCGGCTTCTTTATCCAGATCCATGACAATACGGGTGCTGGCCCCGTGCTGGCCGAAGCGCAGCGTTTTGACATCTAGCGCGAGCGCAGCCGTAATGACGCCAAAAAATCCAGCAAAAACAACGGTCGCGAAAATAAATAGGATTTTTTGGTTGTGCATTGTCCGCGCTGGTTCTATGGTCACAGACGTAAAGCGATACGCCACCTGGCTCTTTTATCTATCAAAGACAGGAAAAACAACTCTTACCGGGTCTGGTTGGCGGGCATTAAAGAATTCAAAGGATTGGCTGGGTTACCTTTATTAAGGGATCTGGCCGGATCGCCGAACGTACACCGCCAGAGTGCTGGCGCCTGAAAATAGGGCGCTGCTTCCACACTGATCCGGGACTTCGGAAAACGATTAACGACTAAACACGCGGGCGTTACGGCGCTCCCATTTTCAGTATCGTGTTGTCGCTTTCGCGTTTGTTAATGGGACGTCTTCACCCGCCAACGGAGACAAATATGCCTAAAATTATGCTCATTGACGCGGCTCAAGCTGAAGAAACGCGCGTTGCCCTCATGGATGGCAAGCGCCTTGAAAATTTCGACATCGAAAGCGCATCCAAAAAACAGCTCAAAGGAAACATCTATCTGGCCAAAGTGACGCGCGTTGAGCCGTCCCTTCAGGCCGCCTTCGTGAACTATGGCGGTAACCGCCACGGGTTCCTGCCCTTTGCTGAAATCCACCCTGATTACTACCGCATTCCCGTTGAAGACCGTGAACGCCTGCTTGCCGAACAGGAAGAGCTGCGCCGCGAAATCCAACAGGAAGCCGAAGCCCGTGAAGCCCGCGAGGCCGCCGAGGCGGAAGCCCGTGCCCAGAACCCGGACGCAGCAGAAGCCCCGGTTGATGACATCAGCCCTGACGACATCACGTCGGAAGAAATTGCAGAAGCCGAAGCCGTTGTTCTGAGCCAGAATCTGAACGACGCCGAAGACGAACACGATCAGGACGACCAGCAGGACCTGGCCGAAGGCGATGATGCCAATGTATCCGAAGGTTCGGATTCTGAAGATGACAACGCTGAAGGCGACACTGCCGAGGGCGAGCAAGCCGAAGGCGAACAGGCCGAGGGCGAAGGCCCGCAGGCAGTTGAAGGTGAACAGGCCGAAGGCGGCGAAAATGGCCGCAACCGTAACCGTGGCCGCAATCGCGGCCGTGGACGCGGTCGCAACCGCAATGGCGGCGGCGGTGGCCGTGGCCGTGGTGCCGACCGTCCGCGCCCCGAGCAGATCGCCGAGCGCGAAGAAGACGAAGAAAGCAGCATGGAGCGCCTGTGGAAGCGCATGCGCCGTGCCTATAAAATTCAGGAAGTGATCAAACGCGGCCAGATCATGCTGATCCAGGTCGTGAAAGAAGAGCGCGGCAACAAAGGCGCCGCCGTCACCACCTACATCACCATGCCCGGCCGCTACTGTGTGCTGATGCCTAATTCCCCGCAATCGGGCGGCGTGTCACGTAAAGTGGCTTCGCATTCCGACCGCAAGAAAATGCGCGAGATGCTGGATGAACTGAAAGTGCCGGACGGCATGTCGGTCATTCTGCGTACCGCCGGCGTCGACCGCCCGCAGGATGAAGTCAAACGCGATCTCGATTACCTGATGCGTGTCTGGGACAAGGTCCGCGACACCACCATGGAATCGACCGCGCCCTCGCTGATCCACGAAGAAGGCTCGCTGGTGAAGCGCGCCATTCGCGATCTGTACAGCGCCGGCATTTCTGAAATCATCGTCGAAGGCGAAGAGGGTGCAAACACCGCGCGCGAAGTGATGGACATGATGATGCCCGATCACATCGGCCGTGTGCGTACATATAACGA
>DIUZ01000013.1 GCA_002423205.1 Micavibrio sp. UBA6145 | reverse complement strand
AGTTCCGGGGAAGTGGCCTTTTTGGCCATTTTCGGCAGTTCTTTCAGGATGGTCTTTTCAGCGTAGTAAATGTCTTTAAGGGTGTCTTCAAACAGGTCTTCGAGCTTTTTCATCGTTGTCTCCGTGGATTTGAGGGTGCGGATGGCTAACATCTCTCACCTTTATTAGTTCCAAAACATCGCGTATTTTAGGGTTATGAGCACGAGCGACGTCATTACCATACTGTGTGTCTGCGCCAACCAGCAGGAAGCCGAAACCATCAGCAATAAATTGCTGCAGGAGCGGCTCATTGCCTGCGCCCATATGCTGCCCGCCGGTCAAAGCCGGTTCTGGTGGAAGGGGAAGATTGAGATCTCGGAAGAGGTCTACATGCTTCTCAAGACACGTTCGGGCAAATACCAGGTTGTCGAACGTATGATCAAACGCATGCACTCTTACGAGGTGCCATGCGTTGTTGCTTACGAGATCAAGAATGGTTCCGCCGCATTCCTCAACTGGGTGCGGGGCGAGGCGCTTTAATCAGCGCGTTATTCGCTAGCTCCTGATTTAATTCAGATCTGGTTTAAAGCCTGTTCCAGATCGGCGATCAGGTCGTCGACGTTTTCGATGCCGACGGATACACGAATAACGTCGGGTCCGATGCCGAGCGCGGTTTTCTGGTCGTCGCTCAGCTGGCTGTGTGTGGTCGACGACGGATGAACGATGAGCGAGCGGGTGTCGCCGATATTGGCGACATGGCTGAACAGTTTCATCGACGATACGACTTTCTTACCGTCTTCCTGTCCGCCCTTAAGCGCAAACGTAAATACCGCGCCGCCCATGCCTTTCAGGTATTTTTTGGCAAGGTCGTGATATTTGCTGCCGGGCAGGCCGGCGTAATTTACCGATTTGATTTTCGGATGCTTTTCAAGCCACTGCGCAATGGCCAGGGCGTTTTCGCAGTGGCGCGGCATGCGCAGAGCCAGCGTTTCGATACCTTGCAGTGTCAGGAACGCATTCATCGGTTGCTGCGTCATGCCAAGGTCGCGCAGGCCAATGGCGTGGTTGTGGACCATCAGCGCGGCCTTGCCGAACGCATCGGCAAAGACAATGCCGTTATAGGACGGGTCGGGTTTGCCCAGTGCCGGGAATTTGTCCTTGTGTCTGGCCCAGTCGAATTTGCCGCCGTCAATGACAACGCCGCCCATGGCATGACCATGCGCGGACAGGAATTTGGTGGTGGAATGCGTGACGATATGCGCGCCGTAATCCAGCGGGCGGCACAGCACGGGCGTAGCCAGCGTGTTGTCGACGATCAGGGGCACCTGCGCGTCTTCGGCCACGCGCGCGATTTTTTCGATATCGACGACCACGCCGGAGGGGTTGGTCATGCCTTCGATAAAAATGGCCTTGGTCTTTTCGGTGATGGCGCGTTTGAAATTGTCGGTATCGTCCGGGTCGACCAGTGATGACTGCCATCCAAAGGTGCGCGGGAAGACGTTTTTGAGCTGGTTGACCGAACCGCCGTACAGGCGGGACGACGCAACAATATGGTCGTCAGGCTGGAGCAGGGCTGAGAATACCAGCACCTGCGCCCCGTGGCCGGAGGCGGCACAGGTGGCGCCGATGCCGCCTTCAAGCGCGGCCAGACGTTCTTCCAGCGCGTTTACGGTGGGGTTGGTCAGGCGGGAATAGGAATAGCCGAATTCCTTCAAAGCGAACAAATCCGCGGCGTGGGCGGCATCGCGGAAGACGTAGGCGGTGGCGAAATGGACGGGCATGGACCGTGAGCCGGTGGACGGGTCGGGCGGGGTGCCTGCGTGCAGGGCCAGGGTTTCAAACCCTTTGAAGAGTTTTGCGGCGTCTTTTGTCATGTTTTCCCCGGTATCGAAGTATGTGGTACATAGATACCACATCAATAAAGCGTTGACATATAGGCGCTGCGCAGGGCATAAAGCCCGCAATTGAAACGCCAACCAAGCGAGTATACATGAAATCCTACGTAGCCAAACCGGGCGAGGTTGAGGCCAAGTGGCACCTGATCGACGCTGACGGCGTCGTGCTGGGCCGTCTGTCCGGTATCGTTGCTAAAATCCTGCGCGGCAAACACCGCCCGCAGTTCACGCCGAACATCGACACGGGCGACCATGTCATCATCATCAACGCCGAAAAAGTGAAAATCACCGGCGACAAGAAAAACCAGAGCGTCTTTTACTGGCACACCGGTCACCCGGGTGGCATCAAAGGCCGCACGCAGGGTCAAATCCTGGATGGCAAACATCCGGAACGCGTTCTGCAAAAAGCGATCGAGCGTATGATGCCGAAAGATTCGGCACTGGCTGACAAACAAATGGGCAAACTGCACGTTTACGCAGGCGGCGAACACCCGCATACCGCACAACAGCCGCAGACGCTGGATGTTGCTGGCATGAATCCCAAAAACAAACGCGATTAATTGGAGACATAGACAATGGCATCGAAAGACAAAAAGACCGTCACGTCTCTGGAAGACATCAAGCAAGTCGCTGCTGACGCACCGGCTTCTGATAACGTGACCCCGATCGCGCAGGCTGCTGCACCGAAACGCGAAATCAAACGCGACAACCTTGGCCGTTCCTACGGCACCGGTCGTCGTAAAAACGCGGTTGCACGCGTCTGGATCAAACCGGGCCGCGGTCAGATCACCGTTAACGACAAAACACAGACCGATTACTTCGCACGTCAGACCCACCGTCTGATCATCAACCAGCCGTTCCTGGTCGGTAAATGCGTCAACCAGTTCGACGTCATCTGCACGGTCGTTGGTGGCGGTCTGTCGGGTCAAGCCGGTGCGGTTCGCCACGGCATTTCCCGCGCCCTGAACAACTACGACCCGGAAGTGTACCGCGCCGTGCTGAAGAAAGCTGGTTTCCTGACCCGCGACAGCCGTGTTGTCGAACGTAAAAAGGTCGGCCTGCACAAGGCACGTCGCTCCAAACAGTGGGCAAAACGCTAATATTTTACAGTTTCGAAAAAGGGCCCTTTACGGGCCCTTTTTTATTGTCCAGATTTTGGTATGGCACTCATCCTTCCGTATAAAGACATCCTGCCCACTATCGACGACAATGCGTTTATCGCGGCCAATGCGGCCGTGATGGGCGATGTGGTGATCGGGGCGAACTCCAGCATCTGGTACAGCGTGACGATCAGGGGGGATGTGAATGTCATCCGTATCGGTGCGGGCACCAATATTCAGGACGGCACGGTTATCCATGTCGCCACGCACGGCAAGGGCACGCATATCGGCAACAACGTCACGGTCGGGCATATGGCGATGCTGCATGACTGCGTCATCGAAGATGATGGTTATGTCGGTATGCAGGCGATGGTCATGGACGGCGCGGTTGTGCAGTCAAAGGCATTCGTGGCCGCCGGCGCGCTGGTGACACCGGGCAAAATTGTGCCGACGGGGCAACTCTGGGCCGGGCGGCCGGCCAAGTATCTACGCGATCTCAACGAAGACGATTACAAAATGATGGCATGGTCCGGCCCGCATTACGTGCGGCTGGGGCAGGAGCATAAGAAAGTTACGCCTTCTTCGTGACGTAGAGGCCCGGGGCGGCGATCAGCGGTTTTAGCGGGCCGGATTTTGGGTCGACGGCGTCGATCTTTTTACCAGCGTGTTTTTCGATCCAGTTTTGCCAGTGCGGCCACCAGGAACCCTGTTCCTGCTTGGCGCTTTCGAGCCATGTCTCGGCGTCTTTCGCGGGTTTTGCGGTCCAGTAGCAGTATTTGTTGGCCATGGGCGCGTTGACGATACCGGCGATGTGGCCGGATGCGGCCAGCGTGAAGGTGGTATCGCCAGCGAAAAGTTTGGAGCCGGCAAAAGTGGCCTTCCACGGGGCGATGTGGTCTTCACGTGTGGACAGGAAATAGGCGGGTGTGTCGATGGTGCCGACATCAATCGGTACGCCGCCGAATTCGAGTTTGCCGGGCTGGCACAGTTCGTTTTTCAGGTACATGTGGCGCAGGTAAAATTCATGCATCGCGGCGGGCAAATTCGTGGAATCCGAATTCCAGTACAGAAGATCAAACGGGAAGGGTTCGCGGCCCATCAGGTAGTTATTGATCACGAATGACCAGATCAGGTCATTGGCGCGCAGCAGGTTGAATGTGCTTTTCAGCGAGTTTGCGTCCATGAAGCCTTGTTCAGCCATGCGGTCATGCAGGTTTTTGAGCTGCTGGTCGTCGACGAAAAGTTTCAGGTCGCCGGAATCGCGGAAGTCGATCAGGGTGGTGAAGAAGGTGGCCGATGCAATGCGCTCAGACTGTTTTTTATCTTTCAGCCACGCCAGCGTCATGGTGAGCAATGTACCGCCGATGCAATAACCGATGACGTTGGTCTGTTTGGTGCCGGTCTGTTTTTCGATGGCATCGAGCGCGGCGAGGATGCCGTGTTTCATATAGTCGTCGAAGCGCACGTCCTTGTGATCGGCGTCAGGATTGACCCACGAAATCATGAATACGGCATGACCCTGTTCCACCGCCCATTTGACGAAGGAATTATCAGGGCGCATGTCGAGAATGTAATATTTGTTGATCCATGGCGGCGCGATCAGCAAAGGCGTGGCAAAGGTTTTGTCACCGGCGGGCGCGTAATGGATCAATTCCATCAGGTCGTTGCGGAACACAACCTGCCCTGGGGTCATGGCAATGTTTTCGCCCAGTTTGAAGGCGTTTTCATCGGTCATGCGCATGGAGCCGCGCTTCATGTCTTCGAGCAGGTTCTTCATGCCCTTCATCAAATTCTCACCACCGCTATCGATGGTGGCCTGAATGACGTCAGGGTTGGTGAAAGGGAAATTGGTGGGCGACAAGGCGTCGACATAGGCGCGCGTGAAGAATTGCAGTTTCCTGGCGGCGTCGGGTTCGAGCACGGTTGAATTCTGTGCCACCAGATCGGTCATCCATTTGGACGAGAGCAGATAAGACTGACGGATGAAGGCGAACAGCGCGTCGTTGTGCCATGCCTGTGCCTTGAAGCGGCGGTCTGTCGGCTCAGCCGGGACGATGTCGTCTGATGCCTTGCCGGTCATGCGGGTCAGCGCCTGGTCCCACAGGTCCATATAGCCGCGCCAGAGATTGAACTGCGAATGGGTCAACTGGTCCGGCGTGGTCATCATGTGTTCACACATGCGCATCCATGGACCCTGAAGGTTGAAGGGGTCGATGTTGCCGGGGGTGATACCTTTCTGGAGGTCGTTTTCGGTCTTTTGCGCGAAAAATGCCGCGAAATCAGTGCCCATGCGCATCATATCCCCCCAGTTACGGGCGAGACGATCCAAATCATATGGATTCTCAGGGGTTTCTGCGGGAGTCTTCGAACTGGATTTCATGAATGTTTTATACGCGAATCAGGCATTTTTGTACAGGCCCGGCAACCCGCAGAGCGGCGGTATTGCAAGGGTGTGCGAATTGCTCCACTCTTTGAACAGTGCAACTTCTTGGAATGATTCATGAAAAAGATTCTTTTGTCCTGTGTGTGCGCCCTTGCGCTGAGCGCCTGCGCCGCGGGGCAACCGGGCAATAAACAACCCGGCCCCACCGCCATCGTCAAACCGAAAACGGCTGTCGATATCGCCAATGAAATTGCCGCGATCCAGCCTGCGCAGATCCCGATGGATCCGGGTGTGCAGATGTACAATACCAGCGGCCCGTTTTCGAACCCGCTGAAAGGCGATCACACGCATAGCATTCTGGATAACACCACAGCCGGTGGTTACACCGTGTTCGACGAAAGCGTAACGGTTTATCCGCTGCCGGGTGAGAATTTGCCGGGCTTCATGCCGACCTACGCCGTGCCGCCGTATAAAGGCGGGATTGCCGAACCTGCGCCGAGAATACCCGGCATGGTCGGCCAGCCCATGGGCCTTGCATCCGCCGGTATTTTGCCGCCGGTACGTAATGTTGATGTCGCGGCCGCTGATCCGTATGCCCGCCCGCCCGTTGCGGGACAGGTGCGCAAGCCTTTGACGCTGACCGCGCCGGAGCCGCTGAGCATGCAGCCGCCCGTGTCGGCCACCCCGGCACCGCGTTCACCGTTTGCGGGTTCACTGACGGCTGCAGACCCGGTTGCCGCCGCGCCTGCGCCTGAACCCGTCATGGCGGCTGCGCCGGCTATGCAGGCGGGGCGTCGTTCACCGTCACTGACCGGGTATTAATCATGAAATCACCGCTTCGATTAGGCCTTGCCGGTTTAGGCACCGTGGGCGCGGAAGTTGCGCGCCAGATTATCGAGCATCAGGACATGCTGGCCGTGCAGGCAGGCCGTCCGATTGTGATTGCGGCCGTGAGCGCGCGCGATCCGAAAAAAAATCGTAATGTGGATTTAAGCGCAGCCGCATGGGTTGAAGACCCGGTGCAGCTTGCAATGCGTCCGGGCATTGATGCGGTTGTGGAATTGATGGGTGGTGCCAAGGGTGCGGCGTATCACCTGGCGCAGTCGACATTGTCCACGGGCAAACCGCTGATCACTGCGAACAAGGGCATGCTGGCGGCGCACTGGAATGAATTGTTTGATATGAGCGCGCGTTATTCCGCGCCGATCATGTTCGAGGCGTCCGTGTGCGGCGGCATTCCCGTTATCAAGGTTCTGCGCGAAGGTTTGTCGGGCAATCGCATTACGCGTATCGAAGGTATTTTAAACGGCACATGTAATTATATCCTGTCGACGATGGATGCGACGGGGCGCAGCTTTGCCGATGTCTTGGCGGAGGCGCAGGCAAAAGGTTACGCCGAAGCCGATCCGACGCTGGATGTCGATGGCTGGGACGCGGCGCACAAGCTGACCATCCTGGGCAAGCTGGCATTCGATGCATCGGTGACGACGGAACAAATTGCCGTGACCGGCATTCGCAGCATCACGACCGCCGACCTGAAAGGTGCGCGCGAAGACGGTATGACCATTCGTCTTGTGGCGCGTGCCGAGAAAGCGCCGCATGGCCTTAATTTGCGCGTCAGCCCGATGCATTTGCCGCTTGAGCATCCATTGGCAGCGGTTACCGGCGCCATGAACGCGGTGACCATCAAGGCGGAACCGGTCGATGTCTGCACGTTGATTGGGCCGGGCGCGGGCGCGGGCCCGACGGCCTCGGCGGTGCTGGCTGATATTATCGATATCGCGCGGAAAATCTAAGGAAACGGCTTAAGCGATTGCCTTGAGCGGGATCTGGTGATGCTGCCACAATGTGGTCAGCGCCTGCGTCAGCGCATCGACATGCGCGTCGGTGTGACACGCGGTCGGCGTCAGGCGCAGGCGTTCGGTGCCCTTTGGGACGGTCGGGTAATTGATCGGCTGGACATAGATGTTATAGCGGTCGAGCAGTTGTTCGGACACGGCCTGGCAGCAATGCGCATCGCCCACGATCAGTGGGACGATATGGCTGTGACCATCCAGGTACGGTAAGCCCGCAGCCTTGAGGCGGAATTTCAGACGGTCGACCGCGTGGCGTTGTTTTTCACGCTCAACATTCGATGTACGAAGATGCTGAATGGATGCAGCCGCACCGGCCAGAACGGCAGGCGGCAGGGCGGTGGTGAAGATGAAGCTGGATGCGAAGCTGCGGATGACGTCGACAATGGCGTGCGATCCGGCGATATAGCCGCCGTGAACGCCATACGCCTTGCCGAAGGTGCCTTCGATAATGTCGATGTCGTTCATGACGCCCATTTGTTCGGCCATACCCGCGCCGTGTGCGCCGTACATGCCAACGGCGTGGACTTCATCAAGATAGGTCAGCGCGCCGAACTGGCGGGCGAGGCGGATGATATCGCGTAAAGGCGCGACGGAGCCTTCCATCGAATAGACGCTTTCGATGGCGATGATTTTGGGACGGCCGGGTTTTTCGGCCATGAGCAGCTTTTTCAGCGCGTCGATATCGTTATGCGGGAAAATCTTTTTCTCACACCCGCCGGTTTTCATGCCGGAGATCATGGAGGCGTGGTTCAGGGCGTCCGAGAAAATGACGGCGTCGGGCAGCATGCGGCCAAGGACGGCTAAGGCCCCTTCGTTTGCGGTATAGCCGCTGGTAAAGACGAGGGCCGCTTCCTTTTCATGGTGCAGTGCAAGAAGGTTTTCGAGGGCAACCATTTCGGCGGTGGTCCCGGCAATGTTACGGGTGCCGCCAGCGCCGGCACCATGGGTGCGCAAAGCGGTTTCCATGGCGGCCAAAACGGCGGGATTGTGCCCCATGCCCAGATAATCGTTGGAGCACCAGATCGTGACATTCTGGGCTGAGCCGTCGTGGCGGCGAATGATGCCTTCGGGGAATTTGCTTACCGGCCGTTCAAGGGTACGGAACCGACGGTAATTTCCCGCCGTTTTCAGGGTGGCCAGAAGCGTGTTAAGATGGTCAGGAAAGTTGAAATTCATGATCGTTATCTTCGGTTCCATCAATATAGACCTGATTATGCAGGTCAAGCATTTCCCCGCACCCGGCGAGACGGTTTTATCCCCGTCTTATGAGTGGTTGCCGGGGGGCAAAGGCATGAACCAGGCCATCGCGGCAGCCCGCGCCGGGGCCAAGGTGGCCATGGTCGG
>DIUZ01000019.1 GCA_002423205.1 Micavibrio sp. UBA6145 | reverse complement strand
GCGGGACTTTCATATTGCGGGTCATCATTTGCGGTGCGTGTGCTTCACCCATAAGGACGAGGCATGGCGCGCGGAGTTTCTTTTATGGATCAAAGGCCGTCTTTACGGTGGGGGCAAAGTCGACCACGCGGATGAGGTTCTGGAAGGCCGTATCCTTGGCTATACCGAGGATGAAATCATTCCGTATCTGCCGCCAACCACGCCATCTCTTTGATAACGGGGCTTTTTTAAGCCTCGTTTTTTATTGAACCAAAGCCATGCCCGGTACGTTGGACAGGAAACCCATTATGAGGAGTCTTGCCATGGCCGATTTCGTTCACCCCGTGAATATTCTGGAAGTGCTTGATGGTGCGGAATTTCCCGCAAGCCTGCCTGAGCTGATTTCGTTCGCCGAAGATAACGATGCATCGGAAGAGGTACTGGACCAGATTCAGGCCATGCCGGACCGTGAATATCTGAGCATTCAGGATGTGAACCGTCATCTGAACGTGCTGGCGGTCGAAGACGGCGAAGATAACATCTATTCATCAGAAGATTTAAGCGAAGTACGCCGCACACCCGGTGCCGCTGATGAAGTGAATATTCCGAGCGAGGGTCACCAGCTGAAAAACTGGGCCATATCCGGCAAGGGAGATGCGATATGAGCCGCCCGAAACCGACTGACCCGCATTATGCCGACACGATGAACAACCCGCTGCCCGGGGCGATGATGCCCACGGGTCAGGAAGAAAAATTCATTCCTGAAAAACAACAAAGCGTCGCCAACGACCGTAAGCCCAAAGCGCATTACAGCGACGGCGGCGATCAAGACCAGACCATTCCGATATAAAAGGAGAACGATCATGGCCCATTCAGCCCCCCTGCCCAATATCATGGAAGCCGTCCAGGGCGTGCATTACCCCACCGATGCCACCAGCCTGTTGCAACAGGCCGAAGCCAATGGCGCAGCCCAGACAACCCTGAAATTACTTAGTCGGCTGCCCGAGCGGGAATACAGCAATGTCAGCGACGTAAACCACGCGCTGGGCAAGATCGAGGATAGTTTGCCATCAGACCAGCGTTTCTGGGCGAGCGGTGTCTCTCAGGAGCTGGAAGACGAAGGCCAGATGCACCATTACAAGGGCCGGATTTTCGACCAGAACCTCGAATAACCGCCGTCTTGTCAGGTTGCTTTGTCCATGGTGAAGTAAGGCCATGTACAAGCGATCCCCCTTTGACCGTTCATTATCCGAAGTCCATGCCTCCGTTCCGGTGTCCACCGGTTCATTCTGGCGGCGTGCGTTAAGTTTTGCCGGTCCCGGTTACCTGGTTGCCACCGGGTATATGGACCCGGGCAACTGGGCCACGGCACTGGCCGGTGGGTCGGCATTCGGTTATACGCTTCTGACTGTCTGTCTTATTTCCAACCTGATCGCGATTTTGTTACAGGCGCTGTGCGTGCGCCTTGGCATCGGCGCGGGCGAAGACCTGGCGCAGGCATGCCGTCGCGCCTTCCCGAAACCGGTTGCGTTTGTGTTGTGGGTGCTGGCAGAGATTGCGATCTGCGCCACCGACCTTGCTGAAATCATCGGCACAGCCATCGGCCTTCAGCTGCTGTTCGGTATTCCGCTGGGCATCGGCGTGGTGCTGACGGCTCTGGATGTATTCCTGGTATTGGCGCTGCAACGCATCGGTTTCCGGTGGGTTGAAGCATTCATTATCGCGCTTTTGGTCGTGATTTCCGTGTGCTTTGGCATTCAGATCGCAATGGCGCAGCCCGAGATCGGCGCGCTGATCAACGGGTTTGTGCCCAATGTCGATATCGTGAATGATCCCAACATGCTGTATGTGGCGCTTGGTATTCTGGGTGCTACGGTCATGCCGCATAATTTGTACCTGCATTCCGCCGTGGTCCAGACCCGCGCGGTGGAAGACACGCCGCAGGCCAAGCGCGAGGCGATCAAGTTCGCGACATGGGATTCATCCATCGCGCTGATGCTGGCGCTGTTCGTCAATGCGTCGATCCTGATTCTGGCGGCGGCGACATTCCACGCCAACGGCCATACGGAGGTCGGCGATCTGGGCCAGGCGTCCAACATGCTCAACCCGCTTTTGGGCTCTGACATGGCCGCGACGCTGTTCGGCATCGCGCTGCTTTGCTGCGGTATCAATTCGACGGTGACGGCCACGCTGGCGGGCCAGGTCGTGATGGAAGGGTTTATCAATATCCGCCTGAAACCGGCCCTGCGCCGGCTTGTAACGCGCGGCATCGCCATTGTCCCGGCCATGTTTGCCGTCATGTATTACGGGCAGTCAGGCACAACCAAGCTGCTGGTGATGTCGCAGGTGGTCCTGTCGCTGCAATTGCCGTTCGCGGTCATCCCGCTTGTCTGGATTACGGCCCGCCGGAAAATGATGGGCAATTTCACCGCGCCGCGCTGGCAGACGGTTCTGGCCGCCACGGCAAGCGCCGTGATCGTCGGCCTTAATGTTAAACTGCTGATCGACGTCTGGACGGGTTAAGCCGCTTCGTCGGTTTTGTTCAGTTTTGGTTTGGGCAGGTCCAGCTTGATATGCAGGTCTTTCAACTGCTGCGCATCGACTTCTGAGGGTGCGCTCATCATCGGGTCTTCGAACGCGCCGTTCATGACGAAGGGGTAAACTTCGCGCAGGTTCGGTTCGTTGGCAAAAATCATGACGATACGGTCGATACCGAAGGCACAGCCGCCGTGCGGCGGGGCGCCGTAACCGAAGGCCGTGAGCATGCCGCCGAATTTCTTCTCAAGCACGTCCTTGCTGTAGCCCGCAATCGCGAATACGCGTTCCATGATTTCCGGTTTGTGGTTACGGATCGCGCCGGAGCACAGTTCGTGGCCATTGCAGACGCAATCATACTGGTAGGCATAGATATCCAGCGGGTCTTTGTCTTCCAGCGCCTGCATGCCGCCCTGCGGCATGGAGAACGGGTTGTGGGAGAATTCGATCTTGCCGGTTTTTTCATCGCGTTCGTATTGCGGGAAGTCGACAATCCAGCAGAATTTATAGGTGCCGGTTTCGCGCACGCCCATGTCGTCGCAGATCTTGTCACGGGCCTTGCTGGCAAATTTGGCCGCTGGGCCTTCCTTGTCGCAGACGAAGAATACGGCATCGCCGTCTTCCAGACCGGCAATCTTTTTCAGTTCTTCCGTCGCGGCGGGTGGTACGAATTTGGCAATCGGGCCCTTGCCCTCGCCGGCTTCGATCAGGATGTAGCCAAGGCCTTTTGCGCCCTGTTCCTGTGCCCAGCCGTTGAGCTTGTCGAAGAAGCTGCGCGGCTGTGCGCCGACCTTCGGTGCGCGGATGGCGCGAACAACGCCGCCCTGTTCGATGATGCCTTTGAACGCCTTGAATTCAACATCGGCGCGCGCGAATACGGATGTGACATCGCAGATGACCAGCGGGTTGCGCAGGTCAGGCTTGTCGGAGCCGTATTTAAGCATGGCATCGTTGTACTTGATATGCGGCCAGCCGCCTTCACGCCAGTTGGTGACGGTGTGCGGGGCGTTGATCGATCCGAATTCTTCGAACAGGCCGCCGATGACGGGTTCCATGGTAGCGAAGACGTCTTCCTGGGTGACGAAGCTCATCTCCACGTCGAGCTGGTAGAATTCAGCCAGGCGGTCGGCGCGGCCGTCTTCGTCGCGGAAGCACGGGGCGATCTGGAAGTAGCGGTCAAAGCCCGACATCATCAGCAATTGCTTAAACTGCTGTGGCGCCTGCGGCAGGGCGTAGAATTTACCGGGGTGAACGCGCGACGGTACGAGAAAGTCGCGTGCGCCTTCCGGGCTTGAGGCGGTCAGGATCGGCGTCTGGAATTCATTGAAGCCGTTTTCGGTCATACGCTTGCGCAGGGATGACACGACTTTGGAGCGCAGTTTGATTTTTTTCTGCATCTTGTCGCGGCGCAGATCGAGGTAGCGGTATTTCAGGCGCACGTCTTCACCGGCGTCTTCTTCTGATGCAACCTGCAGCGGCAGGACCTTGGCCGCGCCCTGCATGGTGGCAGTCTCAATAACGACTTCAATATGCCCTGTCGGCAGGCGGTCGTTTTTGGTCGCGTCATTACGCGCGACGACTTTACCGTCGATGGTGATGACAGATTCAACGCGCCAGTTGCTGATCTCGGCGAATTGCTTGTGGCCGCCGGGCAGAACGCACTGCGTCATGCCATACGTGTCACGCAGGTCGATGAACAGGAGCCCGCCATGGTCGCGGACGGAATGCACCCAGCCGGAAATGCGGATTGTTTGGCCCACATGTTCGGGGCGCAGGGCGGCACAGGTATGGGTACGGTAGGTATGCAAAACCAATTCTCCTTGAGGACATCTTATGTAAGTGGCTTTTTTCTAACAAAAATTTGCCGGATACTCAAAAGATCTTCACAAGATCGGGATCCGGGCGTATCGTCTGGCTATTCCATAACACGAGAGATTGCATGATTAAGATCATCCGCGGCGGCCATTTTACCCAGATTGTGTCCGACGAGCCCCATCAATTCACCCGCCTTGCACGTGTCTTCAGGGGCAAAGCAGATCCCGTTTACGACCAGCCAGTAGATATCACTTTTACACAAGGCAAGGGTGATGTCTGGCGCAGTTCCAGCTACGCGCTTGGCGAGGGTAAGCCTTATGTGCGCATTTTCCGCGCCAA
This sequence comes from Micavibrio sp. UBA6145, assembly GCA_002423205.1. Lineage (GTDB taxonomy): Bacteria > Pseudomonadota > Alphaproteobacteria > Micavibrionales > UBA1664 > UBA6145. Next base: position 5,030 of record DIUZ01000019.1, on the reverse strand, counting down.
ACCGGCAGAGCTGGAACGCGCATTCGCCGAAGCGGGCATTCCCGTGCGCATCGTGACCCGCAGTGCCGCCCGCCCTGCCCCGCAGGCAAGCGGTGATGCGCCGCGCCTGGCCGCTTAGAAACCATTGAACCAACCCATTGAATCAATCCATTGAACCCCGGGGCATTAGCCGGTAAGAGAACCTCATGAGCAAACCGGCATTCCTGGCCCTGGACACTGAATTCCTGCGTGAACGCACGTATTATCCGCAATTATGCCTTGTGCAGGTTGCGGCCCCTGAGGGCGATGCCATCCTGCTCGACCCGATCACGGGCGACGACATGACCGACCTTGAAGAGGCGCTGTTCGACCCCGATGTCGTAAAGGTGTTTCATGCGGGCCGTCAGGATCTTGAGATTTTCGTGAAGCTGTATGGCCGCGTACCGGCCCCGTTGTTTGATACGCAGATCGCCGCCATGGCGCTGGGTTACGGCGAATCCGTTTCATACGCCGCACTGGTTGCCGATGTATGCCGTCATTCCATCGACAAATCACAGCAATTTACAGACTGGTCGATCCGTCCGCTGACGGGTGAACAACTGGCCTACGCCGCCGACGATGTTCTGTACCTGCGCCAGGTGTATGAAAATTTTTGCGAGCGCCTCGACAAGCTGGGCCGCCGCGAATGGATACTGGAAGAGATGACCAATCTTTCCGATGTATCGATCTACACGGTCGATCCGGAAAAATCGTGGGAACGCATCAAGGTGCGCAGCGACAAGCCGCCGGTACTGGCCGTTTTGCGCGGGCTTGCCGCGTGGCGCGAGCGCGAAGCGCAACGCCGTGACATTCCCAAGGGACGTGTTTTCAAAGACGAAACACTGGCCGAGATCGCCCTGACACAACCGCGCAATGCTTCGGCACTGGCGCGCGTGCGCGGATTCCCGTCCGATCTGGCGGAGAAAAACCTGGGCCAGCAGATTTTGAAAGTCGTGGAAGACGCGCTGGCATTGCCCAAGGAAGACATGCCGAGAATCGAGCGCGGCAAACCCTTCCCGCAGGAATTGCAGCCGGTTCTTGAAATGCTCAAGATGCTGCTGCGTATCCAGTCATCGGAAACCGGCATCAGTCCCCGCCTTGTCGCCGACGGCGACGATCTGCAGGCGCTGGCGCAATACGGCGACAAAGCCGACGTCGCGGCCCTGAAAGGCTGGCGCCGGGAAGTTTTCGGCAATGTCGCGCTGGAACTGATGAGCGGCAAGCTCGGCCTGTCGATCAAGGATAATCAAATCAAAAAAGGCGCGATGTAAACACGCGCCTTTAGTCTGTGCGCAACGCGCACGGGCAAATCAAAAAAGGCGCGATGTAAAATACGCAGTCTAGGACGGCGTGTTTTTAATCATGCGCAACGACGCCGGTCGCGGCTCACGCATCAGGCTTTCCAGTGCCGCACGCATGCCATGTGCGTATATCGCCTGGTGATGCTGGCGCAGGGCGGCCAGAAACACATCTTCACGACACAGGCGCGATCCGAATATATCACCGTGCAGGCCCACGGCAGGGTCGCTTGCGAGACTGGTTTTGGTACGCATCACATTCCGGTGCGGATCGATTACCTCGATATTTTTCACGCCGGGGCCGATACCGCGCATGTAGGTCAGCCACGACGCGACGACGAAGGCGCTGTATGACACCGAACCACCGGCGTTGAGCTGGCGTTCGATGCACGGCACGATGATGTCATGCATGCATATCGACCCGTTGGCGGTCAGCGTCACCATCATCTGCGGCCCCCTGGCCAAATATTCCAGGGCGGCTGAAATGATACGGGTGCCGTCATCCGGGTTCTGTTCCAGCGCCGGCATGATTTCGCGGTACAGGAAACGGCGCAGAAATCGTTCAAGCGTGGCATTGCCGAGAGCGGGTTTAACCCGGTCGTATTCCATGAAAAAAGCGGGGTAAGCCAGCGCCATGCGGGCTGCCTTGTGCAGGGGCGGCGCGGGAGGGAAACTTTCCACTGTTATTTTATCCAGGGTCAATTGGCTTAATCCCTTGGTTTGCAACAGTTTTTATGACTTATAACGCCCTGTAAAGCCTTATTGCAAGGGATGCAGGGGTTGATGTTGCGGCGCACCCTGTGGGAGTTTTCGTTGACGGGCAAGTGTATTTTTCGTAATGTCTGGCACTCCTGTAGAAAAACAAGCTGTTAGCCATAAAGCAAGCGGCAGAAAAGACGGGTACGGCGTTAATGTATATCGGTATCGATGTAGGCACATCCGGCGTAAAAGCCCTGCTTACCAACGCGCAGTTTGAAATCGTCGACAAAGAGACGGTCTCCCTCCCCATTTCCCGTCCGCAGCCGTTGTGGTCCGAACAAAATCCGAAAGACTGGTGGGATGCCACCTGCACCGCCCTTGATGCGATCAAGGCCCGCCACCCCAAAGAACTCTCTCAGGTGGCCGCCATCGGCCTTGCCGGCCAGATGCATGGCGCGGTGCTGCTGAATAAGGACAATCACGTCCTGCGCCCTGCGATCCTGTGGAATGACGGCCGCTGCGCGGAAGAATGCGCCCTGATCGAAAAAGCCGTGCCGGATTCACGCCAGATCACCGGCAACATCGCCATGCCGGGTTTTACCGCGCCCAAACTGCTCTGGGTCAAACGCCATGAGCCTGAAATTTTCGCGCAGGTCGCAACAGTTCTTCTGCCCAAGGATTACATCCGCTTTTTGATGAGCGGCGAGAAAATGGGCGATATGTCGGATTGCGCCGGCACGCTGTGGCTGGATGTCACCAAGCGCGCATGGTCGGACAAAATGCTGGCCGCGTGCGGCCTGAATGCCTCGCAGATGCCCACGCTTGTCGAGGGCGACCAGATTGCTGGCCATCTGAAGGCCGAGCTGGCACAACGCTGGGGCATGCAGGATAACGTTATTCTGGCGGGCGGCGCGGGCGATAACGCCGCGGGCGCCGTCGGTATCGGGGCTGTTGCTGATGACCACGCATTCATTTCACTGGGCACGTCGGGTGTTTATTTCGTTGCGACCAACCACCACCACGCCGCGCCGGAAAAAACCGTCCATGCCTTCTGTCACGCGCTGACGGGCAAATGGCACCAGATGGGTGTCATCCTGTCGGCGGCGTCATGCGTTAAAACCGCGACCGGGTGGCTGGGGGCGACAGACGAAAACGAACTGACCGCGCTTTTGACCGCGCAGACATTCAACAATAACCTGAATACTGTGTTCCTGCCCTATCTGTCGGGCGAGCGCACACCGCACAACAATCCCAATGCGACCGGTTCTTATTTCGGCATGACGCATGAGACGACCCGCACCGATCTTGTGCAGGCCACGCTGGAAGGCGTCGCATTCGCCTTCGCCGATTGCCAGGACGCCCTTGAGGCGGCCGGTGCCAAACCGCAGGAAATCACCCTGATCGGCGGCGGGTCCCGCAACGCGCTTTGGGGTGAGATTATTGCCTCAGTCCTTAACAAAAAGGTCGTTTACGTGGCCGACGGCGACCAGGGTCCGGCTTTCGGCGCTGCCAAGCTGGCGGCCCTCTCGCATGTGCCGCAAAACAAGGCGGAAATCCTTGCAAGACCCAAGACGATTTCGTATACCCTGCCTAACCTTGAGTGGCAGGAAAAACTCAAAGAACGACTGAAGATTTACCGCAGTCTGTACGCCCAACTTAACCCGCTCTACTCGTAAGGAATGACGATGTTACTCAACACTAACACCGCCGAACTCGAAGCCCGACTGGCTGGCCTTGACCCTGCCAATATTGTTTCGGTTAAAGACTTCGACCTTACGCTGGCGCTGAAGCCTGCAAGAAATTTCCATTACGTGAAGCTCGACGAAGACCAGCGTTCGGTCCTTGAGCAGACCGCCAAATCATTCGGCGCGTCCATCATCCTGACCGCACGCGGCGAAGACTCGACCCTGTCGGGCATCTTCGGCGAGAAAGCCGGTTTCAATATCACGGTTGCATCCAATTGCGGCCATCATGTGCTGCTGGACGCATCGAAACCCAATGCCCAGCGCCTGCACATTCCACTGGCTGACGAGACCGCTGAAGCCCATTTCCCGCGCACCATCACCGCCATTTACGACCTTCTGCACAAAGTCGGCCTTGCGTTCGACCTGCCGCAGGACACGAAACTTTCCAACCGCTCGATCGATCTGCCGATCAATGGTCATGCCATGCTGACCCTTGACCCGCGTGAACGTTGCGGCGCATGGGTATTCGAAAACACCACCCCGGCTGAAACCGACGCCCTGTTCAAGCAAGTCGAGACCGCGTTCGCCCAACTCGATCCGGCTGTCGCGCAGAACATCTACAAAGTTGAGAAGCGCGTGCCGTTCGGCGACAACCAGGTCAACGGTTACATCGATATCAAGCCGGCCGGCATGAGCAAGGGCGCGACGGTTCTTACGCTTCTGGCCAATGATCACTTCAAAGACCGCATCACCGACAAGACCACATTCCTCGTTGCCGGCGACAGCGCACCGGATCTGGAAATGATGCAGGCCATCACCACGCAGTATGGCAAAGACCGCACCATCAATATCTGGGTCGGCGATGACAAGGCCGCACAGGCGCATGTCGAGAAATTCATGCTGCCGATTTATAATCTGCAAGGCCGTCAGGACGTTGCCATTCCGGAATTTTACCGGATGCTGCGTACAGCTGCCAAACCGGCCAGCCGTCAAAGCGGCCTGCGCCTCGCGCATGGCTGATTAAACGAGATCGAGTATCTGATAGAGATGATAAACGGTCGTACCCGGCAGATAGTCGGTTACGACCGTTAAATTTTTATCCAGCATTTCATTCCAGAAACCATCTGCGCGCAGATAATTGCCTTTCAGCATGGCGCGCATATCCGCTGCCAGTTCCTGATCGTCCATGATATTGGCGGCACGCAGGGTTTCGCAGACCGGCCAGATGCGTTTTTTATCGTCCAGGATCACGCCGTCACGGGTCTGGGCATTCAGGATGCCGCCATGGGTTTTATCGACACCGTGCGCCCGCACCCAGTCAAACAGCGAC
>DIUZ01000017.1 GCA_002423205.1 Micavibrio sp. UBA6145 | reverse complement strand
TGCCCCACCTGCGGCGGCATCGGTCAGGTGATCAAGGAAAAATGCACCAATTGCGGTGGCGCTGGCCGCGTGCGTAAAGAAAAAACGCTTAAAGTCGCGATTCCCGCCGGTATCGAACATGGCCGCCGCATCCGTCTCGGCGGTGAAGGCGAAGCGGGTGCCAATGGCGGCCCTGCCGGTGATCTCTATGTTCTGATCAACATCGCCGCGCATAAACTCTTCACCCGCGAAGGTGCCGACCTGCATTGCCGCGTTCCCATCGCGATGAGCATCGCCGCCCTCGGCGGTGCCATCGAAGTGCCGACCATCGAAGGTGGCCGCGCCGAGGTCAAACTGCCGGCTGGTACGCAAACCGGCCAGCAATTCCGCCTCAAATCCAAAGGCATGTCGATGATGCGCTCCTCCGCGCGCGGCGACATGTATATTGAATTATTCGTCGAAACACCGGTTCACCTGTCGAAGAAACAACAGGAATTGCTGAAAGAATTCGCAGGCAAGGACCCGTCCGCCAACTCACCGGAATCCCAGGGCTTCTTTAAAAAAGTTAAAGAATTCTGGAACGATCTCACGGAGTAAAAAATGGAACAGTTTATCGCTATCGCCTCTGACATTGCGCACGGGGCCGGCATTGTCATCGCCTTCATTTATACTTATGTCCTGAAATTCATTCTGGATGACATCGGTATTCTGGTACTCGCCTGTACTGTCTTTTTTATTGCCGCCGCATCATTGAAATCATCGCGCCGCGATGTGCGCCACATGCATATGCTGATGAACCAGCAAACCCGTGCCAACACCCTTAATACCGTCAATCTGGCATGGACCAGCGACCTGCGCGACACGCTGGCGGGCTACATGTCCTGCTGCGACGCGCTGAGCGCCATGTTCGCAGAAAACCAGACGGTCAATTCGCACTTCCTGGACACCATGCGCGCCGCCAACGAATACGAAGGCCGCCTGTCCCTGCTACTCAATCCCGATATCGCTGAACAAAAATCGCTGCTGGACGCCGTCAAAATCGCGGCCATGCATATTTCCAACTACCACGCCGTCGACAAGGCGCCGCTGATTGACGCGGGCCAAACCGTCTTCCGCGCCGCCGCCGCCGCGATCAAGACCGACACGGCAACCCTGCCCGTGCCTTATAAATCCGACAAGACCAAGCCATGGCACAAACGCCTCTGGCTCGACCTCACGGAATGATTTTTTACAGTGCTAACGGGAAACCGATGCGGGCGATGCGATGCGGCGCGGCGCCAGCATCCCTGCCTGTGCATTGATGGCTGCTATAGAAACATCCGCGCCTATATTGTCAGCATCGCGTTCATCCGGAACGAAATCATGCGAAGGTCCCACACCGCCCTCAGCATTACTGCGATCCATATTCAATCTCGTTAACGTCAGCGAGAACATTCTTACATCGGCCAGAATACCTTGAGTACGCAGGTAATCCCGCCCTCTCGATGTCTTGGACAGGTCTACCAGACCGGCATGGATGTGGTGACCGCCTTCATGGCCAATAAGCTCCATAGCCTGGTCGAACGTATAATCGGTAAGCGCCCGCTCAAAGATTTTGATCGTGTTCGTTCGTGTATTATAAGTACCGGCAGTATTGGTCGGCAGAACAGCCTCGCGCACATGCGGCGTACTCAGATGCAATGTATCGTCGCTATACATTTTTGCCTGCATGGTCGCTACGTATCGCAACGTCTGCAGTTTTTGATCTTTGTTAAGATTGGGCCATCGTTCGCGCAGCGGCCAGAACAATGGCTCCTGCACCAGGGCACGCTGGAGCGCAAGCTGGCGCTTCCCTTCCCACGCCGTATAACGCTCGCTCTGTATGTGCGCCGCAAAGGCGCTCGCGACGCTGTTTTTCAGTGGTGCCGGACAAAGGTTGACATTCCCATATCGGCACTCGTTTTTTACACGCTGCGCCAGTGCATCGTAATAATCTGCAATCAAATCCGGCGCGTCGCGATAAACTCTGACCATCATGCCGCTTGCATCATAATGGCCGCTCACATATCCCGCGCGCACATCCCTCATACGCTCGCCCGCCTCAGGCATGGCCAGCACCGCTTCGGCAAAGCTCGTGGGATTTGCTTGTCCCAAATCGCTTGATGTCGGTTTGGCTTGCTCGTGCAGGTGATAGATATAATTCATTCCTACAACCGCTTCAGCCGCCAGCAAGACGCCGACCACACCACCCGCAGCGATTTTGAAAGTGTCTTTCAGCACACTGCCCACCGTTATGCGCTTATGGCCGGTAGATGTGTTTTCGTGGCAGTCTGAATGTTTCATGGCAAATATTTTACATAATAAAAAGATATTTAGCAATAACCATTTAATGGTTCTAGAACAATATCTTGCCGGTTACTATCGCGTGGGATGAACCCTCGTAACAGCCTTGCCCGCACGCAGTTTTTAGCTTTAATTGCCCCATGCCCCGCCGCCTGAAGCCCGCCGAAGTCCATGAATTTTTCTCTCGCCTGCACGCCATCAATCCGGAACCGAAGGGCGAATTGTTTTACACCAACGCCTTTACCCTGCTCGTCGCAGTCGTATTAAGCGCGCAAGCCACCGACAAGGGCGTGAACAAGGCCACCGGCGCACTCTTCGCCGCCGCCGACACACCGGAAAAGATGGTCGCACTCGGCGAAGACAAAATCCGCGACTACATCAAGACCATCGGCCTGAACAAGGCCAAGGCCAAAAATGTCTTCCTGCTCTCGCAGATCCTGATTGATAAATACGGCTCCGAAGTCCCGGACAATCGTGACGATCTTGTCACCCTGCCCGGCGTCGGTCGCAAGACCGCCAACGTGGTTCTGAATATCTTCTTCGGCCAGCCGACCATCGCCGTCGATACACACCTGTTCCGCGTTTCCAACCGCACCGGCCTTGCCTATGGCGCGTCGCCCGATGCGATTGAACAGGGTCTGGAAAAAACCATACCGCCAGAATTCAAGCGCCACGCCCATCACTGGCTGATTTTACATGGACGCTATATCTGCGTGGCCCGCAAACCAAAATGCCCGGAATGTCCGGTAAACGATATCTGCCTGTTCAGGGATAAAACGGTTTATTGAACAATCGGCGCGCGCGGCGCGACGCTGCGCACATAGGTGCTGAAACCGTATTTTTGGGCCGCGCCCCTGCGCTGCGCTTCAATCGACCGGTCGGCTTCGTCCAGTTGCGAAAACAGCACCGACACCGGCACATCTCCAATACCGATCTTGTTACCATCCTGTTGGCGCGCATACGCGTCCATCTCAACGGGGGATGTTTTATATCCATCGTCCTGGACCGAAGTGAATGACGGACGTCCCGGACCGATGATAAGCGCAAAAATCCTGACCTCCCGCGCAATACCTTTCGATTGCAGGTATTGCAGACCTTCCCTGCTCTGCGTCAGTGCTGCCAGTTGCGCCTGTACGCTATGACGGGCCTCATGCACGGCAATGCGCATGACGTTATCAAACGGCTTCCACAAAAGATCATTCCCGCGCATACGAATTTCGTGGAGACCGTGCGCATATTGCCCCGCAATTTCCGGATGCAGGTCCATGGTTACAAATCGCGCGGGGCGAAAATCCTTATGTCCCTGTGCATACACATCATTATACATCGCAATCACATGGCGGATGATCTCGCGGCGTTCACCCAGATTGATATGGTGCGGCGACTTGCGGCTGACATTCCAGTATGCGCGCGCGTTGACCAGCACCGGGTCGTTTGCGGCACGCAGTAAAAATTCCTCGCGGCGCGCACGGTCCCATGCGCGATATTCCGGTGTAAATCGAAAATTCTTGTACAGCGTGGCGCCATACTCCTGCAAAGGCTTCGGACATTTCGCCAGTTGGCCTTTGCAATGACTGACAATCGCGGCTTCGAAATCGTGATAATAAGCCTCCACCTCGCGTGGCAGGTACATGTATGCCCAGTTCATGACTTCGTCCCTCGCCTGCGCCGACAAAAATGCGCCTGCCGCTTGCGCGTCAATGGACCTGTTGCGCAGGCCAGCCCACATGATGGTTTCAACCGGCGCACCCAGCGTAATGGCCGGGCGCGGGACCTGGGCGTCTTTCACACTGGTCGGCGTTGCCCACGCGGCAATATTGAACGCAATCGCCGTCATAACCGCGCCCGGATGGGCCCTCAAAATGGAACGTCTGCGGCGCTGCTTGGTTGGTTCTGATGATGGCATGATTTATCCTACAATCAGACCACCCCCGTTTGGCAAATTTAAAGATGATAAAGGGACCCATTTATGAACCGTTTCAGCCTCTTAACCGCCGCACTGACGCTTGTGGCCGCCCCGGCCCTGGCCGCGGGCAATCTTTTGCTGACCTCCCCTCTTGTCCAGGAAGGCGCGGAGCTGCCGCGCTCGGCCGCCGGCAATATCAACGGCTGCAACGGCCAGAACATCTCACCCACCCTTGACTGGTCCGGTGCCCCGGAAGGCACAAAAAGCTACGCCCTGTCCCTGTTTGATCCGGACGCACCGGATGGCGGGGCGGTCCACTGGGTGGTGCTGAATATACCGCCTATACCCTCGACCCTGCCGCCGGATTCAGGCAATCCCGATAAATTGCCGCAAGGTGTAAACGTCCTGCCCAATTCCTTCGGCACTGACACCTATGTCGGCCCGTGCTCGCCGGACGGCCAGTTGCATCGCTATGAGTTCACGCTTTACGCGATGCCGGACGCGCAGGTGTTTTACCCCTTAAGCGCCGTCGGCCCATCCACCATTCAATGGCTGCACGACCACGCGATTGAAAGCACGACGCTGACGGTGAAATATGGTCGTTAACCCGCCATATCCGGAAATTTTGCGTGCGAGAAAAGTGATTTGACGCATGACTTATGGTCCAGCGCCTGCTTGCCTTCGATCAGACCCTCTTCCCCGGCATCGCCGCGCACGCGGTATTCCGCGTAAACAGGGTGGCGGGTTAATTGCATCACCGCCTTGCGCGGGAAATAAACATCCAGCGCACATTCACCGGATGTGAAATGCCAGGATTCCACTTCCGGCTCTTCACGTTTGAGGGTCGGCGTGCCGAACAGCAATGCCAGCTCGTCAGGCGACAGGCCGCGCACGCCGTCGGCGTTCTGTGCCGTGCGCCGCAAAAGTGCAAGGCGTTCCTGTTGCCTGTATTTGGGAATGTCCTGCGTCCGCGCGCTCATGACGATGGTTTCGTCCGCCAGTTTCTGCAACGGGTCTGACAATGTGCTGGATGCCAGCACACACACGCTGATGATCAGCGCGGCCCTGCCGATCAGGCGCAGTGCCATCTGCTGCGACGTACCAAACCGCGCAGACGAAAAACGGCCAGCAAGCTGCTGGCCGTTTTTCTTAAGTCGCTTCCTTGCCTTGGACACCGGCATGGGAACGCGCCTTTCTTACTGATTACTGAGCTGCCGAGACAGCGTCTTTACCGCCGAACAGCTGGTTGCTGTTCTCAGCCGATTTCACGGCGTCGCGGGCTTGCTTGGCAACTTGTTTGCCTTTGCTGAAGTCGGCGGAAGCGACGTTCTCGTCGATTTTGCGCGGGGACATCGGCGACAGGGTACCTTCGATCGAAGCGCCTGCTTCGATGGCCAGTTCCTTGTAGCGGATCGAACCGGTGATGACGCCCGAAGCCTTGACGGTCAGACGGCCGGCAACGTTGATGTCGCCTTCAAAACGGCCGGCGATGGTCGCTTCTTCGATGTCGACGGTGCCGTAGAACACGCCGGCTTCCGAGATGTCGAGCAGCTTGGCGTCTTTCAGTGTGGCTTGAACGGTGCCTTCAACGATCAGGTGATCGCAATGCTCGATCTCGCCCGACATGGTGATGCCTTCGCCGATGATCAGCTTGCGGCCCGAACCGTACGGGTTGTAAGCGGCGGTGTGTGACGCGCCATAGCTGCCACCCATGCCCGGTGCCATCGGACGGCCGTAAGGCATGGTGCCCGGAATATCCATCGGACGGCCAGCTTGCGGTGCGTTCGAGGGCGAAGAGTTGTCGTTCGGGGTGTTCATCGTTTTGTGTCCTTCAGTGGTTGTGTTGGTGTTGAGGGGTTGTTGTGTCTGTACCTGAGTAGTTACGTTAGTGTCTGGGGCGGCCGGGCGGCTGAAAGAACCGGTCGGTCCGCGAACATCGCGGGGTCCGGAAGGCGTCAGATTGGTGCGCGGCATGTAAGCCGAAACACCGGGCTGCGCTTGTTGACCGGATTGCGGTTGCTGAGCAGCCT
>DIUZ01000023.1 GCA_002423205.1 Micavibrio sp. UBA6145 | reverse complement strand
GATGAGCCTGCGCTCATAACCTGAAGGTCGTAGGTTCAAATCCTACTCCCGCAACCAATTTTAAAAAGCCCCCGATCCGGGGGCTTTTTAAATTCTATAGCGAAGCTGGCTTCATTGCTGCTGCATTGATGCAATCAACGGTAATACAAAAAACAAAACCCCGCTCACAAACAATCCGATCAGCAGAAAAATCGCAACTGCTGGAATCTTGATGCCTTTATTACGCTCTTTCTCAACCGGGGTCGGTGGGACGTGATCCATGGCTTGCGGCATAGGAAGCTCCTTTAAGCGGCTTTTTTCGTGCGGTCGTGAATGCCTTCGGCAAATTCTTCAATCGCCTTGGCGCAGAAGGCCGGCAGGTCATCCGGCTTGCGGCTGGTGACAAGGCCCATATCGGTGTGAACCTCTTCGTCGACCCAAGTGCCTCCGGCATTGATGATGTCCGTTTTAAGGGACGGCCACGATGTCAGCGTACGGCCCTTGAGCACGCCCGCCTCCACCAATGTCCAGGGACCATGGCAGATGGCGGCCACAGGTTTTTTCTGGTCGAAGAACGCTTTAACAAATGCGACGGCCTTCTCATTTGCGCGTAGAGCGTCCGGATTGGCCACGCCACCCGGAAGCACCAGACCGTCGTAATCATCGGCGCTGACGGCATCCACCGTTTTCTCAACGCGGCATGTCTTGCTTTTCTCGTCGTGCTTCATGCCCTGGATCTCACCCGCTTTGAGTGAGATCAGCTCAACCTCCGCGCCGGCACCCTTAATGGCGTCCCAAGGCTGCGTCAGTTCGGATTCTTCAAATCCGTCAGTGGCCAGAAAAGCGATACGTTTTCCTTGAAGTTTCTGCGGCATAAAATGCTCCCGTCATGTGTGATTGCATTGAACCAACAAACAAAGACGGGATGCGGTTCCTGATTAATTCACCTGCCAGGTGATATTCAAGTCCCTAAACGCAGTAAGATATTCATCCAGAGTGATCAGATCGACGCAGGCTTGCGCACCCGGTTGATGCAATTCACCACGCGCTATTTTTTGGGCGAGCAGTACCGATGGAATGCATGGAATGAATGGGCCATCGTTAGAACGTGCCGTCAGTTCAAAGCATATATCTTTGGCACGGCCATCTGCGCCGATGCCGGACAGCCGCATGTGAAACCCGCTATCGGCACTGCCGAAGCGATTAAAACCATCGGATATTTTAAGAAGGACTGGGGCTATGCACTGCATATTTCGGACAAGGCGCAGGCGCACCAGCCACGACAGGCACCACAACCCCAGATGCAGGAGCGGCAGCTCCACCCCGGCGCGGAAGCGCAGCGTCTGAATACCCGGATAACGATTTGGAAACAGCCTCAGGTCCGGAATGGCACAATTGCTGAGCCAACGCCAACCGATATGCGGATATCTGCGCAGGCGCAAACCCTGCCAGCCATAAATAGTTTTCACGGCACCGTTGATAAGCGTAGTGAACGGCTTTCCGGTATATCCCAGAATCGCCTGCGTGGTGGCAAGGCCGCGTGTGCTTTGCTGCGCGGTGGTAATACCGTAGTCAATGCTGTCCAGTGATTTGAAAGATGCACGGTAATGGTCAATCAGCGCGGCACTGAAACATGGGACTGAACTTGCGCCGCTGATGACCATGACGGATCTGGCTCTGGCCGCGTCATCCAGCGATGTGATGTTGGCAACGAAATCAGTGCCATCAGCCAGATCAATATAATGGCATCCCTGTGCGATGCACGCCTGCGCAACGTCATAACCCTGATTCTGAAACGGGCCGGATGTATGGATGACGATATCAGGGCGTATGGCAGCAAGTCGTTCTGGAAGCCTGGCGTGAACATCAATGTATTCCGCCTGCGCATTCAGCTTTGCTGCAAGACGTTGAGCCTTTTCCAGCGAACGTCCCGCGATAATCAATTCGATAGAAGGATCATTCGACAGTCGTGCGCTAATGAACCGGCCAAAATTACCGTACCCACCGATCACCAGTACGCGTTTCATCTGGCGGCACCGATTCTGAACCGGCCTTTATACTGATATACCGTGCCCCACCATTTATGCGTGATGTGCATGATCATATCGAAATGATTGTCATCAACCGGGACTTCTTCGGCATATCCTGCGCCCATAATCAGCGTCAGCGGCATGGGGATATAATGCCCGAATACACGCAATGTGTATCCGCGATGCGTTATGACGACTTTGGTCCCGTCCCAGTCGTAAGCGGCCTTCCATCCCAGGCCGAACGGCATGTTTTCAATCACGACATTGTCTGCAATCGGCGTCATGCGAGAGGCGAATTCATAGGGCTTTGTCGTGCGGAACGACAGGCGGCGGCGAAATGTAACAGCGTTGGAGTGTCGGTCGCTTTCAAAACGCACGCTCACAGGCACGGCATTTTCATTTTGTGCGGGCAGGTTTCCAGCAAGCCGAAAAAACGGACCCAGCCATGTCATCGGCGCGCGCGCCATGACATCCAGCACACCTTCAGCAATGACCACGTCGTTACTGAAGGGCCTGTTGGCATAGTGTCTGAGCATAACCGGCGGTAAGCGGTTCCATGCCTGTCCAAAAATGGATTGAAACACGGGATCATGGGTATGCTCTGCGAATACGCGCCGATCAAAATCCTTGTAAACACGGTCTGGGATCGTGAATAGGTTACCCGCAGCGATATAAATGCCCGGCATCAGATCGGGATTTTCCAGCGCAGCCTTGCGCAGATTGTCTATACCGTCCGATTTCACGCCATTGGCCAGCGGCACGAACGCACCGGTAAAGACGACGGGGCAGATCAGGTGCTGGGCGCGGGCCTTGATCGCGCGCGCCACATCCGGCATGCGGTCAGTGCCCATGGTCACGATAATGCGGTCATAGCCATGGGCGCTGGTGATGGCATTGGCCAGCGCGTTCATGTCGGTGACATTCAGATCCTTACTGTCCTTGTTGCATATCGGGATGCAGACAACATCGGAGATGATATCGCGCATGGCGGCACAGGCGCGCGCGTCGCTGGTCGGTGTGATATTTTCAGGTGGGGTGCCGCCGTCCGGATAGGGGGCGGCGTCGATCGTTCCCCCCATGGTGAGCAGCAGATGGCTCATATATCGCGCATATACGCTTCGATCTCGGCGCTCGAAACGCGGCTATCCATGATTTCTTTTTCCTGCAGCTTGCACGCGGCATAGACGCCGCGGTAATGCTTGCCGAAATACTTGGCGATGAACGCCGAATTTTCAAACGCCTTGAGCGCCTCGGGCAGGGTGTTGGGCAAAAGCTTGGCTTTCGAATCCCAGACATTGCCCTTCAGCGGCTTGCCCGGATCGGCCTTGGTGACAAGACCGTCATACGCACCGGCCAGCATCACAGCCATCAGAAGATAGATATTGGCATCAGCCCCGGCCACGCGGTGTTCGATGCGGGTCGCGACGGCGTCGCTTTCCGGCACGCGCACGGCGGCGGTACGGTTGTCGTATGCCCATGACACGGATGTCGGCGCATGCGCCCCCGGCGCAAAGCGGCGGTAGGAATTGATGTTGGGTGCAAAGACCAGCATGGAATCACGCATCGCACGGGTCAGGCCGCCGATGGCATGGCGCAGCAGCGGCGTGCCCTGGTTGCCTTTTGCTGCGGCGAAGATGTTTTTGCCGTTCTTATCCAGAATACTGAAATGCACGTGCAGCCCGCTGCCGGATTTACCGACATAAGGCTTGGCCATGAACGTGGCGTCCAGACCGTGCTTGCGCGATACCTGGCGCACGACACGTTTCATCAGTGTGGCCTGGTCCGCCGCGAGCAGGGCGTCCGCGCCGTGCATCAGGTTGATTTCCATCTGGCCCGGACCGTTTTCAGAAATGGTGGTATCGGTCGGAATATTCTGGATACGGCAGGTCTGGTGAATCTCGGTCAGGACGTCGTTGAAATCCGCCATCTCATCCATGTTGAACATGTGCGATTCACGCGAACGTTTCTTGGTGCGCGGCGATAGCGGTGCCTGCGGGTCGCCGCGTTCATCGCGGGTCGGATCGACAAGGTAGAATTCCAGCTCGGCCGCAACCACGGGGGTCCAGCCTTTTTTGGTGTAAAGATCGAGGACCTTCTTGAGAACATTGCGCGAGTCCGCAAAGAACGGCGAACCGTCGCTCTCGCACATCGACAAAATCAGTTGGGCAGTGGGGTGCTTGACCCATGGTGCGCGCGACAGGCTGCTTTCAACGCCTTTGCACACGCCGTCGCCGTCGCCGGTTTCAAGAACCAGCCTGGCACCCAGAACGTCCTGGCCCCAGATATCGACCGCAAAGGCCGAGCGCGGCATGCGAAGCCCGCTTGAGAATACTTTTTTGACGCTGCTGACCGGCAGCCGCTTGCCGCGGGGGACGCCGTTCACATCGATGATAAACGCATCGACGTCCTGAATATCGGGGTTTTTCTTGAGAAACGCAGCGAGAGTGTCTTCAGCCATGATGGCCAAAGAATAGAAGAAAACCCTTCTTTTGACCAGAGGGCGCAAAATAGCCTATAAACCCGGCCATGGCAGGCGATCTGACAATTCACGAACTTGGCCCCAAAGGCGACGGGGTCCACGACTCCTCGCGGGGGCGTATCTACGTGGACCGGACCCTGCCGGGCGACGCCGTACAGGCCGTAATCCGCCGCGGGGACGACGGCGTCATGCGCGGTGACCTGGTGGAGGTCAAAACGGCATCCCCCCACCGGGTCCCGGCCCCGTGTCCGTATTATGACTTATGCGGCGGCTGCACCATGCAGCACGCCGAAGACCAGTATTACCGGGACTGGAAGCAGGAAATCGTCCGCGACGCGCTGGCCAAAAAGGGCCTGAAGCCCAAAGTCTGGCTCGACCCCGTATTCTTGCCCGCCGGCACCCGCCGCCGCGCCACCTTTGCGGCTTACAAGAAAAATAATGTCGTCACGCTCGGCTATTACAAACGCCGCAGCCATCAGGTCACCAATATCGACACATGCCTTGTCGCCGACCCTGCCATCATGGGCCTGCGCCGCAAACTGACACAGCTGCTGATCCCGATTTTACAGGAAGGCAAATCCGCCGACGTGTTTTTGCAGTATGTGAATGGCCAGTTTGAAATGGTCATCACCGGCGGTGTCGGCAAAAAGGGTAAACCTGATATGCCGGTGCGCGAAGCCATCGCGTCCATGGCGCATAATTCCAAGATCAACCGTATCTCATGGCGCGCGCGCGAACGCGACTCCATTGAAGTAATGATCGAGATCGAACCGCTGCGCGCGAAGTTCGGTGAACTCAACGTCTCACTGCCACCGCTCGCGTTTTTGCAGCCGACCAAAGCCGGTGAAAAGGCACTGGTCGATGCGGTCATGGAATTAATGCCGGAAAAAGGCAAATTCGCGGATCTGTTTTGCGGTTGCGGTACGTTCACCGGCCCGATGCTGGAACGTGGCTCCGTTGACGCCTACGAAAGTGTTGGCCCCGCCATCACTGCGCTCGATAAATCAAAAGGCATCAAGCCACTGAAGGTCCAGCGCCGCGATCTGTTTAAAAACCCGATCCGCCGTGAAGATGCCAATCGTTACGACGCCATCGTATTCGATCCCCCGCGTGCCGGCGCACAGGAACAGGTCAAGATGCTGGCATCCGCGCGCACGCCGGTTGTCATCGGCGTATCTTGCAACCCGGCCACCTTCGCCCGCGATGCCCGCACGCTGGTGGACGGCGGTTACCGTCTTGAAAGCGTGCGCGTGATTGACCAGTTCACATGGTCGCACCACGTTGAACTCGTCGCGCTGTTCACCAAGCAATCATAAAAAAAGGGCCCCAAACCGGGACCCTTTCTTCAAAGATCATATCTTAGTTATAAACATGGACCTTTTCACCGTGCAGGGCCATGTCCAGGCCCGAACGCTCGGTGTGCTCGTCAACACGAATACCGATCGTGTATTTGAGCAGTGTCAGGATCACGAATGTACCAGCAGCCGAGTAGGCCATGGTCACCAGAACGGCCAGCGCCTGCGCGATAACCTGGTTCGAGTTGCCAGCCAGAAGGCCGACACCAGCCGGGTTGATTGCGGGCGATGCGCACACACCCGTGAGCAGGGCGCCCACGATGCCGCCGACGCCGTGAATGCCAAAGGCATCAAGGCTGTCGTCGTAACCAAGGCGTTCTTTCATGAAGGCGACAGCGAAGAAGCAGAACACCGAAGCCGCGATACCGAACACGATGCTTGCGCCGAAATCGACGAAGCCCGAACCCGGCGTAATCGCAACCAGACCGGCAACGAAGCCGGACAGGCCACCTGCGACCGACGGTTTGCCCTTGACCATCCACTCAAGCAGGACCCATGCAAGGCAGGCCGTAGCAGCCGCCGTGTTGGTAACCAGGAACGCCATGCCAGCCAGATTGTTGGCGGCAAGCGTCGAGCCTGCGTTGAAACCGAACCAGCCAACCCACAGCATTGCGCCGCCGATGACCGACAGGATCAGGTTGTTGGAAGACGATTGGGATACCTGCACCGATTTGCCAAGGACCAGCGCGGCGACAAGACCGGCAACGCCCGAGGAAATGTGCACGACTGTGCCGCCTGCGAAATCAAGCGCAACGCCGTAACCCAGAAGACCCTTATAGTCAGGAAGCCCGACGCCGCCCAGGAAACCACCCGGACCCCAGACCCAGTGAGCGA
Source organism: Micavibrio sp. UBA6145 (assembly GCA_002423205.1). Classification (GTDB taxonomy): domain Bacteria; phylum Pseudomonadota; class Alphaproteobacteria; order Micavibrionales; family UBA1664; genus UBA6145. The sequence continues at coordinate 61,318 of DIUZ01000023.1, read as the reverse complement.
TCGGTGCGTACACGAAGATCGACCACAGGACCGTGAATACAAGCACGGCCGAGAATTTGATACGGTCCGCAATGGAGCCCAGGATAATCGCGCAGGTGATGATCGCGAATTTCATCTGGAACAGCATGAACACGGTTTCCGGAATGGTGCCGGTGACCGAGTCAACCGTAACGCCCTTCAGGAATACTTTCGAAAGACCGCCGGCCCAGCCGTTGCCTTCGGTGAAAGCCAGGGAATAGGTGACGATCGGCCAGATAAGGCTGACGATGCACGCGACAGCCAGCGTCTGCATCAGAACGGCCAGAACGTTGTCCTTGCGGACCAGGCCGCCGTAGAACAGTGCAAGACCGGGCAGGGTCATCATAAGGACGAGCAGGGATGATACAAGCATCCATGCCGTATCGCCCTTGTCGATGGCCGGTGCCGCTTGCGCGAACGCAGGCGCGGCGAAACACATCAGCGCGCTGACGGCTCCCAGCAGTTTGAGGTTCAATTTTTTAAGCATTACATTCTCCCTTTTTTTGACGTGTCAGTGGTAGGCAATAAAAAAGCGCATGCTCCATACATGCGCCGTACTTAATTAGATACCGTCATCCGTAAGTTTTTTTTCAATCTCTTCACGGCTGACCGGTTTCTGAATGATGACCCCGTACCAGCCAAGGCCGTCATATTCCTCGTAACCAATGGTTTTTGCGAACGCGACAAGGTTGCCCGCCGCATCGTAATAACTTCCATGCTGCTGACCGCCGGTCTGCAGATCGTACTGGGTGTAAATGCCCATGCTGTCCGATGACTGGATAATGCGCTGCTGGCCGTCCAGAAGCAGGACGCGGGTGCGCGTTTTTTCATCTTCGGTCAGGGTCGGTTCGTTGACGACGATACTGCGCGATTGCGGACCCCAGTCAAAGAAAACGCCAAGCACGCCCAAAGCTTCGCCCTGCAATTCACCGTGGCGGCGTACCGCCGCCGAATACACGGCGGCCATATTGTTGTTGTGAATGGCCGAATTGTGGATCTCGTCCACGATGTAATCGGCACCGCTCTGTGTGTTCATGGCCTCGAAAAACCAGCGTTCTTTTTTCACATTCGCGCCAACCGCGCCGGGAAACAGCTCAGGCCGCGATGTGGCCAGAACATTTCCATCTTGATCGGTCAGGACAAGGTTCATGTATACGCCGTAAAACTTGTTAATGACGCCGAGGCGGTTTGTCGCATGCTGGCGATTTTCTGAACTTTGGTCTTCGACACAGCGCCAGAATGCCTCATCTGTCGCCCACCACCGGCAATCGGCGGTACGCTCATACAAATTGCGCACGATGATCTGGACCAGCGTCTGCGCCATGTCGGTCAGGCGACCGCCCTCGACCTGCTGGACCATCTTTTCCGTTATATCAATGCCGTAACCGATCCGCTTGATAATCAACGATTTAAACTTGTCTGAATTTTCCTTGGCCTGCTTGGCGAGGGACTTCACTTCGTTCGCAACAACGATAAAGCCGCGGCCTGCTTCACCCGACCTTGCGGCTTCGATAGTGGCGTTCAGGGCCAGCATGTTGGTCTGGCTGGCGATGGTCTCATTGTCCTTGGAGAACTTTTTAACATCGTCTTCGATCTTATGGATAAGACGTTCAATGACACGGGGCATCATGGGCAATTTGACCCTTTGTAAGCTGTTAAATTCCCTTGGCTCGAGTCATGATTTTAATACATATGGCGTCACCGCGCATGAGTCCGCGCGTATGCCGGGAGTCAGCGACGCCCCGGATTTACGGGGTTTACGGGCACCTGCGACAATTTGTCATGTGATTATGAATCGAAAGTGAACAGCACGCCGCCGCCCTTGGCGGTCCCGGCGATAAAGGCCGTACCGATGGGCGAGAATGTGATCGCCGTCACGGGGTGGCCTGACGGGGTCGCTGCGTTGAAGGCCTTCTTGTTCTGAAGGTCCAGTAATATCACAGCGCCATCTTCAAATCCGGCAGCCATCACCGGCTCTTCGTGGTGGGATGCAAGCGCGGTCACGAACGTGGTGTTCGACCAGCCAAGCTGAACCGGTTCACGCCCTTCCGGGCCCATTTTATCGAACGGCCAGATGATGACGGATTCCGAACCCGAAGTGCCGAGCCATTTGCGATCTGCGCTCCAGGCCATCTGCGTTGGCTTGGTCCAGTAACCGCTCATCTGGTAATCGCGCTTCAGCGGCACGTTCCACAGATGGATCGCGCCTTCCTGCATTGCGGTGACGATCCATTTTTTATCGGCGGAAATGGTAACGGCCAGATGCGCACCCTTCCAGGCAAGGCGCATGGGCTGCGGTTCAAAATGTGGCCATGCCCACAATGTCACGCCGTCGCGGTGCGATGCGGCAAGCCCCATGCCGTCCGGCGCAAAGCAGATATCCGTCACGGACCCGTCATGCGGACCCAGTATTTTCGGCTCGGATTCGCGGCGCGTCCACAGATGGATGTGTTTACCGACGGCCACGGCCACGCTGCCATTCGCATGCACAGCCAGTCTTTCGGTCCAAGCGCCTTTGAAATCGGCGAAATCTTTAACCGTGCCGTCCAGTGCGATGGTTTTCAGCGTTCCGTCATCCGACAGGGAAATAAAACCGTCATCGTAAGCACGAAGCGCAGGCACGGCACCACTATGGACCTGTACCGTTTTCTGCACATTGTCATGAAACATCACGACATTGCCGTTACCCAGACCAAACGCATAACCGCTGCCATCCAGTGTGAAGGCAACGCTGTTGACCGGTGCGTCGAATGTATAGCCGTTGGCTTTAAGCGGCGAGTTGTTCAAGGCAGTCCTCGAAACCCTTTTGCAGGGCTGCTTTGTCAAGGTTGCGACCGATGAAGACCAGCTTGCTGGTTTTCTTCTCACCGTCTTTCCAGGCATTGCCCGGCGCGGAATCCGAAATCATGTGCACGGCCTGAAAAACAAAACGGCGCGGGGAATTGCGGATATTCAGAACACCCTTGGACCGCAGGATGTTGGGGCCCTGTTCAGCCAGAACTTCGCTCATCCACTGTTCAAACCGGCCCATGATCAGGGGCTTGTCCGATTGCAGGGCAACGCTTTTGACGGCGCTGTCGTGGTTATGGCTGTGCTTGCCTTCAAGGAAGGCGGGTTCGATCTCAAGAATACGGTTCAGGTCGAACGCGCCTTTATCAAGCACCTTGTCCAGTGCGATCTGGCTGTTCGTGGTCTTGTGCACCTGTGCGTACGGGTTGATGGCGTTGATCGCGCTTTCAACCGCGGCCAGCTCATCTGCCGTCACCATGTCCATCTTGTTCAGCACGATGATGTCGGCAAACGCAATCTGGTCTTCGGCCTCGGGTGAATCTTTCAGGCGCTGCAACACATGCTTGGCATCGACAACCGTCACCACCGCGTCAAGGCGCGTAGCCTTTTTAACATCGTCGTCCATGAAGAATGTCTGCGCAACCGGTGCCGGGTCGGCAAGGCCGGTGGTTTCAACGATGATGCCGTCGAACTTGTCGAGGCCGCGGCGCATAAGGCCCGAGATGATACGGATCAGGTCGCCGCGCACGGTGCAGCAGATGCACCCGTTGTTCATCTCGAATACTTCTTCGTCCACGCCGACCACAAGGTCGTTATCCACGCCGACAGAACCGAACTCATTGATGATGACGGCAAACTTCTTGCCGTGCGGCTCCGACAGAATGCGGTTCAAAAGGGTGGTCTTTCCTGCGCCAAGGTAACCGGTCAGGACGGTAACGGGGATTTGCTTGCTCATGCGGCTATATATAGAGGCGGGTGTATCGCATGCCAAGACCGGTCAAAATCTCATACCCGATGGTCCCGGCGCTGGTGGCTAGCTGGTCGATGTCCTGATGGGGGCCTAAAACCTCCATAAGGTCGCCGGGGGCGGGTTTCCGGTCCAGATGTCCAATGCCCACGCTGATCAGGTCCATCGATACACGGCCCAGTATGGGGCAGGCGACCCCGTTGTAATACAGGTTCGACCGGCCATACCCACGGTGGAAGCCATCCGCATACCCAAACGCCAGCGTGGCGGTCTCGGTATCGGCCTCAAATTCATGGGTGGCACCGTAGCCGATGGTTTCGCCCGCCTTGACCTTACGGGTCTGCAGGACCCGGGCGTTCAAGGTTACGACGGGCTGCATCGGGTTGCGGGTCTCCGGCGTGGGGTTGCCGCCGTACAGGGCATAGCCGGGGCGGACCAGATCATATTTATGCGCAACCCTGAAAATGCCCGACGAATTGCACATCGACCACCGGCGGATAAAGGGAAGCTTGGTCTGTATCGTGCCAAAACGTTCAACCTGCGCCGCGTTCAGTGGATGGTCCTTTTCGTCGGAACACGCGAAATGGCTCATCCCAAATTTGATGTCCAGTCGCTCCAGCAGGTCCGGCTGCGCCACAATGCCGTCGACGTCATCCGCCGACAGGCCTAGCCGGTTCATGCCGGTGTCAAAGTGAAGTACGCAAGCCCCCGACCACGCAACGATGTCGGACATGGAATTCAGGACCGGGATCAGGCGGTATTTGGCGAAATCATCGCGCGCCCCGTGATGGATGCCGCCCAGTACGTAAATATCGCGGGCGGTAATCTCGCGTAACGTGCGGCCTTCACCGGCAGTGGCGACAAAGAATTCACGCGCACCCGCAAGGTCCAGGGCGTGGACGATTTTTGCAGCGCCCAACCCGTAGCAATCCGCCTTGACCACACAGGCTGTTTCCGTGCCTGCGTGGTCGCGTAAGTGGCGAAAGTTTTCGACGATCGCGCCGATATTAATGTTTAGAACGGTGCCGGATGGCTCGCTCATGCGGTTTTGCGGGTCTTCCACAGCGAGTAGATAACGCCGGCCGCCAGCAGGCCGAAAGTCACGCTAAGCGAGATCACGGGCGGGAATTTCTCGCCGCCGAACACGAAGTCGTTCAGGAAGATCTTCGAGCCGACAAAGATCAGCACAGCCGCCAGCGCAAATTTCAGGTATTCGAAACGCGCCATCATGGCCGACAGGGCAAAGTACAAAGTACGCAGGCCCAGAATGGCAAAGATGTTGGAGGTGTAGATGATGTAGGTGTCCGTCGTCAGCGCAAAGATGGCCGGAACCGAGTCGACCGCGAAGATAACGTCGGCAGCCTCGATCAGGATCAGGGCAACCATCAGCGGGGTGATCGCCGTAACCATGCGCCCCGAACCGTCGCCGGCAACTTTCTTCACGAAGAAGTCATGGCCGTGCAGCTGGTTGGATACCGGTACGTGCTTGCGCAGGAATTTCAGGATCGGGTTGTGCTCGATGTCCATGTTGCCATGGTCGGATTTGAGCATCTTGAAACCGCTGAAAATCAGGAAGGCCGAGAACAGGTACAAAACCCAGTGGAATTCGGCGACCAGTGCCGCGCCCAGCGCGATCATGATGCCGCGAAGAACGATAACGCCCAGAATGCCCCAGAACAAAACCCGGTGCTGGTAAGCGCGCGGAATGGCGAAATACCCGAAGATCAGCGCCATGACGAACAGGTTATCCATCGAAAGCGACTGTTCAATCACGTAGCCCGTGAAGTACAGCATGGCCTTTTCCTGGCCCAGTTCCGACCAGATCCATCCGCCGAAGCACAGGGCCATGGCGATATAGAAGCTGTAGATGATCATCGCGCGCTTGGCGGAGATTTCCTTGTCACCCTTGTTCAGGACGCCAAGGTCGAGCACGAGCAGCACCACGACGATGCCCATAAACAATGCCCACATCCAAACCGGTTTATCCAGCCACATAGCGTCCATAATCAGTAATCCTTTATAAATATTGAGTATTGTTAAGTGATCAGGCGGCTGCGCGTGCCGTATTGCTGAGGGCCGATTTCACGGCCTCACAGATATGGTTGATTTGCGCATCTGTAAGATACGGGTGCATGGGCAGGGAGACAACACGGCCCGCCAGGTCTTCACAGACCGGCAATCCGTTGCCCGCGACCGGAAACTTGCTGTACGCCGTCTGCTTGTGCAGCGGTTTGGGATAGTAAACAGCCGTCGGCACGCCCTTGGCCTTCATGTCAGCCTGGAATTTCACGCGGTCGACACCGGCATCCAGCGTCAGCGTGTACTGCGCCCAGACCGACAGATATTCCGCCGGGATGGTCGGTGTTTTTACAACGCCGGACAGGGCCTTGGTATACGCCTCGGCCACCAGATTGCGTTTTTCGATTTCATCGGCGTAGATCGCCAGTTTTTCGATCAGGATACCCGCCTGGATCGTGTCCAGACGTGCATTCATGCCGATACGCACGTTGTCGTATTTATCGTCGCCCTTGCCGTGGAAGCGTAATGATTGCAGCAGCGCCGCAAGATCGGCGTCATCCGTAAAGATCGCGCCGCCGTCGCCGTAGCAACCCAGCGGCTTGGCCGGGAAAAAGCTGGTCGTGGCCAGTTTGCCAAGCGTGCCGGTAGTCCGGCCTTTGTATTTCGCGCCGAACCCTTGGGCGGAATCCGAGATGACCCACATGTCGTTCTGATCGCAGATTTTTTCAATCGCGTCGTAATCCGCTGCAAGGCCGAACAGGTCGACCGCAATCGCGCCAACCGGCTTCAGGCCCGCGCGCTCAGCGGTCTTGATGCCTTCTTCCAGCGATGCCGGGTCCATGTTGAATGTATCGGGGTTGCTGTCGATGAAGATCGGCGTGGCACCCATCCATCCGACAACTTCGGCGGTGGCCGCGAATGTGAATGCCGGCACCATGACGGCATGGCCGGGGCGGACTTTGAGTGCCATCAGGGAAAGGCCGATGGCATCCGTGCCGTTGGAACAGGCGATAGCGTATTTCGCGCCGCAGAATGCCTTCAGGCCGTCTTCCAGTTGTTTGACTTCAGGGCCGAGAATGAACTGGCCGTGGTTCAAAACCTTGGCAATCGCCGTGTCGATCTTGTCGCCAATGCGTGCGCGTTGTTTTTTCAGGTCTACGAATTCGATCGGAAGGATATCATCAGCCATTTGTGCCCTCTTTCTTCTTGTCCACCGCAAAACGGTTTTTATACTCTTCAAAACGCGTCATCATCTCGTGCTCCGTCGCTGCGGGCATGCGCCGCGTCGCTTCGCGCTCGGGGTATGTCGATATATAAGGGCCTTTGCCGATAAAGTCATCAAACCGGGCCAGTAAGGCGATTTCGGAATCATAAAGACGTGTTGCCAGAATCTCCAGCGTGTCGTCGACATAAACCGGTGTCGGTTCAATGGTGATCAGTTCGCCCATATCCACCGCTTCGTCGACGTAATGCAGGGTATTGGCCATCGGCTGCATGTCATGGATCGCCCATTTAAAGGCATCAAGGCCGCGCACCGCCGGAATGGCGCCGGGATGAGAGTTGACGATTTTTTTGCCGCGCACGCATTCGGGCGACAGAATACCCGCACCTGTAATCACGTAATAATCATAGCCGCCCGGAATATCGGCATCAGCCTCGACTTCCGTGTAACCAAACCCATACTGCGCACACAGATCCGGCGTTTTGATATCGATGTTCTGGTCAGGACGATGCTTGAACACCACGTCGCGTGACTTGAAGGGACGGAAAGGGATGGCGAAAACGTCAATCTGGCCGGCGCTTTTGCGTTGTGCCAGGCGCTCGAGGATTTGCGCCGTCTTCAGGTGAGGGATCTGGTAGGTGATGATCGCGGTTTTCATGCGGCTTTCGCGTGTTTGCCCAATGCCTGTGTATCAGCGTCCTGCATCACCTTTAGCACGGCAAGGCCTTCCTTGCCATCCGTCCGGGGACGCTCGCCATTGGCCATGCACGCGGCAAAATGGCCGATTTCCAGCGCAAGCGGCGGGGCTTCGGTCACCGGCAGGTATTCGACGTCGCCTTTATTAAGAACCGGCACGCCTTTTTCGAAAGAAACGCTGTTTTTGTAAAACGCCAGTTTCTTGTCCCAGTCCAGTGTGTCGTCAAACACGGCCATGCCGGCATCACCGACCACGACCAGTTTCTGTTCCTTGAATGGGTTCAGCCATGATGTGTGGATCTGTCCCGACAGTCCGCCGCCGAAATCGAATTGTACGGTCGCGGTGGACGCGATGTCGCTTTGCGCAAGACCGTTATGATACTGCGCGCTGGTGGCAATGGGTTCGCGCCCGGCTATGGCCAGCACCATCGACACGTCATGCGGCGCAAATGACCAGAATACGTTTTCCTCGGTGCGCACCTTGCCGAAATTCAGGCGGCTGGATGCGATATGGCGCAGATTGCCGAGCATACCTTTGGCGATGATGTCTTTCAGCGCGATGAAGGCCGGGTGGTATTGCAGCACATGGCCGACCATCACGACGCGGCCCGCTTTTTCACCGGCGGTTACAATTTTCTGTGCGTCTTCAATCGACAGCGCGATGGGTTTTTCTACCAGTACATGTTTGCCCGCCGCCAACGCTTCCAATGCCATTTTCGCATGCAGGGGCGCCGGGGTTGCGAGGATAATGCCGGCGATATCACCGTCTTTCAGCACGTCTTCAAAGGACAGCGCCTTGACCGCGTATTTCTGCGCGAAGTCCTGCGCGCGGGCCATGTCGTAATCAGACACTGCGTACAGGACGCCGATTTCGTGCGCGCTGCGTACATGGTTTTGACCCCATGCACCGCAACCGATGACAGCGATGTTCTTCTGGACGCTCATTTATGCCTTAACGACGTTATCGCGCGGCTGGTCGACCATCGCATTACGCGTATCGACAACCAGTTTGGCGTGCTTGCCGACCAGTGCGTAGTCGACATTGTCGTGCTCGGTGACGATCACGACGGCGTCATACTTGCCAAGCGTTGCGGCGTCCAGCGGCACGGACTTACGGCCCGCATATTCCGGGTGCTCGCGTGTGTTCGGAATAACCGGAACCCACGTATCGTGGTAATCGATCTGGGCACCGCGCGCTTCCAGGATGTCGATCAGTTTCAGCGTTGGTGTTTCGCGCATATCGTCGACGTTTTTCTTATACGCCATACCGATCAGCAGAAGCTTGGAACCGGAGATGGATTTCTGGAAGCGGCTCGAAAGCGCCTCAGCCAGTTTGCTGACAACGTATTTCGGCATACCTGCAATGATCTCGCCGGCCAGTTCGATGAACTTGGTGTTCAGTTCGAACTCGCGTGCTTTCCATGTCAGGTAGAACGGATCGATCGGGATGCAGTGACCGCCAAGGCCCGGACCCGGATAGAACGGCATGAAGCCGAACGGCTTGGTCGCAGCCGCGTTGATGACTTCCCAGACGTCGATGCCCATGGCGTCGTAGACGACTTTCAGTTCGTTCACAAGCGCGATGTTGATCGAACGGAAGATGTTTTCCGTGAGTTTCACGGCTTCTGCCGTGTCGGGGGACGACACAATCGCCGTCTTGTGAATGAAGCCGCGATACAGCTGGTCAGCCAGGTTGGTGGCTTCAACGCCGTCGCCGCCGACGACCTTGGTGATCGTGTGCGTGTTGAATTTCGGGTTGCCCGGATCTTCACGCTCAGGTGAAAACGCGGCGAAGAAATCCTTGCGGGATTTCATGTTCGAGCCTTTCTCCAGAAGCGGGATCATGACTTCGCGCGTCGTGCCCGGCCATGTGGTGGATTCCAGAATGATGATCTGGCCGGCCCGGATATACGGCGCGATGACTTCCGATGTCTGTTCGATATACGACAGGTCCGGATCACGGTGCTTGGTCAGCGGGGTCGGCAGGCAGATGATGACTGCATCGGCTTCGCTGACGAATTTCAGGTCGGCTTCGACCTTGAACTTGCCCTTGTCCATGGCGCTGGCCACGGATTCAGACGTGATGTGTTTGATGTAAGACTGTTTGGCGCGCAGCTTGTTGATTTTTTCCGGGTCGACGTCCAGCCCCAGCACCGGGAAACCCGCATCGGCAAAGCCCAGGATCAGGGGCAGGCCGACATAACCAAGCCCGATGACCGCGACGACGGCTTCCTTGCGCGCGATTTTGGCGGCGAGGGCCTCGTAATGGGGGCTGGAGATATTTTCCGGGATATGTTTGGCTACAGCGGCTGTCTTCGACATGGGCATGTTTTCCTTTGATTTCGGCCCTTTATTAAGCCTTTTACCAGGGGAATTCCAGAGATATTTAATGGGTGTTAAAATGCCTTATCCCTGCCTTAACGGCGGCACAATTTCAGGGCATCCTGTTACAATCAAAGGTGTCCGGGTTATGACCCCTTAACTTTAAGAAAGTGAGATTTTTATGAACCTTCGTAAACTCCTGCTCTCCACGATGGCTTTGGCCGTTCTGGCCGGCCCGGCAATCACCACTGCCCAGGCCAAAGATCAAACCCCGCCCCCTCCGGGTGGTGGTCATGGTGGTCCGGGTGCCGCCATGCTTGATAGCGCCGATACCGACGGCGACGGCCTGCTGTCCAAGGCTGAATTCGTGGCTGTCCATGAAAAGCGTTTTGCTGAAATGGATGCCAATAACGATGGCAAGGTTTCCCGCGACGAAATGAAGGCCCACCGCGAATCGATGAAGGCCCAGTTCGATGCCAAACGTAAGGAATGGGAAGCCAAGAAAGCCGCAACCCCGGCAGTTCCGGTCCCCCCGGCCCCGGCTAAATAAGCTTAAGAATCAAGAAAAGGGCGGCCTCCAGGCCGCCCTTTTTCTATGCCTGTTCGCTTAAGCCATGGCCCAGCGTGTGGCGTTCGTCGAACACAAAGCACCGTCCGCGCCATTTGCTTTGCGCTGAAGGCACGGTTTCCAGGTATTTCAGGATCCCGCCTTTCAGGTGATACACCTGCTCGAACCCCTGTTCGACCAGCAGGCTCGACGCCTTTTCGCATCTTATGCCGCCGGTACAGAACATGGCGATTTTCTTGTGCTTTTTAGGGTCCAGCGCCCTGGCGGCAAAGGCCGGGAATTCGCAGAACATACTTGTGCCGGGGTCAATCGCGCCCTCAAACGTGCCGTCCTTGAATTCGAATGAATTGCGGGTGTCGATGACCACGACCTCGGGGTCGGCGATCAGGTCGTTCCACGCGGCGGCGTCCACATAGGTACCCACCGTCTTGGTTGGGTCCAGGTCGCCCGCGCGCATGGTCACGATCTCCGGCTTGATCTTGATCTTCATCCGTTTGAACGGCTGATCGGTGGCGCTGGACATTTTCAGCTCAACCCCCGGAAAACGCGGGACGATGATATCCATCATGTTTTGCATCTGCGCATCCGACGGCGCGGCGATGGTGCCGTTAATGCCTTCATGCGCAATGATAAGGGTGCCGCATACGCCGTTATCCGCGCAGGCGGCGGCCAAAAGGCCTTTCAGCGCGGCAGGGTCTTCGACCCGGGCAAAACGGTACAGGGCAGCTACGGTCCACATTGTCAGGTTCTTATATACACATAGAATGGCGCGATGCGAATCGCTCTTCTATTAACCCTTCTGTTGTTAACGGCTTGTACCACCGCCCAGCCGCTAAACGAAGCCCCCAAAGCCCGGATTGATCCCCGTGTGGCCGAATCCGTCTGCCGTAAAAAGGGGTATGAACGCGGGTCTTTCGAGTATGCCCAGTGCTACGACAACCACCCCGCCGTTCAGGCCTGGGGCCGCGACAGCCGTATCTCAAATCTGGCCATCATCACCCAAAACCGCTCCGACCGCGTAACCTCGGGCCGCAGCTATCCGGTGGAATAACTAGCCGGAGCCAAGGAGGGCAAAGCCCGACACCCGGCAAAATTACTGCGCAACGGCTTGAAACGTTTGCGGTGCCGGTTCGACCACGTGAATCGTTCCACCCTGAATCTGCAGGACTGCCATGCCGCGTTCGGCCAGACCCTGCTGGTTGAAGCGGAAAATACCGTCCACGCCCGAAAACCCGTTGGGGTCTGTAATCGCTGCGCGGTCAAACGTGACCGGTCGGTTTTGTGCGGTGGCATTGCGGGCCAGCACAATCGCAAGGGCGGCAGCGTCATAACCGATGCTGGCCAGACGTGGCGGCAGGGATCCATAAATGCGCTGGTAATTACGTTCGAACGTGGTGCGCAGCTGCGGCGACGGCGCGGCATACACCGCACCCGCCATCAGCGGATTGCGCAGAACATCTGCATCATCCCAAAGACCGGTGCCCAGGAATTTCACGCGGGATGAGTCAACACCGTACTGCTTGAGGCCGGTCACAAGCGTGCGCAGTGCACTGCCGCCCACGGGCATGAACAGGGCGTCATACGGCATGCGGTCCGCCGACAATACGTTGTTACCGGTCATGGTCTGTACCGCCTGCATGGCGTTGCCGCCATTGGCGTCGATGCGCACAACCTTGATGATGTTGATGCCGTAATGCTGCGCCACGCGCTGGAATTCTTCGACAACCGCGTCGCCGTACATATCCTGCGTCGCGATGATGCCGATGCGGCGCGCGCCCTGGCGTGATGCGTAATCAGCCACGCGTGAAGCCTGGCCGAAGGGCAGGACACCCATGGAATACACATTGTCGCCGGCCAGACGCCAGTCGGTTGAAAATGCCATGACCTGCAAGTTATAGCCGCGCGCCGCGTCTTTGACGGCGCTGACCTCGTTCGCAAACAACGGTCCCAGAATCATTTTTACGCCGTTGTCAGCCGCGCTGCGTACGGCGTCGGACGCGCCCTGCGGCGTGCCCTTGGTGTCGACCGGCACCAGTTGGAAACTTGTTTCATTCAGATCAAACACGGCAAGCTGTGCGGCCTGAAGTAATGCGGTGCCGATGGCGGCGTTCGCGCCCGTCTGCGGCACAAGGATGCCTACGCGGGTCATTTGTACCTGAGGCATTTGGCTGTTCAGAAGATCGCCTTGGTTGACCGGGGCTACGGGGAATACCGGCGGCATCGCGGTCGGATAGGCGCCTGCGGTCGCGACGCTGGGGACTGTGCCGTCGACCGAACCGGCAACATGCGGCTGGTGCTGGCGCTGGGTGGCGACGGCACATCCGGCCAGAACCAAAGCCGCCATGGCGCAGGAAAAAGTATGAAGCCGCATCGCAAAATCCCTTATATAGTGGCCCGTATGACCACGCTTATTCATTCCACGGATACGGACGACATGCAACCGGGCCCTCTCGCGCCCGGTCTTTATCTGGTGTCCACGCCGATTGGAAACCTGCGTGATATAACCTTGCGCGCCATCGACATTCTGGAAGGGTGTGACTGCGTGATCTGTGAAGACACGCGTGTCACCGCCAAGCTGCTCAACGCCTACAACATTAAAAAGAAAATGGTCGTCTATAACGACCATAGCGACGATGCCGACCGCGACAAGATTCTGGGGCATCTGGAAAACGGCAAGGCGCTGGCCCTTGTGACCGATGCGGGAACGCCGCTTGTGTCCGACCCCGGTTACAAACTCGTCCATGGCTGTTTCGACCGCGGCATTGCCGTGGTGCCCGTGCCGGGTGCCAATGCGGTGCTGCCGGCGTTGCAACTGGGCGGGCTGCCTTGCGATAAATTCCTGTTTGCGGGCTTCCTGCCGTCCAAATCGACGGCGCGTAAAACCGCACTGACCGCGCTTAAGACCGTGCCGGCTACACTGGCCTTTTATGAATCGCCCAACCGCGTGGCCGAAACCGTGATCGACGCGCTGGAAGTGCTGGGCGACCGCCCGGTCGCCATGGCCCGCGAAATCACCAAGCTGCATGAACAGGCCAAGCACGGCACGCTGGCCGCATGGGCTGCCGATGAAACACTGCTCGGCACATTAAAGGGCGAGATCGTCCTGATGATCGGCGCGCCGGTGAATGCCCCTGCAACCGAAGACGATATTGCCGCCGCGCTGAAGCGCGCGATGACAACCATGTCGGTCAAGGACGCCGCCGCACATGTCGCCGCCATGACCGGTGCACAAAAGAAAACCGTCTATGATCTGGCGCTGACATTGAAGAATGGGCAATAGACAAACCCACCAGACCGGCCTGTTTGCGGAAACGCTCGCCGCGATTTTTCTGATGCTATGCGGCTACCGCATTCTCAATCGCCGCTTCAAGACCCCGGTGGGGGAGATTGATATCATTGCCAAACGTGGTCGCACCGTCGCTTTTGTGGAGGTCAAGCGCCGCATGGTTATGGACGATGCGCTTGCCGCAATTTCGCCAGACAGTGTCGCCAGAATCAGGCGTGCAGCCGAATGGTGGTTGAAATCCCACAACGGCATTGCAGATAAATGTGACTTACGCTTTGACGTCATTGCCATCGCGCCTTACGCTCGGATTCGGCATATTCACAATGCTTTCTAGAGGTTATCGAGGTTACCAATGAAACGCGCGCTTCCCCTTTTTGCTCTTCTTGCCCTGACCACCCTGAACGCGGGGTGCACCGCCGTGGGTGTTGGCGCAACGGTCGGCTCCACCGCAGGCGTCGCTGCTGCACGGGAAGGGGGTATCACCCAGTCGCTGGAAGACGCCAAGATCTCGGCCACGATCCACAATCTCTGGATCCAGAACAGCGTTGAAATGTATGCGAAATTATCGCTCTCCGTCGATCAGGGCCGCGTCCTGATCACTGGTGTGGTGCAAAAACCGCAAGACCGCGTCGACGCCGTCCGCCTCGCATGGCAGGCACCGGGCGTGAAACAGGTCATCAACGAAATCAAGGTCGCCAATTCCGAAGGCATCAAGGGCTGGGCCCGCGACAGCTGGATCAGCGCGCGTCTGCGCTCCGCCATCCTGTTCGACAAAGATGTCCAGGGCGTCAATTACTCCATCGATACGGTTCAGGCCACGGTCTACCTGATGGGCGTCGCCCGCGATCAGGCCGAACTCGACAAGGTTATGGGCTACGCAAGATCAGTGCCTTACGTGAAACAGGTTGTGTCTTACGTGAAGCTGGCGGGCACGCCTGTCACGGCGTCCGGCAATGTAGCCCCGGCCACCGCCGCGCCCGTATATCAGCCCAACAACGGTGTCGATATGGGCACCAGCAGTAATGCATCCGTGGGCGCGGTATCAGCCACGCCGCTTGATTCCAATACGACCCAGCCGCGCGCGCCCATCGTTCCGGGCCGTCCCGCGCCCATCGTCGATAACGGAGAATCACGTTGATAGAAAAACGGGGCTTCGCATCGATAGGTGAGGCTCTGGATTATCTGGATTCGGTCGGCACGCAGGCCGATGCGGATATCGACATGTTCGAAACCGCGCTCGCCCTCTCGGCGCAGAATCATCCCGGTCTTTCCCTCGACAAATACCGCCAGCACCGCATCCGGCTGGCCGAAGACCTGCAACAAACCTATGCTGATCGTGGCGCGGACGACATCCACGCCAAGGTCGCGGCGCTGGCGGAAGTGTTCACCCGCAAACACGGTTATATCGGCGATGACTTCCGTTACAACGACCTGCAGAACGCCGACATGGTGCGGGTCATCGACCGGCGTCTGGGGCTGCCCATTGCGTTGTCGATTCTCTGCATCATCATGGGGCGCGATGTCGGCTGGCCGGTGCTTGGCATCAATTTTCCGGCGCATTACGTCGTCCGCCTCGACCAGGACGGCAAGCGCGTCATTATTGATCCGTTCCAGGGCTGCATCATCCTTGAGGCCCCAGATCTGCGCGACATTCTTAAAACCACGATGGGCCCGAAGGCGGAACTGTCCAGTACCTATTACGAACCCGCCACCAACCGCGAAACGCTGGTGCGCCTGCAAAACAACATCAAGCTGCGTCACATCGAATCGGAAGATTACAACGCGGCGCTTGCGACCGTTGATCTGATGAAACGCATGGCCCCGCAGGAATATCGCCTCGATCTCGACGCCGGCGTGTTGTTGTCGCGGCTGGAGCGGCCCGTCGCCGCCATCGAATCGCTTGAGCGTTACATCGCCAATGTCCCCAATCCCAAGGATAAGCACGACGCGGCGGCCCTGCTGGCACAGATAAAATCGGGCCTGAATTGATGTTTATGAAAACATATATTTCTTGCGGCGCTATTGCTACCGCTTTTGCCGTAAAAAAAATGAGATAAGTGCCATATCGCTGCCCCAATCCATCCCCAAGATAATCATGGACTAAACGCCATGACCCCTTGATTGAAATTGACCTCTGCTCCATGTTGATCACCATCTAATCAAGGCCAACGAAATTTTTTAGGAGATAGCGCCGATGCGTACCAAATCCCGTTACACCGTTCTTGCCCTTCTGGCAGTTTCCACGCTGGCTCTGGCCGCGTGCGCCAAAGGCAAGACCGAACAGCCCTACGCCGACTCGGTCGTGCAGGGTCAGGGCTCGGTTTCCGGCTCAGGTGAAGGCATGCTCGGCTCCGCTGGCACCACTGGCGTTCAGGGCAACGTGATCGCTGGCTCGCAGGAAGATCTGACCGTCAACGTCGGCGACCGCGTCTACTTCGGTTACGACCGCTACGACCTGACCCCGGAAGCACTGCAACAGCTGCAACTGCAATCGCAGTGGCTGAACCAGTACCCGAACGTTTCGATCACGGTTGAAGGCCACGCTGACGAACGCGGCACCCGCGAATACAACCTGGCCCTCGGCGACAAGCGCGCCAACTCGGTCCGTGACTACCTGGTCTCGCTCGGCGTTTCGGCTTCCCGCGTGAAGACGATTTCGTACGGCAAAGAACGTCCGGAAGTCACCGGTTCGGATGCTCAGTCCTGGGCTCAGAACCGCCGCTCCGTCACGCACGTCGACTAATCGATGCGCCCGATGCGTAACACATTCGCATCCTTACTCTTTTGCGCAACCCTGCCGCTCGCGGCAGGGTTCGCTGTTAACAGCGCCAACGCGCAGGGTATGCAATATGCGGGCCCCGGCGATGCGCAGGCCATCAGCGCCGGACAACAGCAGGGCGGTGCCCCGGTCATGGGTGACATGACCAAGGCCGCGCAGCTGGAACAACAAATCCGCGACATGACCAACCAGCTGGAACAGCGCGATTTTGCGATCCGCCAGTTGCAATCCCAATTCGATAAATACAAGACCGACACTGAACAGCGCCTGAAATCGCTGGAAGACCGCGGCGCATCTGCACCCGCCGTCACCGACACATCAACACCGCCGGTCTCTGCACCGATGAACGCCGACATGGGCGCAACGCCGCCCAACCCGGCACCGCTGCAAAACAATCCCGCTGCAACCGCGCCTGTTACCGGCGGGGTGACCGATCCGAACGGCGCGTACCAGCCGACCAACACGCCCACACTGGGCCAGATCAACGAAAAAACCGGCAATAATGGCGGCGCGATCACATCGGGCACGCCACAGGGCACGACCAACGCGCCGCAGGCCTATGACAAGGCGTTTTCGTATCTGCAGCAATCCAATTACACCGATGCGCAAACCGCATTCACCGATTTCCTGAAAACATATCCGACGCACGCGCTGGCTGCGAACGCGCAATACTGGCTGGGCGAAACCTATTACGCGCAGACCCAGTATTCGACCGCCGCCAAAACCTTTGCCAAGGCGTTCCAGGATCATCCGAATGGCCAGAAAGCCGCCGACGCGCTGCTGAAACTGGCGATGACGCTCGACAAGATGAATAAACGCGCCGATGCCTGCCTGACCTTGGTTGAGCTTGGCAAACGCTTCCCCGCCGGTCCTGCCTCCACATTGCGCAAGGCCGAGGAAGAGCGTCAGCGCATGGAATGCAAGGCTTAAGCCTCACACTGCCTGAAAACACGAATACGATTGCGCTCGCGCTGTCGGGCGGTGCCGATTCCATGGCGCTCCTGCATATGCTGGCGCAACTTCATCCCGATATTCATGCCATCACGGTGGACCACGGCCTGCGCGACGACAGTGCGGACGAAGCCGCAAAAATCGGCGCATGGGTATCAGACTGGCCCAATGTCAGGCACATCATTCTGCGCTGGGATGGCACCAAACCATCAACCGGGCGCATGGAAGCCGCACGCGCCGCACGTTACGGCCTGATGGCTGAATACTGCCGTACCCACGACATCACGCATCTGGCGGTCGCCCATCACGCCGACGATCAGGCGGAAACTTTTTTCATGCGCCTGACGCACGGTTCCGGCCTCGACGGTCTGGCCGCGATGCGGGAGATGCAGCGTTATGACGATGATGTCACGCTCTGGCGTCCGCTGCTGGGGCAGGTGTCCCATGACGATCTGGTCGCTTATTGCCGTGGCAATGACGTGAAGTGGGTGGAAGACCCCACCAATCGCAACACGGCCTACACGCGAAACCGCCTGCGCCTTGCGCTGAAGGACGAGGGTCTGTCGGAGAAACGCCTCGCATCCACCATGCGCCGTCTGGGCCGCGCATCCGATGCGTTGCGCCAGCTTTCGGTGCGTCTTCTGGACCGTGCCCGCACATCCAATGACGACAGCGCGTGGACGCTGGACCTGTCGATGCTCAAGGCCGAACCATTCGAATTATCCGTCCGCGTCATCCGCATGTGCATCGACGAACTGGGCCATGGCGGCGAGCACGGCGCGCGGTTTGAACGGGTGGAGGACATCGCAACCCATCTGCTGAATACAGCCGTACCGCAGGCCTATACGCTCGGTGGATGTACGCTGCGCGCGAATCCGCGCCGTCAAACCCTTGTTATCGCCCGCGAAAACACCGATAAAGCGGTGAAATTATTGCCTTTAACGGCAGATGCCTTATAATAAATAGATAAGCATTTTAAGCGTTTAAACGTGGGGCATCATCCGTGAACAATCCTTTTGGCCGCAATATCCTGCTGTGGCTTGGCATCATTCTGGTTCTTGGTTTCGTCTATTCCAGCTACATCCAGAAAAAACCCGACGCGGCCAAGGCCGATGACGCAATTTCCTATAGCGATTTCATGGTCAACGCCAAAAAAGGCGATGTCTCCGAAGTCGTGATCAAGGGCCAGGACCTGAAGGGCAAACTTGTCGACGGCAAGGAATTCAGCGTCATGATCCCGGAAAACGAAAACATTGTTGAGCGCCTCGCCGGCACGCCGGTGAAAATCACCGCGCAAAAACCCGACCCTGAAAAGTTCAGCGCGCTGGGCGTTCTTCTCTCATGGTTCCCGATGCTGTTGCTGATCGGTGTATGGATTTTCTTCATGCGCCAGATGCAGGGCCGTGGCGGCGGCGGCGTGATGGGCTTTGGTAAATCCCGCGCCAAAATGCTGAACGAGGAAACCAAGCGCGTCACGTTTGAAGACGTCGCCGGCATCGAAGAAGCCAAGGAAGAACTCGGCGAAGTCGTTGAATTCCTCAAAGACCCCAAAAAATTCCAGCGCCTCGGCGGCAAAATTCCAAAAGGCGCATTGCTGGTCGGCCCCCCGGGCACCGGTAAGACGCTTGTCGCGCGTGCCGTCGCTGGTGAAGCCGGCGTGCCGTTCTTCAACATCTCCGGTTCCGACTTCGTCGAAATGTTCGTCGGCGTCGGCGCATCGCGCGTCCGCGATATGTTCGAACAGGGCAAGAAAAATGCACCCTGCATTATCTTCATCGACGAAATCGACGCTGTCGGTCGCCATCGCGGTGCCGGTCTTGGCGGCGGTAATGATGAACGTGAACAGACCCTCAACCAGTTGCTGGTTGAAATGGACGGCTTTGAAGGCACTGAAGGTGTCATCATCATCGCCGCCACCAACCGTCCTGACGTGCTTGACCCGGCGCTCTTACGTCCGGGCCGTTTTGACCGTCAGGTCATGATCACCAACCCGGATGTGAAGGGCCGCGAGAAAATCCTTAAGGTCCACGCACGTAATGTCCCGCTTGCACGTACGGTCGATCTGGCCGTTATCGCGCGCGGTACGCCGGGCTTCTCCGGTGCTGATCTCGCCAACCTCGTTAATGAATCTGCACTGCTCGCCGCCCGCCGTAACAAGCGTGTCGTCGGTCAGGAAGAATTCGAAGATGCCAAGGACAAGGTCATGATGGGCGCTGAACGCCGCTCCATGGCAATGTCTGAAGACGAGAAAAAACTGACCGCCTATCACGAGGCCGGCCACGCCGTTGTGGCCCTGCACGAACCGCAATCCGACCCGATCCACAAGGCCACCATCGTGCCGCGTGGCCGTGCGCTGGGTATGGTCATGCGCCTGCCGGAAGGTGATCGCCTTTCGCTCAAGCGCGACAAACTGCATGCTGACCTGGCGGTTGCCATGGGTGGCCGCGTGGCGGAAGAAATCATCTTCGGCAACGACAAGGTCACGACCGGTGCATCGGGCGATATTCGCATGGCGACCGATATGGCCCGCCGCATGGTTACCGAATGGGGCATGTCCGAAAAACTGGGCATGATCCACTACGGTGCAAACCAGGAAGAGGTCTTCCTCGGCCACTCCGTCACCCAGTCGAAAAACATCTCGGAAAGCACCGCCAACCTGATCGATGCTGAAATCAAGCAACTGGTGCAGGGCGGCTACGACAAGGCCAAGAAAGTGCTGACCGATCACCTCGATGAACTGCACAAGGTGGCGCAAGGCCTGCTTGAGCATGAAATGCTTTCCGGCGATGAGATCAAGGCCATATTGCGCGGCGAGAAAATCATCCGTAAGGAAGCCGAGGACGAAGGTGCAATCTCCGCGACCCCGACATCATCCGTGCCCTCAACCGGCGGCGTAGAGCCGACGCCGCAAAGCGCATAAGGTTTATACAAACTAAAGAAACGGCCGCTTTAAGCGGCCGTTTTGTTTTGGGATGAGTGTTTGAATTCTATGTACCGTGCGCCGGCATAGGTCATCAGCCCCATAAAGGCCAGCGTGGAGGAGAACCATGTCTGCCACAGCCCCCATATCGACAGGGTATAGGCAAACACGCCGCCCCACATGAACACCGCGTATTTCTGCGTCCACGCCGACGAAAATGCATTTATGCGGCGATAGAATACGAAGAACATCGCACATGTCATGGCAATGCCCAGCAGGCCTGTCTCAAACCATATCTGCAACGGTGCATTGTGCGGGTGCATGTGATGAATGGGATGACCGGTATCATAGGCAAGCTCGCCGCGGCTAGGCATCATGGGCGATGATTGCAATCCCCAGCCGAACACAGGTTTCTCGAAAGAACGGCGTGCTGTCTGGTCCCATATCTCGATACGGGATCGTACCGATGATGTCAGGCTATAATTGTCTTTCCAGTTGGTATGGTTCGCAACGCCGTAAGAAATCAGCGGCATGCTCAGCGTCAAAAGGCACGTACCCGTCAGAACCAGCTTCGTCAGAAGCCGTGTTGGCAGGACCAGAACGATGGCGATAAACACCGGCATGACCATCATGATAAGCTGTGCGGAATCGCTGGGTGAATTAATTGTCAGATAAGAGATGACGCAGCCGATGACGGTCATGGCAATCTTGCCCCAGACAGGGCGTGCATAGGCCGCCATGATGTACATCCAGAAAGCCAGAAGCACGATGGCCTTGTTTTCCTTGTTATCGACGACGTCGTTGGATTGCCCGCCGCGCAGGGTCTCATAAAACGGGTGACCCATGTATTTCTCAATACAAAAGACGGTAAGGCCGATACCAAAACCGGCCATGGCCAGTTGGCCCAGCTTTTTAAGCTCCGCCTCGCTCATGCGCCTAATGACCTGCACAAGAAACGCCAGCGGCAGGAAGATCATCCCCAGTTGCACTGTCTTGGAAAACGTATCGTCCGGGTTGATGGTCCACAGATAAGAAATCATCCCGAAGATAAGGAATGCACCAAACAGCGCACCAAGATGTCTATCAATTGTCGGGCGCGCGCGGCGCATCCAGCAATCGGCGGCAATGGTCAGCAATGCGCTGATCATGAATAACGGTGCCATGATGCGAGGAATGCCGCATGTTAGTGCAGGGCCTAAAACCAGAACAGGCGCCAGCGTCCAGACACGAAGATAATTCGATAACCTGTTCATATGTATTCCTTGCGGGAAAAAATATTAGGCGCGGCCCTTGACCATGGCAACCGCACGCGCGGCGATATCATCCGCCGATGTGTAGTAGATTTTCTCCAGCGGGCGCGACGTCGGTGCCGGGGCATCGGTTAGGGTGACGCGGCCAGGCATGGCTTTTAATGTGCCAAAGGCTACGCGCTCGGTCACGCCGGCGATGATTTCACCGGCAAGGCCGCAATTGCTCCAGCCACCGTCGACAGCCAGAAGGCGGCCGGTCTTGGTGACGGACTGCACGGCCACGCTGTGGTCGATCGGGTTGATGGTACGAAGGTCGATGACCTCCGCCGAAATGCCCATTGTCTCGAGTTTCTGCGCGGCTTCAAGCGACTGCACCACCGAATAGGATGCGGCCACCAGCGTGATGTCGGTGCCTTCGCGGCGCACGGCGGGTTTGATCGTCGTCAGGTCGATGTCGCGGGCCGGGGGCAGGTCGTCTTTCTGGTCGTAGCACCAGCGGTCGTCGATAAACAGGACCGGGTCGTCAGACAATACGGACGCGATGAACAGGTCACGGGCATCGGCCACGGTGGCCGGCATGACAACGCGCAGGCCCGGCAAATGGGCGAACCATGAATGCAGCGCCTGGCTGTGTTGTGCGCCCTGTTCGCCGCCGCGGTTGATGATACCGCGAATGGTGACTTTCGCGCGGTCCTGACCGCCCAGCATATGCGCCCATTTCGCGGCCTGGTTGGTAATGGCGTCCGTCGCCAGAATCATGAAGTCGATGCGCGGGTGAATGACAATCGGACGGTAACCGGCCAGAGACGCGCCAACGGCGGCGCCAGTGGCGGCAGCTTCCGAAACCGGCGTGTCGATCACGCGGTCACGGCCGAATTGTTTATCCAAATCGGTCATGGAATTGCCGACATACCACGGGCTCCAGACACCCTGACCAAAGACGAAGACGTCCTTGTGGTGTTCCAGCAGGTATTCATGACCGGCGCGGATGGCTTCGCCGTAATTCATAGTCTTGGTCGGCGTGACGGCAACCGGTTTTGTGTCGGTTTTTTTCGGCGCGGCGTAAACCGTACCGAGCAGCATGCTGTTGTCAGGCCACGGGTCTTTTTTGCTTTGCTCGCCGTCCGCTATGATCTGCTTGCGGATACCGGCTTCCAGTTCTTCGTACTGCGCACGCGTGTAACCGCGGGCTTCCAGCGATTGCAGAAGACGGCCAATCGGATCGCGCTTTTTCCATGCGGCGACTTCAGCCGCCGTACGGCGCACGCCGACATCGATGTTTTCATCCGGGCCGACGTGACCGCGCCAGCGATAGGTAACGCATTCGATCAGTGCCGGGCCTTCGCCGCGGCGGGCTTTGCCGATCAGGTCGCCGGCGGCTTCCATCACCGCGACGACATCGTTGCCGTCCACGGTGGCGTGGTTGATTTTGGCAGCCTCTGCGAAACGCGCGATTTTATCCGACGGCTGGCGCAGGTGGATGTCGAGATGGCTTGAGAACAGATTATTCTCAACCACGAAGATCATCGGCAGTTTGAAGCTGGCAGCTATGTTCAGGCATTCATGGAACACGCCTTCCTCGCACGCGCCGTCGCCGAAATACGCAACGCCGACATCAAGGGAGTCTTTGTTGTCCATTTTCGCAGCCATCGCTGCGCCAACGGCCAGCGGAATGGTGCCAGCGACGATGGGGACGGACCCGTAGAAACCGAATTCCTTGGCGAACAGGTGCATGGACCCGCCGAAGCCCTTGGAACAGCCGGTGACTTTACCCAGCGTTTCCGCGATCAGTTCTTTGACCGGCGCGCCCATGGCCAGATAATGGCTGTGACTACGGTGGCAGCCGAAGGCCCGGTCGGTAGCGCGTAAATGCGCAGCCACGCCAACGCTCGCCGCTTCTTGGCCGATGGCCAGGTGGGTCGGGCATTTAATGTCGCCTGCAACCACCATGTCTGCGATCACTTCTTCCGCAACGCGGATCAGTGTCATGTCATGGAGCGCCTTGACCAGCGTATCCGTCGCGACGTTCTTAAGGTCGATCGCCGCGGTGAAACAGGTGGGATCAGCCAGATCTTTCAGGTCTGACGTCCAACCCTGTCCGGGTACGGTGTAAAAGGCGTTCTGGGCGCGGGCGGCTTTTGTGCTCAAGCGTAAAATTCCTTAATCGTATTGATGATGTACTGAATATCTTCGTCGGTCAGCGTGACGTTCATCGGAATCATCAGGCAGCGTTCAAAGAATTTCTCGACGCCCGGAATCGATTGCGGCGCATAAAGTTTGTCGAACTTGTGCAGCGGCGTACCGGCCCACTGCATGATCGAACCGATACCTTTGTCTTTCAGGTAAACGCGCAGCTCATCGCGGCGGTCGGCAGCCAGTTCGTAGTTCTGGTAGATGTCGAAGTGATCCGGGTTCTGATCCGGACCCTGCGGCAGCGTCAGCTGCTTCACATCTTTCAGGCCTTCGTGATACATGCGCGCAACTTCGCGGCGGCGATCAATATCCTGCGGATACGACTGCAGTTTGAAATCGAGCCATGCGGCCTGCAGGTTATCAAGGCGGGCATTGGTCGCCCACATGACAACATTGCCTTGTTCGTCGCGGCCGTGGTCGCGCAGGGCATAGAGTTTCGCGGCGATCTCGTCGTCATTGGTGACAACTGCACCGCCGTCGCCGAAGCAGCCCAGCACCTTGGCCGGGTAAAAGCTGAATGTACCGAATTTGCCGAAGGTACCGGCATTGCGGCCCTTGAATTTCGAACCCAGCGCCTGTGCTGCGTCTTCGCAGACAATCAGGCCGTGCTTGTCAGCCAGCGCCTGGATCTCATCCATGTTGCAGGTACGGCCGTTCAACTGCGTCGGGATGATGACCTTGGTTTTCGACGTAATGCGTTTCTCAACGTCTTTCGCGTCCATCATGTTGTCGTAACCGATATCGCACGGCACGGCTTTCGCGCCCAGAATTTGCGCGGCCGATGCGGTTGCGATGTAGGTGTGGGACGAGCAGATGACTTCGTCGCCCGGCTGCAGGCCGATGGCCATGAAACCGATCATGATGGCGTTGGTGCCGTCATTGGTGCCGAAGACGTGTTTGACGTTGAGGAATTTTTTCAAATTCTCTTCGAACTGGCTCAGGTCCTTTTGCAGGATGTAGGCACCGCGGCTGCCGACGTCGCGGAAGATGCGCACGTAATCTTCTTCGTGTTGTTTGAACAGCGACGGGTAGTTGAAAAACGGGATCTGGCGCTGATACGCGTCCAGGCTTTCATGTACTTTAAGGGGCTGTGCGGCAGTCATAGAAATCTCCTGATAAATCAACCGGAACCCTAATGAATCCATAGGGTCAAAGTCAATGAATCAGCATGTGATTTCAGGGGATAACACTTCACATAATCAGTATAAACAGTGACGCCGTGCAACATTGTGGCTGCGCGGCGTCATGAAACGGAAAAACGGGTGGTTTAGGCGGCGATGGCGTCGCGGGTCATGACCACGTTCTGGGCACCCGGGGGGGGGGCCGGTTGCAGCGGTGCCTCGCGCTTGGAGACCTCGCGCAGGTCGTTCGGTGTACCCAGTTCGGCCAAGATCTTCTGAACCGCGTTCAGCGCGCTCTTGCGGTCAAGGATCGCTACGACCGTCAGGATGATCAGGCGGATATCGAGCACGATGTTCGCGTTCTCGACATACAGGATGCCAAGGCGGCTCTTGTACGGGCGGATCAACTGGTTGTAAGCCAGATCCGGATCGGCCTGATCCTTAAGGATGTCGCCTTCGTCCGAAAACACGATCGACGCGATATCGGTGATACCCGGGCGCACGCGCAGCAGTTTTTTCTCTTCAACCGTGTACAAATCGGTTTCGCGTTTGACGTTCGGGCGGGGACCGACCAGCGACATGTCGCCGATCAGCACGTTCCAGAGCTGCGTGACTTCATCCAGCTTATATTTGCGGATCAATTGGCCGACACGGGTGATACGCATGTCGTTCGCGCCGGTAGAATCCACGCCGGATTTATCGGCGTTTTTCACCATCGAACGCAGTTTGACCATTTTGAACGGTTTCTCGTTCTCGCCCACGCGTTCACCCATATAAAATGGCGAATGCCCGTCCTGACGCCAGACCAGATACATGAATACGAACAGAACCGGGCTGAACACCAGCAGGCCGGCAGCAGAGGCAACAATGTCAAACAAACGCTTCATACTTTAAATCCTTCAGATCGGGGTCGCTGCTACATACAGTATTTTATATTGGCTGTTGCGTAAATGTGCATCCAGCTTGGTCAGGTTCGGACGCGCGTAATCCATCGGGATTTGCGCCTCCAGCGGGGTTTGTTCACCGTACATGATCTTCTTGAGCAGGCGCTTGCCGCGCTTGGTCTTAGGCAGGAGGCCCAGCTTCGTGACAACGGTCTTGACCATGCCTAGTACCGACTGGCGCAGTTCCGTCTTCGGCACAGCAATGCCGCCCCAGACATCGGCGGTAAAGCCGTTTTCACGCAGGAATGAAACGATATCCGGCACGCCGAAATAGTTTTTGCCAAAGCTGGACGGGCTGAAATTGAACATGTCCTTGTTGTTTATGGTCAGCAAAAGCTTGCCCCCCGCACGCATGACGCGGCGCGCCTCGGCCAGAAACTGGCGCGGGCTGTCCAGGAAGTACAACGCCTCCAGCATGACGATTACGTCGAAGGACTGCTCGCCAAAAGGCAGGTGATGCGCATCGATCTTTTGCAGGTCAAGCTGTGGGAAATTCTGCTTGGCAATCACAAGGTTGGTCGCACTGACATCGCCGCCGACGCCGGTGGCTGGCGCGGTTTTAACCAGAAAATTCAGCCCCTGCGCGGTACCGCAGGCAATCTCCAGCACGTGTTTGTTGGCGCAGTAATCACGAACCCAGTGATAACGGTCAAACAAACGGCGGCGCTCTTCTTCTGATACTGGATCGCCGATCTGTTCGGTGATTTCCGGGTAAAAATCCTTGGCTGCGCTCATATCTGGCTCCGTAAAAAGGCAATGGATTTTGTGATGGCCTTGTCGTTGAACGACACCGGGCATGGTAAAGCTACGACATGGTTGGCTTTTTTCTCGGCATTCGGGCACGACCCCATCACATACCGCGCCATCTCAAGTTCGCGCCCCTCATAGGGATGCACGGGCGTGGAATAATTGTCCGACAATTCGATACTGTTCTCTTCTGCCTGCTTCAACGTGGCTTCCTTTTTTGGAACCAGCACTGGGTATTTTAGCACCACATTTTCGGCGCGAGCATCATGACGAAGCGGGAAGTTGCGGGCATAGGCCGCCGCCGCACGGTTGCGGTGACTGATGGACCGTTCTGCTGCGCGCTGGCGCAGGAACACAGTTTTTTCCTGCAAGTGGCCTAGGCCCTTAGTGAAATCGCTTAAGTCCAGCGTCGGTGTGCTGGCGGCATCGTCGACCTCGACCGTGTTGTAATTGCCGCGCACGATGCCGTATTTGGCCAGCATGCGGAACACACGCTTGATCGCCCAGAAGGTCGATGGGCGGTACAGGATGGAATACGCAATGAACATCGCCAGCGTACGCACCTGTTCAAACAAACCCGGCTGTTCATATTGTTTATGCAGTTCGGCGACTTTTTCATACAGATGCGGATTGTTGACGCGCAGCCAGCCGCCAAGACCGGCAACCAGCGGTTTGCCCGCCTCGAATGAATAAAATGCGGCAACGCCAAAACGCCCGACCTGTTTGCCGCCCCAGCGCGTGAACAGCGTGTGGCAGCAATCCTCTATCACCGGCAAATGATATTTCGCGGCCACGCCCATCAGCGCGTCCATGTCCGCCGCAAAACCATACGTGTGCTGCACGATCAGCGCTTTGACGTTTGACGCCTGCGACAGCTTCTTCTCAAGATCGCCGGCATCCATCGTGTAACCGTCTGCCGTGATGTCGATCCAAAGCGGCACTGCATCGATGGACAAAATCGCTTCGGCCAGTGCCGAGCACGTAAACGCCTGCACGGCGACCATATCGCCGGGACCGACATTCAGCGCCTTAAGGGCGCAGGCCAGAGCCACGCGTCCGCGGAAAAACCCGAAACCGGTGCTTTTTTCAATCGGGTAAGTCATTTTTTCAGATTCTCCAATGCGTCGATCAGGCCGCCGTAAACAGCGTCCGGTGTAAAGCGCCGGTCATACAGGGCGCGGGCCTTGTGGCCCTTGTCTTCAAATGTATCGGGTTCATTGAGCGCACGCTGAAACTGGGTGGCAAGACTCGTGACATCACCTTCGGTGTACGAAAAGCCGCAATCTTCCGTGTTAATCAGCTTGCCGATCTGCCCGCGCAGGCAACTCATGATCGGCAAACCACCAGCCAGATATTCAATCGACTTGTTCGGCATTGCGACCAGAAAATCCGCCGTGTTCGGATACGGCAAAAGCCCGGCGCAGCTGCGCTCCATCAATGTCTGGATATCCGGCGCGCCGATCCAGCCCGGGAAAATGATCTCCGGCAGATCCCTGGCGGCGTCTTTCAGCCCCTCCGCCGCTTCGCCGGTGCCGGCAAAAACAAGGCGGAAATTCTTGCGCTGTTCAGCCGGTATCAGGCGTACGGCCTCAATGGCGTCATGCATCAGATGAGCAAAGCGCGATGTCAGCGTGCCGATCATGCAAATCGTAGTTTTTTTGGTGTCGATGCCGCGTGCATCCCATCCCGCACGGGCCTTTTGCATCACGTCTTCGTCAAATTTCTGCAATTCGTAAGCCATGGGTACGCCCATATCGGCAGGCGTGCGCTTACGGCTGACTTTTGAAAACGCCCAGTCTACGGCAAGATCGGTGAAACCCATGACGCGGTCCGCACGCATCAGCGACCAACGCAGCATGAACTGCCACGGCGCGATGAACAGCTTGGCAAGCCAGCGCCATTTTTCAGGGGCAGCTTCTTCCCAGATATCGGGCCAGTAATCACGTACGTCCATGACGACCTTGGCACCCGTCTGCTTTTTCAAAAGAACGGCGGCCGTGCAAAATTCAATCGTCGGCATGGCACAGAAAATGACATCCGGCTTGGGCATGGTCTTGGCCTTGCCGAAGAATGCGAAGGCAAGGCGTACCTGATTTGCAATGCGCGCGATGGAAATATTCTTGGTGTACAGCCCGCCGTGCAGGCACACGATATTCAGGTTCGGCCCTTGCGGCACCACGGTCGTTTCATTGAACCGCAAAGTCTTTTGCATGTGAATGACGGTCGATGACCACCATGTCACATCATGGCCGCGCGCGGCCATCATCCGGGCCAGAATACCGGCGCGCAAAAGCCGCGGATGCCCTTCATCAAAAGGCAACGGTTCGCCAACGGAAACAACCCATACACGCATGATAATCAAATCTCCGGTTCAGCCAGGTACGCGGCTTGGGCACGTTTCAGTCTGGCCAGGAAAAATACACTTAAAATCAGTGTCATAACAAGCATCACCGCGCCTTCGCGGACAAATTGCGCACCCATATTTGTGCTGTCCCCAAAAAGGACATGAAGTCCAAGGGGCAGGGATGAAACAGCCAAAGCCCCTCCGATCATGGCCAGAAACCGGTTGAGTGACAGCTTGCTATACCGGAACACCGCCCGCGTCAGCAGCAGCTGGTACACCATCTGCAGGCACGCATAACACGCAAGCGCGGTCAAAGGCGTATGGCCAAGCATTAAAAGCGCCACGACACCGGCAATCGACCCGGTATCCAGCACCGATTGCAGGCGGAAATTGACATGCTGGTGGCCCGTGACTTCCAGCACACGCATGAACCAGATGTTCAGCGCCTGCATCAGCGTCACCGGCGCCAGCAGCGCGGCATAGGTTCCGGCCCCGGTCCAGCCCGGACCAAGGATGGTCATCACAATGGGGTCAGCCCACGCAATTAAAAAAGCAAAGCCCGGCGTCATTGAGATTAGCAACCCCGCCGCCAGCCAAAATGTGAAATCTGCAAACGCGCGCTTGCCGTTATGAATCACCGCCTGTTTCAAAAACACCTGTCCAATGGACGCGGACATCAGCCCGACCGGAATAAGCAGTCCCGCACGCACCATACCGGCAAGACCGGCCGCATGCGCAAACCCAAACAGACCGAAAACAATGACAAGGCTTTCGCGTGCCGCCGTCATCAGCAACGTGCTGGGCAGGTTGTAAATCGGGAATTGCCTGTAACGGCGAAGGAAATAACCGCCTTTGCGAGACGTCAGTTTTGTGCCGTGCGCCGTGCTCAGCGCATGCGCTAGCGGCCACATGTGAAGGGCGGCCGCACCCTGACCGATGATGCGTCCAAAAATAAGCCCCACCGCACCAAGACTGGCCAGCCCCATGACAACTGCGGCAATGCCGTATGCTGCCTGCAATGTAATGGCGTTGACCGCGACGGTCTTATAACGCTGGTGACGGTTACCGAAAAGCATGCCCGTCTGGACAAGGTTCATCCCCGCTGCCAGCAACGGCACCACCCACAGCCATTGCATGACATCATGCCCCTGCGGCGCAAGAAGACTGACCCCCGTAAACACAATTGTGCTGATGCCAAAGATAATCAAAACCAAAAACAGGACAAATCGCAGTAATGCACCTGCGGCCAGATCTTTTTTGGGAAGGATCAGGGCATTCTCAAAGCGCAGCGACATGCAAACTGACAAAATAACGGCGATGCTGAACACCGTGCTGTAGATACCGTATTCAGCCGGCGCATACAGTCGGCCCAGTACCGGAATAAGCAGGGCCGCAATCAACTGCGAAAACGCAGTGCCAAGAAACAGAAAGGCGGTGTCTTTAAAGAACCTGGCCATGGGGTTCCGGCGCTCGCGCAAGTTTCTGGTACAGTTTTACAATAACAAAAATAACGAAAAGAAGGCGCAACTCAATAATGTCGCCGGCAAACTGTAACGCAAGAAGCAAGATTATAGGCAGTACAAAAAGAATATGCGTTGCTTGAGCAAAAAGGTAACGGGCAAAAACCAGTGACATTAAAATAAAGGCAATAAGAGGGATGAGGCCGAAAGAATACAGAATGTCTAAAAGGACATTATGTGGGTACGTATAAGCAACGAAATCCTCAGGATCATAACGCCAGTTTAATTTAGACTCTGGTAAATTGAATTCGCCATAGCCTTTACCAAAAAACAATCCACCTTCGTGCCATGTCAGGGTTTCCTTAAACAATGGAATGCGATGGGTATAGTCGATATAGCATTTATCAAAAAGCGTCAGATCACAGCCGGGGCCTTTTCGATATACGGATCCCGTGTGGTTAAGAGCCTTGAGACGTTGTGCCAGCGGATGTGAGAGGAATGCTGCAAAAATCGAATTAACCACTACGGCAATAAATACTGTGATGGCCACGGCACGTTTATTTTTCCACACCAATGCGCTGGCCACGACCAAAAAAGCAGTCAGATTGAAAAAACCAAAGGCAGCCTTGGAATAAGTTGTGAGGACGGAAAAGCCAATGATCACGGCGGCGATAGCATACAAGATCTGCTTTTGACGTGTCTCATTGGTAACGGAGAGATGCAAGGCAAAGACAAACCCCACTAGCTGTAGTCTGTAAAAACCCAGCGGGCTGGAAAATGTGGTAATGCCATATCCGGATGTCGCGGTATCGCCAATACGTGAATAAGCAATAAAGGCAAGGGCCATGGATGCTATAACGCTTGCACGAAAAAATCTTTCAAGCGCGGCCTTGTCTGCAAAATTGATCAGAATGAGCAGAATTAAAACACACATGAATGCGAATTCGGAAAACAATCTGAATATATTGCCTGCGTCTATTACCGAAGCATTGGTCAGTAGCGATATGCCTACGGTGACGACAAACAATCCGGCCCCGATAAGGGATGGACGTTCGATGGGGGATTCCAGCTTGTAGAAAAAGGATGTTTTATGCATAAAACACTGCTGATAAAAAACCCACAGCAAAAGAAGAAAGATGCTGAGATATCTCAGCATTATAGGCTGCGCGCAGATAGTCTCAGGGCTGGCTAGCAGATAAAAACGGCACAGGTTAAAATTGCCCGCAAAAATGGTGACAAAGAACAGCAGGCATCCTGCATAGGCCCATAGCCTGGCAAAGAGCGTTTCACGCATATTGACGTCTCTCGACAATGGTCAGTATAAGCATGATAGCCACGCACGCGATCAGACCATTAGGCAACAGCAATGCTTGAATGGATGCGCTGGCCGTCATGCCGCCAATCAGGATCAGGGTCGTGCCATACATAATCGCCTGAACAGGTGATCGTGGATCATAAATGGCAGCCATGCCGATACGCACGGCCAGATAAAGAATGCCCGCAATGAACCAGCCGAACACGCCGAAACGGGCAAAAGAATCCGCATCTATGGATGAATAGGCGTGAATGGAATCATAATAATGCGTGGGGAAACGCTCATGATAGGCCCATTTACCGACCACGTTGGACGGCTGTTCACTTTTCTGGCTGCGAGAATCCATGACGTTTTGGGAAAACGTGCCCTTCATAACCGGGTAAAGATAGAAGTATTCATACCAGCGGGCGCTGACTTCGACCGGGGTCAGGATACTGCGATAAAAGAAATGCTGAGCTTTGCGGTCGGCGCGTTCGGTCAGGCTCGGTTGTGCGCTTTCAGGCACTTGTGCGGCACGGTAATAATCGCCGATATGATTGACGCTTGTGTTTTTCGGCGCAGCGTTGGAAATCGGACTGTGCAGCGACGTCCGGTCCATGTTGGTAATATAATACCCCGCCAGCATCAGCAGCATCACGATCATCGTCCAGAAAAGCCGGTACATTGTGGTGCCGCGGTTGTAATGCAGGAACATGCTCATAACAAAAATCTGCGCCACGATCATGACGCATTGTGCCTTGGCGGTACCCGATAATGCATAGGCGATGGCGATCAGAAGCGCTGCACCGGCGATGGCATATTTGCGGCGATGGATCAGGTAAACAATCGCCGGGGCCATAAACAGGTACAGGTTGAAATTGACGACATACGTAAACCACACGCCTAGCGGCAGATTACGGTAATAATTATACCTGTCGGCAACCGCGACGGTGTCGTCATTGGATTTCAGCAGTTCGATCAGCGGAATATTGGCCGATGTCGCAAGATGGACAGCCATGATAACAACGCTGATGCTCAGAAAAATATAGGTGGTTTTGAGTGCGCGGGCGTTGATTTCCAATGTCGTCGCTGGTGCAGCTTTGTCCTTGGCAATGCGTATGGACGCGGCAATTTCATCACCGGCCAGAAAGACGATCGCGAAAATGCCTACGCCCATCAACTGAACGTATTTGAGATTAGGATGCAGGAACGACCATTCGATCAGGAAGGGCAGCGCCATCGTCAAAAGCCAGCCCAGCGTGGGCAGGAATTCCAGATTGTTGTTTTTGAGATTGGAAAGGCAGCGAACGAAACCGAAAACGCCAAAAGCCACGAACGCGGACAAAAGGCAGATGTCGAAAATGTTCATATGTTCCGGTTAGTCTGTGTGGGCCTGCGCGGCGTTATTCACGCGCGACGGCACCTATCGAAGATGGTGGGCACTGCAGGGATTGAACCTGCGACCCCCACCATGTCAAGGTGATGCTCTCCCGCTGAGCTAAGTGCCCGGTCTCTTCGCAAGTCCGGATGTGATAGCGGTTCGTCCGCCCTAATGCAAGCCCCTTTAGGCGGCCAAAAGCTGATTAACCTGATCGACAAGGTCTTTGAGGTGGAAAGGCTTGGACAAAACCCGCGCCTGGGACTGCGCCGGATTGCGTGCGCCCATGGCCACGGCGGCGAAACCGGTGATGAACATGACCTTGATGGACGGGTGCAGGTCGTTGGCCTTCTGGGCCAGTTCGATGCCGTCCATGCCCGGCATAACGATGTCGGCCAGAAGCAGGTCAAAATCCCCGTCAGCGCCGGTTTGCAAGGCGTTCAGGGCATCCAGACCGTCCACGCGCGCCTCAACCTCGTGCCCGGCCTTGGCCAGGGCAGCGGCCAGGAACCCACGCATCGCGCTATCGTCTTCAGCTAAAAGAATTTTTGCCATGAATGCCTATATAGTTCGCTGTTGCCGGGTCTCTATCCATTAAAAATGCCCCGTTGTCCACAACTGGCTTTGTGCCAGAATGGCTTACATGATCTCCATGCTGATCGCCGATATCGGTGGCACCAATGCCCGTTTTGCGCTGGCGGACGCCTCAGGCGTCCACGACCCGCAGGTATTGCAGGTCGCGGCCTTTCCCGGCCCGCTGGAGGCCGCCGCCCATTATCTTGCCGGAAAACCCCGGCCCGCGCGCGCCGTCTTCGCCGTCGCCGGCCCGGTTGGCGGGGATATGTTTGAACTGACCAATTTTCCATGGTCGTTTTCAGTCAGTGCGCTGTCCGCTGCCTTGGGCCTGGACCTGACCCTGATCAACGACTTCCACGCGCAGGCGCTGGGCATTCCCGATGTCGATGCCAAAAACCTGAAACCCATCGGCGGCGGCACGGCGCAGCCCCGGTCCAATATCGGTATCATCGGCCCCGGCACTGGCCTTGGCGTCGGCGCGCTTGTCTACGGCAACGGCAAATACCTGGCCGTGCCGGGTGAGGGCGGTCACGTCACCCTGCCGGTTCTGAACGCGCGCGAAGCCGCCATACGCGACTGGCTTTTGCAGACCAAGTACAGCCACATCTCCGCCGAGCGTGTGTGCTCAGGCAAAGGCCTGCTCAATCTGTATGACGCCATCCGCGCGCTCGACGCCAAACCATTGCCCGACCTCGCGCCGGAAGACATCACCGCACGCGCCTTTGACGGCACCTGTGATGTCTGCGCCGAATGTCTGGATCTGATGATCGCGTTTCTGGGGCGTGTTGCGGGTAATCTGGCGCTCACCACCGGCGCTCTGGGCGGCGTGTATTTCACGGGCGGAATTTTGCCGCGCCTTGGTATCGACTGGCTTACAAAGTCACGCCTGCGCGCCGAGTTCATCGCCAAGGGGCGTCATAGCGGCTACATGGACAGGATCCCAACCTTTCTGGTCGATGATCCCTTTCTGCCCCTGAAGGGGCTTCGGCAATATGGTCTGGACCTGACCGGCGACGCGTCCCGGCCATAACTGTCGGATTTTGCGGATGGTGCGCGCGGTTTCAATATGCCGCGCAATATGCACTGCGCTGGATGCGCATATGCCGTCATCGCCAAAACTGCGCATGTCGCGCCACCGCACCAGTTCAAGCCGCCCGTCGGTCTGCTCAATGATCGCGGTGTTGGTATGTCCCATCCACATGCCGCAATTGCCGAAAATTTTGCCGTTCTTCAATGCATGAAGCGCCGGCACATGCGTATGCCCGCAAATCAAACCGTCTGCGCCTTTGCGTGTAATCAGTCGCCCGACCGCACCTTCAAGATTATTCATCAGCGACAATGCTGCCTTGCTTGAGCGTTTCATCAACGCCTTGGCCAGCGAGAATTTGCGCATGCGACCATCGATCAGAATGCGCGGCGGTGGCTGGGTCACGCCCAGCCATTCCGAAAAACGCTCATGCAGCCAGTCGCCGAATTTCGAAACCGACCCGCTGATCAGTACATTATCAAACTGGTCCCCGTGCATGACGATGATGCGCTTGCCGTCTGCTGTTTTGTGAACGCATTGATTGCGGATGCGTATTCCGGACAAAAACCCGAACCGCGCCCGGCGGAACGCGGTGGCCTTGCGCACGCGCTCGTCATGATTGCCGGGAAGATAGATAATTTTTGCACCACGCTTTTTATGATCGATGATTGCATCGAAAATACGCGTATATTCCGCACGCCAGTGCCAGCGTTTGGATAATTTCCACCCGTCGATAATGTCACCGGCCAGGTAAATGTATTGCGGCTGGTATGTCTGAAGGCATTCAAGAAGCGCGGCACCATCAACGCCTTTATAACCGAAATGAAAATCCGACAGGAAAAGCGTCCTGATGATGATGGGAACTGTGACCGGCGGGCTTTCGTTCAGGCGAATCTCCGTCAATGAATCACTGGCAAAAGCCTACCTGATTTATGGCGGTGCAACAACTCGTACAAACCCTGCAAAAACCTACTCTTTAATGAAGGTTTCAGCAACCGCGCGCCAGCTATAGGTATGGCGGGCGTATTCCTCCCGCATCTCCCGCGTGCCGGGGGCCAGAAGGGCGCGTTTCAGGGCGGTTGCAAGGTTGTCATGCACGACACCCAGCATGGCATCGGTGACGATGTCGCGCGGTCCGGTCACGTCATATCCCGCAATCGGCAATCCGCACGCCATGGCTTCAATCAGCACCATGCCGAACGTGTCGGTCTTCGACGGAAAGACAAATACATCTGCACTGCGGTAATGGTCGCCCAAGGCCTGACCTGTTTGCAGCCCCGTAAAAACCACCTTCGGATATTGGCGCTTGAGCTTCTCAAGATCCGGACCATGGCCCACGACAATTTTGGTGCCCGGCGTATCCAGGTCCAGAAACGCCTCGATGTTTTTCTCACTGCTCACGCGGCCTGCGTATAAAAGCACCGGCTTTGGCGCATCGGTAAACAATGTGCGCGGGCCATTGTGAAAAATCCCGAAATCCACGCCGCGCGTCAGCTGTACCAGCTCCTGTTTAAATCCCCATTGCCGCAACTGGTCTTCCAGGCTTTGCGTGGCGACGAATGTCTTTTGCGCGGGCGCATGAAAGGCGCGCACATATCGGATGGCCAGTTTGCGTACCGCATCCTTGAAAAACGGCACCCGCCCCGCGACATAGTCCGGAAACTGCGTATGAAATGTGGTGGAAAATGGCAATTCGCGCTGGATGCAGTATTGCCGCGCGGCCCACCCAAGGGGGCCTTCTACGGCGATATGGATGATATCGGCGTCCGCCGCATCCATCATCGACCAGAGCTTTTTCTTCGCAAACAGGCTCAGGCGGATTTCGGCATATCCCGGCATCGGACAGGACCGGAACCGGTTGGGGCCGATAATCTCAACCTCGTGCCCCATGTCCCGCAATTCGCGGCTGATGTTCTGGTAGGTGCGCACAACCCCGTTAACCTGCGGTTCCCATGCGTCGCTGATGATGAGAATGCGCATTTTGTATTCGCGGCTTTCATGGGTTATGGTTCGTCGCATGCACAGTGTCACCATACCCGATGAATTTGACAATGCCCGTTTTGACCGGGCCCTGGCCGCGCTTTTGCCGGAAATCTCCCGCTCCCGCCTGAAATCCTTGATCGAGGGGGGCACCGTCACACTCGATGGAAAAGTTGCCGATACCGCGTCTGGCAAGGTGCGGTCAGGGCAGGTGGTCTCGCTGGTTATTCCGGAAGCGTTGCCTGCACAACCCTCGGCCCAGAACATCCCGCTGGATATTGTCTTTGAAGACAAGGACCTGATCGTCCTGAACAAACCTGCCGGTCTTGTCGTGCATCCCGCCGCCGGTCATGCCGACGGCACGCTGGTCAACGCGCTGCTGCATCATTGTGGCGATTCACTCTCCGGTATTGGCGGCGTCAAACGCCCCGGCATCGTCCACCGCCTGGACAAGGAAACATCGGGCCTGATGCTCGTCGCCAAGAACGACCACGCGCACAACGCGCTGAGCGCGCAGCTCTCCGACCGCACCATGTCCCGCACCTACCATGCCGTTGTCTGGGGTGTCCCCCAGCCGCATAAAGGCCGGGTCGAGGCCGCCATCGACCGCCATACCCGCGACCGCCTGCGCATGGCGGTGCTGATGGGCGGGCGTGAAGCCGCAACCAATTACAAAGTTCTCGAAAAATTTGGGGACACGGCGTCACTGGTCGAATGCAAGCTTGAGACGGGCCGCACCCACCAGATCCGCGTCCATATGCAGCACATCCGCCACTACGTGCTGGGCGACCCGCTTTACGGCTTTCAAAAAACCGCTGCCGCCTCAGCCCTCCGCAAAACGGGCCTGAAAGAAGCCGATACGCAGGTGGTTGAGAGATTCCCGCGCCAGGCCCTGCACGCGGTGGAGTTGGAATTCGTGCATCCGACCAGCGGTAAGCTGAGATCTTTTAAGGCTAAATTACCAAAAGATATCAGTAACTTGGTAAAAATATTGCGTAAAATCTGAAAAACACACTTGCAATTGTTTAAAGTTTTATGTAAATTAAAAGCATGGGTTGTCGCCTTCTAGGTGACGAACAGGGCAACAACCCATTTTGCCACTTCTTTAGTGACTTCGTGTGACCCACTTCTACTCCAGGCCGCCCTTCGGGGCGGCCCTTTTTTGTTATTGCGAGGAGCCGCATTAAGCGGCGACGCGGCAATCCATAGGGTTTCTCAGTCGTGCTTGTGTATGGATTGCTTCGCTTCACGTTGTTACGCACGCAATGACGTTAATGAATTTTATCCAGCAGCCTCGGCCAGTGACGGATGATCTCCCGCGTCGATAGCGGCTCGCTGAACGTTTCAATCGGCTGTGGCCGCTCAATCATCTGGCCGCCGTCACGTCCAAGCTGGCGCACGGTCACGCGGCTGTCTGTCGGCAGCATCTTGCCGCCCATCGGCCATACCGCGCGCACCATGCCGTCGAAATGCGTGTCGCTTACAACCCCGTCATATTCCTTGCGGTCGGTCCACGTCACGTCGGCGCGCCAGTGCACGCCGTTGTCCTGTGCGTGCGTGGCGCTGACCGTCGTGCCGTAATCACCCGCAAGGTAACGCCCCGCCGCCACCGAAAACGTCGTGCGCGAAAACGGCACATCGTACCCCACGCGGACATGGCCGGTGAAATCGCGCTCATCCGTCCACTGCACATTCATCACGCTGTCCGGGTCGCGCCGCCAGACTTCCCATCCGTCTGCGCCGACCCACATGGGTGATCCAAATGGCCGCCAGATCACTTCCGCGCCTGCGCCGCCGTACATTTCCTCAAGCCAGCCTGCGCTCACGCCCATATGCACATCCGTGAACGGCGTGGCATGCCACGAGGCATAGGCGCGTTCCAGCGCAATGCCGTTTGAAAACTTGGCGATGTCGCGGCGCACGGGTTTGCGTGTGTCCTGCAACCCCTCCAGCGCGTAGGTGTTGTGGCCCAGCGGGTACGCCATGGCAAAACCCAGCATCAGGCCCTTGGGCCGCGCGATGGTGATGCTGGGGATCGCGCGCATGCGGTACAAGATCTTCGGGTCGACATCGGTAAAACCGCTGAGCATGTCGAGGCGCAGATTCCATGTCGTATCGCGCTTGAGGCGTGAGAGGAAATTCCAGCGTGTCAGGGGCGGGCAGTCATCGATGGGGTCGACATTCCACCGCGCATGCCGCCACAATTCCTGCGGCGACGACTGGTTGTGTACCACCGCCATGCGCACGTCGCGCCCGTATAGGGTCAGGGCAGGGCCGCGCAACCCCGCCATGACCGGCATGATGGTCACATCCCGGTCGTCGATATCGACCTCTTTCGCCTTGATCCGGCGCAGGCCGTACCCCATGACCTGTGCCGCATTCTGGTCCGGGGTCATGGCCATGCACCTGCGCACCTGCGCCTGTCCTGCATGGGCTGTGTATACCATGGACAAGACGCAGAAAAGCAGAAGAATGAAAAACCGAACTGGCATATAAATGTCTGGTCGAATGCCCTTAAGTTTAGAATGGTGAAAGCGTGAATTCCGGCGTATTTTCTGTCAACGGCCTCCACTCCTGTGACCTCGCCATTATCGGCGGCGGCGTGAACGGCACGGCCATCGCCCGTGACGCAGCCGGCCGGGGCTATTCCGTGGCCCTGTTCGAAAAGGGCGACCTGGCATCGGCCACGTCATCGGCCTCGACCAAGCTAATCCACGGTGGACTGCGGTATCTGGAGTACGGCGAGCTGCGCCTCGTTAAAAAAGCGCTGGCTGAACGCGAGGTATTTTTAAAAACCGCCCCGCATATCGTCAGCCCCATGCGCTTCGTTTTGCCGCTTTCTGAAAATACAAGGAAACCGTGGATAATTCGTCTGGGCCTGGGTCTGTACGACCATCTGGCCCGCCGCGACGTGCTGCCCGATTCGCAAAGTATCGATTTTCGTACCTCCCCCTTGGGCGATCCATTGTTCGGCAATTACGAACAGGGCTTCGTCTACAGCGATTGCTGGGTCGATGATGCGCGTCTGGTGGCATTGCAGGCCGTCGACGCCGCACGCAACGGTGCGCACATCCACACACGCACTGGCGTGCGTGACATCACCCCGCATGACGGCATGTGGGAAATTGAAACCGACACCAATCTGCGCCTCTATGCGCGCATGGTCATCAATGCCACCGGCCCGTGGGTGCGCCAGTTTCTGGACCAGAATGCGCTCAGCACCCATGCAACGCCAAAGATACGCCTTGTGCGCGGTTCGCACATCGTCGTGCCTGCGCTGTACAAGGGCGACCAGTCATACCTGATGCAACAACCCGACGGGCGTGTGGTATTTGCGATTCCTTACGAAGGCAAATTCACATGCATCGGCACGACCGACGTCGAACATGATGCGGGTGTCGATGTCCCCCCGCAGATAACACAGGCTGAAACCGCGTATCTGTGTGACGCCGCCAACCGGTATTTCTCGGCCCAGATTTTGCCGCAAAATGTGGTGTGGACATATTCCGGCGTGCGCCCGTTATTTGATGACGGCAAGGGCAAGGCCGCCGCCGTCACGCGTGACTATCATTTGTATAACCAGCGCCATGGCGGTGCCCCCATCTGCTCCGTTTACGGCGGCAAGATCACAACCGCGCGTGCACTGGCCGATTCCGTCATGGACGATGTCGCGGACGCGATCGGCACCAAGGCCGGCGCATGGACGCAGAACAGTATACTGCCCGGCGGTGACCTGATTGACGGTGATATGGGCGAATTCGCCGCCGACATCGCCGCGATGTACCCGGGGCTGGAGGCTGAGATGCTCCTGCGTCAGGCCCGCGCCTACGGCACATGGATGACGCGCTTTCTGGGGGCTGCGCAACAGCCGGCCGATCTGGGACGTGATTTTGGTGGTGGCCTGTTTGAAGCCGAAGTCGAATATCTGCGCCGCGTGGAATGGGCACGCACGGCTGAAGATATTCTCTGGCGTCGTTCCAAAATCGGCCTTCATACGGGGCCGGAAACACTGTCCGCGCTCAAACGCCATCTGGGGGAAATGGGATGAACATCCTTGCCATCGACCAGGGCACGACCAGCACCCGCGCGCTGGTGTTCAATAACAAGGGCGAAGTCCTGGCGCTGGCGCAGCGTGAACTGCACCTCATCACGCCGCAGAATGGTTGGGTCGAACAGGACCCTGAAAATATCTGGAACGATACGCTCGACGTTTGTCGCGAAGTGATTGCCAGGGTTGGCATCGACACGATCAAAGCCATCGGTATCACCAACCAACGTGAAACCACCATTGTCTGGGACCGCAAAACCGGCAAACCCGTTTACAACGCCATCGTCTGGCAGGACCGCCGCACCGCCGATATCTGCAAAACACTGAACGCGAAAAAGGTACAGAAAGCCACGGGTCTACTGTGTGATCCGTACTTTTCCGGCACGAAAGTAAAATGGATCCTCGATAACGTGGCAGGCGCACGTGCCATGGACCTGATGTTCGGCACAATCGACAGCTTCCTGCTCTGGCGTCTGGCGGGCGTGCATGCGACCGACGCATCCAACGCATCGCGCACCATGATGTTCAATATTCATGACCAGTCATGGGATAAATCGCTGTGCAAAATGCTGGATGTTCCAATGTCCATGCTGCCGGATGTTCGCGATTCCGGTGGTGAATTCGGTGTGACCACACTGTTTGGCAAAGC
Organism: Micavibrio sp. UBA6145; assembly: GCA_002423205.1. Lineage (GTDB taxonomy): Bacteria > Pseudomonadota > Alphaproteobacteria > Micavibrionales > UBA1664 > UBA6145. The sequence goes on along the minus strand of DIUZ01000023.1, from coordinate 19,769 downwards.
ATTGCCCATCTGCGCCATACTGGGCGACCAGCAGGCGGCATTGTTCGGCCAGGCCTGCTTTGAAAAGGGCATGGTCAAAAGCACATATGGCACCGGCTGCTTTGCGCTGATGAACATTGGCAATAAACCCGCCGCATCGAAACACAAATTGCTGACCACTGTCGCGTGGCGCATCAACGGCAAAACCACTTACGCCATCGAGGGCGCAATATTCGTGGCGGGTGCTGCCGTTCAATTCTTGCGCGATACGCTTAAACTTATTCCTGTCGCCCCCGACAGCGAAACGCTTGCGCGTTCTGTGCCGGATTCCGGCGGCGTTATCTTCGTGCCTGCACTCACGGGTCTTGGTGCACCGTACTGGGACCCGCATGCACGTGGTGCCATTTTTGGTCTGTCGCGCGGCACCACACCCGCACACATCGCGCGCGCCACGCTGGAGGCGCAGGCGTTTCAAACCCGTGATCTCGTCAACGCCATGACGGCGGATACGAACCAGATCATCACAACCCTGCGCGTGGACGGCGGCCTTGCCCGCAACAATCTCGTCTGCCAGATGATCGCCGATCAGTTGCAATGCGATGTCGAACGTCCCGCAAATGTGGAGACCACCGCATGGGGTGCCGCCGCACTGGCCGGACTGGAATCCGGCACCTTTGATAGTATGGAAAATCTGGCGAAGCTCTGGCAGGCCGATGCGCGTTTCACACCACAAAACATTGATTCCCGTGAAGAAGATTACGCAGCGTGGCACCACGCCGTAGACCGGGTAATGTCATAATAATTTCAAAATTTGCGGATTTTCTGAACCACGTGCTAGCGTTGGCGAAGTAAGGAATGACCTAAAAAGTTTCGGGGGAAACAAAACATGCTGTCATCACTCGCGCTTGCGCGTAAAAATTTGGTCGCTCACGACAATGCGCATACAGACAATGCGCAACTCAGCGAATCCACCGCCCGTCGTATCGCCGCGTCATGGATCGATGCCATCACCATTGAAAATGCCTTCGTAGAGATGGGCGCGATGGCGATCGCCTGGCGCGCCGTGCCGCCGGCACAAAACGTCTTCGCATCTATCTGTTCCGATATGATCGAGGACAATGCCCGCATTTCATGCTGCGGTTTTCAGGCGCATGGCTGGATGACGGCCGCCGGTGCATCGATGGTTGATGTCATGCGCGTCCAGCTTGGCAAAATTCTGCCGACCAACGTGATTGCATCTTCCGCCGAAGATATTGCCGCCAACATGAAAAAGGGCCAGATGCAGATCGTGGCCCTTCACATTGAAAACGCCGCTGGCTGGAACGATGTGCGCCAGATTTCCGCCGCCGCGGTTAAGGCCGAAGCCGCCATGCTGATGATGATCAGCGCGGCCGTGCCTGCACCTGAAGGTGTTGCGATAGACATTATCAATGACTGGACCGCAATTGCCCACGCCACGCGCGACGCCTTTGCCGCCGTGCGCGACAACGGTGCCATTCGTCTGGTGGCCATGAATGATGATGTAACCGTATCGGCCCTCGATATGGCGGTCATGAATGCGGCGCAGATGAACGGTACGACTTTCGCAACTGCCATCGCGGCAAATGACGACAACGCTGAAAAAGCCATGAACGCGGCTTACCAGTCCGCGGTCACAAGCTTTTAAAGAATTTCAGACTTTATCAGGCGGCTGACGCGCCCGGCGTATACGCGCTGGGCGTTTTTGCGTTCACGCTGTCGATATACATGATCGCCGCCAGGAACCACAGGGAGTTGCGTTTACGCGGCTCGTGATACGGTTGCGCCCATGCTTTGGCCTTGGCTTCTTCCGCCAGATCGATGGTCTTGGCACCGCGCGACTGTTCTTCGCGGCGCTTACGCAGCAGCGACAGGCGCTGCGCATACGCGGCTTCCAGGGCGCTGAGGTTGAATGTCAGGGTATCCACCATCGCATCGCCCATACCATATTTGGCGACGAGGGCGGCCAGGTTGGCACGCGCATCCAGGATCTGCTTGTACAGCGCAGACAAAAGCACGTCCGTGCGCATGAATTGTTCGGAAATCGACTTGGCGGTCGGTCTGCTGTCTTCCGGCATCGCTGCGATGGCGACGGACACAGCGCCAAGGCTGTCCAGAAGGCTTTGTTGTGCCCGCGGCTTGACGCCGTCTTTGGTGGCTTTGTGGTTGGTGTGCTTGCTCATGTATTTGCATGATAAGGCACGTTGCATAATGAAGATTTAATGATCCCTACAATTTTATACGATTGTTGCCGCCATGCAAAAAGACAGCCAAAAGTGGCTGTCTTTTCAATAGCTTGACCTAAAAGGCAATTACAGGCCGATGGCGGCGCGGTACAGGTCCAGCAGTTCGTCTTCTTCATTGCGCTTCTGCTCGTCCATTTTGCGCAGGCGGATCAGTTTGCGGATGGTTTTAACGTCGAAACCGGTGCTTTTGGCTTCGCCGTACACGTCCTTGATGTCCGTGCCGATGGAGGCCTTTTCTTCTTCAAGGCGCTCGATGCGCTCAACCAGCTGTTTCAGGCGCACGCCTGCTACGCCGCCGACGTCGGATGCTTCTTTGGTGTCATTGGCAATAGTTTCAACGCGGGACGGGCTGGCCATCAACTGAACTCCTTGGGTTTTTTGGAACAGGGACACCCTACATAAACGGGCGTCCGGCCATCAAGGGGCGGTACGGGGTTGTCCACTGTCATTTGTGGGTTCTGTAAACACCTGCCAGCTTTCAATTAAAACGCCCATGGGGGCCGCGCCGTTGATATTGCGGCCGACCTGAATACGCAGGGTGATGGCCTTGTTGACTGGGGCCATACCCTTTTGCGTGGCAGTCAGGACCACCTGCATTTCATAGGCCCATGCATAACGGCCGGCGCTTGCGCCCTGACCGATCAGCATCGGGATGGAATTGACGATGCTGGTCATCTCCAGCGTCTGTTTTTGCAGCGCGTCGCCGTATCCCTGCGCCACAAGAAAATCCGTATACGATTTAAAACCGGCATCCGTGAATAACGGGCGCACGTCGCGCAGTTTCTGCGCGGCCTTGTTGGGGCTGAATTGCAATGTGCCGGCCACCGTTTCAGAAAGCCATGCGCCCAGTTCGCTGATCCCGCGATGCGGCTTGTCCATCATGCGTTCGGTATCGGCGGTGTAGGGCGTGTAGATGCTGTTCAGATCATCCGCGGCAATGGCAGGGCCCGACATAACCATCATGGCACACAGGATCAGGATCTTTTTCATGCGGCTCTCTTTTTGAAGGACCCAAGCACTTTGCCCACGGTCAAAACATTGCTGATGCGGCGGTCCAGGAACTGGCGCGTCGCCGTATGCGCAGGGGATTGGTCCTGCAGCCAGAATAAAATCGTGCTCGCCATCACGCCGGACAGCAGCCCGCGCTTGGTATAGCGGTTGTAATCGGCCGATGTATCACCCGCCCATGTCCAGATGCGGTCAGCGGACGACCACAACGCCCTTGCGGCACGCACCGACCGCAGGGGCCGCGCCCAGTGCGCCATGATGACGCGAAGCGCCTCCCGGTACGGTGCCATGATGTCCAGGCGCGTGCGCACGGCATAGGTGATGCGGTCGCGTATTTTCATGTCACTGGTATCAACACTTTGCAATTGCATGGCCAGCATGCGGTCGAATACATCGCTCACATATCGCGTGGCACCGTCCATGCTGGAAAAAAGGGCATCCGCCATCTGCGGCTTCTGGCCTTCGGCCTCGGCGGCACGGCGCAGGGCATTTTTATCCCAACCCTCATGCGGGGCATCGGCAAGGGCGCGCAGGGCGATCCGGTCTTTCAGGGTCTGTTGGCTCATGGGATTGATAATAGGCTAAACAGGGGCTGGATAAAATGGCCAAATCAGGCCATCTATGTGACATGAAGGATGACAGCCGTCTCACCAGCCGTATTGGCCGCTATACCAAGGTTTCCGCCACCATGGCCGGGCTTGCCGCGCGCCTGGCGGGGGAGAAGTTTCTGGGCCTGAATATCGACCGCGATACGCACGCACGCGACCTGCTGGCCGCCCTCGGGGCGCTGAAGGGCCCAATCATGAAGGTTGCGCAAATCCTGTCCACCATCCCTGAAGCCCTGCCACCGGAATACGCCCGTGCGTTGCAGGAACTGCAATCCAATGCCCCGCCCATGGGCTGGCCCTTCGTCCGCCGCCGCATGAAAAACGAACTTGGCGATGGCTGGGAAAAAAAATTCAAGGACTTCGGACACGAAGCCGCCGCCGCCGCATCGCTGGGCCAGGTGCACAAGGCCACATTGCATGATGGCCGCGTTGTTGCGTGTAAATTGCAATATCCCGACATGGCCTCCGCGATCGAGGCTGATTTAAACCAGCTTAAACTGATCTTCAGCCTGTATGAACGCGCCGACAGCGCCATTGATACAAGCCACATCCACGAAGAACTGGCCGTGCGCCTGCGTGAAGAACTGGATTACACGCTCGAAGCCAAATACGGCGCGATTTACAGCGATATGCTGCGGGATGAAAAGAATATATCGGTACCCGAAATCGTACCAGAACTCTCGACTGGACGTCTGCTTACATCAACGTGGCTCGATGGCCGCAAGATCCTTGAATTCAAGGACGCGCCGCAGGAACAGCGTAACGAAATCGCGATGAACCTGTTTCGTGCTTGGTATGTGCCGCTTTATTATTACGGTATCATTCACGGTGACCCGCATCTGGGCAATTACTCGGTGCGTTCCGACAACGGTCTCAACCTTCTGGATTTCGGATGTGTGCGCATTTTCCGTCCCGAATTTGTCGGCGGCGTCATCGGCCTCTACCGCGCCCTGCAGAAAAACGATACGGCGCAGGCCGTGCATGCGTATGAAAGCTGGGGCTTCAAAAACCTCTCCAAGGAACTCATCGAAGTGCTCAACACATGGGCGCGTTTTCTCTATGGCCCCGTTCTGGATGACAAGGTACGCGTTATCGGCGAAAGCAAAAAACGATCCGAAGGCGGCGGCATGTATGGCCGCGAAACGGCAGCGGCCGTGCACAAGCGTCTGGGCGAACTGGGCGCGCAAAGCGGCGGCGGCCTGATCATTCCGCGCGAATTCGTGTTCATGGACCGCGCCGCGCTGGGGCTGGGGTCCGTATTCATTCACCTGCAGGCCAGGGTCAATTGGCACACACTGTTCAATGAGATGATTGACGGCTTCGACCTTGCCGCCATGAAAAAACGCCAGGCCGACATTCTGCCCCGCCATGGCCTGTCGCTGGAAGATGCGAAAACCGGTGAAACCGGGTATAATAAAAAGACCACAAAACGAAAGAAATCATGACAAGGCAATCCACCCGCCACATCCTGATGATCGAACCCGTTGACGCCGGGTACAACCCGGAAACTGCGGAAACCAATGATTACCAGATTGATGTTCATGAACCCGCTGAGATTGTCGCCGCAAAATACCTGAGTGAATTCCGCGGCTTTCGTGATGCTTTGGTAGAGGCGGGCGTTTTCGTCACAACCGTGCAGGGCCCCCGCACATCGCCTGATGCCCTGTTTCCCAACTGGTTTTCCACGCATGATGACGGTCTTGTCATCTACCCCATGCTCACGCCCAACCGCCGCGCCGAACGACTGCCCGCCCTGATCCAGGTGCTGACGGATCGCTATGGTATGAAGGCCGACATGACCGTGCATGAAAATGGGGGCCGCGCGCTGGAATCCACCGGGTCTCTTGTACTCGACCGCGTGAACAACATCGCCTATTGCGGCCTGTCCGCCCGCACGGATGAGGGGCTGGCACGCGACTGGTGCGAAAAACTGGGCTATGAACTTGTTGTTTTCAATACACAGGACCATCGCGGCAAACCGGTCTATCACACCGATCTGGTGATATGGATCGGGACGGACATTGCCGGTATCTGCCCCGGTGCCATTGACGAAAACGACCGCGAACGCGTGCTGGCATCGCTCAAAAAACACCGAGAAGTCGTGGAATTCAACAATGACCAGCTGAAATCATTCTGCGGCAACGCGCTGGAAGTGCGTGGTGCGGACGATGCGTTTATGTTCGCCGTATCACAGCAGGCCTATGACACCCTGAATGCCGTGCAAATGGCCGCCCTGCAAAAACACTACACAAAAATCATCACCGCCAAAATTCCGACCATAGAAACCTATGGCGGCGGATCAGCGCGCTGCATGTTGCAGGAATTGTTCTAAGCAGCGTCCAGCAGGCCTTTACGACGCAGTGACGCATCCGGGTCCGGTTCGCGGCCCCCGACGGCTTTGCCGTCATGCGACGACCGTGGCCGCATCAAGCCGCGTCCAGCAGACCCTTGCGGCGCAGCGACGCATCCGGGTCCGGTTCGCGGCCACGGAAGCGGCGGAACAGCTCCAGCGGCGGCTCAGACCCGCCACGCGACAGGATATGGTCGCGGAATGCCAGGCCAACACCGGCATTGTACAGGCCCTGTTCCTTGAACATCGCGAACGCATCGGCGTCCAGAACTTCAGCCCATTGATAGCTGTAATACCCGGCCGAATACCCGCCCGCGAATACATGGCTGAAGGACGTGGTCCCGCAACCCGCTTCATACGGCAGCAGGGCGAGGGGGTCGAGCACGCTGCGCTCAAACGTCAGCACGTCGCCAATCGTGGCCGGGTCGGTCATGTGCCACGCCATATCCAGAAGGCAGAACTGCAATTGGCGCATCACGAACCAGCCCGACATGAAGTTTTGCGACTTGGTGAGCGCATCCAGAAGGTTTTGCGGAATCGTTTCACCCGTCTGGTAATGACGCGCGAACAGGTCGAGGGTTTCTTTCTCCGTCAGCCAGTTTTCCATGATCTGGCTGGGCAGTTCGACGAAATCCCAGTGCACGGATGTACCTGAAACGCTGGGGTAATCGATGACCGTCAGAAGGGTATGCAGCGCGTGGCCCATTTCGTGGAACAGCGTCTCAACCTCATCAAACGACAGCAATGACGGCTTATCCTTGGTCGGCTTCGTGAAATTGCATACGATCACCGACAGCGGCAGGCCGGTGCTGCCGTCGCGCTGGATACGGCGCTCGCGGAACGTGCCCTGCCATGCGCCGGAATTCTTGCCATCACGCGGGAAAAAGTCAGCATACAAAAGACCCAGCGCATTGCCCGTGGCCGTGTCGACGACTTCGAATGTCTGCACTTCGGGATGATAGGTGGAATATCCGCTGGCGGGCTTGAATGTCAGGCCGAACAGTTTTTCGCAGTGGGTAAAGCACCCCTTGAGCACGTCGTCGACCGAAAAATATGGGCGCAGCTGCTCGGAATCAAAAGCGTATTTTTTCTGTTTCAGCTTCTCGCTGTAATACCCGACATCCCAGGGCTTGAGCGGCACCCCGGCGAATGCCTTAAGCTCTTCCAGCTCGCGCTTGGCGATCGGCTGTGCCACGCTTTTTTGACGTTCCAGAAACGCGAGCACGCGTTCCGGCGTTTCCGCCATGCGGCGTTCCAGCACGAAATTGGCGTGGGTTTTATAGCCCAGCAGATTGGCGCGGGCATGACGCAGGCCAGTGATCTTTTTGACCAGCTCCTGGTTGTCGAAATCGCCGCCAAAGCCGCGGGACGCAAACGCGCGCCACATTGACTCGCGCAGGTCGCGATTATCCGCGTAGGTCATGAACGGCACGTAAGACGGGTAATCAAGCGTGAACAGCCACGCGTTCTTATGGCCCTTGGCTTCGGCTTCTTCCTTGGCGGCGGTAGTCGCGCTTTCCGGCAGGCCGGCGAGATCGGCTTTCGCTGTGATCAGCAATTCAAAGGCCTTGGCGCTTTTGCGCATATTGTCCGAAAACTGTGGGCCCAGTTTCGACATCTCGGTGTCGATATCCTTGAGCTTCGCTTTACCGGCGTCGTCCAGCAATGCGCCGTTGCGCACGAAGCCTTTCCAGTGTTTCTCCAGCGTCGCGTACTGCGCCTTGTCCAGCTTCAGTGTATCGCGCTTGTTCCACAGCGTATCAACCAGGGCGAATAATTCCTGGTCCTGCGACACCTCGGATGAAAATTCAGACGAGATCGGGCCGATTTCCTGCGCCAGTGCCTGCATCGTATCGTTGGTATCGGTGCCGAGCAGGCTGTAGAAGACTTCAAGCACCTGCGACAATTCCTCGTCACAGGTCTCAAGGTCAACAATGACCGAGAAATCCGATTTCCCGGATTTTTTAAGGTCGCCGATCCGTCCGCGTGCAATGGCAATGCGGTCCTTGATGGCGGTGATGTAATCAAAGTCTTTGTAGCTGGCGAAGTCGGGTGCGTGAATCATTCCACTAATTTATGGCGATTGGCCCTCAAAAACAATGAGGGGCTGGTGCCTATAAGCAAAACACCCGGCTTTTAAGGCCGGGTGCATTGAAAATCACGAATAATTAAGGCTTATGCCATGCCCGGACGTGCCGTAAGGCCTGCACCCAGGCTGGATGCGTCGCGGCGGCGTGCGGGACGTTGCGTTGCGGTGCTGCCGTTCGCAGCCTTGCCAAAAGCCGCCTGGCTGATGACCGGATCGGCGTTGTTGTTGCTGCCGCCGTTATAAACGACCGGTGTGGCAACTTTGTGCTGCGCGGATTGGTAATCAGTGATGGCTTTGCGGATGACGCGGTCGAGTTCCTCGGCATGGTCCGAGCCCGGGACGCTGAAGGTCGAAATCAGCGTGCGGACGACTTCCGAAGCATCATACATTTTCAGGCCCAGACGGTCCCATTCTTCCAGTTCTGACGCGCTGGCGTATGAGAAGTACCGGCCCTTGCTGTTTTCTTGCGGATAACCGCGCAGGCTTTCGCCTGACATGTAACGGTCGATAACCTTGGTCACGGCGCTGGCACCCATGGCCGACAGGTCAATATTGGTCGCATACACCGTGCGGCCCGGTTCAATCGTACGCGAACGCAGGTCGACAATATTGCCGGTATCGATGCCCTGGTGCGGATTATTGCCGTTGGCCGGGATATACGGGTCGATATGGTGCAGGGTGCAGCCGAATTCGCCGCGCTCATCCGCGTTGGATGATCTCAGATCTTCTGCAATGGCGCGCGGCGTCGAGTACAGGCCGCGGAATTCCGGCAGAAGGCCCGAGTGGACGTTCAGCAGGAAGCGGTGGCCGTTTTTCAGTGCGTTTGTGGCGGCAAGACCGAACATCTGCGTGCAGCGCAGGGAAATGCTGCCCACGACGTTGGGGTCAGCGGCAATTTTTTCAAAGAAAGCGGGATCGTTGATGTTTTCAACGGCAACGGGTGCCTGCAGATTATTCAGGCCGGCGACCTGGTTGGGTGTAAAGAAAGGGGCATGCGGGGCCGGGTGTTCTTCCAGGAACGGATAAACCGCTTCCTGCAGGATCACGCGTTCAAAAAACGCATAGTCCTTGAACATCTGTTGCGACGCATTCGGATTCGAGGACGGTTTGTGCGCAGGGTAATACAGCACAGGCTCGATACCGCGGCTGATCATATGATCGACGACCGGGCCCATTTCGCGGTGGGCCACAATATCGCTGCCGACAAACAGATTGATTTTTTTCATCCCGCTCATTTTTTACCGCGCGCTTGTGTTACTTCGCCTTCTTTGGGCTGCGTTGCGACCTTGTCCCACGCAATGTTGAACAGCACACGGAAAGCGTGTGCAAAATCACGTTGCTTAAGGACGACGACCGATACATTTTTTTCTTCGAAGTTCACGAACGCGATGTTGTCGCCGTAGGCGTACAGGCAGCGTTTCTCGAACAATTCTTCCGGGAACCAGCGGTATTCAGCAAAGCTCTTGGAAATAAACTGTGTCTCGCCGGGGCGGGACGTGATGCGCATGGAAATCTTGTCGCCAAGTTCGGCCATACGCTTGGAGTGCATGGCAACCCATTCGGCACCCAGCGTGTTCAGCCAGTTTTCCGGGTGGGCGTTAAAAAGAACAATCTCGCCGCCCATTTGTTTCGATGTCTCATAGACATGGTCCATGAAATCCGAAAGACCGGTCAGCCCGGTATAAGTATGCATGAACTCGGTCTGGAGGCGGACGCCTTCCGTGCCCATAAAGTCGATGCCGCCGCGCTCAAAGGCCGCGCGGATGATTGCCAGCGTGCTTTCGCGTGCCTGCGTGTGTCCGCTCTCGATATTGCCGATGGACGTGGTCGAAATTCCCGTCCGGCGCGACAGCTCCGCCTGGGACCAGTCCAGGAGGCCACGTGCGCCACGAATTTGTGCAGTTGTGATCGTCATATTATGAGTTTCTATACCGTCTATTATTGGCCAGTAAAAGCATTAATTCGGCATTATACATAACTTCGTATTTGAGAAAAGGCAAGAAAGAAAAAGAGATTTTACAAACTTATAAAGATTTTAGTCCTTGACAGCGCCAAGTCCAACGCTTAAAACATATGGAAAAATAAGAAGAATAAGTTTTGTTTTTATAAAGAGTGTGTGGACTACCGGGTGCCTGCACCCATGAATATCGGACAAACGGCTCAATAGAATAGTGAGAATCGCCTGTTTAAAGGGCGGATATAATCGATGAAAAATGCAAAAAACGGCGTAGCCGACCTTATCGATAAACTGAAACAGACCAAGAAAGAGTCATGGCAGTTTCTCGAGGTCAAGCAGATGGGCGAGATCCTGGCCCGGCACCGCGAAAAGGCCCGTCTGGCCATCCGCGAGTACCGTCAGTTGAAAAACGCCAAGGCGGCAGAAACCGACCAGATCGAAAAATTGTATCTGGGTTATGAAGGCCTGTTCATGCGCGACCATCTGCGTGACACGCTGCGTCTTTATATGCTGGTCAACCGTGACTACCACGAGGCATATGACGCGTATATGAACGAGATCAAGGCCCCGGCCGCCATGAGCGTGCCGATCCCGTCGGAACTGCTGACCGACCGGAAAGCCAAAGGCGGCCGCAAAGCCGCGTAAGAGACACAAGCGGCACCGCCGCTACCGAGCTAAGGGTAATCCCTTTAGGCCCCTGCTTCATCCCCCTGAAGCGGGGGTTCTCTTTTGAGGGATGTTATGGTTTTTTTTTAAAATGGCGCTGAAGGAAAACACGCTAAGTACCAGTGCATAAAGGAAATTAAACCCGGCCATGCTGATGCCCATGAACGACCATGCGATGTCATCGCACCGCGCCTGAGGTCCGTTGAGAATTTGTTCGCGCAGTGTATTGAAATCATTGGCATTCAGTTGCGCGCTGCACGCGGTGAAGCCTTCCCACCATTTTTGTTCGACGCCGACATGGAATCCGGCAAGGCCCGTGGCCACGACAAAGGCCGGTGCCATGATGCCAAGGATCACGACATCGCGGCGAAATCCGCACGCGTATAAAACGCCAAGCACGATGATCAGCGCATAAGGCATGCGCTGCATCAGGCACAGCTCACACGGGGCGAGGTGGAAAACATACTGCGCGGTGAATGCCGCTGCCAGCGCTGCCGCCGCCGCCGCCATGTTGACATAGACGGCCCGGTTTTGCAGGGCGGCAAAGAAATTTGATGTCATAATCGCGTCTATCCTTTAGAACCTGAGCATGTCATTTCATACCAGCACCTTGCCCGATCTCAAAGACAACGACGTCAATATCCTGCTTCTCGATCTTGAGGGCGTGATGACCAAGGGTATGCTGGGCAGCACGCCGCATCTGGGCAACCTGTTTTACTTTCACATGCAGGGCGAATGCGACGGCATCTATTCCGCTGACGCCACACGCCATGTCGAAACGCTTGTTAATCAATACAATTTTCGCATCGTCCTGATCACGCGCCACGGCAAAAACGAAGGCCATATCCTGCAAAAGCGTCTCGATAACGCGGGCATTCAAAAGGACTGGCTCTACGCCCGCGACCCCGACGCCATCGGTGAGCATCACAAGGATGACGGCATCCGGGACTGGATGGGCCGCAACCCGCAGATCCCGGTGTCGCGCATTGTCTGTGTCGAGGACCACCCGGAAAACATCACCGTCATCCCGCCGGAACGCGTGGTCGGCACCAACGGCGACCACGGCATGGTCTACCGGGATTACAAACGCGTCCTCGCAATTATGGGTATGGTCCCGCTCAGACCAGTTTCAGCAGCCACTCGCCGCCAAGCGCCGCAAGCACCGTCAGCATAATCACCCACGCCGTGCCGAAAATGCCGGCGATAATCGACGCCAGGCCGTCGCGGCTGATCAGGCCCGTAGCCATAATCACCATGCACAGGCTCGGCACCGTGTTGCTCATCGGGAAGGGGACCAGCACTGAACAGGTCAGCCCCATGCCCAGCACGCCGCAGATCCGCGCCAGGTGATGTTCCGAAATTGTGCGTGTCAGGCGCGGACGGAAAAGTTTTTCGAATTTTTCCAGCCACTTGCGACCGCGTTTGAACGCTTTGATCAAAAGATCGACCGAAATCGTCTTGTTCAAAATCTTCTGCGGGAGGTTCGGGCGGTCACGGCCCAAAATCATCTGCAGGCTTAAGTAAAAAAGCGGCAGCCCCAATATCGTGTCGACCGGTGGGGGCTTTGGAATGGGAATGCACAGGGGCAGCGAAAACAGGATCAGCAAAACCCCAAAACCGCGTTCATGCAGCGCCTCGACCAGGGTGCCGATTGATACCGTCTGGCCTTTGTAACGGCCTAATACGGTTGAGAAAAGTTCGGACAGGCTGGCATCGTCCAGCGTGTCGTCATTCTGTTGGATCGGGGCGGGGGTATTTTCCATGCCTGGCGGTTGTGGCCCTTAACGGTGCAGCCGTCAAGCCTTGGCGCTTTTCCCTTTTTTTAATAGCCGGTTATGCTATGTCTCAAGCCGCTTCAGGCTTCACGGATAGGGAACCAAAATCAATGTCACAAAACGCCGCCGCCAAATCGCTTCTTTCGGGCGTCAACGCCGAGTACATCGCACACATATATACGCAGTATCTGCGCAACCCCGCTTCCGTGGCGCAGGGCTGGTCCGAATTTTTCCGTGATCTCTCGGACGCCGAAATCACCCTGCTGCGCGAACTGCACGGCCCCTCATGGACGCCGGAAGAAAACCGCGCCGAAAATCGCAGCTTCCACGCCGCGGGTGCCAACGTCGACCTGCCGCAATCCAATGTTTCCTACATGCCGCCGCGCGCTGCCGCTGCCGCCCCCGTGCAGACGCAGGCCGTCGCCGATCTGTCGACGCCCGCCGGTCAGCAATCCGCGCGCGATACGCTGCGCGCCATGATGCTGATCCGCGCCTACCGCATGCGCGGCCACTTCCGCGCCGATCTCGATCCGCTGCACCAGCGCGAAGTGCCGTCGCACGCTGAACTTGATCCGGGCTACTGGGGTTTCACCGCCGGTGATTACGACCGCCCGATTTTCCTCGACGGCAATCTTGGCTTCCAGCAGGCAAGCCTGCGCCAGATCATGGAACGCCTGTTTGAAATCTACTGCGGCACGCTCGGCGTCGAGTACATGTTCGTCACCGACCCGGACCAGCGTTTCTGGATTCAGGACCGTCTTGAAAAACACGAACACAATGTCGGCTTTGATGCGCAGACGCGCAAAAAAATCCTCAGCAACTTGACGATTGCCGAAGGTCTTGAGAAATTCCTGCAGGTCAAATTCGTCGGTACCAAACGCTTCGGTCTTGAAGGCGGTGAATCGATGATCGCTGCGGTTGAAGAAATCCTCGACCGTGGTTCGCAGCTTGGCGTGAAGGAAGTCGTATTCGGTATGGCCCACCGTGGCCGTTTGAACATGCTGACCAACGTTCTCGGCAAACCGTTCGTGGCGCTGTTCTCTGAATTCCAGGGCACACCTTCGACTCCGGACGACGTTCTGGGTTCCGGTGACGTGAAATACCACCTTGGCGCGTCATCTGACCGCCAGTTTTCGGGCGGTACCGTCCACGTCACGCTGACCCCGAACCCGTCGCACCTTGAAGTCGTGAACCCGGTCGTTGTCGGCCGTGTCCGCGCCAAGCAGCAAAAACTGAACGATACCGAACGCGCGCAAGTGATCCCGCTGCTCATCCATGGTGACGCGGCATTCGCGGGCCAGGGTCTGGTCGCTGAAACCCTGATGATGTCCGAACTGCATGGTTACAAGGTCGGCGGCACGGTCCACGTTGTTGTCAACAACCAGATCGGCTTCACCACCATGCCGTCTTACTCGCGCTCGGGTCCGTATTGCACGGATGTCGCGAAAATGCTCTCGGCACCGATTTTCCACGTCAACGGCGACGATCCGGAACAGGTCGTGCGCGCGGCGCGTCTTGCCATCGAATTCCGTCAGGCGTTCAAGAAAGATGTCGTGCTCGACATCATCTGCTACCGCCGCCACGGCCATAACGAATCCGATGAACCGGCATTCACCCAGCCGCTGATGTACAAGGCGATTGCCGAACTGCAGACCACCCGCACGCAATACGCGAACAAGCTGGTTGCCGAAGGCGTTCTGCCGGAAGCCGATGCCAAAGGCATGGCGGATGATTTCACCGCCCGTCTTGAAAAAGACTTCCAGGCATCCAAAGCCTACAAACCGAACCGCGCCGACATGCTCGAAGGTGTGTGGACCGGTATCGAGCAATCAGTCGACTACGCCGGTTCAGCGCGCCGCGCCAAGACGGCCATCAGCAAGGATACGATGAAGGCGCTGTCCACCGCGCTGACGCAAGTGCCTGCTGATTTCAACGCCAACCCGAAAATCCTGCGCCAGCTGGAAGCGAAAAAGAAAATGTTCGAAACCGGCGAAGGTTTCGACTGGGGTACGGGCGAAGCCATTGCGTTTGGTTCACTGCTCGCTGAACAACACGTCGTGCGCATTTCCGGTCAGGACGTGGGCCGCGGTACGTTCTCGCACCGTCATGCGATCATCTACGATCAGACGAACGAGAAAAAATACCACCCGCTGCGCAATGTCTCCAAGGATCAGGCATTCTTCGAAGCATTCGACTCGCCGCTGTCCGAAGCCGCCGTTCTCGGCTTCGATTACGGTTACTCGCTGGCTGACCCCAACGCCCTTGTGCTCTGGGAAGGCCAGTTCGGCGACTTCGTCAACGGCGCACAGGTCATCATCGACCAGTATATTTCATCGTCGGAAACCAAGTGGCTGCGCATGTCGGGTCTTGTCATGCTGCTGCCGCACGGTATGGAAGGCCAGGGTCCGGAACACTCATCCGCGCGTCCTGAACGATTCCTGCAAAACTCGGCTGAAGACAACTGGTCGGTCGTCAACATCACGACGCCTGCCAACTACTTCCACGCCCTGCGCCGTCAGTTGAAGCGTAACTTCCGTAAACCTTTGATCGTCATGTCGCCGAAATCGCTGCTGCGTCACAAGCGCGCGGTCAGCCGTATCGACGACTTCATGGGCGACACCACCTTCCACCGCGTTCTCTGGGACGAAGCGGAAGCCACGGGTGCGATCAACAAACCCAAAGACATCAAGCGTGTCATTCTGTGCACCGGCAAAGTCTATTACGACCTGTTTGAAGCGCGTGAAGCCAAAGAGATCAAGGATGTTGCCATCCTGCGTGTCGAACAGCTTTACCCGTTCCCGGCCGACGCACTGGCCGAAGAACTGGGCCGTTACCCGAACGCCGAAGTCGTCTGGTGCCAGGAAGAAGCGGAGAACCAGGGGTACTGGACCTTCGTCGACCGCCGCATCGAAAAAGTGCTGACCACCCTCAAGCACAAGGCGGGTCGTCCGACCTATGTCGGTCGCCCCGAAGCGGCAGCCCCGGCCACCGGTTCGGCCAAGCGCCACGCCGTGGAACAGGCCAGCCTGACGGAAAAGGCCCTGACGGTCAGCAAGTAACAATGGCTTAAAAGGTGGCCCTGCCGCCTATAATGCAAAATTTGCATCGAGCATGAAAAACGACCATTGGCATAACCAGTGGTCGTTTTGCTTATGTCTCGCCTATGACAAATCTTCACGGTTACTTCACAGCGCTTGTAACGCCGATGCGCGCAGACGGCTCCATTGACCTCGACAGGTTCGAAAACTTTGTCGACTGGCAGATCACCGAAGGCATTCAGGGGCTCGTCCCCTGCGGCACGACCGGTGAATCGCCGACCCTGACTATGGGCGAACAGGGCGAGCTGATCCGCACCGCCGTGCGCGTCGCGGACAGGCGCGTGCCCGTCATCGCCGGTGCCGGTGCCAACAGCACGGCAGAAGCCATCGAGCTGTCGCACATCGCGCAGAACGCAGGCGCCGATGCCCTGCTTCAGGTCGTGCCCTATTACAACAAGCCGAGCCAGCGCGGCATCTACGCGCATTTCAAGGCGATCCACGACGCGACCGACCTGCCGATCATTCTGTACAACGTGCCCGGCCGCACCGTTGCGAATATGAGCATCGACACGCAAACCGCACTGTCTGAACTGCCGCGTATCGTCGGCGTCAAAGACGCGACCAATGATCTGCACCGCGTCGGCCAGACCCGCGCGGCATCCGGCGACGACTTCATCCAGTTGACCGGCGAAGACGCAAATGTGCTGCGCTTCCTTCAACTCGGCGGTCATGGTGCGATCTCTGTGACGTCCAACATTGCCCCGCGTTTATGCGCCAACCTCTTCAACGCGCATGCCCGTGGCGACGGTGCGGAAGCTGCGCGCATTCACCTGCAGTTGATGCCGCTCCACGACGCCATGTTCGTCAAGGTGGCGGGCGAGGAAGATCCGTCGCCCTGCCAGGTCAAATATGCTGCCGCCCAGCTCGGCCTGATCGAAGAAAACCTGCGCCTGCCCATGGTCCCCGCCGGGATACAGACGCGCCGCGCGGTCGATATCGCCCTGCATGATCTGCGCACCGCCTATGCGCACCGCCCCGCCGGTGCCATGCCGCAACTGCGCGCGGTTATGGGTTAATCCCCTCGCTTTTCATGGGCCCGTGCATTACATCTGGGCCCATGAAATTTTTTGATTTCCCGCAGACGATTGACCAGTTGCCGGACGAGGGGCTCGACCGGCTCCCGAACCGCGTCATACCGTTCGTGTGGTTTTTCACCCGCCAGATCAAGGCGCGCTTTATCGCGCTGTGCCTGCTGGGCATCAGCGCAGGTATCCTCTCGGCGCTTGCGCCGTTCTTCTTCGGCAAAATCGTGGGCTCGTTCGTCGACAGCGCAAACCGCGACACGATCTGGATCACGCTTGGGTCGTGGCTTGCGGCCTATACCGTGCTGGTCCTTATCCTTGCGCCCGCACTGTATAATTTTCAGGGCTGGCTCAGCTCCAAGACACTGGCCTATTACGCGGCGATGATCCGCCGCCAGCTGGCGCTGTACCTGCACAGGCATTCCTACCGTTATTTCCAGGATGATTTCGCCGGGCGTCTGGCCGGCAAGGTCGTGGAAATGCCCTATGCCATGCGCCTCATCCTGAGCGATATCACCGGCCCTTTCATTTATGCGGGCGTGATGTTCCTGACCACGCTGGCCATTTTCTCTTGGATCGGCTCCAGCTTCGCCGGTTTCACCGCCGCATACATGATCTTGTATGCAATCAATCTCGGTTACTTCGTGCCGCGCATCCGCGCCTTGGCCGAAGGCACGTCGCGCAAGCGATCCGTCATGCGCGGACGCTTTGTCGATATCCTCACCAATATTTTTCTGGTCAAGATTTTTGCGCGCCGCGAATACGAAGACCGTTATTTCCGCGAAGCCCTGCATGATGTCTCTGACGCCGCGTCGGAATGGGAACTCAAAGTTACCACCATGTTCCGGGCACAGCACGTCATCAACTCCGTCTTTATGTTCGCGCTGGTGCTGGCGACCGTCCATGGCTGGCAGCAGGGCGGCATGACCACGGCGCAGATCACTATGATCCTGCCCATGGCGCTGTCCATGATTCAGGCCACGTTCTGGCTGACGGAAGTGTACACCGCGTTTTTTGAACGTCTGGGGGAGGTGCAGGAAGGCATGGAAGCCATCGTGCAGGCGCATGACGTCACCGACAAACCAGGGGCGGGGGTGATCACGGTGCGTGAACCGTCCATCGTTTTTGAAAACATGACGTTTAACTATCCATCGCGCCCGATGTTCGACAATTTCACACTGCGCATTCCGCCGCGCCAGCGCGTGGGTCTTGTTGGCCCATCCGGCGCTGGAAAATCGTCGCTGATGCAATTGCTGCTGCGCCTGCATGACGTGCAGGGTGGCCGCATTTTGATCGACGGTCAGGATATCGCGCAGGTGACACAGGATAGTGTGCGCGATTCCATCGCCTTTATCCCGCAATCAGCTGACCTGCTTCACCGCACCGTGCGTGACAATATCGCCTATGGTCGCCTTGATGCGGATGACGCCGCAATCGAAAACGCCACACGCATCGCGCAGGCGCATGATTTCATCGGCTCCCTGCGCGACACCAAGGGCGGCATGGGATATGACGCCACCGTCGGTGAACGCGGCGTGAAATTGTCCGGCGGCCAGCGCCAGCGTATTGCCATCGCACGGGCTGTGCTGAAAGACGCGCCCATCGTCGTGCTGGATGAGGCCACGGCCAGTCTTGATTCAGAATCCGAACGCATGATCCAGGATTCCTTCAAACACCTGATGGAAGGGCGCACGGTTGTTGCCATCGCGCACCGCCTGTCCACCATCGCCCATCTGGATCGCCTGATCGTGATGGACCAGGGTAAAATCGTCGAAGACGGCACCCACGCCGAGCTGCTCTCCCGCGGCGGCCTGTATGCCCGCCTGTGGGGCCTGCAATCCGGTGGGTTTCTGGGGGCGTAAATTTGACGCGTGTGCACGTGATCGGTTATTGAAAACCTCATGACGCACTATCCGACCAGAACCGGCCCGTGGGAGCCCGTGCTCCAGCGCATGGAAACCAAAGCCTCGTCCGCACAAACGACTGATGACCTGACCGAAACGCAGGCACTGGGTGCCTTGCACCAGTTGTTCCGGTTCAACGCCCAATCCCCTCGTGTTGAGGGCTTATCGCACCCATCAATCTCAAGCGGTAAGGTCGAAATCCGCCGCTGCACGCACGACACCACGTTCGGTGCCTGCAATCTGGCCCGCAAGGCCGGCGAAACCCGCTGTACCTTCCATGAAAACGCAGACCGTTTTTTTGCCGCCGGTTTCAGGGCCGAGGACATTTACGAAGGCGCGCCCGCAGAGGCGCAGATAGCCGCCCGCCACGGTACCCTCAGCCTGTAAGTAACAACATTCTCTGGCCCCTTGACCGGGGCCAGTGCCCGTGCCAAATTCCGGTGGTCAATCCACTGAAATTGCAAGGCTTTCCATGACCAGCATCGTTGTTCCCTCTCTCGGCGAATCCGTATCCGAAGCAACCATTGCCAAATGGCTGAAAAAAGAGGGCGACGCCGTCCGTCAGGATGAGCCGCTGGTCGAACTCGAAACCGACAAGGTCACGGTTGAGGTCAACGCACAGAGCGCAGGCACATTGATTGCCATCACCGCAAAGGCCGGCGAAACCGTCAAGCCCGGTTCAATCATCGGCGAAATCGGCGCTGACGAAGGCTCCGCCGCCCCCAAGACCAAAAAAGAAGAAATCAAAGACATCAAAAAAGAAGAAGCCAAAGCCGCTGAGCCGACCCCGGCCGCGCCTGCTGCTGCGTCCTCTGCGCAACCCGGCCCCGCCGCCCGCAAGGCCATGGCGGACACCGGCGTCCAGCTCGACTCCGGCACCGGCAAAGACGGCCGCGTGACCAAGGGTGATGTGATTGCTGCGCAATCCGCACCCGCACCGGTCAAGGCCGCTGCACCGGCCGCGCCCGCAGCCCCGCATGTCCCGCGTGAACTCAAAGGCCGTGAAGAACGCGTGAAGATGACGCGCCTGCGCCAGACCATCGCGCGCC
>DIUZ01000014.1 GCA_002423205.1 Micavibrio sp. UBA6145 | reverse complement strand
AATGGTCGGAGCAAGAGGATTCGAACCTCCGGCCTCTACGTCCCGAACGTAGCGCTCTACCAGGCTGAGCTATGCTCCGATTTGCCTGAAAGTGGGCGTATTAATGATTGCGGGTGACCACAAAGTCAAGCAATTCGTCGAGAATACCCCGCATCCGGCTTTCAGGCAGGGTTTCCAGTGCCTTGCGGGCGGCAGTGGCATGGGCCTGCGCAATGGCGCGGCCAGCGGCGGAAGCGTTATGTTTTGCAATGATTTTGCGGGCCTGGGCCAGGTCGTCGGGGGTCTGGTCGTTATCCTTCATGGTGCGGGACCAGAAGGCGCGTTCGGTGTCGTCGGCGGCCGCGAGGGCGAGAATCACCGGCAGGGTCAGTTTGCCTTCGCGGAAGTCGTCGCCGGCATCCTTGCCCATGGCGGCGGAGGCGGTTTCGTAATCCATGATGTCGTCGATCATCTGGAAGGCCATGCCAAGGTGATGGCCGTAATCGCGCATGGCGTCGGCGGCATTCTGGTCGCCGCCGCCGGCAATGGCCCCCGCGGCACAGGCGGCGGCAAACAGGGCGGCGGTTTTTGCGTCGATGACGTCGCGGTACTGGTCAATGGTGATATCAAGATCGCCAGTCAGCGCCATCTGGAGGACTTCGCCTTCCGAGATGATGCGGGAGGCGCGCGCGAGAATATCGAGAATGCGGATATCGTTTGTTTCGACCATCAGTTCAAACGCGCGGCCAAACAGGAAGTCGCCGACCAGCACGGTGGATTTATTGCCGAAGACCTTGTTGGCGGCGGGCTTGCCGCGGCGGTGTGCGCTTTCGTCCACGACATCGTCATGCAGAAGCGTTGCGGTATGGATGAATTCAACGGCGGCGGCCACGCGGGGTGCGCCGTCAGTGTTGCCGCAAAGGGATGCGGCAGCGATGGTGAGCAGGGGGCGGATACGCTTGCCGCCGGCAGCGATCAGGTATTCAGCCACCTGCGATATCAGCGGGATATGCGATTTTGAGCGGTCGATAATGGTCGCGTTGGTCGCGTCCATCTGGACATGCAGACGTTCCGCCAATTGGTCCAATGGCGTTGCTGAAGCTTGATCCTTGTGCTTTAACGCAGTCATAGGGTTGTTTTATAGAGAATATATGGCCAACGCAAACAGTGATGAAACCACGCTTTTAAACGGTCGTGTGCGCCTTCTGCAGGGCGCGGAAGGGCTTCGCGCCGGGCTGGACGCCGTGATGGCGGCTGCGGCCGTACCGGCAAAGGCGGGCGACCATGTTCTGGACCTTGGATGCGGCACGGGGGCGGTTGGTTTTTGTGTGCGTGCGCGGGTTGACGTGGCGCTGACCGGCATGGATGTGCAGGGGCAGTTGATTGCGCTGGCGGCACAGTCGGCCACGCTGAATAACTGGACCTGTGAATTCGTGATCGGTGACGTGCGCGACAAGGCAGCGCTGAAACCAGATTATTACGACCATGCCGTCTGCAACCCGCCGTTCCTGCAACCCGGTACGTGGTATGAAAGCCCCGACCCGGTTCGCGCCAAGCAGATGGGCAAGCGTGAAGGTGATGCGTTGCTGTCAGACTGGATCGATTGCCTGCAGCGCGTGGTGAAACCGGAAGGTAGCGTGACGCTTATTCACCGCGCTGATCATGCTGATAAAATCATTCAGGCCCTTGGCAGCCGTTTTGGGGGCGTTGAGATATGGAGCCTGCATCCGCATGCGGGCGAGGCTGCCAATCGCGTTATTATCCGTGCGCTTAAAAACAGAAAATCCCCGGCGGTTATCCATCCGGGGATTATCCTGCATGAAGCGGACGGTTCGTGGACAAAAGCAGCCAAAGCTGTTTTAGAAAACGCCGCCGCGCTTGTTTAATTAGCCCGGGCCGGGACGGGCCATTTTCTCGCCAACATTTTCAACATCGCGGCCAGCGCCGTGGAAAGTATTGGCACAGGCGGACAGGGTCGCGGCCGACATGGTCAGCATCAGGGCAAGAATCAAAAAGCGTTTCATTGTTTTCTCCGGTTAGGTTTTACTTCACCAAAGAAACGGATGAGGCCGGATTAAAGTTCCGGGTTAGGGATTAAGGTTCCTGGAATACCTGAACGGCGGCCTGGGTTTTGTCACCAAGACGGCGGGCATCGGTCTGGATACCCTGGCGGGTATTGGCGCAGGCCGAGAAGAAGGCGAAGGTGAGGATGGCGAGGATGATCTGGGTGCTGTTTTTCATGACGAATCCTACTCTAGCAGAATCCTACTCTAGCAAAAGTCGTGCCACCTGCTAAGCTTCCCGGATGATGCAGGACTTTATTTGTGATCTTCCCATTATCGGTGACTTTATGGCCCAGCGCCCCAAAGTGGCGGTTGTGCGCCTGTCCGGCGTTCTGGCCGATCACGGCATGCGCAAGGGTGGGTTGTCCTATGCGAAATATGCAGACCTGATCGAACAGGCATTCGCGGTCAAAGGCGTGCGCGAAGTCGCGCTGGTCATCAACAGCCCGGGCGGCGCGCCCGCGCAGGCTTCACTGCTGTCCGGTGTCATCCGCCAATGCGCATCGGAAAAGAAAATGCCGGTCACGGCTTTTGTTGAGGATGTCGCGGCATCCGGCGGTTACTGGCTGGCCTGTGCCGCCGATAAAATTTACGTGCAGCCATCAAGCCTGGTCGGTTCGATCGGGGTGATTGC
>DIUZ01000002.1 GCA_002423205.1 Micavibrio sp. UBA6145 | reverse complement strand
GCGCCTGGTCGGCGATGGAGCGGGTGATCGCCTGGCGGATCCACCAGGTCGCGTAGGTGGAGAACTTGTAGCCGCGCCGATACTCGAACTTGTCCACGGCCTTCATCAGGCCGATATTGCCTTCCTGAATGAGATCGAGGAATTGCAGCCCGCGGCTCGTGTATTTCTTGGCGATGGAGATCACGAGACGCAGGTTGGCCTCGATCATCTCTTTCTTGGCGCGGTTGGATTCACGCTCGCCTTTTTGCACGGTTGTGACAATGCGGCGGAATTCAGGAATCGGCAGACCGGCCTCTTCCTGTGTCAGCGCAATTTCAGCGCGGATGCGCTTGACTTCGTCTTCGCTTTTCGCGACAAACTTGGCCCAGCCCTTGCCGGTCAGCTTGGCGATTTTCTTCGTCCAGCCCGGATCGATTTCAGAGCCGTAATATTCTTTCATGAAGTCTTCGCGCTTCACGCCGGAGTCGGTGGCAAGGCGCAGCAGTTTGCCTTCAAGGCCGATCAGGTTGCGGTTGATTTTGTAAAGCCGGTCCAGCAGCTGTTCGATACGTGCATTGTTCAGATGCACTTCGTTCATATGCTTGAGCATATCGTCTTTGCACTTCTGGTATTTCTTCTCTACCGCCGGATCGGTCTTTTTGGCGGCGCTGAGTTCGGTGCGCTTTTCTTGCGCATTGCTCATGGCCTTGTAGGTTTTTTCGATGGCGTGGAATTTCTCGAACACGCCGTCTTTGAGCTTTTGTTCCATGAGGATCAGGGACAGGCCGCCCTCGTCATCCTCGCCGGCGCCTTCGCCGCCTTCGGCGTTTTCACCTTCGACAGGTTCTTTTTCTTCCGGTTCTTCCGCCGGTGCCTGGCCGCCGGTCAGATCGTCAGGATCGCCCTGTCCATCCGGACCGTTATTATACGTGGCTTCAAGGTCGATGATCTCACGCAGGAGAATGTCGCCCTTTTGCAGTGCGTGGTACCACGCGATGATGGATTCAATCGCAAGCGGGCTTTCGCAAATGCCGCCGATCATCATTTCGCGGCCGGCTTCGATGCGTTTGGCGATGGCGATTTCGCCTTCGCGGCTCAGCAGTTTGACGGTGCCCATTTCGCGCAGGTACATGCGCACGGGGTCGTCGGTACGGCCAAGGTCGTCAGAACTGACGTTGCCGGAAATACCTTCGTCTTCTTCTTTTTCGGTTTCTTCGCCGTCTTCGGATTCAGCTTTTTCCGTTTTCTCGTCGTCAGCGCCGTCGGCGTCATCGGAGTCGACGACGTTCACGCCGGAGTCCGAGATGGTCATCATGATGTCTTCGATCTGGTCGGACGAATATTCGTCAGCCGGAAGCGCTGCGTTCAACTGGTCATGCGTGATGAAACCAGCTTTCTTGCCTTTGGCGATCAGATCCTTGGCGATCTTGGCGAGATTGCCTTTGGCACTCGCTGCGGTCTCGCTGGAGGTTTCGGTTGCCGATGCGGATTTTTTCGCTTTTGCTACTGCTCGCGCCACTAGTGTATTCCCCTACCGTCATTTTAGAATCGCAGAAAGATGAATATATAAGGGCTAAGTGCCGGAAATCAAAGCCTTATCGATTCTTTTACCGACTTTGGCCAACGGCTTCTTTCAGACCCTCAAGCGCCCGTACGGGGTCTGACGCCCCCCGGGCCGAGCTGCCATGCAGGCGGGCTGTGGCCATCACGGCCTTAAGATCGTCATTAAATCCTTGTGATTCAAGGTGCTGGCACAACTCATCATGCCGCATATCGGGGTTGTCGGACAGAATGCCCATCACCGACTGGCGCAAAGCGTCCAGCCGCTGATCATCAATATGCAGACGCCCCAGCAGGTCTTCGGCGTCGTGGAAAATTTCGGGAAAACTCAAGACCGCCGCCACGGCCACGCGGGCGCGTTCATTAAGCTGGCGCGTGCGCGGGTCCGGCAGTTTCACGGGGGCCTGTGCCTTGGCCTTGCCGCCCTTGGCCATGAATGCCTTGAAGAAACGGTCTTTCAGTTCGCGGTCGTATTGTTTCTGCACCGAACGGTCGGCGATGTTCGCCACGATCATTTCCATGGATTTCTGAAGGCCTGCGCGGGCTTCCGGCGTGTCATAGCGCCGTCCCTCCGTCAGGGTGCGCCAGATCATGTCGGACAGTGGAATCGCGCTGTCGATGACGGTCTGGAAGGCTTCCTTGCCTTTTGCCCGGATTAAATCATCTGGGTCCATTCCGTCGGGTAAAAATGCAAAACGCGCCGAGATACCGCCGCGCAGGAGCGGCAGGATGCGGTCCATCGCGCGGGTGGCGGCACGCTGGCCGGCGGCGTCGCCGTCAAAACATAAAACAGGTTCGCGCACGCTGCCGTCTTTTTCGGGGATCATGTTCCAGAGCGCGCCGATCTGCGCCTCCGTCAGCGCGGTGCCGAGCGGTGCGACAGCCCCCATGAAGCCCGCCTGCCACAATGCGATCACATCGGCGTAGCCTTCGCAGACGATGACCGGATTACTGCGTGCGGCGGCGGTGCGGGCGTGTGACTCGTTATAAAGAATGTGCCCCTTTTGAAAGAGCGCGGTTTCGCCGGAGTTGATGTATTTCGGCGGCTTACCCTGCGACGGATCAACCGGGCGCAGATGTTCGGGCAGAACGCGCGCACCAAACGCAATGGTCTGGCCACGGCGGTCGGTGACCGGAAACATGACGCGGTCGCGGAAAAACGGAAACAGCGATCCGTCGCGGTCGGATTTTTTGAAGACACCGGCCTCAAGCATTTCGGCGTCGGTATAACCGGCCTTTTTCAGTTCCTGGTACAGCGCGGGACCGGATGCGGGTGAATAGCCCAGGCGGAATGACTGAATGGTTTCGAGGCTTAAGCCCCGGTTGATCAGGTAAGCCAGCACCTCTTTTTGTTCGAACAGGCGTGCCGCGTAAAATTTGGTGACCACGTCCATCAGCTTGACCAGCTGTTCGCGTCCGCGGGCGCGTTCGACTTCCTGCGCGCTGGGCTTGGGCACCGGCAGGCCCGCCTGCGCGGCGAGTTCTTCCACTGCGTCCATGAAGCCGCGATTGTCGTGGCGCATGACAAAGCCGATATGGTCGCCGTGCGCGCCACACCCGAAGCAATGGTAAAAACCCTTTTCGTTATTGATGTAGAAGGACGCCGATTTCTCGTTGTGGAACGGGCAGCATGCCTTGAACTCGCGCCCGGCATTCTGCAGCTTCACCCGTTTTCCGATGATATCGGACAGGCGCAGACGCGACCGCAAGTCGTCGAGGAAGCTTTTAGGAACGAGCATGGAGCAAAGTTAACGGTTCAGGGGTTGATAAAGCAAATATGAATTTGCGTCATTTTGATAAGTCTTGTTAGGCTGTCTTGAAAGGTTGTGTTCGCTTATGCCCAGCAGGAATAATCTTGTTTCCCGTCTTTTTGGCGATATGGCCGGTGGCGATGGTTCTTTTGCGCCTTCCGCCGAGGTTATGACCGTCAATATACCTTACAAGCCAGGATATGAAACGGGCGATATTGCTGCTGATGAGGCCGATATGGCCAAGAGTTTCCTGCTGCTGCGGGACAGCCCGTATTTATCTATCAGCCGGAATGTCATGGACGGGCGCCATCACATCCAGCCGGCGCTCACCTCTCAGGCCCTTTACGCCATGGTCCAGGCCAACCCCGAAATCATGACATACCCGGAAACGATACGGGTCATCGGCATTGATCGTGATGCTGAGCGTGGCGTCTGCGCCTTTGAAGCCGTCCCGGCCCCTGAAGTGATTTTGCCGTGGCGGACGGACCCGTCATGGCCGCAATATATTATTTGAAAACAACGGATAACAGATGATCAACCTTACCTTTGCCGCCCTTGCTGCCATTGGGACAATAAACCTGGCCGAACCGATGCCATCACCCGTCCCAACGCCCCTGATCCTGTCGCGTTGTCCCAAAGATGACATGACACGATGTTTTTCTGCCCAAAAGGCGCAAACGCACCCGAAAGTTGTCGTGAATCCGGTCGACAATCCGCCGCGCGCCACCATCAGACCCCGTATTTCCTTTACCCATCGCTGGTGAAAACTGGCGGATTAACGGCACTTTAAGGCCTTCCCTGTATTGTTGGAGGGCATGCAAAAGATCAAAAACAGGACCTATCAGACCGTCAAATGGGCTACCATTATTGGGGCCGGCACTACTTTCGGCGCTTTGGGCGGGTTGTTTAGCTATGTGTTTGGCGGTCTTTCTCACGGTATGTCCGTAGCATACCTGACCGGCGCTGCCGGGGTTCTGCTGGCCAGTACGGTTTCGACCACGGTTGCGTCACTGGCGTTCAAGCGCGATTAATCTCTCTTAAATCTGGATAGTTGACTTATATAACTTATTGGTTATATATAACCGATGAACATAACCAAAAGGTTATTAACATGGACCAACTAAGCCTGACCCTCTCGGCCCTTGCCGACCCCACCCGCCGCGCCATTCTGGCCAGGCTGATGGAGGGCGAGAAATCCGTCACCGAACTGGCCAAGCCTTTCAAGATGAGCCAGCCGGCGATTTCCAAACATCTGAAAGTTCTTGAGACTGCCGGCCTTATTACGCGTGGCCGTAACGCGCAATTGCGCCCTTGCCGCCTCGAAGCCGCCCCCATGAAAGAAGCCGTGAGCTGGATTGAAGGTTACCGCCGTTTCTGGGACAGCAGCTTCGATCAACTCGACACCTACCTCGCCAAAATTCAAAAAGGAGATAAAAATGCCCGCAAGCACTAAGACCGTCGCCCTGACCGATACCTCGCTCCATATCAGCCGCGTCTTTGATGCGCCGCGTGCGCTTGTGTTCAAGGCATGGACGGACCCGCAACATCTGTTGCAATGGTTCTGCCCCCAAGGATTCAGAGTGTTGTCCTTCGATGCGGATTTACGCGTTGGCGGCCAGTACCGGTTTACGATGCAGGCACCGTCCGGCAAAAATTACGCCGCTGGCGGCGTCTACCGCGAGATCGCGCCCCCATCCCGCCTGGTGTACAGCCATGTATGGGAAGACAATTGCAGCGAGGAACGCAAAGATTTAATCGGGATGGAAACGCTAGTGACCGTGGACTTCAGCGAGCAGGGTGACAAAACGCTCGTCAATTTCATCCACGAAGGCCTGCCGGACCGGAACACGGTGGTCTCACACACAGGTGGCTGGACGTCATACCTCGAGAATCTGGCGGAAAAACTCGCGGCTTAGGCCGCGAGTTTGCCTTTGACCACGGCTGATGCCTTGGCCATGTCGATCTGGCCGGCATACTTGGTTTTCAGAACACCGATGACCTTGCCCATATCCTTGGCCGACGTGACGCCCAGTTCGGCGATGACGGCGGTGATAGCGGCGTCGACATCCGACTCGCTCATCTGCTTGGGCAGGTAATTTTCAATGATCTTGATCTCGGCGTCTTCCTTGTCGGCCAGCTCCGGGCGGGCATTGTCACGGAAGACTTTGGAGCTTTCCTGACGCTGCTTGATCATGGTCTGCATCATGGAGAACAGCTCGGCATCGCTGGCCTGATCCTTGCCGGCACCGCGGGCGTCCACGTCCTTCATCTTCATGGCGGCGATGATCAGGCGGATGGTTGCCGTGGTGTTGGCGTCCCCCGCTTTCATTGCGGTCTTCATGTCGTCGGTAAAACGGGTGCGTAAATCGGTCATGGGTGAAAATTTCTTTGCGATTGTTGAATGAATATCTGTATAACACTCACTTAGCCTACAACTCAAGACGACCAAGGATCCCGCCGATGACCACGCGCGCGCTCACGCCCACTGCTGTACTGGTACTGAATGACGGGACCGTCATCTACGGATACGGGTTTGGGGCTGAAACCGAGATGGTCGGGGAAATCTGCTTCAATACGTCCATGACCGGGTATCAGGAGATTTTGACCGATCCGTCCTATGCCGGGCAGATCATCACCTTCACCTTCCCCCATATCGGCAATGTGGGCACCAACCCGGAAGACATCGAGACCATCAACCCCGCCGCCCGGGGTGTCATCGTGCGCGAAAACATCACCGAACCGGCCAGCTGGCGCGCCACCCAGCATTTCGATCAATGGCTTAAGCATTACAACCTGCCCGGTATTGCGGGCATCGATACCCGCGCTTTGACCCGCCGCATCCGCGAACAAGGCGCCCCGAACGGTGTCATTGCCCACCGCGCCGACGGCAAGTTCGACATCCCTGCCCTGAAAGCCAAAGCCAAAAACTGGCCGGGACTGGACGGTATGGACCTCGCGCTCGAGGTTTCCTGCCAGCAACGTTACACGTGGAACGAATCAGGATGGGCGCTGGGTACAGGTTACGGCAAACAGTTGAATCCAAAATATAAAGTCGTCGCGATCGACTATGGTGCAAAACGCAATATTCTGCGCTGTCTGGCCTCTGTCGGCTGTGAGGTGACGGTTGTTCCGGCCCAGACCACGGCGGAAGACATTCTTGCACTCAACCCGGACGGTGTTTTCCTGTCCAATGGCCCCGGTGACCCGGCGGCTACGGGTCAGTATGCGGTGCCGGTTATCCGCAAACTGCTGGACGCCAAAATGCCGGTTTTTGGTATCTGCCTCGGTCACCAGATGCTTGCGCTGGCGCTGGGCGGTAAAACCAAGAAAATGCATCTTGGCCATCGCGGTGCCAACCAGCCGGTCAAGGACCTGGTCACAGGCAAGGTTGAAATTACAAGTCAAAACCATGGTTTCTGCGTGGTTCCTGAGAGCTTACCTGAGAATGTTGTGGTCAGCCACGTGTCCCTGTTCGACGGCTCCAACGAGGGTATAAGCTGCACCGATCGTCCCGCTTTCTCAGTCCAATACCACCCCGAGGCAAGCCCCGGTCCACAGGATAGCCACTACCTTTTCAACAGGTTTATGGACATGATTGCGGAAAATAAAGCCACCCGTAAGGCTGCCTGAGTGAACCAGCGATGCGCCGCCCTGCGGCGTTTTGCACCATCATCTCTCAATGCCATTTCATGGGTTATCTGCGGAAGTGTATGCCCGGCTGAGGGTTACCGGCGGTATGGATAGAAAAATTTCACCTGGATGCCTATGAGATTCCATAAACCATCAATGGTTCATGGATCTTGGATAGACAGATCTTAGAGCCTCACTCATTGATTTTAAACGATTATTTTTCGGTTCATGTAAGGGTCATGACGCTACAAACAGACCTGCGATGCGTCTGGCGACGGGCATGACAAGCAGCAGGACGGGGAACGCGATCATCCATGAAACCAACCAGTTTCCCGGCCATAAATGGAGCATCTCAGGTCCCAGCCCGACACTGCGCAGCGTGGACACGCCAGAGACGATACAGGACATAATTATGGAGATAACCAGGGGTAGAACGAACCGCATATAGCTAGCGGGAAGCTTTTGAATGCGCATGAGGCGTTTGTACTCGATTCCAGCTTAACTGCCAGCCATGACCTGATTAATATGAGATCTCGTGTTATTTTAAGTGATTTTTTTTATTGTTCTGGGGTATGGTTATTTATGAAAATTACTGGATTTAAGAAAAGCCAGCTTTCTGGTGTATTCCTGGCCCTTAGCATGGGCGCTACCAGTGCGGCCGCTCAGTCGACCAACGGTAATCCTTTTGATGTGCATGAGGGATTCCTCTACGGCACCGGACAGGCTAGTGTCGTCGCCGCAAAGGGGCTGGATCAGGCTAAAAAGGCCATGGCTGTCACCCTTAGCACTAAGAATTCTGATTTTATCGCGGGCTTTGAAGCCGGAGCTAAATGCGTCCAAGCGCATATGCAGGCAAATGGCACTCCTCTTACAGGTAAAGGCGGCGACTTTCGCCAGATTATCGCCGCAGGTGAAGCCCGCAGCACCTGTAACGAAACTGGCGGCCGCGCGTTAATGCGCAGTATCACACCACCCCGGAAGCCCTGATCGCCTGTTCCTAAGGCCTCAGCCTTCCAACTCGGAATCCCAATACAGGAAGTCATGCCAGCTCTGGTGCAGGAAGTTGGGCGGGAATTTGCGCCCCTGCTGCTGCAGTTCATGGATGTTCGGGCGGAAGGGTTCGCCCTTGGGGAACATATTGATCTCGTGCGGCAGGTAACGGCCCTTGGCGGTGTTACACGGCCGGCAGGCGGTGACGATGTTGTCCCAGCTTGTCCGACCGCCGCGTGACCTTGGGATGACGTGGTCAAAGGTCAGTTGCTGGGTCTTGAATGTGTTGCCGCAATACTGGCATCGCCATTGATCGCGAAGGAATACGTTAAACCGGGTAAAGGCCGGGCTGTGGACGTTGGGGACATAGTCCTTGAGCGCCAGCACGCTGGGCAGTTTCATGGCTATGGACGGGGAATGAACGACGCGCTCGTACTCGGCAAGGACGGTGACGCTGTCGCGGAAAACGGCTTTGACGGCTTCCTCCCAGGACCAGAGAGAGAGCGGGTAGTAAGACAAAGGGCGAAAATCAGCATTCAGGATCAGGGCTGGGTAAGCGTCGGGATGTGCGCCTGATCCGAAGGTCATGGACGACCCCGTCCCTGTGGCTGATGACAGGGCCCAAAAAGCAATGGGTGTGATGCATTTCTTTGCACACACCCATTATATCGCAGATTCTTAAGCAGCGCCAATTAGCTGCAGCAGTTCGGTGACCAGGAAATAGGCACCGGTGTAGAAACCAAAAAACACGGCAGCCTCGACCGGCGTGCGCTGTTTTCTGAAATTGAACAAATCCTTGAACATAAAAAATCCCCATACGCGCATCCTGATTGCGGATGCGCTTTTGTCAGTTGCCTCAAAACGAGCGGAATTCCTTGTGTTTAGGGGAGTCAGCCACAGGATGCAAATAAAATATGAAAAAAAGAGCCGGACAATTTTGTCCGGCTCCACATCAGTGTCTTTTAAAAAGACCTAGTGGTTACTTGCCTTTGATGGTGGTCAGGTACGACACGACCAACATGCCAAGCAGCATGCCGATTTCGTACGACACATACACGCCCACAACCGTCAGGATGATGGACAGAAGGTCGCCGGTCAGTTTCTTATTGACCAGGATCAGGCTGGACAGGATCAGGACGAACAGCGTTCCGATCATGGTGTTGACATCAACGCCCGTCATAATTGTCGAGACGCCGGTGCCGACCAGGTGCAGACCCAGGGTACCCAGGACAGAACCCAGAACGGTAGAGATACCTACCATAAGAACAGTGAAGAACACGAAGAAGCCAAGAGCTTCGCCGTTAGTACGAGAATGTGAAAAATCAGTTAGGTGACCAAACATGAAATGCCTCCGTTTGTGAAGTGGCCCCAGGTCTGGAATTAACTAGTGAACCTCGGGCTCACAAGTCTATTATACCGCGGAAAACCGCCATTTTCGTCATTTTTCTTAATCACTTGTGACGCATAGCAGCAGCAGAAAAGGGTCATTCCCGGCGCATGGCGGATTTGCGCCATCTGCGGGTAATAATGTTTCTATTGCATTGAAACAATATTACCGTATTTCAGAGGGGTAATTTGGCCTTCAGAAAGTCCAAACCCATGCGAATGCCGGCATCGTCGATACCATGGGCAAGGCCGGGAAGCAGGCTTCCCTCCACCGGAACGTCCAGTTCTTTGAGGGCGGCCATGCCCTGGTGCCATGCGGTCACGGGGACGACCGTATCGGCATCGCCATGAATCAGGCATGTGGGTACTTTGTGGACATTCGCATTTTTAAGAAGCTTGGCCCCCAGCAATGCCCCTGAGTAACCAAGAACTCCTGCACAAGCGTTTCTACGCCGTGGGGCGGTGTAGAGGGACATCATGGTCCCCTGCGAAAAACCGACCAGGGCCATGGCTTCATCGGTCAGACCGGTATTCTTCAACAGCTTATCCAGATAGTTATCCACAATCGGAAATGCCTTTTCTGCACCTTTAAGCATCGCGTCTTCGGTCCATTCCTGCAGCGAAAACCATTGATGGCCCATCGGGGCCATATCACAGGGGAACGGCGCGTCAGGTGATACGAACAGGGCATTGGGCAGCTCCCTCGCCCAGAACGGTGCGAGGCTGATGAGGTCCTGGCCGTTGGAACCAAGGCCATGGAGGAGCACGATAAGCTGATGCGGTTTCCCGGCAGCCAAAGGACCAAAACGATAGGAATGCAATTCGGGAAGCGACGACGTCATAACGCGATGGTATGGGCCAAATATGGCCACTTCAAGGAAAACTGCTCAGGGTATATTCGCGGCGATACGTGTAGCCGGAAAGGCTGGCTGTGAAGCCGGTAAAACCAGATCGACCCACAGGGCGCGATGATCGCTGTAGCGATCAAACTCAAGCACGCCACTGTTCACCACGTTTACACCACGCACCGCAATGACATCGTTTTTATTATGTTCAATGATGGTCAGCCCGGCTTTCTGGGCTTCTTCCAGAAAGCGCGCGTGTTCTTGCGGTCGCTGGTCGTTGATATTGATGTCACCCGCAAAAACTAACGGCCCTTCCACAGGAAGAGCCGCAAAAAGAATATCAAGCTGGCGCGCACGCGCCTTTCGGTCTTCCGGCGCTCGCCCGGCATCCATGTGCATATTAACGAACGTGATGTCACCCAGTTTGAAAATCTGGAACCCCTTTTGGGCCAAGCAGTCGTTTTTGTGATTGAACAGCCCGGCGCAATTGCCGAACGGGCGCGCTTCAATTGCAGCCACGTCACGATCTGCGCGGACCATCAGGCCGGGGGATCGGAAATTTTCGTTAATGTAACCAAGCAGTTTGCGGCCAGGTGCGAAAACCGGACGCCAGCTCCACTGCGCATTTTCACGCAAAGGACCGGTGTTGAGGAATGCCTCCTGCATCATGGTGATGTTGAAATGTTCGAATATCTGTTTCTGGCAATGTTCGCGCCCTTCCGGGTATTCCTGCGTGGCTATGGCGGGGATTTGCTGAACATTCCAGCTCAGGACGCGGACGGTGTTTTCACCGGCGATGCGCGCAGGCATCTCGGAGATGGTGCAGGTTTCGGCGGATATGTGCGCCGGTTTGGGCGCGGAATAGCCAGGACGGCTAAAACTCGAGAACATCGCAGTCAGACAAAGCGCGGATATTCCTATTAATCCCTTTCGCACGCCTTACCCCCCGGTTGGCTGTTCAGGTCAGGATTCAAGGATATCCGGGCATGATTGTGCAACGCAACAGCCGCGGGCGTTTCAACCCAAGATAATATGACATGGCAGATATGCAGTTTTGAAAATGTCAGCCGATAAAAGTGTGGCTGACCGGGCCCGTTTCACTCCCCAGATCGGGAGCGTTGCGAATGGCGTCCTCCAGATACTGACGTGCACGCGTGACAGATTCGCGCGGGGTGTTGCCCTGCGCCACCATTATGGCGGTTGCGGCGGCCAGCGTCGCGCCGGCGCCGTGGGTTTTTTTGGATTCAAGGCGGTCGGCCTGAAACACCTGCGTGCGTCGGTCGTCGACATAGATTTCGTAAATCTTGTCGAGCCCGAGATCAGAGCCTTTCAGGAAGACGTTGCGGGGTCCGAGGGTGAGCAGCATTTCAGCCGCGTGCTCCATCGATTGTTCGTCGCGGATGGTGAGACCGGTCAGGTTCTCAGCCTCCGTAATATTGGGCATGAGGAGATCGGCATGGATCAGGATGCGGCGCTTGAGCGCGTCAATGTCGGGTTTGCCGAGGTAGCGTTTGCCGTCGCGGCTGCTGATAACCGGATCGACGATAACAGGCACTTTAGGACTGAGTGTATCCAGAAAATCGCCAACCGCGTCGATGGTTTCCTTACCCGGTAAAAGCCCGAGCAGGATGCAGCCTACATTGAAAGAGGAAAACGCGGCGCGGATCTGGTCGATCACAACAACCGGCGGGACGGGCCAGATGCCAAGAACGGCATCGGGTGTCTGCACCGATACGGCGGTGATGGCGGATTGCGCGTATCCGTGAAAGGCGTGCGATGTCTTGATGGCGGCATTGACGCCGGTACCCCCGCTGGGGTCAGACATATCGACGCTTAGAACAACACCATTACAATCCATGTCACATCCTAAATTATTTTAAGCAACCGCCCTAATCCGGTCGCATACATCCGTAACGGCCTGGCGCACCTGGGCTTCGTCGTCACCTTCGGCCATCACGCGGATGACCGGTTCGGTGCCGGAGGCGCGGACCAGAAGACGGCCCTGTTTTTCCAGATCCCTGCCAGCCTTGTCGATGGCGGCCTTGACCGTATCATTTTCGAGCGGCTTTTTCCCTGCGGCAAAGCGTACGCTTTCCAGTATCTGCGGAACAGGATCGAAGGTGCGGGCCAGTTCGCTCATGCGCTTGCCCTCCCCCTTCAGCACGGCCAGTACCTGAAGCGCGGCGATCAGGCCGTCGCCGGTGGTGGTGAAATCGGACAAGACGATATGCCCCGACTGTTCACCGCCGAGATTGAATTTGCCTTCGCGCATGCGCTCCACCACATAACGATCTCCGACGGAGGCGCGTTCAAGGGTCAGGCCCATGTCGTTGAGGTAACGCTCAAGGCCCAGATTGCTCATGACCGTGGCGACGACGGCATTGTTTTTAAGCATGCCGCCCAGTTTCCATGACCGGGCGATGATGGCCATCAGCTGGTCGCCGTCTACGCGGTTACCCTTTTCATCGACCATGATCAGGCGGTCGGCGTCGCCGTCCAGCGCGATACCCAGATCAGCCTCGTTCTCAACGACGGTTTTTTGCAGCAGCAGGGTGTCGGTCGCGCCGCAGCCCTGGTTGATATTCAGACCGTTGGGCGAAATGCCCAGCGGAATAACATCGGCCTGCAATTCCCACAGGACCTGCGGCCCGATGCGGTATGCCGCGCCGTGCGCGCAGTCGACCACGATGCGCAGGCCCGCAAGGGTCTGGCCGCGCGGGAACGTGCCTTTGACGAATTCGATATAGCGGCCCGATGCGTCATCAAGACGGCTGGCGCGGCCCAGATCGGAGGGTGATGCGAGGTGCGTGTCGGGCGTGTCGATCTTGGCTTCGATCTGGTGTTCGATATCGTCCGAGAGTTTGTAGCCGTCAGCACCAAACAATTTGATGCCGTTGTCTTCGAACGGGTTGTGGGATGCGGAGATCATGACACCCAGATCGGCACGAAGCGAACGGGTCAGCATGGCGACGGCAGGCGTGGGCATGGGACCCAGCAGGACCACGTCCATACCCATGGCGAGGAAGCCGGCGGCCATGGCCTGTTCAATCATGTAGCCGGACAGGCGCGTGTCCTTGCCGATGACGACGCGATTGTGGGGTTCGCCCTCCGCCGCGCGCAAAGTTGAGCCGGCCGCCATGGCGACGCGCAGCGCGACGTCGGCGGTCATGGGGAAGATGTTGGCGCGGCCGCGAATGCCGTCAGTGCCGAAGTATTTCTTGGTCATGGTGGGGATTATATCCGGTTCGTTGGTTCTGGTAAGCGGGATCGCTGTAACCTTGTGTTTCAGGGGGTTACGTTTTGGCGGGCCAGCCATTCGGGCGACTGCATCTCCAGCAGGCGGGAGACCGTGCGCTGCCATTCAAAGGCGTTGGCGTCGCCGTCATACAGGGCTTCGGGCGTGGCGGCCGCCCGGATGACAAGGACGCGACCCGCATCATACAGGGTGTCAACAAGGGTCATGAACCGCCGTGCTTCGTTGCGGTTGTCCTGGGACAGGCGGGGGACTTCGTCGACAAAAATCATTTTAAAGACAGCGCCAAGCGCCAGGTAATCGGACGCGCCGCGGTTTTCCTGGCACAGCGTGGCAAAGGTCATCCAGGCGCAGCGGTCGTCCGCGCGCTCAATCGGAAGGTCGCGGCCGCCGATTTCAATGCTGGTCGGGTGCGCCTGGCCATCGCCGGTCAGGGCCGTGAACAAATTATCCATGCGCGACCAGCTTTGGTCCGTCAGCGGGTAGAACCACATGCCCTTTTCAGACAGGGTGCGCATACGGTAATCGGTCGGCGAATCGAGGCGCACGACGTCGAGGTTTTCCTTGATCAGGTCGATGAAGGGTAAAAAGCGCGCGCGTTGTAACCCATCCTTGTACAGGTCGTCCGGGCGGTAATTGGATGTGGCGATGACGGTGACGCCGTTATCGAACAGCGCCCTGAACAGCCCGCCGATGATCATGGCGTCCGCGATGTCGTTGACGTGCAATTCGTCGAAGCACAGAAGCCGGGTGGTTTTGGCGATATCTTCGGCGACGTGGGGCAGAATGTCGTCGGTTTCGCCCTGATCGCGCAGCGCCTTGAGGCGGGCGTGGATTTCGAGCATGAAGGCGTGGAAGTGCACGCGCCGGACATCGGGCGCATGAAGGGCGGCCACGAACATGTCCATCAGCGTGGTTTTGCCGCGGCCGACACCGCCATACAGGAAAATACCCTTAACCGGTTTCGGCGCCTTGCCCTTGAGCTTGGAGATAAGGCCGGATTTGCCCGGCTTGTTCCAGCGGAGCAGGAAAAGGTCGAATTGCGCGGCCGCGTATTCCTGCCCCGCATCGCGGGTCATTTCGCCGTCAGAAACGCGTTTTTGATAAATCTCAGCCAGCATTCTGAAGTGGCTCGCGGGCGTCGCGGTCCTTTTCCATGCGGCGTATGAGGATGATGGATACTTCGTACAGCGCCCATAACGGCAGGGCCAGCGTTACCATACTGATGACATCGGGCGGCGTAATGACGGCGGCCACGGCGAAGACGGCGACGATGGCGTATTTGCGGCGCGTTGAAAGGTCATGCGCCTTGATGAACCCCGCACGCGCGACCAGCATCAGGAACACCGGCAACTGGAAGCACAGGCCGAACGCAAAGATGAGTTTCAGGATCAGGTCCAGATAATCGCCAAGGCGCGCTTCAAGCTGGATGGGCAGAACGGTTTCAACACCGGTGGTCTGAAAGCCCAGGAAGAATTTCCAGGCCATGGGTATGACGAAGTAATAGACCAGCAGACCGCCAAGGATGAACAGCACCGGCGTTGCGATGAGGAAAGGCAGCAACGCCCCCTGCTCCCGCTGGTACAGGCCGGGGGCCACGAATTTCCAGATCTGCATCAGGATGAAGGGCAGCGTGACGAACAGCGCCGTCAGGAACGAGATTTTAAGCGAGGTGAAAAACGCCTCGGTCAGCGATGTATAGATCAGGCGGTGGGTGGACTCAGAGCCCATTGCGTCTTCCAGCGGCTTGATCAGGAAGCTCAGGATATGATCGCGGAACATGTAGCACAGCCCGGTCATGACCGTCAGGACGATCACGCTGTGGATCAGGCGGCGGCGCAGCTCGATCATGTGTTCGATGACCGGAGTCTTCTCGTCGGTCAGCGGGGTTTGCGCGGGATCGGTCATGCGGCGTCCCCTGTTTTCGGTGCGGGCACGAGCGCGGCCGTGTCTTCGGCCACGCCGGTTTGTTTTTTGTCGTCCTGGGTGCCGGGCGGGTTATCGGGCAGCATGGTCATCAGGATTTCGTCGTCATCGCCTTCGCTGTCGGCGGCGACTTCACGCATCTGCGCCAGCTTGCCCTTGGCGCGGCCGGCGTTTTCAGCCTTTTCCATGAAGTCTTCGAACTGGGTCGAAAGCGCATAGCGCATATAGCGGAACCGGCGCATGAAGCGGCCGATGTTGTACATGATTTTAGGAATGTCTTCGGGGCCGAATGCGAACAGCACAATCACCGCGATGACCAGAAGCTCACCCCAGCCGATGTTGAACATGACGATGCCCTTTGATTTTATTCGGCTTTGGTTTTGTCGTTGATCTTGGGCTGCTGCTCGTCATCTTCGGCGAGGCCCTTTTTGAAATTCTTCACGCCCTTGGCCAGATCGCCCATGACGTTCGGCAGTTTGCCCGCGCCGAACACGATCAGCACGACAACGACCAGCAGAAGAATATGCGTAATGCTAATACCCATAGCGAAGTCCTTAATCTGTTTGCAGGGTGTTTATACCCTTGTTGTTGCGGCCAAAATTAGGCGGCTTCGGTCTCGGATGTGTTTTCAGCGGTTTCGTCTTCGACGCTGTCATCTGCTTCCCCGTCGAACAGGTCGGAAGTGACGGCAACGGCCGGGCGGCGATCCAGAAGGCCGGCGGCTTTCAGATCGTCCAGACCAGGCAGATCGACTATAGACTCAAGGCCGAAATGGTCAAGGAACTCAGGGGTCGTGACCCAGGTCAGCGGGCGGCCCGGCGTTTCGCGGCGGCGGCCCGGTTTGATCCAGTTGGTTTCCAGAAGCGCATCAACCGTGCCCTTGGACGTGGCGACACCACGAATGGCTTCGATTTCAGGACGGGTGATCGGCTGGTGGTAGGCGATGACGGCCAGTGTTTCCATTGCGGAGCGGCTGAGGCGGCGTTCTTCAACGCGCAATTCGGCCAGGTTTTCGGACAGGTCGGGCGCGGTGCGGAAGGCAAAGCCGCTATCGGTTTCTTCCAGCGTGATGCCGCGGCCCTGATAATCCTGACGCAGCCTGGCAACCAGCGCGTGGACTTCATCCGGGTTGAGGTGCGACACAAAGATGTTCAGCTTGGATGCCGAGATCGGTTCGCGGCTGGCGAACAGCGCGGCTTCGAGAACGCGCAGGTCGCGCATATCGGCATTCAGTGTGGTTTCTTCAGATGTCATTGGCAGGCTCTTTTTCAATGTCGGATTTTTGAATGTTGCTGGGCGTGCGGATGTAAATCGGCGCGTACAGGCCTTCCTGTTTCAGGACGATTTTTTCCTGCTTCACCAGTTCAAGCGCGGCGGTCAGCGTGGACGCGAGCGCGGATTTGGTATTGAGCGAGGCGTCGGATTCATCCGGCGTGAAGCGGTCGAGCGCCTGCCACAGCGATTTCCACTGGCCCGGCGGCAGGAAGCCGATCATGAGCGCAAGGCGCTGGTTTGCGTCTTCCATCGACATCAGCGGCCATGTCTTGATGTCATAGCTGGTCGGGTTCATGCGCTTGGTGATGGCACCGAACGCGTCGAGCATTTGATAAAGATCAGCCTTCCATTTAATGCGGACCGGTGCCTCTATGGTCAGACCGGCGCGGCCGACAGGCAGACGGTTGAGGCCGAGGCGCGGACGTTCAAACAATTGCTTGGCAATGTTCTGCATCGCTTCCAGGCGCTGCAGCTGGAATTGCAGGGCTTCGGCCAATGCCTCGCCCGAGAGTTCTTCTTCAACTTCGCTTTTATGGCTGGGCAGAAGAAGTTTGGATTTCAGATAGGCAAGCCATGCAGCCATGACCAGATAATCGGCGGCGAGTTCGATGCGCAGCTTACGCGCGGCTTCGACGAATTTCAGATATTGCTCGGCCAGCGCGAGGATAGAAATCTGACGAAGGTCGACCTTCTGGTCGCGTGCCATGGTCAGCAGAAGATCAATCGGCCCCTCATAGCCATCGACAGTAACGACCAGTGCGTCTTCCGGTTCACGCGCATTGGGGTCGCGCGGCTTGTCTTCTTCGAAAGTGAGTGTGGCGGCGGTGTTTTCCATTATGGAATGTCTAGCACCGGAAGCATCATCGCGTCATCAATTAAACGCGGGTTTTTCACAAGCTTTGAGAGGCTTAGAACGGTTTGGAGAAGGTGCGGGCCGAACGGTTACGCATTTGCAGGAACCAGTTACGGGCCAGACGCAGGCGCGGGCCAACCTTGCCGAACCAATCGCCCAGGATTTCCTGAAGCATCGGGAAGGAAATGGTGTTCTCGCGGCGTGCCAATTTAACCAGCGGCTCGCGCAAAAAGCGCGGCAATGGGCCGGCGTTATCTTTGAATTCCGCAGAAAGGCTGAAAACTGTTGCTACCATTTTGTCCCACTCGTATAGCGCCGCCTTTATATGCGATTTCTAACCCAATTATCAAGTCGGGCCAAAGTATCGGGTCGAATTGACGGTAACACATTGATTGCGTTTGATCTTTCTAAAACGCTCCCATGGCAGTGAAGCGCCAGGTCGTTACCGGCCTCGATACTGAGTCGCGCCCGGGCGGGTATATCGCCCCAGGGCTTGAGGGCATCCATGAACAGGTCATCGGTCAAAAGCAGGCCTTCAAAACCGATCGCGCCACGGATGATTTCGCTGATAACGGTCTTTGAAAGTGTTGCCGGAAAATCGGGGTCGAGCGCGGTGTAAATGACATGCGCGGTCATGCCCCATAACTGGTCGTCACCGATGCTGCGGGCCAGCAATTTAAACGGCTGCCAATCGGCCTCCAGCATCTCGCGCTTCACCGCCACGCGCGGCAGATCGTGATGGCTGTCGACGACGGCACGGCCGTGGCCGGGCATATGTTTCATCACCGGGGTCATACGCGCGGCAATCGCGGCACGTGCCACGGCCAGACCAATCGCACCGACGATGGCGGGATCGGATGAATAGCAACGATCGCCAATCGCCTTTACATCATTATCCGCCGGCACAACATCAAGGCACGGGATGCAATTGACGTCGATGCCCATCGGTACCTGTGCGTCGGCCAGCCCCTTGATGTTGTTTTCAGCGGCAGCAAGCGCGGCGGCTTCGTTTTGCAGATACACATCGCCAAAGCCGCACGGTGCCGGAAAATTTTGCCAGTGCGGCGGTTTCAGGCGCTGCACGCGCCCGCCTTCCTGATCAATCAGGATCGGCGCTTCCCAGTCGACGCAATCACGCAATTCATCACACAGGCGCGTGACCTGATCCGGATCAACCGTGTTTTTTTGAAACAGAATAAAGCCCGCGGGTTGCGCGTCACTGAAGAATGCTTTTTCGTCGGCGCTTAAGATCGGGCCTTCGCAACCGAAAATAATCGGCGCGGTTTTATCGTTTAAAGACAAGACAGCCACCCTTTGCATCGATGGCGTGCAATTGTTTGCAGCGATCATTGGCCTGTTGTTGTGTCACCGGGCCAGCCTGGACACGGATGTATTCGCCTTTACCCGGCACGGTTGCGGTTTGATAGACGGGTGTCAGGCCGCTCAGCGCAGCCGGATATTTTTCCTGTAGGCGCGCCCATAGACGCGGCGCCTCTTCCTTCGACGGTGTCGATGCCAGTTGCATGTAATAACCAGACTTCACAGGTGCGGCGGCGGGCTTGGTTTCAGCTTTCGCAACCGGCTTCACATCCGTTTTAAGGCCTGCGGGTTTGCTTGGCGGAATAACCGGTTTGACTTGCGGCGCGATCATCGCCTTTTCCTGCTGTTCCATGGCCTGTGCGGGGTTTATTAAATCCTCCGCGGCGATGACGGGTTCAGCGGGCGGCGTGGCGTCTTTTTTCTGTTCTTCTTTTTTTACTTCAGACTCGGGTTCGGCTTTTACTTCGGCCCTGGTTTCCGGGTTTGGTTCTTCAGCCTTAACCGGCTCAGGTTTTTCTTCAACCGTGACAGCCGGTTCCGGCGGCAACACATCGGGCGCAATGCCGGAGACGTAATCATTCTTGGTTTTAGCCGTGGGCGTTGGGGCAAATAAATCCTCGACGACTTTTTCGGGTTGCGCGGGCACGGCAAAACCGGTTTTCAGGCCTGCAAATTCCGGCATCTCAGCGGGTCTTTCACCGGCAGGCATTTTCAGGTTTTCCATGGAAGGATCAACGCCGACCTCGGCGCCGATGGCGGAGAACACCGTGCTGTCGGCGTTGGGCATGACATCGCCGCCCGGTTCTTCCGGCGCGACTTTTGCGGGCTTGCTGTCCGCCTTGATCAGCGGGAGGCCGCCCGCGCCAACGGCATTATTGCCGGTACCGCTGACAAAAAACCATATGCCGCCGCCCATCAGGGCGACGGTGCCAGCCATACCGATGATATGCCGCAGACGCATCAGGCAGCGATCTCCACCTCGGAACGAAGCTCCTGCAATGGCGGCACGCCGATCACGTTCAGCGCGGCCGCAATGGTGACCGCAACGGAACGCACCAGCGCAATGCGCGCCATGCTTAAGTCCTTGTTACCTTCGATCAGGAAGCGCAGCGTGCCGTCATCGCGACCCTTGTTCCACCACGCGTGGAAGGCAGAAGCGACATCCTGCGCGAAATAGGCGATGCGGTGCGGCTCTTCCGCGACGGCGGCCTGCTCCACCACGCGCGGGAATGTCGCGATCAGTTTGACCAGCGCCATTTCTTCGGGGCGTTCCAGTGATGCCAGGCTGGTTTTTGCCAGCATGTCATCCGGCAGATCGCCAAACATGGCCACCGCATGTTTCATGACCGAGCAGCAACGCGCATGCGCGTACTGAACATAAAAATACGGGTTGTCTTTTGATTGTTCGGTCACGCGCGCATAATCGAATTCCAGCGTCTGGCCCGCGTCGCGGGTCAGCATGATGAAGCGCATGACGCCTGCGCCGACACGTTCCAGCATATCGCGCAGGGTAATAAACGTCCCTGCCCGTTTGGACATACGCACGGGGTTGCCATTTTCCGTGACGTGAACAATCGCGACCAGCGGCATGTCGAGTTCGGCCGCGCCAGCGCTCATCGCCTTCACGGCAGATTTTGCACGTTTCACGTAGCCGCCGTGATCGGCACCGACCACGCAGACCAGTTTTTTGTAGCCCTTTTTGTACTGGTGAAAGAAATGCGCGATGTCGTTGGCGAAATAGGTCGAGCTGCCGTCCGATTTTTTCAACGGGCGGTCAACATCGTCGCCAAACTGGGTGGATTTGAACAGGGTCTGTTCGCGTTCTTCCCAATCGTCGGGAAGCTTACCCTTCGGCGGTTCGAGCACGCCCTGATAAATCAGGCCCTGACTGGTTAGTGCCTCAAGCGCGGATTCAACTTCGCCGTCGCCCAGAATTTTGGCTTCGGAGACGAATTCGTCGTGAACCACGCCCATTTCACCAAGGTCGATCTTGATCTCGTTGAGCAGGAACGCAATCGCAAACGCCCGCACCTGTGCGCGGTCTGAAAAATCGCTGCCATGCTTTTCGACATAGGCTTTGGCGACGTCTTTGAGGTATTCGCCCGGATAGTGACCGGCGGGGATTTCACCGATGTTTTCGCCCAAGGCTTCACGGATGCGAAGCGTAACGGAGTCCGTCAGCACTTCGACCTGTCTGCCGGCGTCGTTGATGTAATATTCGCGGTTCACGGCAAAGCCGGCCTTGGCCATCAGGTTTGCGGTGGCGTCGCCGAAGATGGCGCCGCGGGCGTGACCGACGGTCAGCGGACCGGTCGGGTTTGCGGATACGTATTCGACGTTGACCGGCGTCTTGCCGCCCAGATCGCTGTCGCCAAAATGCTTGGGGCCGGATTCCAGAACATGCGGAACGATCAGTTTGAAAGCGTCAGGTTTCAGGGCGATGTTGATGAAACCGGGGCCGGCAATATCGACCCTGGTTACGCCGGGAATTTCGGCAAGTCCGGCGACCAGCATCTCCGCCACGGCACGCGGGGGTTTGCCTGCTTCTTTAGAGAGAATCATCGCGGCGTTGGTGGCCATGTCGCCATGTGTGGCGTCGCGGGGCGGTTCAACGCTGATACGGGCCAGCGTGGCGTCGGTAACACTGGGGAAAACCCTGTGAACCAGTTTGTGAATATCCTGCTGTATCGTTTTGAATATATTCATATTTTTATTCCAAAGATCTGTTCATATTCAGCCATGGCCTGACGGTCGGTCATG
Organism: Micavibrio sp. UBA6145; assembly: GCA_002423205.1. Taxonomy (GTDB): domain Bacteria; phylum Pseudomonadota; class Alphaproteobacteria; order Micavibrionales; family UBA1664; genus UBA6145. The sequence continues at coordinate 492,285 of DIUZ01000002.1, read as the reverse complement.
GCGGCAATATCATCGGCCACTTTCCGTGAGTATGTAAAGGCGTCTTCGCCGCTGATTTTCTGCATTGCTGTATCGAACAGGCCCTCGACGATCTTTTCGGCCTTCACGCGCATATCGCGGACCACCTGGTGGTGATACATGCGCGGCATCAGGAAGGCACGCATGGCTTTGACGTGTTCGGCCATCGACGGCGAAAACGCGACCAGTTGCCGCCCGCAGGCGCGGACATCTTCGACACAGGTCAGCCGGGCGTTGGCGATGCGCTGGCGGCTTTCGTCCAGCACATCGGTGACAAGACGCCCCAGAATTTCGCGCACGATTTCGTGTACGCGCACATGGTGCGGTAGGTCGGCAAACTGATTGCGGCTCTCGGCCCAGACGCGCTCGACCAGCGGTACTGCGGATGCGATGTCATCGAGCGTGAACAGGTTTTCGAACAGCCCGTCTTCGATGTCATGGCTGTTATAGGCGATGTCGTCGGAAATGCCGGCGACCTGTGCCTCAAGGCTGGGCCATGTATTCAGCTGCAAATCCCACTGTTTTTGTACTTGTTCCAGGGTATGGCCGGGTTTGTACGTAACCGGGCCGTTATGCTTGACGATCCCCTCGATCGTTTCCCAGCTCAGGTTCAGGCCGTTCCATTTGGCGTAGCGTTGTTCCAGCAGCACGACGATGCGCAAAGACTGGTCGTTGTGTTCGAAACCGCCGAAATCCTTCATTTTTTCTTTGAGCTTGTCCTCGCCCATATGCGCAAATGGCGGGTGGCCAAGGTCGTGACTGAGGGCAACAGCTTCTGCCAGATCTTCGTTGAGCATCAGGCTGCGCGCCAGGTCGCGGGCGATCTGCGCCACTTCCATCGTATGGGTCAGGCGGGTGCGGTAACGGTCGCCTTCGTGCGCGACGAACACCTGCGTCTTGCCCTTCAGGCGGCGGAAGGCCGAGGAATGGATGATCCGGTCGCGGTCGCGCTGGAAGGCGGTGCGGGTCGCGCTCTCGGGTTCCGCAATCAGGCGGCCCTTGGTCTGGTCGGCACGGCAGGCATAGGCCGCCAGCGGTACGGCGCAATAATCGTATTTGGTCTCAGATACAGGCAATGACATGGGCGCAAAGATACAAGCCCTTCAATAACTTGAAAACCCTTTAATGGTAGCGCATCTTACTGGGTATGGACCTGACCCTGACCGACACCGCCGCGACCCGTATCAAGACCCTGTGCGCTGAGCATTCCGCCCAGATGGTGCGCCTGTCGGTGGAAGGGGGCGGATGCTCGGGCTTTCAGTATGTATTCGGCTTTGCCAATGCGGCAGAGGGCGATGACCTGGTGTTTGAGCATAACGGTGCGCGCCTTGTGGTCGATGCCGTGTCCCTGCCCCTGATGCTGGGGTCCACGGTCGATTACATCGACAATCTGTCCGGCGCGCATTTCAAGGTGATCAACCCCAATGCCACGTCGGGTTGCGGTTGCGGCACGTCTTTTGCCATCGGCTGACCCGGCATGAAAATCACCACGTATAATATCAATTCCGTCCGCGCGCGCATTCACCTGCTGGTCGATTTCCTGAACGCTGAAAAACCCGACGTGGTTTGCCTGCAGGAAATCAAATGCATGGAGGACCAGTTTCCACTGGCCGAGATTGAGGCCGCCGGGTATCAGGCATCCATCGCCGGGCAAAAGGCGTATCACGGTGTTGCGATCCTTTCGAAAACACCGATCACAACCATCAGTAAAACCATTGGCGATGAACAGGCCCGGTATATCGAGGCTGATATCAACGGTGTGCGCGTGATTAATATCTACGCGCCCAATGGCAACCCGCTGGGTACCGAAAAGTTTCCGTACAAGCTGGACTGGCTCAACCGCCTTGCCACGCGGATGCAGGCGTTACTGGATGATGAAGTGCCGTTCGTTGTGACGGGCGACTACAACATCATCCCCGAAGAGCTGGATGCCCAGTTTCCCAAGGCTTGGGTGGATGATGCATTGTTCCAGCCGGAAAGCCGCGCTATGTACCGGCAGTTCATGGGTATGGGCCTGACCGATGCGTTGCGCATGTTCCACCCTGAGGGCGGGCTGTATACGTTTTGGGATTATCAGGGCGGCGCGTGGGAGCGGAATAACGGTATCCGTATCGACCACTTTTTAATGAGCCCGCAGATCACAGACCGGTGCACCGGGATTGTCATTCACAAGGATGAACGCACGCGCGAAAAGGCGTCAGATCACGTGCCGGTGTCGATGACGATTTCCATGCCGTCAAAGGCCACTTCGTAGCCTTCGGGCAGTTCAGACATCAGCACATTGTAATCAAGGCGCGGTGTCAGATGCGTGAGGATCACGCGTCTTGCCCCCACTGTTTCATTCCACAACCGCACCTGCGGCAGGTTTGGGTGCACGATGGTGTAGTCGGTGCCGTATTGCGCACAGTCGACCAGCCATGTGTCGATACCGACCAGTGCCTCCAGCGTGCCGGGCGCGGGCGCGGAGATATCGGTGGAGTATCCGAAATTACCAAAACGGTAACCGACAGAACGACCCGCAAGCCCGTGCAACTGACGGAACGGCGTGACATGCATATTGCCCACGGTTTGCAATTTGCCGTACTGGCTTTCATTCCACGCGATGGGCGTGATGACGGGTTGGTACAGGCCGTCGGGCGATGCCGTGAACATATGTGCAAAGCGCATCTGCAATTCATTGAGCGTGTCCATGTCGCCGTAAGCGCGGACCATGTCTTTCTGTACAAATTTCAGGTAGCGGAGTTCATCAATGCCGTTCACATGGTCGGAATGGGCATGCGTGTACAAAATCGCGTCGATTTTTGAAATGCCGTAGGTTAGCGTCTGGATATGGAAGTCCGGGCCGGTGTCGACGACGATACAGGAATCATCGGTCTGCACGGCAATGGACGCACGCATGCGGCGGTTTTTGGGATTGGCCGGGTCGCATGCGCCCCAGAATCCGGTGACCAGCGGCACGCCGCCGGATGAGCCGCAGCCGAGTATTTTTACGCGCCCGCAAGCCATGTGTCTTTTGCCCGTGTGAAAAGATTGAAGAAGTTATTGGCCGTCAGGGTGCCGATTTCATCGCGCGTCATGTTGTGCAGATCACCAAGTACAGTGGCGGTGTTGATGACCAGTGCCGGTTCGTTGGTGTTTTTGCGGAACGGTTCGGGTGCCAGATACGGCGCGTCGGTTTCGATCAGGAATTTATCCTTAGGTGTATTTTTGGCGATGTCGCGCAGGGCGTCGGCGTTCTTGAATGTGACAATGCCCGAGAATGACAGATAGAAGCCAAAGGCCAGCGCTTCCTCCGCCATCCATGCCGATGATGAAAAGCAGTGCATGACGCCGGTCAGGTTTTTAACGCCTGCGCCCTCTTCCTTCAGAATTTTGATCACGTCCTGATCCGCGTCGCGGGCATGCACGACGATGGGCAGGCCGGTTTCGATGCAGGCCCGGATGTGACGGCGGAACCCTTCGGCCTGATCTTCAGGGGTTGAATGGTGGTAAAAATAATCGAGACCGCATTCGCCGATGCCGACGATCTTGGGATGGCTGCGGGCCATTTCAACGATCTGGTCGGTGTTGAATACCTTTTCAGCCGGGTTCGATGCGTCGTGCGGGTGCGTGCCGACGGTCAGCCAGACGTTCCTGTTGCGATCCGCAATGGCTTTAAGCACCGGCGGTTCCTCGCTCATGCGGCAGCAGATGGTGACCATGCCCGCCACGCCGGCGGCGTTGGCGCGGGCCACGAGGGCGTCGGGGTCACCGATTTTCTCGATATTCCGGGAATTCAGGTGACAGTGTGAATCAATGTAAAAAGCCATACCTCTATATAACGGGCTGCAAAGGTTAATAAAAGGGGATGAAACTTTTTGCCGCTTCCGTGCGTTTAAAGGGCAGGTAGTTATCCCAAACCAAACATACGGAGATGTTTACTATGAAAAAGTTCATTCTTACTGCCCTGATGGGCGCCAGCACCCTGGCTTTTGCTGCGGGCGCTATGGCTGAAGGTACCTCGGCCCTGCAATCCAAAACCCAACTGAACAGCGACGCAGCCGCATCGGCTGGTGACAATTCAGTCGCCCGCGGTTCGGTTCATGTCAACGACGCGACGGACACGATTTCGGCCACGTCTTCGACCGGCACGAAAGCCGGTACGGCTTCGGGCAGCATCACCCTCGATAACTCGGCCAACGGCATCAACGCTGAAGGCCAGGCCGGCTACAAGCAAGGCGATGATGAAGCCACCCGCGCTTCGGCCAACGCCAAGGTTGACGCCGATGCCAACAAATCAGCCTCTGAGATCGCTGAAGAGCGCGCCCAGATCAACGAAGACCTGACGACCAAAACCGGCGTCATGAAAACCCGCGCAAAAGGTGCCATGGGCATGCTGAGCGCCGACGAAGTCCGCACGGTTCAGAAAAACCTGATCTCGGCTGGCTACAGCGTCAAAGCTGATGGCGTTCTGGGTGCAAACACCAAGGAAGCGCTGAAAGAATACCAGAAGTCCAAAAACCTGACCGCGACCGGTAACATTGATGCAGATACCCGCGCTTCGTTCGGTATGGACAACAACTAATACAGTTTCGTTGCCGGGTTTTTTCGCCCGGTGATAATAAAAACCCGCCTTACCGGCGGGTTTTTTATTTGGCCTTCTTTTCACCTGCGCCGTACTGGCGGTCGGTGTCTTCGGGGTAATCGGCATCGGCGCGCGCGTCTTTGATGCCATTATCACCCTGGTTTTTGCCACGCTTGCCAAAACGCTGGTCTTCCGGGATGTGGGTTGGTGTCGGGTCGGTCATGAAAATCTCCTTATCCTTATAAAAACAAACCGATGGGGCGTGCGGTTCCATTTGGCCAAGGCCATGTGGAATGTTTTTGGCACTTCGCGCGTTGGATGGATGTACATATCAATCACCAGCCAAGGAGCCACACCATGTGCCCCAATCCCACGCCTGATACACCGATGGCACCTGACGGTCCGGCCCAGCCGGAAATTCAGCCGCCGATCACGCCGTCGCGTACCGACCCGATCAAATCGCAGTAATGCGCCTAAGGCGATATAGTCAGAAACAAGTCCGCATTGGAAAATGCGGGCTTTTTCTTTTGTGTTGTTATTGTGGCACGTCGCGCTAACTCAGTATCGCGGACAGAATTTCTTCTGATCGCAAATCAAGGAGTACACACATGAACTCGCCCAATCAAAATCCGAATACAAATAACGCCAACGACAAGAAGGCCGGCGACATCGCATCCAATGCAAATGCACCGAAAGACGCGGCCAAAGATAATGCCGCCGCGAACCAGCCGGCACGCGATGCATCCGAGAAAGATGTAAATCGTTCGCCGAAACCGGGCGCAAACCCGGCCGACAAAGCCACTGGCACGCGCTAAACCTCGCGCAAGCCTTAAAGATGAGCCCGGCAAAAGCCGGGCTTTTCTTTTGGTGCATCACACCATGGATTGTCGCTGGCGTAACGTTATGGATCACGATATTTTGTTGTCTGACGCGTTTTAAGGGGAAGACAGCTTATGAACCGCATTCTAATGACCGCCGCCATTGCCGTGTTGTTCGCCGCCGCCCCGGCGCTGGCGCAGCAGAACATGATTGACCCGCTTTACACGACGCCCACGCCGCCATCGAACGGCGTCTTCTACATGAACCCGCATTTCGACCACAGCAACGGCTATACCGGCCCGTCAGAATCCAACCGCAGCCATGTCAGCGCGGTGCAGGCCGAACTCCAGGCCCGCGGCTACAAAATCAAAATCGACGGTGACTACGGCCCGAAAACCCGCGCCGCCGTGAAACGGTTTCAGCGTGCGAAAGGCTTGCGCGTTGACGGACAGATTGGGCCGCAGACGTTGGGTGCGTTGGGGCTTTCTATCCATTAATCCCTACATTTAAGCACTCAACCACAAACTGAGAGAATTAATTCTTGGGGGTTTTGGTACCTTCTTCCCTGTTTATTTGAAGTAAATACTGCGCTTCACTGCTCTTTCCCTGCAAAGCCCTTAGTATTTCTTCTTGTGGAATTTTCATTAGATCCAAATACAAGGCTCGTAAAAAAAGTTTTAGCCTACAGATAGAATTATACATTTCACTGCCTGACAATGCGACCTCAGACAGCACCTCATCCCAATGAGTATAATAATTTCTTGTCTCAACCCATTCTCTTGCTGGCTTTTCTAAACTACCAAAAAGCGCCTTACGAACTTCACTGGAAAACATCTTTCCCAGTTCCGTTATACGCCTACTTAAGGAGATATCATTTCCATACTTTATTTTTGATTTAAGCGCCTCTTTATGTCCTTCTGAAATCCCTGTAGGCAAAGCTTCATAAAGCTTCAATTTAACGGCTTCGTACTCCTTATCGGAAGTATAAGTTCCCGGGTAGAGCGCACGGTGAAACCCTTCCAAAGCCTGCATAAGAGATAAAAACTCAATATTTAGCCAAACTTTATCTGAAGACAATATACTTACAGCAAGCCTACTCGGCGTTCTTATTTTTTCACACACCGAAAACCAATTTTTCAGCACATCTTCAAAAGAGATTCCCAAAAATCTACGAAGAACGAAAAACTCGTGCTGATTTTTGATTTGACTAAGCTTGGTATCCACCAAATTTACCAAGATAGAAAGCTCATGCTGTTGATCGACGCCTTTAACGGGCACAATGATCTTATTTGCAGACATTGTTGTTCCAGACAGAATTGTAAGCATGACAGTAATATGTCTATGCTGGTCTAGATACCAATCTAGATCCTGAGGCTGTCGTGGCTTGATACCTACCCAACCAAGAATGGAGACGTTTAAACTGGAATAAATATCATTCTTGGTTGAACAAGATTTGCCCCAACTTATTTCTGCATCAATAGATGCTATGTAAGAAGCCTCTTATGAAAATCTAATTACCTCATAAAGAGTTGTTGCCTGGCTTGAATCTTGGTTTTCTTTTCTTTCTATCGCAGGTGTATCTATCCACACTTCAAGAGAAGGAATAAAAAATTTCATTTCTGGATACTTTGAATTTTCTGAAACGTGCGCCCCCACAACCACACAATGGGATAACACCTCTTCTGAATTAACCATACCCCCAGAATTAAAACTCACATTTCGCTTAGAAGTCTGACTGTCCAATACACTTATAGCTTCACCTTCGGTTGTAACCCCATGAATGACGGGATATTTATTCCAAGACTTAAATGGAAAAACCGCCTCTTCCGAGACAAGGGGTTCTTGCAGGAATAATATTGATCTTTTTTCGCTATAGCTGAGTTTTCCTGGTATCCGCCTTTCAGACTTTTCCGGCAAATACCAAAACCCTAAAACTTCAAAATCTTCGGTTAGGAGTCTTTTTGTCATGATCTTAACCGAAGCATAATTATGCCGCTTTCTGGACTTCCAACCGCGGAAACACGCCTTGCGGCTCAGGCAGCGCTGTGCCTGCTTTAAGCGCATGAGCCTTGTCCAGGTGCGCGAAGGTGCGGGCGTCTTCGGTGATGGCCAGTTGGTCGAGCATTTTGTTGGCTGACGCGGGCACGAAGGGCTGGATGGCGATGGCTAGGGCCCGCACGGTTTCAGCGAGGACGTAGAGGACCGTGGCCATGCGGTCCGGGTTTTCTTTCTTTAATTTCCACGGGGCTTGCCTATCAACATACATGTTCGCGTGATTAACAGCTTTCATGAAGTGTTCGAGCGCAGCGCTAAAACGGAAATTCTCAAATTCTTTACGCATTTCATGAATAAGCTCTTCACGCACCTCAATCAGTAATGCCTGATCTTCGATAGATAAGTCACCCGGTGTCGGCACTTGGCCGCCGCAGTTTTTGTTGATCATGGACAGCGTGCGCTGGGCCAGATTGCCGAAGCCGTTGGACATGTCTGAATTCAGGCGGTTCACGGCATTTTCATGCACGAAGTTGCCGTCATTGCCGAATGGCAGGTCGCGCAGCAGCACGTAGCGTGCGCCGTCGACGCCGTAGCGGTTGATCAGGTCTTCCGGTGTCACCACGTTGCCGAGGGACTTGGACATTTTCTGTCCTTCCATGATCCACCAGCCATTGGCGAAAACGCGTTCCGGGTTCGCGATATTGGCGGCCATCAGGAAGGCGGGCCAGTAGATGCAGTGGAAGCGCGTGATTTCTTTGCCGACCGCGTGGAATTGTGCGGGCCAGAATTTCTGGAACAGGCTGTCGTCATCCGAGCCGTAGCCGAGCGCGGTGATGTAGTTGGACAGCGCATCGAGCCACACATACATGACGTGTTTTTCATCGCCGGGCACGGGAATGCCCCAGTCAAACGTGGTGCGTGAAATGGACAGGTCTTTGAGACCGCCCTTCACGAAGGAGATGACTTCTTTTTTCGAGCTTTCGGGGCCGATGAAATCCGGGTTCTTGTCGTAGAATTCCAGCAGGCGGTCGCCCCATGCGGAGAGTTTGAAGAAATAGCTTTCTTCCTCCATCCATGTGCATTCAGCACCCGATGACAGCGCGTAGCGTTTGCCGTCGGCGCGGATTTCGGTTTCGTCTTCCTGATAATAGGCTTCGTCACGCACGGCGTACCAGCCGGAGTAACCGCCCTTGTAGATGTTGCCGGATTTGGCGATGGCTTCCCACAGCACCTGCGCGCCCTTTTTATGGCGGGCGGATGTGGTGCGGATGAAATCGTCGTTGCTGATGTTCAGCGCCGGGAGGATATCCTGAAATTTCTGCGAGACCTGATCGGTGAAGGTCTGCGGGTCGACGCCGCCGTCGCGCGCGGCCTGCAGCACCTTGATGCCGTGTTCGTCCGTGCCGGTGAGGAAATGGACATCATACCCGTCGAGACGCTTGAAGCGGGCCATCACGTCGCAGGCGATGGTGGTGTAGGCGTGGCCCATATGCGGGTCGCCGTTGACGTAGTAGATCGGGGTCGTGATGTAGAATGTCTTGGTCATGTTGTTCCTGTTGCCATTGCGAGCGTAAGCGAAGCAATCCATACACCGCATCCATATGCATAAGCCTATGGATTGCCGCGTCGGCCTTCGGCCTCCTCGCAATGACGTATTATGCGGCTTTCATGCCCGCTTGCAATATACGTAAAGCACCCAGCGCCATGTGGCGGCGGTCCAGGTTGCCTTTGTCGCATGTGGTCCGGTGGCGTTCAAGCTGGTCCAGCGTATTGAGGTAGTTTTTCATGGGTCCGGCCTGATCCTTCAGGGCGGCGGCGGTGGCGCGGGTGCGCAGGGCCCATGCCGATACGTCCAGCATGCCGTAAAGCGGGTCGGGTTCGCCCCGGACGCTGAGCTTTTCAGCCATGGTCCACAGGGCCTTGTCCTCCGCCTGCGGGAGGGTGTCGAGCATGTCGACGGTATTGCGGATGGCGGCGATACCGCCCTGATCGAGGAGGCTGAGCGCCCTGCCCGGCGCGTTGCCGGCGACCTGTCCCAGAAGCTCGATATCCGATGTCGTCAGGTCAGGGCGATATTTGCGCATGAGCGCGGTGAAGTCGGCCAGCGGCGGCGCATCCATATGCAGGACGCGCGCACGCGAACGGATGGTCGGGATCAGTGCGCCGGCAGTTTGCGTGATGAGGATCAGCACCGCGCGCGGCGGCGGTTCTTCCAGAATTTTGAGGAGCGCGTTCTGAGCGTTGCGGTTGAGCGTCTCGGCCTCATCCACAATGACCACGCGCCAGCCGCCGTCACCGGCAGTCTTGCGCAGGAACAGCGGGATGGTGCGCACATCATCGACCAGCACTTCGTCGTGCATGCGGCTGGTGCGTTCGTTCATGGTGCGCGCAACACTCATCAAATCGGAATGGCCGCCGGATGCGACGCGCTGGAAGACGGGATCGCTTTCGGGCGTGGCCAGCGATGTCGGTAACGGTTCAGCGCCGAACAATCCACCGCCCGGTGCATCGGGATGCGTGAACAGGAACCGCGCGAGGCGGAATGCCAGCGTCGCCTTACCGATGCCCGGCACGCCCGACAGGATGATGGTGTGCGGCATCGCGCCTTTGGCCCACCAGTCAAGTAGCTGCGCCTCGATCGCGCCATGCGCAATCAGGTCGGGGTTGAGGCGCGGCGTGGGTACGCTTGGTGCATTGAGCGCGGTTTCTTTTTCCGCGACTTCGTCGTGCAGGTCTTCGTCGTCGCCGAACAGGCTCATGCGAACACCTTCCAGATATCGGCGGCGACGACGTCGATTTCGCGCGCGGCATCGACGACGGTGCAGCGGTGCGGGTTTTGTCTGGCGATTGCAAGATACCCGGCGCGGAGTTTTTCCTGAAACGCGATGCCCTTTTCTTCCTGCGCGCCTTCGGCGGTCCCGGATGTGGAACGGGCAAGGCCGGTGGCGGCGGGAATGTCGAGAACGATGGTACGGTCCGGTTCCAGATCACCGATGGTGATGCGTTTGAGATCTTCGATGACGGACAAATCCATGCCGCCGGCATAACCCTGATACGCGCGGGTTGAATCCGTGAAACGGTCGCAGAGGACGATCTTGCCGGCATCGAGCGCGGGTTTGATCAGGTCGCGCACATGCATGGCGCGCGCAGCGAACATCATCAGGGTTTCGGTGATGGGCGACCAGTTGTTGCCGCTTTGTAAAACAAGCGCCCGGATTTTTTCGGCTTCGGGTGTGCCGCCGGGTTCGCGCGTGAGGACGACGTCCCTGCCCGTTTGTGAGAGCCTGTCTTTGAGCAGGCGGATCTGGGTGGTTTTACCGCCACCGTCACCGCCCTCAAACGTGATAAACATCACTATTCCTTATCAATTTTTGGCAGCCTGAATGATCTTGTCCAAGGTTAGGCCGATAAAGCCTTTCTTGGCAACATCCGCACCGGCCAGCATCGGGTATTCCTGCGGTGTGGCGGAGCCCGGGGCGCTGACCACCACCGTACCCACCTGCTGGCCGGCCTTGATCGGGGCGATCAGCGGGGTCATGAAGCGGATTTTGACGGTCAGGTCCTTGGCGTTATAGGTCATCGGCACGGTCGAGGCGACATTGGTGCCCGCAACCAGTTGCACCGAGTCAGAGTCGCCGTAGACGACCGGGGCCTTGCCCACGACCTGGCCGCTTTTCAGCAGTGTCGCAAGCTTGAAGTTTTTGAGCGACCATTCGACGAGGCGGATGCTTTCCTGCACGCGTTCGTTCCAGCTGGACATACCGGTCATGACGGCGATGACGCGGCGGCCATCGCGCTGGGCGGAACCGATGAGGCAGTAACCCGCCTCTTCCGTGTGGCCGGTTTTCACGCCGTCCGCGCCCTCAACCTTGCCGAGCAGCGGGTTGCGGTTGGGCTGGGTGATGCCATGCCATGTGAATTCGGTCATCGCGTAATATTTGTATTCTTCCGGATAATCGCGGATCAGGCGCCATGCGATGATGGCAAGGTCATGCGCGGTGGAATAGTGATCCGGGTGCGGCATGCCGGATACATCCATGAAGTGCGTATCTTTCAGACCCCATTTCTGGGCGAGCTGGTTCATTCTCGCTACGAACGCCTCTTCCGAACCCGCGATACCTTCGGCCAGCACGATGGTGGCATCGTTGCCGGATTGGATGATGACACCTTTGAGCAGGTCTTCGACCGAAATCTGCGCGCCCAGTTCGACGAACATTTTCGATCCGCCCATGCGCCACGCTTTTTCAGAGACGGGCAGTTTTGTGTCGAGGGTGATTTGCCCGGCGCGTATGGCTTCGAACACCGTGGCGGTGGTCATGATCTTGGACATGGATGCGGTCGGGATACGGGTATGCGATGCCTTGTCGAGCAGGACGGTGCCCGTGGTGGCGTCGACGATATACGCGGTCTTGGCGACCGTCTCGACGGTCTGCGCAAAAGCGGGGAATGAAAGAGACAAAAGAAGGACAAGTCCGGCGATAAGGCGGCGCATCAAATACTACCCGTTGGATGTGAATCGTTGAGGGCAAGTATTTAGAAAAAGGCCGCCAATATCAACGGCGCGTGTCGTCCACAACCGGCCGCATCCCCAGAAACTTGGGGTTGGCGGGCATGTAATTGGTCTGCTCTTCCGATGCCAGCGCCAGCGGGCGGATAGCGCCGGTGTCAGACGCGCCATCTTCGGCCACGGGGGCCATCTGGAAGATGGCAGCCGTCTTGTGCTTGGGCGGCAGGTTCCGGGCCACCGGGCGCACGCTCGGCACCGGCGGCGCGGACGGCATGGCGCGTTGCTGCTCGGCGGCGATGACGGATGCGACCGGGTCGATCGTATCCACGACCACAGGCTCGACCATGGCGGCCATACCCATATCAGCGGGAACGGCGAGTGTCTGCGCCTCGACATGCGCGCCGGCCGGCAGGCCAGGCTGGAAGCCGGATGCGGCGACCATCACGTCAGGCTGCCGCGCGGCCACGAAGGTCGGGTAGAAGGATGCGAATTGCGGGCCGAGACGCCCGGTTTCGTTGACGGCAACTTCGGCGCGGCGGGTATCCACGCCCTGTTTGGCGGCGGCGGCAAGCGCCTTGGATTCCGGCCCAAGAACCTGAACGCGGACATTGGCCGTGCCGGTGGCGATAATGCCCAGCTCCTCTGCGGCGCCTTTGGACAGGTCGATAATACGGTTGGAATGGAATGGCCCGCGGTCATTGACCCGCACGACCAGCGTTTTGCCGTTTTCAAGATTGGTCACGCGTACCAGTGAGGGCATTTGCAGGGTCGGGTGCGCGGCGGTCAGGCCGTTCTGGTCGAAACGTTCGCCGTTGGCGGTTTTACGACCATGGAAGCCCGGGCCATACCATGAGGCGATGCCGGTCTGTTCGCGGGTATAGGATTCTTGCGGGTAATAGGTTTTGCCCTTGATGTCATAGGCCTTGCCGACGCGGAATTTTCCGACCGACTTATCCTGGGCACAGCCCACAAGAGCGAGAGAGACCGCCAGAACGGCGGTGGTGAGAAGATAGCGCACTGTGATCAAATCCGTTTTTGTTAATCCGGGTACTTGAAGTCAGAAGCCGCTAAGCCTTCCGCGAGAGATACTCAAAAACCTTACCTATCTTGCCGGTCCGTTTGCTATGGCATCGGCAAGAAGTCCGACGCTTGTAGCAAAGTAGGTGGACCGGTTCCAGTGCATAATAACATTATAGTTCTGATACACTAAATACGTTTCTGTGCCGGGGCCATCGGGCGCGACCAGAGAAGCCAGCAAATCCGCCGTTTCCCGGGTAACAGGCAGGGGTTTTCCACCCGGCAGCTTTACCCCCTGTGCGGCCCAATATGACAAAGGTTTTTTGGTTTCGCGGCCATAGAGGGAGTCGGCAATCGTCGCCGGGGCGGTCACAGCCCGCCCCCAGCGCAGGTAGGGATTCCACCCTTCCGTCTTCAGGTAGTTGGCCGTGGACGCGAACACGTCCGGCAGATTTGACCAGATATTGATGTTCCCGTCGCCATCACCATCCGCGCCGTAACGCAGGTAACTGCTCGGCATAAACTGGCACTGGCCCATGGCACCCGCCCATGAGCCCGTCAGGCGGTCGGTGCCGGCATGGCCGCCCTGCATGATTTTCAGGGCTTTGATAAATTCATTTTCAAAGAAGGATGCGCGACGCCCCTCATACGCGAGTGTGGCGAGCGCGGAGAGTGTATCAAACCCGCCGGTGTTGGCACCGAAATTGGTTTCAATGCCCCAGAGCGCCACGATGTATTGGGGCGGCACGCCGTATTGTTTGCTGACGCGGTTGAGCAGCGCGTGATGCTGGCTCAGATATTTGCGGCCATCGGTGATGCGCTTTTGCGAAACGATGTTCTTTTTATACTGCTGGAACGTGATTTTATTTTCGGGCTGCTTGCCGTCCAGCTCGATCACGCGGGGTTTGTATTCAATCCCGCCCAGCGCGCTACTCAGAAAACCGGGTTGCAGCCCCTGCCCGGCGGCACGCTTGCGGAAATTATGGAGCCAGTGGTCGAAGCCGCCGACATCGTTCTGTGTGCGCGTGGTATTCTCATACACGGGCTGGGAAATCTGCGGCGCGGCGCGGGTGACGGGTGCGCCTGCACCCTGCGCATTGCCGTAGCGCTGGTACATTTGGCGCGTCGATGCGTCTTCCGCGTTCGAACAGGCGACGGTGGCAATCGTAAAAACGCTAGTCAGCAGCAGTCGTCGTAACAACATCTTTATTCGTCCATTTCCCGGTCAGGGCGTAGGCAGCAATGCCCACGATTTCCTTAACGGCGGTGTGTGAGAGGTTCATGTTTTCAAGGAATGTGTGGTGTGCGGTGCCACCGGTCAAATAATCGGCCGGGACCGGCGTGACGTTCCAGCCACCTGCGCGAAAACTACCCAGGGCACGAGGCATGTGTGATGCCGATGTAACCAGAAGCCACTCCTGATCGGCCAGCGGTTGCTGCTGCGCCTTAGTCAGGGTGACGTTTTCAGCGGTGGTGCGGGATTGATCTTCAACGCTCAAACGCGCGCCGGGATTGAAATTGTAGACCTTGGCCAACATGTCGCGGATCATCGAACCTTCTGACTGACCACGTCCATCAATCGCGCCGATACCGCCGGTATAAACCAGACGCGCGCGCGGGTACTGGCGCGCCAGCGTGACGAAAGTGTTGATGCGGTCGGCGCTGGCATTCACCTGCGGCGTGCCGTGCACGGTGCCAAGGCCGGTGTCCAGCGCCCCACCCAGAATGATGATCCCGGATACACGCGCGGGCATGGGGGCTGGCGCGGCAAAACGCGTTTCCAGATAGCGGACCATGAACTGGCCGGTCGGCAGCACGCCGAAGATCAGCAGGATGGAAAAGGCCAGGATACCCAGTTTGCGGGCAAGGATATGTTGTTTGAGCATCATGGCAAACATTGCGCCGGTCAGCGCAAAAATGGCCAGGTTGAACGGCGCGATGACAAACCAGAACAGTTTTGAAGCCAGAAACATCATATCCCCTTATACGCAATTCGCGGGCGCAGGGCAGATAAAAGTTCCGGACTCCCACGAAAATATAGATATGCGCATGGATCTTTCTTTCCCGTATTTCGTTGTTAACTTTTAGATGTTCCACAACAAGGAGATTCACATGAAAGACAGTACAGTCAAAGTGCTGGCCGCGGCCCTTCTGGCCGTTGCCTTCGGCACATACGGCGCAGATGCGCAGGCATCCAGCTCAAACGGCAGCACCATTTCAGGCTCCGGCACGACGGGCGTGACCGTTGGCACGACCACCGGCGCATCGGGCCTGAGCACCACCGCAGGGGCCGGCACATCGGTCGGCGCGGACGCCAACAGCAATGAGCAGGGTATCAACGGCACTGTATCAGGCGACGGCGCAAGCAGCACGACCGGGGACGGCAGCGTTGCCGGCGGCGGCCTGCCTGGCAGCGGCTCGGCTTCAGGTTCGGGCAGCAGCGGCGGATCTTCGGGCGGTAGTTCCGGTGGTTCGGGCGGCGGTGGCGGTTCCTAAACCCTGCCCCTTACACATTCAAGAGCCCGGCTACACCAGCCGGGCTTTTTTGTTTATACTGAATGACATGAAACACACCTTCATCTTTATCAGCGCCGTTTTGCTCCTGTCTGGTTGCAAGGGGCATATCGACGGCGGGATGCGGGCCGACAGCTATAAAGACGGCCTGTATACCCCGCCGCCGCAGGAAACCCCGGCGCACGGCATTGGCTGCGGGGTCTTCAACGACCCCAAACTAAACGATGACAGTGCCGAAAGCATCAGCCCCCGGGCGGATGCCCGCCGGAATGTCGACGCGATGGCTTGCGAGCGCCGCTAAGACATTATATGACTATTTCGCGATGGATGGGTGGCCGAGCGGTTGATGGCACCAGTCTTGAAATCAGATTACACCAAGTCAGAACACTATATTCCTTATATAAATCAATCGGTTAAGAATTTTAATCTTTTCCAGATACACTTACACATGTCTTACACACTTTCGATTGTAAGCGAGGTAAGTGATGCACACTGAAACACACTCATTCATGGACGGCAGAGTCCATGTCTATAAACGCCACAACAGCCGCTACTGGCAGTGCTCCACATACATGAATGGACGCAACCACCGCGTTTCCACAAAAGAAGAAAGCCTTCCTCAAGCAAAAGAGATAGCGAAGGGATGGTATATGGCCGTCTATGTGGACACGAAGCGCCACAGACAAGACGACCGTACATCCCTTCTCTTTCGGAAGTTTGGCCAGCAAGAAAGATCGACTGAATATCACGCAATGGCCCCAGCGAAGCCCAAGAAGGCTTCAGGGCCGACTTTCCGCGAAGCCGCCGAGAAATTCATCAATGAATACGGCATTATTACGCAGGGGCAGCGCAATGAGGAATGGGTAAAAGAGCATGTACGGCGTATCCACGTCCATCTTATGCCCTTCTTTGGTGATAAGCTTGTTACCGAGATTTCCGCAGGGCTTGTTCAGGAATACCGCATCCAACGAAACAAAAACGGCCACAAAGGCAGAATACCCTCACGTAGTACGCTGCATCACGAAACCGTTGCTTTGCGCCTCGTTCTTAAAACGGCGCATCGCTATGGCTGGATACCTCAGGTTCCCGATATATCACCGCCCTATAAAACATCTGGCAAAGTCAAGCATCGGGCTTGGTTTTCACCTACCGAATACAAGGCGCTTTATGAGGCGACACGCGAACGCGCCAAAAATCCGTCCAGTGAGCGATACCGCCAAGTCTGGGAGGATTTGCACGACTACGTGCTATTCATGGCGAACACAGGGCTACGGCCTGACGAGGCTGGCCGCCTTGAATACAGGGATGTCACAGCCGTGACAGACCAAGATACAGGCGAACGCCTCCTAGAAATTGAAGTGCGCGGTAAGCGCGGGATTGGTTACTGCAAAAGTATGACAGGAGCCATTCTGCCTTTCCAACGAATGCAAAAACGGCACAACGGCAAACCTACAGACAAGATTTTTGACGGAACGCCACGCAGAGCGCTCAACGACATTCTAGATGAACTAAAATTGAAGCACGACCGTGACGGGAATGTACGTACAGCCTATAGCTTGCGTCATACCTACATCTGCCTACGCCTCATGGAAGGTGCAGACATTTATCAAATCGCCAAAAACTGCCGTACCAGCGTTGAAATGATCGAGCAGTTTTATGCGGCTCACCTGAAAAACACGCTCGATGCTTCTGCTATCAACGTCAGGAAAGATAAAAAGAAGCCCGTTAAAAGCAAAAAAATTGTCATAGACAATTGAAATATCAGTTTTTTTCGTTATAACTGCCCCCAACGGAGAGGTGGCCGAGTGGTTTAAGGCAGTAGTCTTGAAAACTACCGAAGGTGCAAGCCTTCCGTGGGTTCGAATCCCACCCTCTCCGCCATTTCGCCGTTCAAATGGCCTGAAAATTCGGTATAAAAAAAGCTGCGGTTCGGCCCAAGTATCAGCATCCAACATAAAAATGGTTTCAAATATCAACTGGTATAAATACCTGTATTGAATTAGCTTTGCCCTATGCGGAAGTTTCTTGCTGCACTGTTAATGCTTGTCATGCTCACGCCTTCTCTGGTGTGTGCGATGCCTGTTTGTTTGGACAAACCCAAGGAAGCAGTCACTGCTGAAACTCCTTGTATGGAGCATGCAAAAGATAGCCAGCAATCCAACACCAGTAAGAAAACCCACGTTGATTTTATGCAGGATTGTGCAGGCGTTGATTTTCAGACAGCCTCCGCGCCATCTATTGAAAAACTCGATGTCGTTAAATTTGCATTCGATGTAACGGCTAGTTTGCCGACAAATCACCAGTGGATGAATGCCGCCTATGGTTTACGTGGGCCCCCTCCTCGATTCAGTAACGCCCTAGAAGCCTATCCGCCTGTTTTTCTGACGACGCAGCGCATCCGTATCTAAATCATCTTTTCCTTCTGTAAGCCCGCTTTCTAGCGGCATTTCGCGCATATTCAGCAAACGGAAAAGACTATGAAACCAATATATTTTTTAGCATTATCGCTTTTATTCGCGTGGCCTTCGTATCAGGCGAACGCCACAGAGTACACCCTCGATATCAATCGTGAGCCCGTGACAATCACGGGTAAGCCCATCGAAAAAATTACCGTCAACGGCAACATCCCCGGCCCTGTCTTACGTTTCAAAGAGGGGGATGAGGCGGTTATTACCGTCAACAACCTCCTTGGCACCACGACATCCGTACACTGGCACGGCTTGCTATTGCCGGGGGCCATGGACGGCGTGGACGGCCTCAACGGTTTTACCGACATCAAGCCGCATTCAAGTTTTACCTACCGCTTTCCGTTACGGCAGTCGGGCACATATTGGTATCACTCCCATACCAATGGGCAGGAACAGGATGGGCTTTACGGCCCGATAATCGTGGAGCCTAAAAAAGAAGTTATCAAAGCAGACCGCGAATATGTGGTTATGCTTTCGGATTTCAGCCGTGAAGAGTCAGGCGATATTCTGGGCAATCTCAAAAAGGCATCTGACTACTACAACCGCGCGCGTCGCACGGTTGGCGATTTTATAGACGATGTAAACCGCGATGGTTTTGGCCCAGCGTGGGAGAATGCCAAAATGTGGGGGCAGATGCGGATGTCACCAACCGATTTGGCAGATGTCAGCGGCTATACCTTCCTTATCAACGGCAACTCGCCTGAACAAAACTGGACAGGGCTTTTCAAAGTCGGGGAGCGTGTGCGCCTCAGATTTATTAACGCCTCAGCCATGTCTTTTTACGATGTGCGTATCCCCGGTCTTAAAATGGAAGTCGTGCAATCGGATGGGCGGAATGTGGAACCTGTGCGCGTCGATGAATTCCGTTTTGCTGTCGCTGAAACCTACGATGTCGTGGTTACACCTACGGAAGATAAAGCCTACACGATTGTAGCCGAACCAATAGACCGTTCAGGCTTTGCGCTCGGCACCCTTGCGACACAAGAGGGCATGAAAGGCGAAATGCCAGCGCAACGCCCCCGCGCCCTTTTAACAATGGCAGATATGGGCATGGCGCATGGCGACATGGCTGGCATGCATCATTCCATGATGGGTCACGACATGGCGGGAATGGAGGGTATGGACATGGGCGGCATGGAAGGCATGAGCATGGGTGAAAGCGGCTGGGCCAAGGCCGGAACGCCTGCGGGCATGAAAGCCCTTTCCTACGCTGACCTCAGAAGCCTTGCGCCCCAGAAAGACACCCGTGACCCCACGCGCACTATCACCGTGCGGCTTGGTGGCAATATGGAGCGTTATATCTGGACACTGAACGGTAAAACCACAGATGAGGCCAAGCCTATCAAACTGAAATACGGCGAACGTGTGCGCCTGAAATTCATCAATGAAACGATGATGGCGCACCCGATGCATCTGCACGGTATGTTCGTGCAGCTTGAAAACGGCCAACCTGCGGCAAAGATGCCTGACAAGCATGTGGTGATCGTGCCGCCGGGGCAATCTTATTCCGTACTTCTAACGGCGGATGAACCGGGGGAATGGTCATTCCATTGCCACCTGCTCTATCACATGGCCTCAGGCATGATGACAAAAGTGGTCGTGGCACAGCTTGATGCCAAAGACAAACCAGAGCCTCAACCAAAACAGGAAACCAAAAGCGAAGGAGTGCAGCACCATGCGCAATAAGACACTACTTGCAACACTGGCTGTTGCCTTGATGTTACCTATCACCACGCAGGCACAGGAGAAACCGCATGCACATTCGGGCGGCATTTTCCATGCTTTTACACTCGAGGCCGACACCGGAGGCAGTCGCAACGGGCCTGTCAGTAGCTGGGATTTAAACGGCTGGATAGGCGGTGACACAAATAAACTTTGGCTGAAAAGCGAAGGTGAATACGTGGATGGCGCTTACGAAAGCGCAGAGTTCTGGGCCATGTATAGCCGCAATATCGCTACCTTCTGGGATTTTCAGGCAGGGATACGGCACGATACACGCCCGCGTTCAACATCTTACGCTGTTTTGGGGGTTGCGGGGCTTGCGCCGTATTTCATCGAAACCGAAGCGCATCTGTTTTTGAGTGATGATGGTGATGTGAGTGCGCGCCTTCGCGGTGAAACAGATTTCCTATTTACCCAACAACTGATTTTGCAACCTTATATGGAAGGCAATCTCTATGCGCAGGATGTTGCAAACCAAGAAGTCGGTGCTGGAATATCCGATGCCAAGGCTGGGTTACAGCTTCGGTATGAATTCACACGTGATTTTGCCCCGTATGTCGATGTGCATTACGGGCGCAAATTCGGTGAAACCTCAGCGATAGCCGAAAGGCATCACGAGGATAAAGACGAAGCTGCCGTGTCGTTCGGCTTGCGGGTTATGTTCTAATTTCAAATCCAACCAAAAAAAGGAGAATACCAATGAAAAAACTACTACTGACTGCCGCACTTATGCTGATGGTAACACCCGCAATGGCCAAGGAATATACCATCAAAATGGTGACGGATACCGAAGCTGAACATCCCTATGCTTTTAGCCCGTCAACACTCAACATACAGCCTGGCGATACGGTCATTTTTGAAAACGCGCAGGATGATACACACAACATGATGATTGATGGCGCACCCAAGGGCGTGGACGGCATGATCATGTCGCCAACGCTGGAACAGGAAGGCCAGACATGGTCCTACACCTTCACGAAGGAAGGCACTTACAGCTTCCATTGTCACCCGCACCAAGCTCTTGGCATGAAAGGCACCATCATCGTTGGCACTGCATCCAAACCCGAAGACATGCACAAAATGAAGCATGAACACGGCGAATAATAAGCCACACAACCAAGGAGAAAAGCTATGCGTAAACTTTTTTATATACTGGGCTTACTGGTCATTTCGATGACCCCCGGAACGGCAAAAGCTGAAAGCGTCAATCACTCCGCCCATCATCTCGCGCCTGCACAGGAAAGCCGGATGGCAATGCCGATGAACGATAACATGGGCATGATGAAACCTGGAAAAGGTATGGGATGCCCCTGCTGCGAAAAGATGGGTATGCAGTGCGGAGATATGATGTCTGGCAAGATGATGGCGGGAAAAATGGAAGGCATGCAGTGCATGAACAAGCGCGATGGAAAAGCTAAATGCGGCTGCTGTGAAAAGATGATGGACAAAAATGGCATGTCCGCGCCTCGTTCTGGCGGTTCCCATCAATTCAATAATTAGGGAGGAACGTCATGCATCACGAAACCGTTCCTCATGAGCATAAAGGCTTTCTTGGCTTGATGCTGTCATGGAAAGGAGTTGTATTGGTTCTGGCTTTGGCCGGAGTCAGTTACTACCTGCTTTCCGAGCATCGCGCCCATTTAGCCGTGGCGTTACCCTATCTTATTTTGTTGGCGTGTCCGCTCATGCATATTTTCGGGCATGGACACGGGCATCATAAAGACTATGTGAATAAGGAATAATCTTTTACACAGTAAAACAGAGGCGGCAGCAATGGACACGCATTCTCATCATAATCACGAGCAAAGCGACTATTGCTGCCACCATTCCAAACATCAGCCTGAGAAAAAATCCATCCCTGCTACGGGTGATGGCTTGACGTACACATGCCCCATGCATCCGCAAGTTAGGCAGCAAGGCCCCGGCAATTGCCCTATTTGCGGCATGGCATTGGAGCCAGAAGTCATGACGGGTGATGAAGGTCCTAGTGCGGAATATACCGACATGAAGTGGCGTTTCTGGCTTGGGCTGCTGATAAGCATGCCTATTATCGCACTCGAAATGGGTGGGCATATATTGAACCTTTCCCATCTAATACCACCGCAAATATCGAATTGGATACAGCTTGCGTTGGCAACGCCAGTAGTATTGTGGGCTGGATGGCCCTTCTTTGAGCGCGGTTGGGTGTCACTCGTTACCCGCCAATTAAATATGTTCACGCTCATTGCCATCGGTACGGGTGCGGCATGGCTTTATAGTGTTATTGCCACTGTTGTTCCTAACGTCTTCCCTGACGCTTTTCGCATCCATGATGGCGCGGTACCCGTTTATTTCGAGGCTGCGGCTGTTATTACCGTTTTGGTTTTGCTGGGGCAGGTGCTTGAATTGAGGGCGCGTGAACAAACGGGTGGAGCCATTCGTGCCCTACTTGACCTTGCACCAAAGACAGCGCGGCGCATCACTTTTAACGGTGATGAAGATGTTTCACTGGAAGCTATCCATGTTGGAGATTTGTTGCGTGTACGCCCCGGCGACAAGATACCGTTGGATGGCGTAGTGACCGAAGGCCGCAGCGCGGTGGATGAGTCCATGCTGACGGGTGAGTCGATGCCGGTCATGAAAGAAACTGGCAACCGTTTGATTGGAGGCACCATCAACCAGACGGGCTCTTTTGTTATGATGGCAGAGCGTGTAGGCCACGAAACCATGCTTTCCCAAATTGTGCATATGGTTGCCGATGCGCAACGTAGCCGTGCGCCTATTCAACGTCTGGCCGATGTCGTGGCATCATGGTTTGTGCCTGCCGTTATACTGATAGCCATCCTTGCCTTTGCTGTATGGTGGATTTATGGCCCCTCGCCCGCCTTCAGTTATGCGCTAATTGCGGCAGTCAGTGTGCTTATCATCGCATGCCCGTGTGCACTGGGCTTGGCTACGCCGATGTCCATCATGGTTGGCGTGGGCCGTGGAGCGGCCGCTGGCGTTCTCATCAAGAACGCTGAAGCACTGGAGCGCATGGAGAAGGTCGATACGCTGGTTGTTGATAAAACTGGTACGCTGACGGAAGGAAAACCCACGGTTACACAAATCATCACTGCGAATGGCCTAAACGTGGACGACATCCTTGTCATGGCGGCATCCTTGGAAAAAAGCAGCGAGCATCCACTGGCTCATGCCATTTTGAGTGCGGCGAAAGCTAAAAACCTTTCACTGAAGACCGTGGTAGACTTCAACTCCCCCACCGGAAAAGGCGTTGTTGGAAAAATTGACGGTCAGGCCGTTTTACTCGGTAATCGTATTCTATTTGAAGAAAGCGGGGTTGATGTTTCGGCCCTTGGCCCGCAAGCCGATGATCTGCGGGATGATGGCGCGACCGTAATATTCATCGCGGCGGATGGCAAAATTGCTGGGTTACTGGCCATCAAAGACCCTATTAAATCCACAACACCAGAAGCCATCAGGCAACTGAAAGCCTTAGGCATCCGTGTGGTCATGCTGACAGGGGATAACCGCCGTACCGCGCAAGCTGTCGCTCAAACGCTGGGTATCGACGAAGTGGAGGCCGAGGTCTTGCCAGACCAAAAAGGCCTTATTGTCAAAGGGCTTCGGGAAAGCGGTAAAGTGGTAGCTATGGCGGGTGACGGTACAAACGATGCTCCAGCATTAGCGGCTGCGGATGTCGGCATAGCCATGGGGACAGGCACGGACGTTGCCATGGAGAGCGCAGGCATAACCCTGCTGAAAGGTGATTTAATAGGCATCGTCCGCGCCCGGAAGCTCTCGGAAGCGGTGATGAGTAATATCCGGCAGAATTTGTTTTTTGCCTTCATCTACAATGTGGCCGGTGTGCCTATTGCGGCTGGCATTCTTTATCCAGCCTTCGGCTTGCTGCTAAGCCCCATTATCGCGGCAGCAGCTATGGGGTTAAGTTCGGTCAGTGTGATTGGCAATGCACTGCGATTAAAAGTGCTACAGCTTTGAAAAACCGAATGACAAAAAAATATTTTCTACTTCTATGCGAGCACTTCAGAAAACCAAGAATCGAGCTAGGCTAAAGACCTGTTTAGGGACACGAGGATTTACACCCTTCCTTAATCCATTCCCCTTATCCTGAAGATAGAGAGGCAGTAATAGCGCACTTACGCAAACTTCGTTTGCAGTGCTCTCAGTACGAGCGCCTTCTTTTGTTTGGGCGAACAAAATAACAATAAAAACAATCGCCTGTGGGTTGCCGAGAAAGGCAACACTTTTGGCGATTTTTCATTGTTCGTTGCGTGTGTTTTCACGGGCCGATGGCGCTTCAGCCGTTGCCGCTGCTGCTTATCGTGCAGGGGCGGAACTGATGGACGACCGCTTGGGCTTTGCCCACCACTACCAGCACCGCAAGGGTGTGGCAGCCTCGTTCATCCTAGCCCCGCCCAATGCCCCTGAAACCACCTACAACCGCGCCCTGCTATGGAATGCGGCAGAAGCTGCCGAGACACGCAAGAATTCCCGCGTGGCACGGGAGGTCATTCTTGCCCTGCCGCATGAACTATCCGCAGCTTCCCGTGAAGCCTTGGTGCGGGATCAATCCCAGTGGATGGTGAACAGGTATGGCGTGGCCGTGGATGCCGCCATACACACCCCCGTTGAGGGTGACGGGCATGACAGGCGCAACCACCATGCCCATTTGCTGTTCACAACCCGCGAAGTCACCAAAGACGGCTTTGGCAAGAAAACCCGCATCCTTGATGACAAGGAACAAGGCCCGCAGGAGATAGAACTCATCCGTTCCGTGTGGGAGACGTTCGTGAATGATGCCCTTGAACGCGATGGCTTCCCCGAAGCCAAAATTGACCGCCGCACTCTGGAAGACCAAGGCATCGACCGTGTGCCACAAGTCCATATCGGGCCTGAAGCCAAAGCCATTGAAGAACGCCTAAAGGACGAAGACGAAGAAGGCGAAGGTAAAAAGGAAGATGAAGACGACAAGGACGGCAAAGGCAAGCAAGGCAAAGGCGGCAACGGGGATGGAAAGCAAAACACGCCCAGTAACGCCAAGGGAGGCGATGATGGTAAGGGCCACAAGCCCGACTACAAAGCGATAGACCAAGACCGCAGGCGCAGCGACCTTGCAAAAGAAATCAAGGACGTAAACACCGAGCGCGCCAAATGGCCTCATACGCCGTTAGGAAAACAAATCAGGGGCATTGAAGCGGATATGAGCCGCCTTGATACGCGCCTGCGGCACTTCGAGCGGCTAGAATCCAAAACCCGTTTATCTGGTGTCGTACGAAGCGCGATAGGCAAGGCCGTAAAGTTCTCGAAAGACATTCTTGCTGGCCGCGTCGAACGCCGCCGAACCCTGCGCCTCACGGAACGGGAAAAGCAAATCAGGGTCAACCGCCAAAAAGAGCGTTATAAGCGCAACTACAGGGAAGGCATCCACGCCAAGCTGAAAGATATGCGAACCCGCCTAGATATTCTCAAAGGCACATATACCGACTACCAAAAATACAAGTTGTTCGTGGACAGTATCGAGAAAGCACTGGCAGCGCAGCCAGTCAAACCCACGTTTGAACGCCAGAGCCGCATCATCACCAATCAGGAATATGCCCTGAAACTGCAACTCAAGGCCGCACTGGTGCGTGAGAACGTGCTGGAACGGTTCAGGCCACCACCCCCGCCCGCGCGACCCTCAAAAGCTACGGTATCGCCTATTAGGGCGGTTATTGAACGGGCGCAAAGACAGCAGGCTAGAGGCGCGCCCGAGCAACAGCGCCAGCCTATACCAAGCCAAGAGCCACAAAAGCCGACCACCAGCAGCTTGTTTAATATGAAGGCTTCTCAAACCAAGCCTGTCAAAATTCTCACGCCTGAGCAGGTAAGAACGAAGTCGGAAAAAATCGTCTCTGAGATCAGGCAGAATATTTCACCGCAATACAAAGCGCAGCCATACCCGCCCAAAACGCCCAAGCCTAAGAAAATGTCAGGAAAGTTCAACAAGGCTGCGTTTGGTGGTTCGCGTAAACCTTCTCCGAAACCAGGGCCCAGCCAACCTTAAATTATTTTCCGCTTACAGGAAGATTGAGATTGTACCTTGTGTAGCGGAGCTCACCTGTTTTTGTGAGTGCGCCCATTTCTACCAAAGCCTGTAAATCGCGAGTTGTCGTTGCGCGTGGGGCCTTCGTGATCGTCATGTAGTTTTCTGCGCTTAGGCCGCCCTTGAAGCCATCAATCCCTTCCTTGAACATGCGGTCGATGACTCTTTTCTGACGCTCATTCATCTTCTCGGAACAACGGTCATAAAGTTTGGTTTTCCCTATCAGGAAATCGATTGTTTTTTGTGTCCTATCCTGAGCCGCCAGAACGGTCTTGGCGAAGTAAACCAGCCAATCGGTTATGTCCATGTCGTCCTGAGAGTTTAATTGCAGAGCCGAATAATAAGCTTTCCTGTTGGCTTCAATGGCTTGCGCCAAAGCAATCAGGGTAGGACGCCCTAAATTCTGGGATAATGCTTTTTCTGAAACGGCGCGGCCTATACGACCGTTTCCATCCTCAAACGGGTGAATTGCCTCAAAATATAAATGGGCTATGCCCGAACGAACGAGGGCGGATTCCGTTTTTTTGCTTTTGTTGAACCTAGTGATAAAAGCTGCCATTTCGCGCTTCATCGATTTTGATGGCGGGGCCTCATAGTGAACTTCAGGTTTATCAAGCCTTGCAGATACAATCTGCATTGGTTCTTCATGTGTCCTGTAACGGCCAATATCCCGAATGCTTCTTTGCCCATCCATCAGCATGGTATGCCAATGGTAAAGCGTTTCATGACTTAATGGCGCATCCCATGTCTTGTAGAGGTCAACCATCATCTTCGAAACGCCCTCCTCGGCTGGCGTTCCCTTTTTGTGTGAAGGTTTCAGGCCCAACTGACGCTGGATAGAGGACTGAACGGAATTGCGATCCAGTATCTCGCCTTCTATCTTTGATGTTTTTACAGCTTCTTCACTGATAAGCTCGATGGTGACAGAGAGCTTATCTTCTTCACCCATATGCTTCATTGAGCCATAGAGGGTTCCAGCCTTGTGCAGGAACTCTGTTTCAAAGCTGCTGATAGCCTTTTTATCGTACCTAAATTCGGGCCAATCTGTGTTCTGCCAAATCCAAACCATGAGTTATAGAACCTCTTTCTATAGCTCATAATAACATATAAAAATGAGTTATAGAACCTCTTTCTATAGCTCATTTCAATAAATTCAGCGAAGGCATTAGAACTTCAGCAATCAACAGATACCTTCCGATTTTTGCAATCGATACCAGCAACAGGAACGGCAGGAATTTTTCGCGCATCACGCCTGCTGCGACTGTTATAGGGTCACCAATCATAGGCACCCAGCTTAAAAGCAAAGACCATCGCCCGTATTTGGTGTACCACCCCTGTGCCTTTAGAAGCGCATGCGGTTTTACGGGGAACCATTTTCGGTCTTTGAAGTTTTCGATACCACGCCCCAGCCACCAGTTGACGACAGCCCCAAGCACATTGCCGATACTGGCCACAGCTATCAATGACATAGCGGGATAGGTTTTAAGGGCGAGAAGGCCTACCAATACCGCTTCCGACTGTGCGGGGATGATGGTGGCAGCCAAAAACGCCGCCATAAACAACCCGCCATAAGCCCCCAACGCTTCTATCACTTTGTAAGACCGTGCCAGCCGTGCATGGCCATGTAAACGCCGATAACAAGAATGAGGATGGACGAAAAGTAAGGTGCCTTACGTACGAATGTGCCAAACCACGCATAGCGGTTTGCCGCGTGTTTAACACTCCATGCCGCAGCGATACCAACTGTTACAAGCGTCAAGGCAAGGCCAATGCTGAAGCTGAGTACCAAGGTTGCGCCCAAGGCGATTTCCTTGAGTTGGAGGCATAGCAGCAGCACTGTAATGGCCGCAGGGCACGGGATAAGGCCGCCCGTGAGGCCAAACAGGGCTATCTGCCATGTGGTAACAGTGCGGCCTGCAAAACGGCGGCGGATATCGTTGGCGTGCGCAAGCGCATGTGCATCTTGGTAGCCACCTGTTGAGACATCAAGCCCTGACAACTCCTCGTGCATATGGTCGTGGCCATGCGCGTGCTCCACAAAGGACACATCGTAATCATGGAAATGATTGCCGTGGCCGAGGCGGATACGTGCCATGAACTCATGCGGCTCTGGGATTTCTTCGACAGACTCCAGATACCCACCTTTATCGGTAAACGAAAACGCTTGGCGCGTGCCGTCAGGTCGTTCGGTTTCCAAGGTGACATCCGCCGCTTGCCAGCCATAACCATCCTCGAATTTGATACGGAAGCGTGGCGGTACACCATCCTCGAATACGGATAACGCCATCATGCCGTGGCCTGTATCAATACGGTGGGTATCGCCGTGGTCGTGATGATGGTCTTCCGCCTTGGCGCGAAGATTATCCGTATGGGTGCGCCATAGCATCCAAAGGGCGACGCCAATGATAATGGCGGCGGAAGCCAGTTGAAAATATGGCTCCGATGCCTCGACATCCACACTGCCGAATAAATACATACCGCCCAAGGCCACCCCCCAGACTACGGCGGTGTGGGATAGTGTTGCAGAAAGACCAAGTAGTACGGCTTGTTTGATTGTCCCGCGAACAGCCACAATGAATGCTGCCATCATGGTTTTGGAGTGCCCCGGCTCCAGCCCGTGCAGGGCACCCAGCAAAATCGCGCTGGGGATGAACAGCCAAGCGTGTTGCGTGCCTTGCTGGAGTAATTCTGAAAACGGAGTCATGACGGCACCTATAGATACTTCGTGATTTCTTTGAATTCATTCAGCGATACGCCGTCTTCTAGGCAGTGGTCGATATGATCCTGAATAAGGGTACGCTTAGCCTGTGAAACAGCTTTTTCAACGGCGTGCATCTGTTGGGCTATATCGACGCAAGGGCGGCCAGTATCAATCATTTCAATGATGCTGCGCAGGTGCCCTTCGGCCTTTTTGAGGCGCAGGGATATATCATCGTGATGATGGTGTGGGGATTGCTTTTTCATGACGGTGATGGTATCCCCCTAGGGAGGATAGGTCAACGCTAGCTCATGCGAAAAATCAAACAAGCCCTTTTTATAATGCTTACAGGCGTGCTGCTTCTGGCAAGCCTTGCTGTCTATGTACCCATGACTTTGTCGCCAGAGCACGGCCACCATCATCATGAACTTGCCGATACCCAACCTGAAAATGATAAAATCAAAACTTCAGGTACTAATGATTTTGGAATGCACGAGCATAATGCTTGGAGCACCGACACGCCCTTACGTACATTTGTGCCCTTTTCAAATAGGATAACTTGGGGCCTCCGCATGGACACCAGCTTTACAAGTCCATTTCTTTGCGGCTTTGAACGCCCCCCCGCGCATTGCGGCCTAAGCACCCTCCTTCTTTTTATCCATACAATCTAAGGAAAAAATCATGTCTCATTTCAAATGGGATGCATTTGAGCGTATTTCGCGCCTGTGCATCTTTGCATTACTGGCGGCAGGCTTTGCTTTTCTGTTGCCCGTCGAAGCCTTGGCCCACGGGGTCACGGCAGGCGACAAAGGCTATATTCAAGAAATATCAGGGCCGCACCCGCTAGAATTCATCTATCTCGGTGCCAAACACATGATGACGGGATACGACCACCTGTTGTTTTTGTTCGGCGTCATCTTCTTCCTGTATCGTTTGCGCGATGTGGGCTTGTACGTGACTCTGTTTGCTATTGGCCACGTTATCACGCTGCTTTCTGGTGTGCTGATGGAGATTGCCATCAGCCCATTCATCATCGACGCCATCATCGGCTTTTCGGTGGTGTACAAGGCGCTTGATAACATGGGCGCTTTTCAACGCTGGCTCGGTTTCCAGCCAGACACAAAAAAAGCGACCTTCATCTTCGGTCTGTTTCACGGGTTTGGTCTTGCCACCAAAATTCTTGATTACGAACTCCCGAAGGACGGGCTTCTGGTCAATCTCATTTCCTTCAATATCGGGGTTGAGATAGGCCAAATTCTGGCGCTGGCCGCTATTTTGATTGCAATCACCTACTGGCGGAAATCGGGGAGCTTTATGCGCCACGCCTATTCCGCCAACGCCGTCATGATGATGCTGGGGTTCCTCTTGATGGGGTATCAAATCACCGGTTTTTTTGTCATGTAACCAACCAAATTTGAAAAACTAGAAAGGTATTATCATGTATAACACAAACATCCCTGACGACCGCGAGTTGCCTTCCACGAAGAAGCTCGTCAAATCCACCATCATTGCCGTTTTTGCAGCCCTTGGCCTGCTTGTCACTGTCGTTATGCCTGCCGAGTACGGTATTGACCCGACAGGCATCGGCAAAATGACAGGCCTCCAGAAAATGGGGGAAATCAAAATGTCATTGGCCAAAGAAGCGGCTGCCGAAAGCGAGGCTGTTGCCGTGGCCACCGATGCTAGCGCCGTTCCCCCTGTGGCTACGCAGGAAGCTGCGCCACAAACACCTGCTGTTGAGGAAGAGCCCACTGTGCAGGCAAGCACAGGGCAAAACCATGAAATGTCGGTGACGCTAGCCCCAAATGAAGGCAAGGAAATCAAGGTTGACCTCAAAAAAGGGCAGAAAGTCATTTACAAATGGGCAAGCGAAGGCGGTCGTGCCAACTACGATATTCACGGCGATAGCAAGACATTGAAAATCGATTACCACAACTACGCCAAAGGCTCGAAAGAGAGTGACGAAGGTGAAATCGTGGCTGCTTTTGATGGCAGTCACGGTTGGTTCTGGCGCAACCGCACTGGCAACCCAATTACAGTAACGATCCAAACAAGCGGCGAGTACAGCGACATCAAGCTTGTAAAGTAAGCCAATGCCGAGGTGGTGCCGCGATGCACCACCTCTTCTATTTCTGAGTGCCGCCACTAAAAACAGCTTGAGGACTTACACATTTTCTTACACACTTTTGGAAGTCAGTATTTTTTGTTTAATGAAATCAATAACTTATGGAAGCGGCACCAGTCTTGAAAACTGGCGACCCTTCACGGGGTTCGTGAGTTCGAATCTCACCCCATCCGCCATTAGGCGAATTTATATTTTACCCCCGTTTTGGGGATAAACATCGCTTTCAGCGTCTTATAAATTGTGTTTTCTCTTTCAGCCTGTTTATATGCAAAAAAAGCAAATGACAGGGACGCCACATGCTGCGCGACGAAGCATTGCGTGAACAGACAGACATCGCCTTTCCTGCAACGTCTGAAGCTCTGTTTTATCCCACAAGCGAAGCATTTGCCGATTTCCCCCTCGCGGATTCACCTGCCGTTTTTCAAACTCCCGCAGATCTGAAACGTGTCCGCTACAACAGCAAACGTTTAATCAAATCCTTTAGAAATGAGTTTGAGCGGCTGGGTGCTGACCGCCATATTATTGTAGAGCGCGCCATTCCGGATAAAAAAGTTTTGATAAGCGATGAGCGCCCTTCTATCACCCTGAACCTGATGCGCAAAGTCAATAACGGCATATTTGCGACCGAAGCTGTACTGATCATGTTCCCGCAACTTGGTGAACATAACGGTCACCGGCATGTTTATGCCATTAAAGGTGTTTCCATTCACCGCCCGGGGTACCCAGGAAAGCGGATGATCGGCGATTTCTATATGTCTCCATGCGAGACGCTTCCCCAGATGGGCCGCCGCCTTTTCAAAATGGCAAAACAAAGCGGATATATAGAAAACCACGATTACCCTTTCGTGCCCCTTGATAGCCGGGCCGATACTGAGGAAGCACCTGACAACCCGCTATTAAATAATTTTTCTGACTTTGATTTCAGTGATGAGAGCACTCTCAAACCGAAAAAGCGTGAAAAGCGCCGGCGCATGTGGAGTCAGCGGGAGAAATATATCCGCAACACCGCCGCGCGCCTGCAAACAGAATTTCGGCGCCAGGCCGGTTACAAATTCAAGACTATCGACATCGCGATCAATCCACAGACGGAAACTTTCCGCCTGACATTTCATGCCAAAAAGGCATTCCAGGGCCGTTACGCTGTACTCGAGGGTAATTTTGGAATTGAATGGGATCCGAAAGGGCACGAGGCCGCAGATTTTACGCTTAATATAGAGCGTACAAATATGAATCACGATTTTCAAACCGCTGCGGCAGACTCCATCGATGTTACGGACCAAAAAGCTGCGGTAAGCCATCTTCTGAGCCTGCTTCATGATGCACAGCAACTGGTCTACGATGAAAGAGCCGAACGTATGGCACGGATGGAAAGCGATGCACGCCCACGTGGGCAACACCGCCGACAGCTTAATCGTTCAGACCGCCGCAACGATCGCCGCGCGCTGAGACATATGCGCGGGATGCATGTCGTATAATAGTTTATACTTTGAGCCTTAATGCAGGAACAATACTTGTAATGCCGCGATTGAGAATATGTCCCGCGGGCATATGCACGGAAAACTGTTCTACGCCATCGACGGACGGCAAAATTTTAAAATAGGTAATTTCAGCCTGCGGCATGCCGAAATCATCATTAGCCAAGGGAATTCTACCCATTTCGGTAAACCCTATATGCTCGTAAAAACCCTCCCCCTGCCAGGTCGGTGTACTTACGCGAACGGCTTTAACACCGTGGATGCAGCCAAATCTGGTAATCGCTTCAACCAAAGCTTTGCCTATGCCTTTGCGGCGATGGCGTTCTTCAACAAAAAGAAGATCGATATCAATTTTGCCCCAGTTTTGAGTGATGACTGCCTCACCGCGCACGCCAGCCCTGCCGGCCCTTTCCTGAAACAGAAAACTTAACGGCTCATGCCGGGGGGCGCGCCTTTCTTTTGTATATTGTGACAATTTATTACCAACACGATTCCAGTCTTCCGGTTTGACTGCGTTAGAAACAATCATATTCATTTTAAATACTTCCTTATTACGGTTTTTTAGCTGCTGAACATTATCTGATTGCGTGATTATTCAAGGAGCGCCTGTAAGTATCGAGGATGGCGGCGCGCGGCACGATTGAAGGCAGAAAAAATTCTGTGCCTTGTTTACGCTTGGGGCGCTCAAAACGGATCAGCATAATCTTGTTCTGATCAGAATCCGTTGGTTTATCATAGGCGGTAAACCACTGGCATATTTCGGTATACATGGCTTCGGGACCGGCAAAGCCATAGCGCCGCGCGACTTCGGGTGTGATTTCATGCCGCGCGTAACTTTCTTCAAATGCGGCGAGTGTCATGTGCGTGACCTCTTTCAATTCAACCGGGATTTCCCATCCCGTCTCGACGCTCTTGCGATTATCCCTGGGTTCACTCATCTCCCGCAGGCGCACGGTGGCACCGGGGACCACGTTATAGCCGTGCGCCTCTTCATAACCATAATCGGGGATCACAAGACCGCCGAGCCTGCGCTCATAAGTGCCGTTTTTATCTTGGTATCCGGCAATTTCAGGTGCCAGCAATGCCTTGAAACGATTTTGTCCCGGCACCTGCAGTGCGAAATGTGGCTCGACCACTTTAACCCCGGCGACAGGGATGTGTCCCTCGCTGCTTACCATCATGACGGGGGTCTGATCCGGTTCGATTTCCATGGCTGAGTCCTGAAAAATCTGACGCACGAGGTGATAATGCGGCGTCCCCTTCTCAAGCGTGGTCGGCATAAAGCGAGCCTTGGGCAAAAGGAAGGTGCGCCCCATGCCTCTTGTGCGGAAAACCGCATTGGCAAGACCGGACAGGCGGCCGGCCTCCCATGCTGCACGCATTGTTTCATTGAAAGGCACGGGATAAATCATTTCTCCGGATATATCGCTACGCATGGGCTTTTCGATCGCGGCATCGGGCATATCCAGTTTGATAGCCGCATCAAAAGCTTTGCGCGCAATGGGATAGAGAATATTTTCCTGACGCCGGCGGCTTAAAGGATCATATCCTGCGTATTCCAGAGTTTCAGGTGTCCATGCCGACGATCTTAGCTGGCCCCTGGCCAGGCGCTCGAAAGAAGCAAGAATTTCTTCGCGGCCAGGCAGTGCCTCAATGAAACGCGCGCGCAAACCGGCCGCCTGATCGGGATCGGACGAAAACAGCTTCATGTCGCTGGCTGCATCAAGCGTACCGTTACGGACGCGGTTGATAATCTGCAGATTGCGCGCCGCGGTAGGCATCCGTTGCGCATTTGCGTCCACCAGCGGAGAGCCGTTATGCCCAAATGCCTTTTGCGCCTTGTACCAGAGCTTCCATTCCGGATCGATGTCAAAAAGTTCATTTTTACGGCCAGCCAGCACGAACATATGTGCCAGAAAATGCTGCTGATAATTGAGCTGTTCAAACTGAATATCCCACGTACCGTTCGTAGGATCCATTGCATCGCGGAAACGATGCATGTCGATTTCGCCAAGCCTTGTCAGCGATATTTCGCGTCCGGTAGATTCATCTACGATACGGTAATGACCTGATGACACATCCACCAGCCAGCCCTTTTTCAGTGCCTTCCGGCGCAAAGACCATAAAAATTTCTGTACATCCTTATTGCTGTGGAAGCGCGCACGTTTATATTTCGGAACGTTGATATGGGGCGCATCGGTCCGCACTCTTTGGCTGAGCATTGTGCCACGCATTAAACGCTCGTATTTTCCAAGCGTTTTTTTTAGATGGCGCTCATAGTCCCTGTACGCCTCAGGGTTGCCGCCTTTCTGTTCGATCTCGGGATAAGGGCGCATGAGAATGCGCAGGTAATGATTGCGCTTGGAATAAAAGTCCATTTTGGACTTGGCACGCTCGAACACGGCACGCTCAATCTCATCGCGTTCATCGCGGTTGGCCCTCTGGATCTGGATGCGCTGTGGATCGCCGGTACCAGCAAAAACATATTCTTCTGGTCGCGGATCATGTACCTTTTCTGGCGCCTGGTAAGGGGTTCGTGTTTTCGCGTAAGATTCCATGATGCGTGCGCGCAAATCCGGATCGCGTGTCAGCATCTGCGCCCGCCGGTTGAGCAATTGCGGTGTGATGCCGCGCAGCGCCTCATTGGCAAGGCCGTGTTCCAGTGTATGCACCATGGCTGATTTGTTGAGAGAGATCACTTCGAGCACACTGAAGCGGTCCGTGTATGTCTTACGGAACAAGTCCATCCATGAGTCGTGATCAAGTTCAAAAATATTGCGCCCATCAGGCAAAAGAAGCGCCTGCGGATCGGCGGGGTCTTCACGCAAAAGATCGACGCTGATAACAACCGCTTTTTTAAAATCCCCGTAGCTTTTATCGAGATTTATCGCAACGCCCGCATGCGTATCGAGATAGGGGTAACGCGATCGTACAAAGGCGAACGGCCTGGGCGATCCGTCCGGCAGCGCCTCCATCAGTGTCTCGCCAAAAAGATCGTGGTCTGAAAAGCGTTTTTTTTCTGCCACCAGTTCAGGAGCGATATCCTGGCAATACCAATACAGCCCCAGTGTTTTCAGCCCGTCATAAGCGGGACTTACATGCCCCATACGCGGATCGGCCTGCGCCCCGCCGGCGATGCGCACGCCATCGTTGATAGCAATGCGCGTATTGGCTATGCGCCGGTTGGCCTGCATGATGGAGTCAAGCGAAGTGCTGGCCACCGGGCCCAGAGTCGGATCATTACGCGTGCCAAGTTTGAGCCGGTTACGCCCCTGCGGCCCCATCAAGGCCACTTCGCGCGCCAACGGGATGGTATCAATCATGAAAGCGCGGTATTTTTTTGTGTGCGTTATAAACTGGTCGGGCAAAAGGTAGCGATGGCACCATTCCCACAGCCAGTTATTATCCGCACGCTGATTATGCATGATAACGGTTTTCTTGGCTTCCGTACGGTGCCAGACTCCATCATTTTCACGCCAGTAGACAAATCTTCCATCCCGCGAGATGCCGGCGTGATAAATCACATCGCCATTTGTGTCCCGCATTGGAATAAAAACTACGTCACGGGCTTCTCGTGTCTGCTTGGGTTCTTTTATACGCAATTCGCGCTCAACCTGCGTACGGCGGTTGGTGACGTATTTATAGTGGACGATAGCGTCATCGCCTTCCGGTGGCAGCGGGATTTTTTCGTTGCCCTCGATCGTATTATGCGCACGGATGCGATCGGGGATTCCGGCATAGGCGGTTGCAATATATCGCGCGGCATGACGTATGAGATCATAAAATTCGGCCATGGCCAGGTCCGGCCGCATACCTTTGTCAAAGGTTTCAGGACTGCGCTCGGTGACAAGGCCGGCAATAACATCGAACGTGGCGATCCTGGAATCAAAGCGCACCTGCCGTTCATGGGTATGGACAATGCTGCGCGTAAAAGGATCGGCCAGAACAGCGCCAAGAGCCGACGGATGCGCGAAATACTTGCTTAAGTCTGATGTTTCGGTATCGACCACCAGATCGCAGACATCACCGCGGCGCAAGCGTTCTAACACCAGGCTATATTGCGGAATATCGGCTGCCAGGTCGGACTGTCGCAATTGTGGGGGTACGGAATTTCCAAGATAAACAGATATTTGAGCCAGGGGATATTCCGGCAATGGCTGCATGGCTCCCATGATCAACCCGTTCTTTTTAAGGCTGGAGAATTTAAACGCGCGGTCGCTATCTGGTGCAGCGTGTCTGCCGTATGCCGCACCCGGACCGCACCTATCCCACAGGCTATGTCCGTGTCTGCTGCCGGCGGGACACGATTGGTGGTCCAGGTCCACAGGGATTTAAGACCGGCGTCATGGGCAGTTTTCAGGTTTTTGATCTGGTCATCCGCCATAAGGGCGTCGTGGGGATCGATGCCGCTGTAATCAAGAAAGTCCCGCATCCCTTTCGGCGTGGGCTTGCCCCGACCGGCCCGGACGGACATCTGTAAATCATATGCGCGCGCGCGGGAGAGCTCGATAAAAGCAGAATCGAAACCACGCCGTTGCAACACTTTTTGCAAATGAAGATGAGAACCTGGCTTATTGCCCGATGGCCCATTTGTATAAAAGAATATCGCTACGCCTTTGGCCTGGGCCTGACGAAATGCATCAACAAGCTTTGGTTCAGGCTCGATCAGATCATAACGATCGCCATAAAAGGCCGCCATGCATTCATCAAACTGTGTTGGAGCGGCATCCTGTATGGCCCGTACAATCAGTGGAAAAGCCACTGATAAATCTGTGCGCTCAATGTGGCGCGGGTCCACCACTGAAACACCCTGCCCGATTATCAATTGCTCAAAGCGCGCGACCACATCCTGTCCAAACGCCGTTCCAGAAACAAGATTATTGAAGGTGGTCGTGATATTTCCCTGAATGAAGTCATGCAACCCGTCATCGATATCATAAAGGCAATCGTCAACATCAAGCACCCATGCTGACTTGGCGGCGAATTCCTCTGCCTCATGCTGGTTTAACATCGTTATCTCCCCCTTCTCTCTCCGGCTAGACCAGTTCAATTGTTCTGTGTGGCCGACTGACAAAACCCGGCACAGGCACGGGTGTCACCGGCGGCCGATTGGACCATGCCTCAAAGCCGAAAACCTGCATCAGTTCGGACGGCGCAGGACGCGAACCAACACGCTCTATTGATGTATCTGAAACGTCTATATCACGCGTGTCGGTTTGCGTGATCGGACCAAAATCGCGCAGGATATCCGTGCGGGCGCGGCAGCCCGCCATCAGCGGCTGAAGCATGCCAGCCTTGCGCTCTGGCTCCAGCACTACCACGCGGCTTTTATGCAGAACCGGGCGATAGGGTTTCTGGTTCGGGTGTTCGAGGCGCAGTATGGTAAGACTTGCGGGGATAGAGCCAAGCACACGCACTTTTTCCGCTGGTGTGGTGGCAAAGCGGTCGATGACAGAGACTTCAAAGTCCTCCACAAGCGGAATTGATCCCTGGTGCAGAGAGCGCGCGATGATATCAAGCTCTCTAGCGGCTTCCGGGTCGTTGATATGGTTTGGTGCATTTACTTCGGCCCGGGTACGCCGCATCCAGCGTACCATGTCCTCGCGCCGCCCGTGCCCCCGGTAGCCAAGCGGCAGAGGACCTGGAACAATCATACGGTGATCAACCATATCTTCGCGGTACGCCGCGCGACGCGCGCCCAGATCAGTGCGAATTTTTTGTAACACTTCGGGCGCAAGCCGATGCGTATTATAAATTTCGAATCCATCATGTGTGGCATTGACGACAATCATGCCGTATTCACGCGCGGCTTTATGAACCAGACGTTGGCGCACTTTCTCATTGCCCACGATCGCAGGCTGCGTCAGCATCAGGACCGCCTGTTTGGGGTCCAGAGGTCTGGCCGTGTGACGATATCTGGGATCAAGATTGAGCAGAGAGCGCTTTTCCAGGAATTTCGGCAGCTGGGCCTCGATCTCAACCTCATTACCCTGTGAACCTGTCAGGCCCACATACATACGCTCGGGATTGCCCGAGAACATGCTGGCAGATGTGAGGGTTGCGCGCGTGATGGACAAAGGTCCAAGCTCATATAGATCGGCTATCTTGTAGGTCTGCGCGTATTCAGCGCGCCGCTTAAAGCGCCAATAGTTATTGGAATAGCGCATCAGGCGTACATGCAGGGCACGCGTCAGATCGGCATACGCATATTTGGCTTCGTTTTCATGACCGTTCTCAGCCAGCCACTTATGCATCAGGTATAACCGATGGACATCTGCTTCAATCTTGTCTTCTTTTTTCTCGGCCTTTTTCCAGGCCAGATAATGGTCAAACATATCAAGATCACCAGATGTCAGGTTTTCTCTAAATGCTTTGCGTGCCTTGCCTCTTAGACGTGCGCCTTGTTCGAATTCGAAATTCATATCACCGTTGAAATAGCCCAGGACCTCAACAGATGGATGAAATCTCAACAGGCTTTCCAGGCGGCCCAGTAATTTGGCTGAATGTACCTGATCCATGCGCGCCTGGTTTTGATGCCCCTGCGGCCATGGTTCGTTCAGTTCTTCATAACCAAAAATATTCTGAATGCGCTGGGTCGATTCCATATTCTTGCCAAATGTCGTGAAATCGCGCCCAGAGTCGGCAGCACACTGGATCATGATGTCGAACTGGTTATCACTCGAGGCAAGATGCGCGTTAAGAATGGCGTAGCCCTCAAACCAGGACGCCGCCATTTTCATGTTGTCCAGCACTTCTGCGCGTCCGGGCGTGGCGCCGTGATAGCGCACGGATGTGGAGTCCCATTCTGCAAAAGTCGGCTGTGACGGTATGTCAAATATATCAAGATCGGGGTGAGCTTCCAGCAACAGCTTTTGCCATCCGGTACGAAACCACCAGTCAGCAACATCGTCTTCATCGCGTGTATCGCCAAGATTGACGTAGATACCCTTGATAATTTTTTTTCCGTCCAGCTTCGTATCAAAAGCCGCGTAATAGAAAGGCGTGCAATAAGCCGAATGTGGCGTGGCATTAGGCGAATAAAGAATGGTAATACCGGATTTTCCGCCATCCTTGGAAATGGTGTGATAACCGTTTTTGGTAAGCGGCAGGAAGTCTGGCATGCGGTCTTTGGCCTTGCTGCCATGAACAGTGCGCATCGTGTCACGGATATGGTCGATTACCTGGGGGGTTGCCATTATGGTCTTGCCGCGAAAATCTTCGTATGGAATTCCACCGGCATGATCGATGTGCCTGTGTGTTACACAGAGCACATCCAGATCTGGAAGCCAGTCTGTAATAGTCGGGATCGAGCCGCTGCTTTTTTCACCATCGGGCGCGGGCTTCAGTGCAAAATCATGCATGATACGCACGCCGGCATGCATCAGTAATTTACAATTACCCAGATCGTTGCCGTAAGGACCATATATTTTTGTGTAGCGGTTGCCCGCCAGTGAAATACGCAGGAAGGGTTTTTCAATACCCTCCATCTGCGCCACCACCTGGGGGTCGGCGATCATGGCGCGCAAATCATAGTTGACCAGATGCATGAGAGGCACAGGCGCAGCATGGCGTGCAAAAGCCGCAACCATGCCTGAAGCCGCGCCCAGCGCCCGCGCCTGTGCCGCATACCCTTTGCCCTTCAGGTGCTGCCCCATAAGCGAGACTTGCTGAAGCGCGGGGCGGGCACCACCTCTGGTTTCGATGTGAAAAAGGTTTTTATAAATATCAGTGGTATCTTCGGATTTTTCGCCACGTTTGTGCGTGACCATGTGAAGGCGCAGGCCGCCATGCCGTGTTTCAGAGGCCTGCAGCCGGTTTTCGTATGCCGTCTGCGAGAAGACTTCGTAAGCAGGCACCACCCGCAGACGCGACGCGAGGATATTAAGATCCGGGCGTAAAGGGTTGGCACCAAGACCCAATAGCGCCTTGAACAAATCGGGGTCCGTCGGAACAGCCATGTCCTCCCTGCTCTCGCTGCCCGCGTGATAGTTGAATAGAGGAGCAAAGGCAAAATCCGGTTCGCCGGAATTTTTCTGACCTACGATCTTGATAGTTTTACCGATATGGCGGTCCAGCTCGTTCTCATGGAAGGCCAGCGCGATATTTGGATAACGGCTTTCTTTAAGATCCTCGTGAATATGGCGGATAGCCTGTAACACCGCCTCAACCGCACGCGCATCACCCATATTGACCGGACGTCCGGCCACGGCGATACGCATAGGCATGCCATCAAGCATCGTCTCTATGTCAAACAGGTTGATCTCGGCGGCAAGGTTGTTGGGTAGCCGGTACCAGTACGACATGGATGCGCGATGGAGCGTGCCGGATTTATTCAGTACAACAGCACTCTTTACAGCATTGCACCCCAGGGTAACCGGGTCGATGCGCGCCTGTGCGTAAATCTGTTCTGGGATATGAGCCGGTAAACCTACATCCGTATGTTCCAGTTTTCGGTCATACGTATCTGCGAATTCGCTTAACATGTACCTGTTCCCTGTTTTTAATTTTTTTTATCCAGGACGTACGCCCATGGTTGTTTTCAACGCGCCGTTTGACGGTGACGGCGTAAAAATTATTTTCTTGTCGCGGCGCGTCTTATTCCAAGCTTCACGCACATCTTCATTCAGACCCGTCAGATCCTGTTCTTCCAGCCAATCGATGCAATTTTTGTAAATCATGTCCCGCGCGACGCGGATGTGCACTTCAAGTTCCTGCCGGGACTCATGCCTGCGAAAATCTGAAAGTAGGCTTTGCGGCATCGCGTTGACGTCGACCAGACCCGGCCTTACCGATGGATCAATGAGCATTTCATAGCATTCAATCAGACGCAGGGCGGCCAGAGTGTGATGCCGTGCCTTGACGCCACTGAAAATGCATTTTTCAAGATGCTCTAACAAGGGGACGAAGCGACCGGAAAAACTCATCGGTTCAAGATCGTGCCTTTTCAGGATGATGTTGTTGCGTTGTAAATGCCCACGTTCGACCAGCCCCATCTGGATCAGCGTTGCCCGCACGACGTGCTGGGCGTGATCATCGGAACCGGCCCAGTCTTTTTCCAGCACTACCGTATCGGCCATCAGGTCCATGATTTTGAGACGAAGAGCCATTCGGAAATCCGGGCTGGTCTCACCATATCCGGGCACGGCGGTCAGACGCCCCAGCCACGAGAATGCCTTCTGAATGCCGATCATATCGATCGTAGAGATCACGGGGCCACTGGTCTTTCTGGTAGCCGTGCGCACAAGCTTAGCGGTAGCCAGCAGATTGGGCTGCTCGACACGGCGGGTGAAAACTGCAGCATCACCGATCGTCTCGCGCAGCTGGTTGAGATCAAATATCCCCTCCTGCGTAGCCACCTGGATCCCGTGCGTGCCTTTCTCAATATCTGCCAGTACAAGGGTGTGCGCAGGGGTTAAAACAGGCGGAATAACCGCCAGCATAGCGCCTATGGCTCGCTGAGCCACGATACGTTCGCGTTTATTGAGGCGAGAAAAAATATCATCTTCGAATATCTCGGCACTGTATTTTTTACCATCAAAGACGTTTTCCTGATGTGCCAGCTGCCTTTGAGCGGCTACAGCGTCAAATACCTGCGGCAGAGTGCGCACGGTCTCTTTTGGTCCTGATACAACCACAAGTGCCGGATCCGAAGGATCGGCTGTGCAGTAAATCGCCGGATCGGACAGGCGTGCACGCGCCTGTCCGACCACGGGGGGCTCTTTACTCCATCCTGAAAAGGATCGCCCACCCCTATCACGCGCATGAAGATAACGCTTGTCCAAGGGGCGCAGATGTTCTTCACGAATATGTGTCGCAAAATGGCCCAGTAAAAGCGGCTCCAACGCCGCACGCAGTTCACCGGTGCGTTCGCGACAAGCCTTTGCCCAGTTTTCACCAGAACGAAATTCCGCCAGCAGCAATGGATCGACATTGCCGATCACCAGGGGATGATAACTGGCGGTATTGTATTCTTCGTCGCACAGGCGCCGGGCAATTTCCAGTTTCCATGCGGCGCATGTTGCGGCTTCGGCCGCATGGAAATCATTCTCCGCCGCGTATAGCAAATAGTCGAGATTGTATTGAAGGCGTTCGGCAAAAGGCGCGTAACTGCGATCGGTACGATAGACCTTATAGCTGCCGGACTTGCGCAGGATTCCATTCAGGGATCCTATTGCACAGAAAATCCCGCGCATTTCTTCCCAGTTTCCGTTTCGGGAAAAGGCGACATTCGGTGTCCAGACCATGCCCTGACTGTGGTCGACCAGGCGATACCACCCGCCCATGAAGTCTTCCTCCAGCGGGGCGCGGCCAAAGCTGGCATCGGAGTCCATGCGATTGATGCGCACCGCGCCTTCCTTATCGAAAGGATCGACGAGCGCGAAATCCGCGAAGTTATGAGATAGCAGTTTATTGAGATATTCGGCATCGCGCTTGTTCTGGCTGATGACATCCTGATACAAGCGCTCGCGCCCGGCCTGAGAAAGATGCATATCGCGCGTGGTGCGCAGCGATGCCGTTTTTCCGGCCAGATCGAAGATTTGGCGGTGATTTACATCGATAGCCAGCTTATGCGATGCCACGCCACCCGTAATGGAAAAAGGCCGGTAAAGCATAGGTTTTTGCCCTTGGGCAATTTCCATGCAACCGTGATCGAAAATGGTTTGCTGTCGTGCTGTTTCTACCGGTGGCTCGGCAGTAGCCCGGTTTTGATAGTACCAGTAATGAAAGCTGTCAAAAGGCGGCGGACCCGGAGGAATAGATTTTGTGGGGTCGAGCCAGAGACTACGGTCGGTAAAAAGAGTATTGCGTGTATAAGAATCTAAAATACGAAATGGTCTGTCTGGAAGTATCAGCGATTGATTAAACGCCGATACAAGCATGTCAGCCGCCCTTCTTTTTGCGGCGGGGTAACTTAGCCCCGATGTTGTATCGCATTGAATACATGCTTGCCCCGTTTTTTCCCGTTATCTGTTCGTAGAAGAAACACCCTTGCACATTCAATGAAATAATTTTTCTTGAACAAACAGGTCAGAGATTTTGATTTGGCAGACGAAACCTAATTTACGTTTGCATTAATTTCGCATTGCACAAAAAATCGCAATAAAATTTCAAACACCTTGCAGCCCGCTGTCCGCTTGGCTTTCACGTGATGGCTATTTTGATAATCTACGTGCCGGGCGGGTTACAGGACTGTCACGTATGCCAAAGCCGCTCTGTTGCTTGTTTTGAAGCGTTTATTAATAACATTACTATTGATAGGTCCTTTTGATGTGCAAATTTAATTGCTCAAAAAGAACCTATCCAGGCGATTTGCGCGAGCTGAATTCGTGTAGCAAAAATGGCGGCACTTCCTGGCTTCCGCGAAAAACTTACATGTCTTTGGTCGCAAGTTTTTATTGTTTAGAAACAACAGGATAGGCCAATGGCGCCCATCTTGAAGACAGCCTATGACCTTCTTAGAGCAGACCGGAAAAGCAAGCAAAGAACCCCTTTCAGGTGTTCTTTGCCTTTATGCTATTTATACCAGATCAAAACGATCCGCGTTCATGACCTTGACCCATGCGGCGGCGAAGTCAGAGACAAACTTGGCTTTTGAGTCTGCGCAGGCGTAGACCTCACCCAGCGCACGCAACTGCGAGTGTGAACCGAAGATAAGGTCGACGCGGGTGGCGGTGTATCTGGTCTGGCCGGTTTTGCGGTCGTAACCTTCATACGTGCCTTCGGTGCCGGCCGGTTTCCACTGCGTGTCCATGGTCAGCAGGTTGACGAAGAAGTCGTTCGTCAGCTGGCCGACCTTATCGGTGAACACGCCGTGCTTGGAGCCGTTGGCATTGACGCCAAGAACGCGCAGGCCGCCGACAAGTACCGTCATTTCGGGTGCGGTCAGGCCGAGCAGTTGCGCGCGGTCGACCAGCGCCTCC
This sequence comes from Micavibrio sp. UBA6145, assembly GCA_002423205.1. Lineage (GTDB taxonomy): Bacteria > Pseudomonadota > Alphaproteobacteria > Micavibrionales > UBA1664 > UBA6145. The sequence goes on along the minus strand of DIUZ01000002.1, from coordinate 448,357 downwards.
TCCGGTGCCATAAACGGTACGCCGCGCTGGTAATTGCGAAAACCATCAGACACGGGTTGCAGGTGGTTGAACGATGTCACATCGGTCTGGTCCTGGCTGGCATCCATACGACCGGGCGTGAACGGCACGGTGATGGTTTGACCAGCATCCTTCGCGGCTTTCTCCACCGCGGCGCAGCCGCCGAGGACGATGAGGTCAGCGAGAGAGACTTTTTTGCCGAAGTCTTTCTGGATGGCTTCCAGTTTCGACAACACCTTCGCGAGTTGCGCCGGATTGTTTACGTCCCAGTTCTTTTGCGGCTCAAGACGGATGCGTGCACCGTTGGCACCACCGCGCTTGTCCGATTTGCGGAAGGTCGATGCCGATGCCCATGCCGTTGAAACCAGTTCGGACACGGTCAGGCCGGAATCCAGAATTTTGGTTTTCAGCGCGGCGATGTCAGCATCACCGATCAGCGGGTGATCGACCGCCGGAATCGGATCCTGCCAGATCAGGGTTTCTTTCGGAACCAGCGGACCGTGGTAACGGGTAACAGGCCCCATATCGCGGTGGGTGAGTTTGAACCACGCGCGCGCAAATGCATCAGCGAACGCCGCGTTGTCGGCGAGGAAACGGCGGGAGATTTTCTCGTAAGCCGGGTCCATGCGCAGCGCAAGGTCGGATGTCAGCATGGTCGGGCGTTTTTTTGTACCGCCATGCGCGTCGGGAATAACGGCGTCCGCGTTTTTCGCGACCCATTGCTGGGCGCCGGCCGGGCTTCTGGTCAGTTCCCATTCAAAGGCGAACAGGTTTTCGAAGAAGTAGTTGCTCCACTGCGTCGGGGTCTGGCTCCACGTGACTTCGGGGCCGCCGGTGATGGCGTCGGCACCAAAGCCGGTGCCGTGCTTGCTTCTCCATCCGAGACCCTGATCTTCGATCGCGGCGGCTTCGGGTTCCGGGCCGATGAAGGACGGATCGCCCGCACCGTGGGTTTTGCCGAAGGTGTGGCCGCCGGCGATGAGCGCGACGGTTTCTTCATCGTTCATACCCATACGGCCGAATGTTTCGCGAATATCGCGGGCGGAGCCGAGCGGGTCAGGATTGCCGTTCGGGCCTTCCGGGTTGACATAGATAAGGCCCATCTGGACGGCACCGAGGGGTTCGGACAATTGACGTTCGCCGCTGTAACGTTCATCGCCAAGCCATGTGCCTTCAGGACCCCAGTAGAGTTCTTCCGGTTCCCATGTATCGGCACGGCCACCGGCGAAGCCGAAGGTTTTGAAGCCCATGGATTCAAGTGCGACGTTGCCGACGAGCACGAACAAATCGGCCCAGGAGAGTTTGCGGCCGTATTTCTGTTTGATCGGCCACAGGATGCGGCGGGCCTTGTCGAGGTTGGCGTTGTCGGGCCAGGAATTAAGCGGCGCAAAACGCTGCTGCCCGCCGCCGGCACCGCCGCGACCATCGGTCACGCGGTATGTGCCGGCGCTGTGCCAGGCGAGACGGATGAACAGGCCGCCGTAGTGACCGAAATCCGCCGGCCACCAGTCTTTGGAATCCGTCATGAGGGCGTGCAGGTCGGCAATAACGGCGTTGAGGTCGAGGGTTTTGAATTCGGCGACATAGTCGAAATCATCGCCCATCGGGTCAGATTGCGGGACGTGCTGGTTCAGGCCCTGAAGGCTGAGCATTTCCGGCCACCAGTCACGGTTGGAACGGCGCGAGGCGGCAGGCTTGCCTGCGCCGCCATGGGCGACCGGGCATTTACCTTCGGCTTTTTTCGTGTCTTTCGCGTCCATCTTGTCTTCTCCGTCTAAAATTGCTGTCGGGGCATTTTTAAGGGTCCGGGACGCATTTGACCAGCCCTGTTTTTTATACCGGACCGGTCTTTTTCTAACCCATTAATGTGAATAAAATCAGTCCGTCACCACCAGATGACCATTGCTGATCATATCGGCCACGCTGGCCCTAGTTCGCGTTCTTAAATTTTTTGCTTCTTCGGTCACCGCCACGTGGCAACGGCGCAGCGTGAATACCGGATTTTCTTTCTACGGATTTGACGAATTTTTTACTGCCCAACGCCCAGTTGCCGTGCAGCGCCTTGCGGATATCTTCCAGTTCTACGTTACCTTTGAGCTTGAACAGCTCACCATACGCTTTGTGCCGATCCCTTCCGAGCGAGGTGTAAAGCGCGTGCGGTGCCACCAGTAGATCTTGGGCGCCCAAGGCGTTTGCATGATAACTGGACCACGCATAATCCTGCACCTTTCTAACCATTCGTGCCCGTACAGGGTTATTCTCAATATACCGCATACAGGAAAATAGATATTCCTCCGCATCAATCGGAGACGCCCGAAACCGCCCTTCCCAAAGCGTACCCGTGCGCTTGTATTTTTTATTGATGTAGCGCACGAAATTACGCCCCAGTGTCTGCATCATCCTGGAAACACCATTTTTTACTTCAGGCGAGATCAACAGATGCACATGATTTGTCATGAGGCAATACGCATGAATCAAACACTTATATCGCTCTGATGCCTCCAGAAGATATGATTTGTATTGCCTATAGTCATCATCCTCGAAGAAAATTGCTGTGCGATTGTTGCCACGTTGAATAACGTGATGCGGAACATCACCCAGTATCACTTGCTCACGCCTACTCATTTTTTCTTCTTATCAATTTACTCTGACCCCATTGGTTCACTGACCCCATTGGTTCATAAGCAGCAAACACGCTCTCATGAAAGCCGTTTACCAATGCATCATATACAGCAATCCCTTCAGAGACTGCGGGTGCGGTTGTACTTTCAGTCATGACATACCTCTGCTTTTAAACGCGTTCGGCTCAAAAAAACGAAACCGCCACAAGGCGGTGAAGAGCAATGCAACGTAAGGAATAAGAACAAGAACGATAAAAAAACCTTGATCGGCATTACCTGTATGGCTTTTTTTGACTATATGTTGCGGCAAAAAAAGACAGCAGAAGACGATAAACATATGATAAAGCAAAGGAGCTTCTGCTACTGTAGGGATGTTGCGAACTCCCCATCGCTTGCACACTTTATCAAAAGGCACCAACACCTTCTCCAACGCAAAACCAACAGGCTTCAAGCACAAAAAAAGCAATACGAAATAATGCAAATACATCGAGAGCAAAGTAAATGATGTAAAAAAAGACTTCTGCTCCAGAAAAACAGGCAACAAATCCGAAGGAATAAACCATTTTAATTCAGAGGCACGCATTACATGCACATCAAGGCCAGCAAGATGCTTTGCCCATAAATCAGGAAATTGAGAAAAAAAGAATAAGTAGATTATATAGGCGACTAGTACTGAGAAAACGCATTCCAATGATGCATAGAAATATTTGCGCTTAAACGGATAATTTTGTTCGCCTTCAGGCCAATTACTGATTTCGTGGTTGATGCTCTTCAAGTGGTAGCGAAAAAGAAACGCCACAGTAAAAGAGAATGCGATCGCCCACATGGTAGCTAGTCCAAACATAAAAGCCGGAACATAGAGAAGCGACGTGACAATCGCGGCGATGCGAAGCTGATTGATGGTGAGAGTCACGTGAATACTTTCCCCCTTTGTATTCACCAATACCCTTGCAAGGCGAATGGGCATGGTCAAGGTGTAAAAACGGTTGCGCCCATTTAGTTCCATCGCACCATGGTTGTTACGCATATTTCGAGGCTACGGCTTAATCTGAAAAGGCGGAACAAATCCCCACTTCGCGTGTTTGTATCTCCACTAGTGAACCAATCATTCCTGAAGGAGATTATCCGTGAACGCTGTTATTTATCTGGTCGGTCTGGTCGTTGTTGTGATGGCCATCCTGTCTTTCCTTGGCCTGCACTAAGAGGGCATCATGGCAACTTATAACCCCACCACATCCTATGTCAGCTGGGGCGCCATTTTGGCCGGCGCCGTCCTGGCATGCGCGTTTTCCATCGTCATGGTTCAGTTCGGCAGCGCCATCGGCCTGTCGGTTACTGGCATTGTCGGCAGCGACGTGCTTGTCACCCCGCAGAAGGTTTTCGCCATCGGCTTCTGGGTCCTGTGGATCCAGGTGATGGCATCAGGCCTCGGCGGTTATATCGCCGGACGTCTGCGCCAGCCGCTGGAAAACGCATCCACCCATGAAAGCGAAGTGCGCGATGGCGCACACGGCCTGATGGTCTGGGCAACCGCAACGCTGGCCGTGTTCGTGGCCGGCTCCATTGCGGCTGCGCTTGCAGCACTGGCACCCGAAGCGGTTGAACCGGCACGCCGTGCCGTTGAATCGGCTGAACTTGTCGCCAACCAGAAAGCGATTGCCGTGATCACCGCATTCTCGGCGGCTGCAATCTCGCTGGTGTCCGGCATCGTGGCATGGTTTGCCGCGACCAAGGGCGGCGATCACCGCGATAACGAAACAGATTTGAGCGGGTATTTCTCGTTCAAACGCTAAGCTTTAATCCGTTAATCAAAGACCGCCTTAACAGGCGGCCTTTTTCATGCTTGGTACGCGCACGTTAATCGCGGCAGTATCCCTCACCAGGCTTTACAACCACGCAGTCTTTTTTATCAGACAGCCGGCGAGCAGCAGCACGCCGGAAAGCATCAGGTGTTTCATATGCAATTTTTCTATCCCGGTAAGATATAATCGATATCAGTAATCTCCAGCATCTCGCCATTGGTTTTGACTTCGACTTCATCGCCTACACGCCCACGCATGAGGGCGCGGCCCACGGGGGATTGCCAGTTGATCTTGCCCTTTGCCATGTCGGCTTCGTCGATACCGACCAGTTGCACCGTCATTTCCGTGCCGTCTTCGCGGATGTATGTGACGGTCGCGCCGAAGAAGACCTGTTCCAGCCCCTGTTGTTTTTTGGGATCGACGATTTCCGGCTGGTCAAGGCGCTTGGTCAGATAGCGGATGCGGCGGTCAATCTCGCGCAGGCGTTTTTTGTTATAAAGGTAATCGCCGTTTTCCGACCGGTCACCGTTGCCCGCCGCCCATGAAACGATTTCGGTGATACGCGGGCGTTCGTCCTTGAGCAGGAAACGCAACTCCGCCGAAAGCGCTGCATGACCCGTTGGGGTCATGCAGTTTTTGACGCCAGCAGGAAGTACCTCTTCCTCGTAATCGTCGTCTTCGGTTTCAACTTGGGTTTCTTCGCTGGTGAAGGCCTTGCTCATACCGGTATTTTAGGCCGCCTTCATGTCAATGACGAAGCGGTATTTAACGTCCGACTTAACGACACGTTCCCATGCCTGATTGATTTCGGTCGGCTTGATCATCTCAACATCCGAGACGATATTATGCTCGGCGCAGAAATCGAGCATTTCCTGGGTTTCGGGGATACCGCCGATGACTGAGCCCGCAACCGAACGGCGGCGCAGGATCAGAGGTGCGATATTGGGAGCGGTAGACAGCGGACCAACGCAGCCGACCATGACATGAACGCCGTCGCGCTTAAGCAATGCGTTGTACGGGTCGATATCGTGACCGGTCGGGATGGTATTGACCAGCAGATCGAACGTGCCGGCGGCGGCCTCCATCGCCTTTGCATCGGACGACAGAAGAACGTCCTTCGCGCCGAGATGGCTTGCATCGTCTTCCTTGCCTTTGGAGCGGGTAATCATCGTGGCCTGCGCGCCCATGGCGGCGGCCAGCTTGATGCCCATGTGGCCGAGACCGCCCAGGCCGATGATGCCAACGCGCATACCCGGGCCCACGCCCCAGTGCCGCAGCGGCGAGTACATGGTGATGCCCGCGCAGAGCAGTGGCGCGACGGCCTTGATATCCAGTTTCTCGGATACGCTTAAGACGTAGCCCTGATCCACGACGATATGGTCGGAATAGCCGCCGTAAGTGTTGGTCACGCCGTCGCCGTTATACGTACCGGTGAAACCTTTGTCGCAATAGTTTTGCAGGCCTTCCTTACAGGACGGGCATGTGCGGCATGAATCCACGAGGCAGCCGACACCGGCGAGATCGCCGGCTTTGAATTTTTTGACGTTCGCGCCCACGCGCGTGACACGCCCGACGATTTCGTGACCGGGTACGCAGGGATACATCGTGCCGGGCCATTCACTGCGCGCGGTGTGAATATCAGAATGGCAGATGCCGGAATACAAGATGTCGATGGATACATCGTCCGGACCGGGTTCGCGGCGTTCGAATGAAAACGGTGCAATGGGTGCAGTGGCGGACAGGGCCGCGAAGCCTTTGGCGGTGGTCATATTGGCAATCCCTCTGGTCTGTCATTTGGCGGCTTTTGAAAGTCCGCTTGTTGTCCCAGATACTTAAGGAGAGTCCGCGCAACGTCAACAGCATTGCCCGACATTGTATTGTCAAAAAGCGATACGCGTCGTTATGACCGTTGGTTGTGCGGGCTGCGCAATGGTGCGCCGCGCCCCTACCTGCATAAGACACCACGGGTCGGAATGTACTGACCGCCCGCAAGTGCGCCTGCTGCGGCGCCACCGACGGTCGCTACGTCTTTGCCTTTGCCATCGCCAAACTGGTTGCCGATCAGGCCGCCAGCGACTGCACCGAGGCCGTAACCCACAACGTTGCCGTCATCGCAGCGTTTGGCCGCGACGGGTTGCGCCTGCTGGGCGGGTGGGTTGTTCCAGCGCACATTGTCTTTGTGCGTGGCCGATGACACTTTTTTCACTACGGGTGCCTGTTCTTTATTAGTGACCTGGTTGGTAATCAGGGCGGATGCGCCTGCGGTCACCATAATCAGTGCAATTGCGCCGACGGTGATGCCGAGCACTTTCTTGCCATGGTTTGTCATAGGATTACTCCTTACGTGGGTTGCTCGCAGGATAAACACTCCATGACCGAGTCGGGTTCCATTAAAACGCCGGTGACGCTAAACGCCTGATGTGATCACGGATATTGCCGGGCCATGGATCAATGAGCTTTTCCATCTCCGCAAGCTTGCCGGCGAACAGGGCGCGGACCGCCTCTTCATAATCGGCCTCGTTACCTGCCATGGCTGTCATGAAGCGGTATGCGGCGGTCTGTGCGTTACGCTTGGCGTCTTTACCGGAGGATTTGCGGGCCTCGTCGACAAGACGGCGTATGGCAGCGGAAGCGCCGCCCGCCTGTTCGTTCAGCCAGTCCCAGTGCCGCGGCAGTAATGTGACTTCGCGCGCGGTCACGCCGATTTTAGGCCGGCCGGGACCGCGGCTTTCCTTTTTAAGACGTTTGAGGATATCGGCGTCGGAGCCGGTTGTATCAATTTCTACCTGCCCGCCCGTCATGTCATCGAACACCAGAACGGTTTTGCCTTTGATGGCGAGCGCGACATCGGCAATGAGCCCCGCGGCAATGCGGCGGTTACCCTCGAATGCAGTGACGTATTGATCGGTCATAAGGCATTTTACCCGGGTAATTCAGGGCGCGTCAATATCGCCCGGGTATAATCAATAAGGGGTTGGAATTTGAGGGTTTTCCGCTATTTAAAGACCCGAACCCACTTAAGGAGATGCCTTTCATGGCCACGATCTATACCGCACACGCAACATCCATCGGCGGCCGCCAGGGCCATGTCGAGAGCGACGACAAAAAAGTTTCCTTCGACCTGTCATCACCCGGGTCGGGCGGCGCTGGTACCAATCCTGAGCAACTTTTCGCTGCCGGTTACGCCGCCTGCTTCGGCGGCGCGCTTGGCTTCATCGCCAAGCAGCAAGGCATCGAACTTCCGGCAGCACCGATGATCAAATCATCCGTCGACCTGAATAAGGGCGATGACGGTTTCAGCCTGGGCGCAACACTGGATGTTCAGCTTGAAGGTCTGGACGACGCCGTTGCCAAAAAACTGGTGCATGACACGCATGGTTTCTGCCCTTACTCCAAGGCGACGCGCGGCAACATCACCGTCACGCTGAAGCTGAACGGTGACGAAATTTAATTCGCCTTTCAGATTCAAAATTTTGAAATTTAGTTTTTATTCCGCGCCCTAGACTCAATGCGAGTGGCGCGGAATTTTAATTCCGTGTTTATCTGACCCCGGTATCGTTTCATCTGAAGGGGGTTCAGCATGACCATCGACGCTTATCTTACGACTTCCATTAATGGCATGATTGCGCAACTGAACGGCGATACACCGTGGTCGGATGCGACGTGGCAATCCTATGCCAGGCTCGCACGTAAATATCCGGCCGTCATCGTCGGCAAGGCTACGTATGGGATCATTCAGGCATCGTCACCAGATGAATTTGAAAAACTGGGTGACCCACGCGTGCTGGTGATTTCGCGGCGCATGAAAAAAACCGGAAGCGCCATGCACCGCGTAGTGCCGGGGCCGCAGAGCGCGCTTGCCGTTCTCAAGCGCCTGCGCATCAAGCGCGCGCTGGTGATTGGCGGATCAAAAACGCTGAGCCTATTTCTACAGGCAGATGCCATCGACAAGCTGATCGTCGATATTGAGCCGCAGATTTTTGGTGAAGGCATACCGCTGGTGGACCTGCCCGCGTCATGGAAGCGCACATACGCATCAGTGCGCGTATCGCAACCATCATCAAAAGTTGCGCGCGTCACCTACAGCAAGGCGGCATAGAAAATAATTCGGACAATAAAAAACCCCGCCGGTGATGGCGGGGTTTTTTAATTGAGGAAAATGATTACTGAGCGGCTTTGACGTCAGCGGCGTCGCCGGCAGCTTCCGGATCAACGACAGCCGGGGCTGCGTCGGTCGTGGTGGCGGTCGTTGTCGTCGTGGTCGTTTCGACCGGAGCGACAGCGGCAGGAGCGGCAGCTTCTTCCAGGCCTTTGCCTTTTACGCATTCAGCGAAAGCGGCGTCCCACTGGGCTTTTTCAGCATCGCCGGCATTTTCCGGCAGCTTCACTTTTTCGTTGGTTTCCTTGGTGCAGGCTTCCTTGGCAGCAGCAGCCGTGTCGGTCGTGGTGACGGTGGCCGTGGTGGTCGTGGTTGCGGTGGCTTCGACAGCGAAGGCCGGAGCGGCAATGGTGAGCGCCAGAAGAGCGGTCAGGATCAGTTTTTTCATGAAAAGTACCTTCCTAAAGTTGGTTGTATCGGACCCCGCGTTTGCATACAAACGGCACAAATCCGGTGTTTGTTGGGTCTTTGTACATTTCGTACCGTTCCCCCTGCCACAATAGTTAATATTAAAATGTGTTTTTAAATGGGCGGTCTTTTGGAACTTAAATGAAAACCATTTGCAACTGCATGAGGTTCTGTTATCCATACGGGACCAATTTTGTCCGGTATTGATTCGCCCATGTCTGTTGCCGCCCTTGCCCCTGGTTTTGAAGCCGATGCGCCCGCCGCATCCGCGCATGCCATCCTGTCGGATACGCAGCACGACCCACACTTATATATAACGATTGGCCGGATGCTGGATTTCTGTAACCAGCGCCCGATGAGCGAGCCGTTTACGGCACGCGGCATTGTCATCGACACGACCAGCGACATCGCGGCGCAACTGCGCGATTTCTTCCCGTCCAATATCGACCTTACGCCCGTCATCGACCGCATGGTCGAGGTATGCACCGAACGCGCCCGCGCAACGGGCCAGTATCTTCAGGTCCTGTCCTTCGACCATCTGAAACAGATCAAGCCGATTGAAAGCGACGAAGGCAATCTTGAAACCTTCATCGAAGTGTTCGCAGACCGCCGCGTCAAGCTGAGCCAGTACAGCGGCATCAAGACCGCGCTGAAAGCCGGTGGCGGCGGCAGTGGCGGCGGTGATCCGAACCAGATGCTGGCCGAAATCCGCCAGGCCGATATTCAGGGCTTCGGCCTTCAGATCAAATCACTGGATATCAGTGATGCCAAGGCCACCGAGCTGCTTGGCAAAATGGGCATCGCGCAGGCATTCGGCGGCGACGGCGCGGCGATTGGCGGCGCACTGGAAACCCTTGCCAAGGGTGGCCCGGACGCCAAGGCGCTGCTGGCCGTGATCGAACAGATTGTTGAAATCAAAACCCTGCGTACGGCGCTGACCAACGCGCCGGACACCGCCGCCGCGCAGCCGATTGCTGCCGCGCTTGCCATCAAGGCCGAGGCATTGTCGGCACAGGTGCAAACCATTCAGGCGACGACGCCGCATATGGCAGCCGCCATCAAGGGTAACATCACACAAACGATCGAAGGCGTAAAAACCACGCTGGTCGCGCACCAGATCGAAGTGGCCGTTACGCAATTGTCGACCGCCCTGCCCGCCAGCATGGTGCGCGTAGCCAACGACCTTGGCCGCAACACGATGAGCGTGCAGGTCGCCCGCGCCGCCGCCGCCGTCCAGACCATTGCCCGCACCAACAACCTGACCGTTCGCGAAGTCGTGGCGCTGGTGTTGACCAAGAATGCGCCGCAATCCATGACGCAGGCCGTCAGCGCGCTGACCACCATCATGGCCAAGCCGGAGTTTTTACCGACGCTGGAAAAAGGTATTGCACCCAAGGCCGCACTGACCGTGCGCGAAGCGCTGACCATGCCGGTTCTGCAAGGCGTGGTTGCCGCACCGACACCCATTGCCAGCGTGGCCCGCGCCGTACAGGTGCTGGCTGAAAAATCAGGCACGCCGACCATCACCGCCGCTGCCGCTGTCTTAAATGTCGGCGGCCAGAAAGTTGCGGTGGAAGCCGTAGCGCCTTCGCTGCGCGTGCCGCAATTACAAATGGTCGTCGAAAATTTACAGGCCGTCGCCATGACCAGGGCCGTACCTGCCGCGCTAAAACCGGAACTGGCATCCGTTACCGCACAGGTACAGGCGCTGGCCGTACAGATGCGTTCGCCCGAGCCGTCGGTTCTGCCAACCACGCCGCAGCCCTTGCCGCCGCAGGCACCGCTTGCCGCCATCGCGCAGGCGCTGGACATCAAGACGCCGGCGCAGATGCCCGCGCCAATGCCGTCGATTGTTGAATTCAAAGGCGCGCCCAATCACTGGGGCGAGTCACCGAATGCGGCGTCCGCCCGCCCGATGACGATGGCACCGCAGGCACCGGCCGCCAACCAGCCACAGTATCAGCAACCGGCCGCACCGACACCGGTACAGCAATCACCGTTCGTGCAGCCGAGCGCGCCCACAGGCGCTGCGCCTGCCACGCCCGCGATTGCGCCGACGCAAACTCAGCCACAGGTGGTTGCGCCCAAGGCCGCGGATCCGATTGCGGACGCGCCCGCAGCGCCGCACGCGCAACCGACGGCACCTGAACCGACACAGACGAAAAACGACCCCGTCACGACCAACGTGACTATCGTGCCGCCGGGCGAACCGGTTGCGCCCGCCCCACAACCACAAGCGCCTCAGGCAAAAGCGAACGACGCGCCGGTCACCCCCCAAACCACCGCGCAGCAGCCCCCTGTTCAGCCCCCTGTCGCCAACGATCACGCCCAGCCGGCCGAAGCACCCCGCGGTGAGACGCCGCGCACCGAAACACCGCGCACAGATACCGTCAGCAAATCGGCTTATACTGTTTCGGATACAAGCAGGGTTTCTGCCGCGCGTGAGATCGACCGTAAAGCGGCCACCACTGGCAAGGATGGTAAAGACAATAAAGATAAACCTACCAGCGGCGGTTGCGGCGATTGCAACGGCACAAAAGGCTGCTGCCCAACGTTCAATTTCTCGGCGGAAGCAAAAGAGAAACTGGCTGCCGAGGTCAAACAAGCTACGCGCGAAGTGAAAATCACCGGCGCGAAGCAAAAACTGGTTTTTAACTGATCAATTAAAACCGGTCAGGCGACGACCAGTTTTTGCACCAGACCCGGCGTCACTTCATTCAGAAGTTTTACGAGGTTGTTGCGTGTCATATCCTGACCAACCCGACAGGATGCGCAGGAACTCTGGAATTCCACCTTCAGCGTACCGCCATTTTCATAGCCGTATTCCATGACCTTGATGTCGCCGCCATGCGGATGGCTGGCGCTACGTGCGAACATGTAAACCACTGCCCGGACCGCCGCCGTGTTGTGAAGCAGGTCGTCATCGTTCAGGTCGTTGAACTTGTCTTTCAGGGCGCGGTACTCCGCCGCCTTTAGTTCAGTAAAATCATCTGTCCTGATGTCGGCGCTGGCTATGAGCGCCAGTTTGGGATTTTTCAGCGTGCCGTCGGGGCGGACGTTGGCGGCAATATCGAGAATCGCCGCCTCACTTTGGGCGCGCCGGGCCGCCGCAGCTGCATTTGCGTACATAACCTGGACCGCATCAAACTGGTTTCCCTGCGTATCACGCTGGAAGCTGAAGATTACGCGGGCGACATCGCCGTCCTTCATCAGGTTCATGACCAGGAATGAATTCTTGCGCTTGGCGTCTTCCAGGCTATTGAAGATCGTGAAGCCACTTACCGTATTATTGGGCAAAATATACTTGAAAATCAAAGGATTGGTTGTCGACTGATAGACCGGGATGGGTTTGGCTACATCTTCGCGGGTTAGCATGGGCAGGGTCGACATCAGTACACACCTTGGAAAATTGTTTTCTTTTATAGGACTAATTTGGTACTACATGTCTGGCGGGCGGCACAAGTTTTAATAATGGGGGTGCAAATTTCTTGACACCCACGCAGGCATAAGTATAGTCCGCGCCAGCTCAAAACACTTGATTCTTAAGGAATAGACCATGTTTGCAGTAATCAAAACCGGCGGGAAGCAATATCACGTCCAAAAAGGTGATAAGATCACCGTCGAGAAACTGACCGACGAAGCCGGCAAATCGCTGACGCTCACGGACATGCTGAACGGCAAATCGGTTACTGCGAAAGTTCTCAAGCACGGCCGCAATGACAAGGTCATCATCTTCAAGAAAAAGCGTCGTCATAACTACCGCCGCAAAAAAGGCCACATGCAGCACCACACCGTGCTGGAAATCATGAACGTCGCTTAAGCGATAAAATTTTTATTCTGAATTTAGGAGACAGTACAAATGGCACATAAAAAAGCAGGCGGCTCATCCCGCAACGGTCGCGACAGTAACGCACAGCGCCTGGGCACCAAAGTCTGGGGCGGTCAGGAAGTTCTGGCTGGCAACATCATCATCCGTCAGCGCGGCACGAAAATGTGGCCGGGCGTGAACGTGGGCATGGGCAAAGACCACACCCTGTTCGCACTGAAAGACGGCGTCGTCGGCTTCAAGCTGGGCCGTGGCGGTCGTCAGTACGTGACCGTGGCTGAATTCACAGCCGCTGCTGAGTAATATCAGCCAAGGCATATAAAAAAAGGCCCCCTTTCGGGGCCTTTTTTATTATCGGAACGATGGGGCCTGTTACAGCCCGTGGGTGCGCAGGGTCGTGAGGCAGAGGTCGCGCTCACGGAAGCGGAAATAGCGGTTATAGACCAGCAGCCCCACCACCGTAATCATGGAGATCAGCGTGATGGATACCGTGGTGATGAACAGCGCGTCCTTCAGGTGGAAGATCCCATAGCCCAGGGAGATTGTGCTGTTGAGGATCCAGGTCAGCCAGGACTGGATGGCCATGCCGTCATGGCGGCTTTTGGCGCGGAGGAGCTTGATAACCTGAGGAATGTAGCCGCACAGGGCCAGAACGGCGACCAGGGGGTAGAGTTTAACGAACAGTGTTTCCATTGAATTTTTTAATTCCCTCTTAGGCCACTACTCTCCCGGATTCGTGTGAAAAACTTATGGCGGTGTTTTCAAAATTCCCGGCCAGTATTTGGAAAAAACACAGTTTGTTGAACTAAACGCACACACCTGTTACATAGCTGCTATGAAATTTCTGGATGAAGCCAAAATCTACGTAAAAAGCGGTGATGGCGGTGCCGGCTGCGTGTCGTTCCACCGTGAGAAATACGTTGAGTTCGGCGGGCCGGATGGCGGCGATGGCGGCCGCGGCGGTCACATCATTTTTGAAGTGGTCGAGAACGTAAACACGCTGATCGATTTTCGTTACACGCAGCACTTCCGCGCGCCCAATGGCAGCCACGGCATGGGCCGTAACCGCAGCGGCGAAGGCGGCAAAGACCTGATCATCAAAATCCCTGTCGGCACTGAAATCCTGTCTGAAGACAAGGAAACCATTTTATTCGACATGGTCGAACCGGGCCAGCGCGTCATCTTCCTGAAAGGCGGCGACGGTGGTTTCGGCAACGCGCATTACAAGACGGCCACCAACCAGGCCCCGCGCAAGCGCCTGCCCGGCTGGCCGGGTTCAGAAGAAATCGGCCTGTGGCTGCGCCTGAAGCTGATCGCGCATGCGGGGCTTCTGGGTATGCCCAATGCGGGCAAGTCGACATTCTTGTCGCGCGTGTCCGCCGCCAAGCCCAAGATTGCGGATTACCCCTTCACCACCCTGCACCCCAACCTTGGCGTTGTGCAGACGACAGGCCGTACGTTCGTTCTGGCCGACATTCCGGGCCTGATTGAAGGCGCATCCGAGGGCACCGGCCTTGGCACGCGTTTCCTTGGACACGTGGAGCGCGCGGGCGTGTTGATCCACCTGGTCGACATCACACAGGACGATCCGGTCGGCGCTTACAAGATTTTGCGCAATGAGCTGAAGCTTTACGGCGAAGGCCTGTATGAAAAAGAAGAGATCGTCGCCCTGAACAAGGCCGATGCGCTGGGCCCTGAGCTTTCGGCGCAGATCGCCAAGGAATTCAAAAAGAAAACCAAGAAAACGCCGTATGTCATCTCGGCCGTGTCGGGCGAAGGCATGGATGTGCTGCTTAAAGACATGGCCGATGTCATTTTCGCTTCGTAAATCTTTTATCCTTCTTCCGGGCATCGAGGCTTGCAGCCTGATTTCTGTGCTCGCGCTTCTGGGCGTGCAGGCGCAGGCCTATTACGGCCGCGTGTGGTTTGAGCCGCTGGTGCTTTCCATCCTGATCGGGGCATTGATCCGCGTTGTGTGGACGCCCGGGTCGATGTTCGAACCCGGCATATCGTACAGCGCAAAAACATTGCTCGAGATTGCGGTCGCCCTGCTCGGCGCCACGATCAGCATTGGCGTGATCATCGAATATGGCTGGCTTCTGGTTTTGGGTATTGCGGTGTTTGTCCCCGTAGCTATCGGCGTGTCATACGGCATTGGCCGGATGCTGGGTGTGGCACCGCGTGTGTCGCTTCTGGCGGCATGCGGCAATGCTATTTGCGGTAACTCGGCCATTGCGGCCACGGCACCCGTTATCGGTGCCACGGCGGCGGAAGTCGCATCGGCCATCGCATTTACCGCCCTTGTGGGCCTTGCCACGGTGCTTGTCCTGCCGCTGGCGCTATCGGCGATGACGGCCACGCAATACGGCGTGCTGGCGGGGCTTACGGTCTATGCCGTGCCGCAGGTTCTGGCGGCGGCCGCGCCGGGTGGCATTGCCGCCGTTCATATGGGCACGGTTACCAAGCTGCTGCGCGTGCTTATGCTGGGGCCTGTCATTCTGGCCCTGAGCATCGGGCGTATGACGCCGCCGTTTTCCCTTGCGAAGGCCGTGCCGTGGTTTATCAGCGCCTTTGTCATCCTGATGGGGGTTAATTCAATCGGGCTTATCCCGGCGCATGTATCGGCATGGATGGGCAGCGCATCCGGCTATCTGGCCATTGCGGCCATGGCGGGGCTTGGTCTGCAATGCGACTGGCGGGCCGTTGCCAAGGCGGGGCCGCGTGTCAGCCTGACCGTCATCCTGTCGCTGGCGGCCTTGGCCCTCATGGCATACGGGCTTATCCGGCTTTTGGGTATTGCCTAGGTTTCCCAAGGCGGTATCGTTGTCGGTATGAAAACTGAAAACGCCCCCGCCGCCCCGCACAAGACAACGTACCTCAAAGATTACACGCCCTTCCCGTATCTGGTGAAAGGGGTGGATATCACCTTCCGCATTTTCGACGGCAAAACGCTGGTCACATCCAATGTCACCTATGCACTGAAAAGCGGCCCCGGCGTCGCGCCTGAACTTGAGCTGCACGGCCACGGGCAGAAGGTGCACCGCGTCCTGATCGACAATGTCGAAATCTCCACCGACCGGTACCGCCTGTCGCGTGAAGGTTTTGTCATGCCCTGTCCCACGGACCAGCCCTTCGTCCTGACATTCGAAACCGAAATCGTGCCGGAAACCAACACGACGCTGGAAGGTCTTTATAAATCCGCCGACCTGTACTGCACCCAGTGCGAGTCCGAGGGCTTCCGCCGCATTACCTATTATCCTGACCGTCCGGATGTGATGACGACGTTTGTCGTGCGTATTGAAGCCGACAAAAAATCCCTGCCCATCCTGCTGGCCAACGGCAACCTGATCGACAGCGGCGATCTGCCCGAAGAGCGTCATTACGCGGTCTGGGAAGACCCGTTCAAGAAACCCGCATACCTGTTCGCACTGGTCGCGGGGCCGCTTGCGCATATTGAAAGCCAGTTCAAAACCATGATGGGCCGCGATGTGACGCTGCGCATCTATACGCGTCCGTCCGATATCGACCAGGCGGGCTGGGGCATGGAATCTCTGATCCAGTCGATGAAATGGGATGAAGTGGCGTATGGCCGTGAATACGATCTGAACATTTTCAACATCGTGGCGGTCGGTGATTTCAATTTCGGCGCGATGGAAAACAAGTCGCTGAACATCTTCAACACGTCGCGCATCCTGACCCGCCCCGACCTTTCGACGGACAAGGAATTCCTGGATATCCGCCGTATCGTCGGACACGAATATTTTCACAACTGGTCTGGCAACCGCGTTACCTGCCGTGACTGGTTCCAGTTATCCCTGAAAGAAGGGTTCACGGTTTTTCGTGAGAACCAGTTCGGTCAGGCAATGTTCGATGCAGAAGTTGAGCGCATTGACGAGGTTAACCTTGTCCGCACCATGCAGTTCCCGGAAGATGCCAGCCCGATGGCGCATCCCGTGCGCCCGGACAACTATATCGAGATTTCAAATTTCTATACCATGACGGTGTATGAAAAAGGCGGCGAGATCATTCGCATGCTGCACACGTTGCTGGGGCCGCAGAAATTCCGCGAGGCGTCGGATCTGTATTTCAGCCGTCATGACGGCGACGCCGCCACGTGTGAAAACTTTGTCAAATGCATGGAAGATGCATCAGGCCGCGATTTCAGCCAGTTCATGCTGTGGTATCACCAGGCCGGTACGCCGACGGTGCATGCATCCGGTGTCTATGATGCCGATAAAAAAACCTATGCGTTAACGCTCAAACAAACCCTGCCAGATACGCCCGGCCAGACGAACAAGAAGCCGCAACATATCCCCGTCGCCATCGGTCTTATCGGTCCGAACGGCGAAGACATGGCGAACCAGATCGTCGAGCTGCGCGAAGGCACCCAGACTTTCACGTTTGAAAATATCGGCGCGAAGCCGGTGCCATCTTTATTCCGCGGCTTTTCAGCGCCCGTCATTCTCGACATGGACGTATCGGAAGATGACTTACGCTTCCGCATGGTTCATGATTCCGACGGCATCAACCGCTGGGATGCTGGTCAGGCGCTGATGATGAAGGCGTTTGCACGCAATCTTTCTGCGCCGCAGCCGGAAGACGATCTGATCGCCGCGCTTGGCAACATGATCGACCTTATGCGCGATAAAAAGAAGGCATTGCTGGAACGCATGCTGGCCCTGCCCGAGGATTCTATCATCGCGGCGGCGCACCAACCCACAGACCCCGCCGCTATTCACAAGGCGCGCGAACATCTGGAACACCTGATCGGCAGCAAGCTGAAAGACAAATTGCTGGCGCTGTACAAAGACAATGCTGTGACCGGCGCATTCAGCCTGTCGCCGGATGCCGTCGCGCGCCGCGCCTTGCGCAACACCGCGCTGGACCTTCTGGCCAAGGGTGATGCCGGGCTGGGTCTGCAACTGGCCAGGGACCAGGTTGCGGGCGCACAAACCATGACCGAACGCCTTGGCGCACTTCGTGCCATTGCATGGATGGAAGGTCATGAGCGGGACGAGCTGATCAACAATTTTTATCACCAGTTCAAAGATCACGCACTGGTTGTCGATAAATGGTTCAGCCTGCAGGCGGGTGCCACGCGCACGCGCATTGTGCATGACGTGCAATCGCTGATGAACCACCCGGCATTCACATGGACCAATCCGAACCGTGTGCGGTCGCTGTTTGGTGCGTATGCAATGCGCAACATGACGGGTTTCCACGATCCATCGGGTGATGGTTATGCGCTTGTGGCGGATGCCGTCATCAAGCTGAATGGCATTAACCCCGCCGTTGCCGCACGCCTGATGACGCCCATGCGCCCGTGGAAAACATTTGTCCCGGCACTGGCTTCAAAAATGAAACTGCAACTGGAACGGATTCTGAATTCCGGCAATCTGTCGCCGGATGTCTACGAAGTCGTGAGCAAGACGCTAAATGCCTAGTTTCCTGATTGAACGCAAACATACCGGCCCCGTTGCCGGTATCGATGAAGCCGGACGCGGGCCACTGGCCGGCCCGGTGGTCGCCGCGTGCGTGCATATCCCGGAAAAATTCCCCGCGCTTAAAAAGGTGAAGGACAGCAAGAAACTGGACCATCTGACGCGTGAAGCCCTGTTCACCGAGATCACACGTCACTGCGCCTTTGGTATCGCGGTTGCGGATGTTGAGGAGATCGACCAGATCAACATCCTGCAGGCGACGTTCCTGGCCATGTGCCGCGCCACGGATTCCATGTCACTGGCATTCAACGTGCCTGTCGGCACTTTCCTGGTGGACGGCAACCGCCGCCCGCGTGGGCTGGAAAATCACAACGTCGTGACCATTGTCAGCGGTGACGACAAATCATATTCCATCGCATGCGCGTCCATTCTGGCCAAAGTCACACGAGACCGCATCATGCGCCAGTTGGCACATGAGCACCCGCAATATGGGTGGGAGAGCAATATGGGTTACGGTACGCCGGACCACATGAATGCGCTGCGCGAACATGGACCCTGCATACATCACCGCCAGAGCTTTGCGCCCGTGCGCGAGCGTCTGCCCCAGCCCCTGAAAAAGCAGAGCGCATAAAATACTTCCTGATCGCGTTTTAATGATACTTGGCGAACTTATTCCGAAGAGATAATCAGATCGCGTGTGTCGGGTGCTGAATACGCTGTTCCGCCAGACTGTCTTTTTTCTGCGCCTTAATTTCGCGCACCAGCGGGTCAGATGCCTGCAATTGCAGACCATCTTCCGTGAGTTTGCGATGCACGGACGATAATGCATTGATCAGGCCTTCCGGCGTTGCCGTGTCGTATCTGTGGTCTTCGGCACAAACCTTAAAGGCATGGCACAAATCGTTATGCGTGGCCCGGATACCATTGGCCAGTGTCGCAGAATGACTGCCGCTTGATACGTTCAGCTCGCGGTCGTCGCGATCAATCAGGTGCAGAACACCTTCGAGCAAATCTGTTTGCCGGTAATACGTGGAGCCCGCGTTGCCTGCATTGGGGATTTTGACAGCGACCATCTGGCCATCACGGTAATAAGCGGTGATGGATGCAAAGCGGTCGTCGCGGCGACCAAAGCTTCTTTGTGTCAGCGTCATGGGCGTATTGTACCCGAAAAGGCTAAAGACCAGATTAATCGCGAAAAATCCATGACCCCGGATTTGGGAGTCAAATCATTGATTTGACTCATCTTTCTAACCTGAATCTCTTTGATTCAATTGACTCTTTTATCTTTTTTAGTTGACGAACGAATCGCCTTGTGGCTTTGGTAACGAATCAAAAAACAGGGGAAGTTAATGAAGTCATCAGCGCTCAAAATTGCGTCGCCGAAAACTCTGGATGTGTCGCTTGTCACCGACACGATTTTGAAAGGCGATTGCATAGCGATGATGCAATCCATCCCCGACAATTCCATCGATATGATTTTCGCAGACCCGCCGTACAACATGCAATTGGGCGGCGATCTCCACCGTCCGGACAATTCCCATGTCGACGCCGTCACCGATGCGTGGGACCAGTACGAGTCCTTTGAAGCCTATGACCGCTTCACCACCGCCTGGCTGCGCGAGGCGCGCCGCATCCTGAAGAAAGACGGCGCGATCTGGGTCATCGGTTCGTACCACAACATCTTCCGCGTCGGCACCGCGATGCAGGATGCCGGCTTCTGGATCCAGAACGATATCATCTGGCGCAAGGCCAACCCGATGCCGAATTTCCGCGGCACGCGCTTTACCAACGCGCATGAAACCCTGATCTGGGCAACCAAGGGTAAAGACAGCAAGGCCACGTTTCACTACGAATTCCTCAAAGAGCAGAATGACGGCGTGCAGATGCGCTCCGACGACTGGTTCATCCCGATCTGCAGCGGTGACGAGCGTTTGACAGATAGCGACGACAACAAAGTCCACTCAACACAGAAGCCGGAAGAACTGCTCAAGCGCGTCATGCTGTCCACGTCGCGTCCGGGCGATGTGATCCTCGACCCCTTCTTCGGTTCCGGCACCACGGGCGCCGTTGCCAAGAAACTGGGCCGTCATTTCATCGGCATTGAACGCGAAGACAAATACATCAAGGCGGCAACCGCCCGTATCAAGCTGATCAACCCGGAAACAGGCCCGGAAGGTTTCATGCCCTTCGCCGCCAAGCGCGAGAAGCCGCGCGTCAGCGTATTGCAGGTGATTGAAGCCGGCGTGCTGAAGGTTGGCGAGCGTGTCACCGACAAGATGGGGCGCTTTGAAGCCGTGATCTGCGCCGATGGTCTGCTGATGCAGGGTGATGGCCCGCACAAGTCGATCCACAAGATGGGTGCCGAGATGATGGAAGCCCCGTCCATGAATGGCTGGACCTTCTGGCATATCGAGCGCGGCGGCCGCCGTATCGTACTGGACGAATTCCGCGAAACAGCCCGCAAGAAGCTGTTCGCCGACACCCATGGCCAGCGCTCGATGCTGCTGCCGATCAAGGGCAAAAAGTAATTACGATCAGTCGTATGTAAGATCCGTCGCCTTACCGTGGAAGATACGGTAAGCGACAAACGTATACCCAATCAGACACGGCAGGACGATCAGCGCACCCACAAGGAGGATCATCAATGATTCCGGCGCGCTTGCTGCGTCCACAATCTTTAGCTGGTCCGGCACAATATACGGATAAAAGCTGTAAGCCAGACCGACAAAGCACAGCACGAAGATCCCGATAGTCGTGACAAAGGGTGCCCAGCAAAGGCGGTCGTTTTCCAGCGGCAATTTACGCAGAATATATTCCAGCATGACAAGCAGTATTCCCGTGATAATGGGAACAGGCGCAAGATACAGCAGCCCGGGCATAGCGAACCATTTGTCGAAGATGCGCGCGCTGGCGAGCGGTGTGGTCAGAGAGATCAAGCCGATGCCGGTTACCGTCCCCCATAGTGACAGACGCGCCCAACGGACAGCCTTGCGTTGCAGCCCACCTTGCGTCTTCATGATGAGCCAGCCTGAACCAATCAGGCAGTACGCGGCGACAAGACACAATCCGACCAGCACGGAGAACGCGATGCCGGATGCAGAATGATCAAAACCCAGAATATATGAGCCGACCATGTAGCCTTGCGAGAACGCGGCCATGAGTGAGCCAAAGAAAAACGCAAAATTCCAGGCATGCTTGTGTTCGGCACGGGCCTTCATACGGAAGTCGAAAGCAACACCGCGCAGGATTATACCAATCAGCATCAGCGCCACAGGCAGGTACAGGCTGCTCAGGATAATGCCGTGAGCCATGGGAAATGCGACCAGCAGCAGCCCGACGCCCAGCACCAGCCATGTTTCATTGGCGTCCCAGAATGGGCCGATCGAACTGATCATGATATCTTTTTCGTCGTCGGGCGCGCCCCTCATCAGAACGCCAACCCCAAGGTCATACCCATCCAGCACCGCGTAGATGAGCATCGAAAGCCCCATCAGTGCGGCGAAGGTCAGCGGGAGCCATTGTCCGTTTGAAAAAATTTCCATGAGCTTCCCCTATTTCTCGATTGCTTCGACGATTGCTTCGGTTGAAGAGACGGGTGCCGGTTGGCCACCCTGCCCAGCCTTGCGTGCCATGTAATAAATGGTACTGATGAATGCGACCATCAGGAACGCATAGGTCAACAGGTACAAAGTCAGGCTGATGCCGATCATGGGTGCCGGTACCGGCGATATAGCATCGGCGGTTTTTAGCACGCCGGTTACCAGCCAGGGCTGGCGGCCGACTTCGGTGACGTACCAGCCGGCGACAGTAGCGACCCAGCCTGAAAACGCCATGACCGACAACAACCAACCCTGCCAGCGCGTGATATCGTTACGGCGCAAGAGCGATATGCCCGCCGCCCACGATGCCACCAACATAAGTATGCCAGTGCCGATCATGATACGGAATGACATGAATACGGGCCGCACAGGCGGGTGATTGCCCTCAAAGTCATTCAGGCCGCGCACGGTGCCCTGAGCATCATGCGTGAGAATAAGGCTGGCCATTTTAGGCAGGGCGATTTCGTATTTGTTTTCGCGCGCCTTTTCGTCGGGCAGCGCGAAGAGCAGCAGCGGGGCGCCGGCCTGCGTATCCCACAGCCCTTCCATGGCGGCCACCTTCTGCGGCTGATGCTCCAGTGTGTTGAGACCGTGAAGGTCGCCCACGAAAATCTGTACCGGGATCAGTATGGCGCCGAGAAACACACCGGTTTTGAGCGCGGCCATGACGGAAGCTGTGCGGTCACCACGCAGCCAGCGATAGGCCGATATACCAGCCACCAGAAACGCTGCCGTCAGCCCGGATGCCAGCAGCATGTGGATCAGGCGGTACGGAAATGACGGGTTGAAGATGATTTTGAACCAGTCGGTGGCATGCGCCTGTCCGTTGATCATCACGAAACCGTCCGGTGTCTGCATCCAGCTGTTGAGCACGATAATCCAGAAGGCGGATAGCGTGGTACCGAAAGCGACGAGGAATGTCGCCAGCGTATGAACCCATCCGGGCACCCGGCGGAATCCGAACAGCATGACACCAAGGAACGTCGCCTCAAGGAAAAACGCGGTCAGCACCTCGTATCCCAGCAATGGACCTGCAATATTGCCGACGGTTTCCATGAAGCCCGGCCAGTTGGTACCGAACTGGAACGACATGGTGATGCCGCTCACAACACCCAGTGCAAAGCACAGCGCAAAAATCTTGGTCCAGAAGAAATAGGCATCCATCCATTTCTGGTCCTTCACCGCATTGTAACGCGATTTAAAGAACAGCAGGACCCAGCCCAAAGCGATAGTGATTGAGGGAAACAGGATGTGAAAGGTGATGTTCGCGGCAAACTGGATGCGCGAAAGCATGACGGGGTCGAGATCAGCCATTGTCATTTTCCTTCTGCTTCTTGCCGCCTTTAACGACAAAAAGCTTGTCTTTCATTTCGTAGAGTTTGTAGACGCGCGCACCCATCTTGAGCAGATTGACCAGACGTTCGGTTTCCATTTTCTGGATATCTTCGTACCAGCTCATCAAAAGTTCGATCAGGGTGTGCATTTCGCGCATGCGGCCTTGCGCAAATTTTTCTTCGGTGCTGGCGGGGTTTTCAAGCACGGCGGCACGGAGCATGGTCAGCGTCGGTTCGATTTCACGGCGGCGGCGCTGTTCGGCAAGGGTGCGGACAATTTCCCAGATGTCGTCGGGGGCGGCGAAGTGGTCGC
Organism: Micavibrio sp. UBA6145; assembly: GCA_002423205.1. Taxonomy (GTDB): domain Bacteria; phylum Pseudomonadota; class Alphaproteobacteria; order Micavibrionales; family UBA1664; genus UBA6145. The sequence goes on along the minus strand of DIUZ01000002.1, from coordinate 424,836 downwards.
GGCGGTCACCGGGCAGATGGCGCATGCGCACCAACCCCCACGAGTCCAGTTCTTTAAGCCCCATGCTGACATTCGAGCGGGAAAAACCCAGCGCCTCGCAGATTTCGTCCGCGTTTATGGGTTTTTCGGAGAGGTAGATCAGCGCATATATTTGCCCCACGGTCCGGTTAATACCCCACCGGCTGCCCATCTCGCCGAAATGGAGGACGAAATCAGCAATCAGCGGTGGGAGAGCCATGAGCTTTTCCTAATTTCAGTAATTCCTGAAATTACCGTAATTGAATCACTTTTTTCGTGCAAGCTCTTTTGCGGGCCCCCGGAGTTGCGCTTTACCCCTGCGCCGCTATCATACGGGGATGAATGGCCTGACGTTTCCGAATATCGACCCTATCGCCTTTTCCGTCGGTCCCTTGCAGGTGCACTGGTACGCGCTGGCCTACCTGGCCGGGTTCATTCTCGGCGGTATGGTCTATGCGAATTTTGTTCTGAAGCGCTGGGGCAAGGCGTCGCCCTGCTCACCTGAAACCCCGGAAGATATTCTGCCGTGGATTATCGCGGGCATTATTCTTGGCGGGCGTCTTGTCTACACGCTGGTCTATAATCCCATTCTGTACCTGCACAACCCGCTGGATATTTTCAAAATCTGGCAGGGCGGCATGTCGTTTCACGGCGGTCTGCTCGGTACGATTGCTGCCGTGTGGCTGTATGGCCGCGCCAAGAAACTGCCGTTTCTGGCAATCACGGATTTCGCCGCGGTGGTTGCTCCGGTTGGTTTGTTCTTTGGGCGCATTGCGAATTTCATCAACGGTGAATTATATGGCCGTTACACCAGCATGCCGTGGGGCGTGATCTTCCCGAGCGGCGGCGCATTACCGCGCCATCCGTCGCAGATTTATGAAGCCATTCTTGAAGGCCTGATCCTTGGCCTGGTCCTGCTGTTCTTTGCCCGGCGCAAAGATGCATGGACGCACGCAGGGTTATTGTCTGGTATTTTCCTGATCGGCTACGGCGTCAGCCGCATCATTGTCGAGTTTTTCCGCGAACCGGATTCACAGATCGGCTTCCTGTGGGAAGGCATCACCATGGGCCAGCTTTTGTGCTTGCCGATGATCGTGGCTGGTGTACTTATCATCGCACGATGGAAACGGCTGAAGAATTAGTTTGGGGGCCTCGCCGGCCCGTCGCCTCCGGCGAGGCCCGCTCGCGCGAAAGCGCGGGCCGCAGTTGCGGCCATGGGTCACAATGAACAACATCGAAGACATTATCAAAGCACAGATACGCCAAAACGGACCGATGGATATCGGCACGTTTATGTCACTTGCGCTGGGCCATCCAAAGCATGGCTATTACATCACACGCGACCCGATTGGCGCGCAGGGCGATTTCACGACATCACCGGAAATCAGCCAGATATTCGGCGAGATGCTGACCGTTTGCATGATCGAGGCATGGATACGCGGCGGCAAGCCCAATGTGCACCTGGTCGAGCTAGGCCCGGGCCGCGGCACGCTGATGGCCGATTTTCTGCGGTCGTGCAAGAACGCGCCTGACTTTGCCGAGCGTAGCAATATTCACCTGGTTGAAACCAGTCCGGTCCTGCGCAATGCGCAGAAAACGAAACTCGCCGGGTATAAACCGCACTGGCATGACAGCATCGATACGTTGCCGAACGACGCACCCCTTTTAATTTTGGCGAATGAATTTTTTGACGCCCTGCCTATCCGGCAGGCGGTCATGACGCTGGATGGCTGGCGCGAAAAAGTCATCCAACTCGACGCGGACGACAATTTTATATTCGGCATCACGGCAGGTGGGCAGAAGCTGCGCAAGGATGCGGGCGATGCGTGGATTGCCACCCTGCCCGCCGGTCATGACGGCGACATCCGTGAGATCAGCCCGGTACGCGACGCCGTGATGAAAGCATTGTGCGAGCGCCTGCAAAAACAAGGCGGCCTCATGATTGTGATTGATTACGGGCACGCCATAGCCAATGCGGCGGGCGATACGTTTCAGGCAGTGCGCCAGCATCAGTATGTCAGCCCGCTATCGCATGTCGGCGAAGCGGATTTGACCAGCCACGTGGATTTCGCGCGACTGGCGGATATCGCCAGGGACGCCGGATGCGCCGTGCATGGGCCGGACGACCAGAAGACATTCCTTGAAACGATGGGGATCAATATGCGCCTGAAGGCGCTTCAGGCCGTAAACCCGAATGACGAAACGCTGGCACCGGGCGTCAGCCGCCTGACCGATGCACAAGGTATGGGCGGATTGTTCAAAGTGATGGCCGTCGCGGCACAGGTCAGTTTTTGCCGTTTTTCACCGGCTGGGTTTCAAAAACCTTCCTGAACAGCAATTGCTTGCGGTTCGGGCCTTCGAAAATCCGGATATCATCCAGTTGCCCCATGACCGTGCGATGCAACGGGTCGGTCGCCACTGAAAGCGGATCAACCCCGGTAATGCGCACACGGAAGACCAGCAGAACAGACCGTTTTTCGCTCTCCTCCATCATCTTGCGGGCGTTGATGTCGGCAAGAAGAGCCTTGGCTGCGTCGTGGCTCATAGGAATGGCGGACAATGTGACGGGCTTATCCAGCTTAAGGTTCAGTTCCAGCGGGTGCACGCGCGGCACGAACGGACGATTGCAGGCATTGAGAAAACCGCTGGCGTCAACGAACGCAATGATGGTGCCGACATTGTTCAGCGCACTTCTCGCCAGCAGGCCGAATTGTCCCGATGCCATGTCGTACTGGCTTAAGTAAAGCTTGTTCGCAATTTCCAGGCCGTCAGGCAATGTGGTGAGGCGCGTTTCAAGGTCACGCGTTTGTCCCTCGCGGATGCGCGCCCATGAAAAGTCATCGCGCTGGTATTGTTCATAAAGGCCGCAGTAATGTATGCGGACATATTCCTCAACCGCGGCTGAATCCGATGTTTTGAGAATGCCCCTTTTAAACAGGGCGTCGGATATGTTCTCAATATTTGCGGGAACATATCGCAGCGTGTCTGAATTATTCTGCGCTTGGGCGGGCGCGTAGATACCCGTGCTGGCAAAAAGGCAGAAAACAAAGGTCAGAAGTCTGATCATCGCGGTTCTATAAGTGGGGCGGGCCCAACCCTTATTCGGTAAAGTGCATTTCAACCCGGTCACGGGGCTCAACATCAGTGTCGTCCCCTTTCGCGGTCACCGTCAAGCGGTCGGTGTCGATCTTGTGATTTTTCAGGTAATCACGCAATTCTGCCGCGCGCAGGGCAGACATTTTCCGGGTTTCTTCCGCACCACCGCCCAGTTTTTCGGAAAAACCGACAATTTCCAGGTCCAGGTCCGGACGTCGCTTCAAACGCTCCAGCACATCGGCATTGACGATATCGATCTGGCCGACTTCCATTCGCGGACTTCCCTCGACAAAAAAGACAATGACCTGTGCGGGAATACCGTGCTCATCGTCGCCCTGTGCGTCGGGCGCTGCGACCGTTTCTTCGTATCCGGGCAGAAGCACCGGTGAAATGGCACCAGTAGGGTCGGGTTCCAGCATGGCACGCAGGTTACGCGCGCCGATGGATGCGATACTCAGCGCCTCGTCACGGCGTATACCAAAACCAGCACCGGCGGTGCGATCATCCTCTTCATCGAAACGGCTTTCATCGTCTTCGGCCAGATCATCGATCTGCATGGCAGGGGCGGGTTTACGCATGGGCACATCGGGCTCTTCTATATAAACGCCGGTTGCGGCGTGTTCCTGCGCAGCCTCTTCGGCAGCAACCTGCGGGGTGGGTTCTTCTTCGGGTGGGGTCTGCCTGTTATCAACGAAGGGTGCGCGTTCAACCCGGGCGGTTGCGGGCATGAATATAACCTCGTCTGGCGTGGATGTGCCGGGCTTGCGCACGGGTAGCGGAATATTGCCCGCGAACACGGCAGCGGTATCCTGTGTGGTTTCGTCGGCGCCCTGTACCTCTTCCGGCGCGTTGGCGATCTCTTCAGGCTTTGGACGGGGGACGATCTTCATCGGCTCAATGCGGATGGAAATCGGTTTTTTGTCTTTTGTATCCTTAAACGGACCGTCCGAATGCATATCCAGGATAGGCTTGGTGCGGAAGGCCGAAAAGGGAACGCGTACAGGTGGCTTGGCAGGCGCGGGTGCCTTTTCTTTTTTGTCCGCAGCCATGGCTACGGGCGCGCACAGCGTCAGCGCGGCACAGAGCACGAAACCTAGGCACCTATTATTCGGCAAACGGTTCTCTCCTTAAGACAGGAGCTTGCGCATATCCTGATACAAAGATGCGTTGGAGGCGAGAATGCTGCCGCCATTGACGGGATCACTGCCGCCGTCAATTTCGCTCACCATGCCGCCCGCTTCGCGGATCAACAAAACGCCCGCGGCGACATCCCACGGTTTGAGGGAGCGATCCCAGAAAGCATCAAAACGACCGGCGGCCACATAGGCCAGGTCAAGCGCGGCGGAGTGGAACGAGCGAATGCCCGACACGTGACCTGAGACTTTTATAATATCTTCGCCCAGTTTTACGGCGTCGCGACGGCCCTTGGCTGCGTGCGATGCGGCGACCAGCGCCATATCCAGATCCTTGCGGCCGGAAATGCGCAGGCGCTTGTTACGGATGAATGCGCCGTGCCCTTTGGAGGCCCAGAACAATTCATTGCGCACAACGTCCAGCGTCACGGCTGCGGTGATTTCACCGTCTTCTTCGGCGGCGATGGTGGTGCACCAGTGCGGCACGCCGTGCAGGAAGTTATTGGTGCCGTCGAGCGGGTCGACATAGAACACCTTGGACTTGTCTTTACCTTCGATCTTGCCGCCTTCTTCCATGACGTAGGAAAAATCCGGGCGCGCCTTGGACAGCGACTGATGAATGGTTTTTTCAGCTCTTTTGTCGGCGGCGGACACGAAGTCGGACGGGCCCTTGATCGAGACCTGCAGTTGCTCAACTTCGCCGAAATCACGCGCAAGCGATTTGGAAGCAGCTTCCACTGCCTTGACCATGACTGTTACGAGTGCCGGCATCAAAGCCATGACAATATTCCTTTTGAATTAGTCTTTTGCGCGTTCCATGTAGGTGCCGTCTTCGGTCTTGACGACGATACGGGTGCCAGCCTCGATATGCGGCGGGACCATGACGCGCACGCCGTTGTCGAGCATGGCGGGTTTGTAGGACGACGCTGCGGTCTGGCCCTTAACGACGGGTTCCGTTTCCGTGATCGTGGCGGTGATGCTCATCGGCAGTTCGACCGAAAGCGGTTCGCCTTCGTAGGATTCAATCTGCACTTCCATGTTTTCCTGGAGGTAGAGACCTTTTTCACCGAGGAATTCCTTGGAAATCATCGTTTGTTCGTAAGTCTTGCTGTCCATGAACACGTAGTTATCGCCTTCTTCGTACAGGAAGGTGGCGTCGTTCTGGTCGAGGCGCACGCGGTCAACCATTTCGCCGGTCTTGAAGCGGATCGAGTCCTTGTTGCCGGTGCGGATGTCGCGCAGGTCCAACTGGATCGTGCCCGAGCGCTGCTGCATCTGCATGATCTCGTGCTTGAGCACGATCATGATCTTGTTGTTGAATTCGACGACCATGCCGGCACGCAGGGTGATGGAGTTTACTTTTGCCATTGTTCGATGTCCCGAAAGTTTAAATCGGGCGAAGGAATAACAGTTTCAAACGTTTAAGGCAACTAATATGGCCCCTCAAATGCCGGGGCGCGTGCTCCGCACGCTTTGGCTTCGCTCGCATAAGCTCGCGGGCCGCATGCGGCCAGTTGCTGTGGCTGGAAAACCTTGATTTTATGAGCGCTTGTCGCCGGCCATGGCCTCGGCCAGACCTTTAAGCATTTCCCGTAGAACGGGGTCTTCAATGTTTTCAACGACCTGACGGGTATCCTCGGCCATGGGAACCTTGGGCCGATAAGACTTTTTCAGGGGCGTGCTTAGCCGGTCATGGGACAGGGCAATACGGCGGACGGATGCGCTTGCCGGCATACCGAACAGGCGGTTGACCCGGCCCACGATAATAGCCTCCTGGAAGGTCAGTTTGGTGGCGATGGCGCTGGGGGCCGCAATGTACAGAGTCCCTTCCCGTTCTTCGCCGTTGCCGGTCTTTTTCCAGCCGACCCGGATGGGGCGCACGATCAACGGGTCTTCCGGGGCGATAATATGTTCCCACTGGTCGATCAGGCGGGCGATAGACAGGCGCGCCTTTGAACGGTCCTTGCCCATAATGGCCTGTGAGGCCCTGGGCAGGATTTTCGCGATCAGTGTTGGTCCGGACATGGGTTTCAGGCTACATCAGTAGTCAATGAAACCCCAAGTTAAAACGATCATTCAGAACACGCTGGACTGGTACGACAGGCACGGCCGGGAACTGCCGTGGCGGACCAAGGGCGCGGCGCATGCGGACCCTTACAAGGTCTGGTTATCGGAAATCATGCTCCAGCAAACCACCGTTCCGGCGGTGAAGCCGTATTTTGAGAAATTCACGGAAAAATACCCAACCGTGCATGACCTGGCCAATGCCAGCAGCGAAGACATCATGCGCGACTGGGCGGGGCTTGGGTATTACAGCCGCGCGCGAAATCTGCATGCCTGTGCCAAACAGGTAAGTGCCGCGGGTGGAAAATTCCCGCGCGACAAGGCCGCGCTGATGGCGTTGCCTGGTATTGGCGATTACACGGCGGGCGCTATTGCCGCGATCGCTTTCGGGCAACAGGCTTCAGTCATCGACGGCAATATCGAGCGGGTGTTATCACGCGTGTACGCGATTGAAACGCCCCTGCCCGCCAGCAAGCCGGAAATCAAGGATGTAGCGCAGGTCATTTATCATTCAAACGCCAACACGCGCCCGCATGATTTGCCGCAGGCGTTTATGGATCTGGCCACGGCGATCTGTACGCCAAAAAACCCAAGATGCGTGATCTGCCCGATCAACAAGCAATGCGTAGCATTCAAGCTGGGCATCCAGAATGAATTGCCCAAGCGCGCGAAAAAAGCCGAGCGACCAAAACGCAAAGGTTTTGTGTACTGGATGACGGACGCAAAGGGCCGCGTGCTGGTTGAAACACGCGCACCCAAGGGATTGCTGGGCGGGATGACGGGATTGCCGACATCGGACTGGAATGATGACCCGCAGGCTTTGAATGGGTTTTCGGGCGACGCAGAAAAAACCACGATCAAGCATGTGTTCACGCATTTTGAACTGACCCTGACCATGATACGGGTCAAAACAAAAGCGGCACCCGAAGGTTACCGCTTTGTCGACATTGAAGACGCAGGATTTCCCAGCGTGTTTAAAAAAGTATCAAAATATTTTCAGCGTTCGAACGCGGCTTTTCGGTCAAAAGTTCCGGTAAAACAAACGCGTTAGATTGCAACGCATTTGAAAATGGAAACATAAGCGCCACATTCGCAGGTCGTACCTTTCGGTCCGGTTCTGCCACAGACGCCGCAAGTACCCCAGTCAGTCATGATGATATTCCTTTCTTTAAGTCCTAGTGTAATGAATCCGTAAGTCCCAGATGCGCACGGCGCGCCTGATCTTCTGCCAGTGAAAATTGCTGGCCTACCATTCGAGCATAAACGCCGTTTTTCGTCAAAAGTTCGCTGTGGGTGCCTTCTTCGACAATTTTTCCGGCCTGCATGACATAGATGCGGTCGGCTTCTAAAACCGTACTGAGGCGGTGGGCAATAATCATGACCGTGCGCTTGCCATGCAAAGCGCGGACGGCGGCCTGAATGGCCTTTTCATTCTCGGTGTCCAAGGACGCCGTGGCTTCGTCCAGCAGCAAGATCGGGGATTCTTTAAGCAGCGCGCGGGTCAGGGCAATGCGTTGTTTTTGCCCCCCGGACAGGCGCATGCCGCGTTCACCCAGCAGCGTGTCGTAACCATTTGGTAGCGCCATGATAAAATCGTGCGCCTGCGCATCCCGGGCGGCTTTTTCAATCTGGCCCAGACGCGCGTCCGGATTACCAAGCAGGATGTTTTCCTTCACCGTGCCAGAGAACAGCGCGCCGTCCTGCGGCACGTAAGACACGGTGCCGCGCAGATATTCCAGCGGCAGCGAGCGGATATCGCGGCCGTCCAGCATGATTGAACCGCTTTGTGCATCAGCAAAGCGCATCAGCAACTGGAACAATGTGGTTTTACCGGCACCCGAGGGGCCGACAATGGCTACGGTTTCACCGGCCCGCACGTTGAACGACATGCCGTCGATCACAGGGGCGTCGAGATATTTGAAATACAGATCCGAGACCTGCACGTTACCTATGGCTTCAGGGATTTTCGTTTCGGACACAGGCGATATGATGGTCGGCTGCATGTTCAGGATTTCGCGGATGCGTTCCAGTGCGGCGGCGGCGCGGAATACGGCGGCGCCGACATCACCCAGAATGCCAAAAGCGGATGCGACAAGCGCGGCATAGAAAACGAATGACGCCAGCGCGCCGGACGAAATGGTGCCGTCCATGACATCGCGCGCGCCGATCCACATCACCGCGCACAGGGATGAGAACAGGATGAAGATGACAGATGACGCCATGGCGGCGCGCGTCAGGATCTGGCGCATAGCGGCCTTGAGCGTATCGTGTGCCTGCGTTGCGTATTTGCGCGCGAAGCGTTCTTCGGCGGTGTAGCTTTGGACAGTCTGGATGTTGGATAGCGTCTCACCCATCATGCCGCCCAGAAGCCCGGTCTGTTCCTGTGACTTCTTGGCATTGCCGCGCACGCGGCGGCCAATGACGATAACCGGCAATGCCACCAGCGGCATAATCCCCAGAACCATCAGGGTCAGACGGGGCGACGTGGCGACCAGCATGACGATGCCGCCCATGACCAGAAGCAGGTTGCGCATGACCAGCGGCAGCGAGGTGGCGATGGTCGTGCCAACAAGGGTTGTATCGGCGGACAGGGAATTGGCGACCTCATGGCTCATCCGGCGCATGTAAAAGGCGGGGTCCAGGGTCAGAAGGCGGGTAAAGGCATGCACGCGCAGGCGGGCGACGATGGTTTCCGCCAGCCAGCCGGACAGCGACAGGCGGGCGAAGGATGCGATGGCCAAACCGCAGACCATGAGAACCATTATGAAAAGAATGCGGTTGATTTCGCTGATGTTATGGCCCGTAAGCCCTTGATCTACCAAGCCTTTAAGCACATAGCCGAAGCCCAGGGTAATCCCCGCCGCCGCCGCAAGGGCGACAAGCATGCAGACAAAGGCCAGCAACTGGCCCCGGTCGATCAGGCCCAGCACCCCTAAAAGGGGCGAAAGTGAGCGCTGGGGCTTTGTTTTTTCGGTGACATTTGCGGTCATGGCGGGCCATAGTGCCGGTTCATCCGTATATGTGCAAGTCTTTGGGGACACCCCGAAAAATGTGCATAAGTGAACGGCGAAAGCGCCATGAAATTGACACCTTAGCCAAAGTTTTTAAAGGTGGGCGCACAGCAAAACAGAAAACAACACTTAGTGGTTATCCACAGGGGCGTCATATGCGTAAAATCCTTTTGAGCATTGTTACATTGGCAGCCCTCGCCGGTATCGGCGCAGGCGGTTACGCATGGTACCAACACGCTCAAAGCGCAGAAGGCGTTGAAGACATTGCCGCCAGCGACATCCCCACACCCAACAACGACATCGCGCCGTCCACCGGCAACGCGACCCCGCTGTCGGGTCCGCAATCGACACCTGTCGCGCATGGCGGCCACGACCACGCGACACCGCAGGCCGACCCCAGCCTTGCGAAGCCGGATGACGTTCACATCACCGTTGACGGCGTCGACCCGAAAGCGCCGCGCTCCATCGGCAAGCTGGACGCGCCGGTCACCATGATCGAATACTCATCACTCACCTGCCCGCACTGCGCGTCTGCGCACGCGACCGTGCTGCCGCAACTGATCAAGGATTACGTTGAAACCGGCAAACTGCGCATCGTGTTCTCGGACTTTCCGCTGAACAAACCGGCGCTGGACGCCAGCAAGGTTTCACGCTGCGTTGCCAACGACCAGTATTTCGGTTTCCTGACCATGCTGTTCGGTTCGATCGAGCAATGGGCGTACACCAACAACCATCCGAACGCGCTGATCCAGACCGCGACGCTGACCGGCCTTTCGGCTGACAAGGCGCGCGAATGCATGAACGACACGAATATCGAGGCCGCCCTTATCAAGGGCGTGCAGGATGCTATCGCCAAATACAAAGTTGAATCGACACCGACCTTCATCCTGAATGACGGCGCCGCCACGATTGCAGGCGCACGCCCGTACGCGGAATTCAAGGCCGCCATCGATGCACTGATTGCAGAGAAAAAATAAGAACCGCATATAAAAACGACAAAAAGACTTCGTAGGGGAATAGGTACTTAAATGGTTCAGATCAGCCGGTTGCGCCTTAGCGGTTTCAAATCCTTCGTCGACAAGACGGAACTGGACATCGGCGGCGGCCTGAACGGTATCGTCGGTCCCAACGGTTGCGGCAAATCGAACCTGGTCGAGGCCCTGCGCTGGGTCATGGGTGAAAACCGCGCCAAGAACATGCGTTCGGGCGACATGGAAGACGTGATCTTTGCCGGCACCAGTTCCCGCCCGGCCCGCTCCATCGCGGAAGTCACCGTGCTTCTGGACAACACCGACGGCAAGGCCCCGGCCCCGTTCGGCAACTCGGCCCAGATCGAAGTCACACGCCGCATTGAACGCGATAAGGGTTCGCAATACCTCGTCAACGGCAAGCAGGTCCGCGCACGCGACGTGCAATTGCTGTTTGCCGACGCGCTCACCGGCTCGCATTCCCCCGCCCTCGTATCACAGGGCCGCATTACACAACTTATTTCTGCCAAAGCTTCCGAGCGTCGCCAGATGCTGGAAGAAAGCGCGGGCGTTGCATCGCTTTACACCCGCCGTCACGAAGCCGAGCTGCGCCTGAAAGCCGCCGACGAAAACCTTGCCAAGCTTGACCTTGTGCTGGGCGAAATGGTCACACGCGCCAACTCCCTTCGTAACCAGGCCCGCCAGGCGCTGCGTTACCGCGACCTGTCGGACACGATCCGCCGTTTTGAATCCCTGCTGTCATGGCAGGATTGGTCGAACACGCGTGAGAAGCTGAAAAAAGAAGAAGTGCGTTTCAACGAGACCGATCTTTCGGTCCGCGCGACCCTGACCCGCACGACCGATCTTACGGTTGCCGTTACCAACGCGTCGGAAGAAGTCGAAAAACAACGCAAGCTGGATATCGAAGCCCGCGCCGAACTGCAGATCCTGCGCCAGATGTCGGAGCAGATCGAGCGTGAGACCCTTCACCGCCGCAATGAATACAGCGACCTGTCGCGCCAGCTGACGCAAACGCAGTCTGACCTGACCCTTGCCAGTGAACAGCGCGATGCACTGACCGCACGCGCCGACACGATCAAGGCCGATCTTGAGCGTATCGCCGCCGAAGACGCAGGCACCCCTGCCGAAATCACGGCGATGGAAGCCGAATACAAAACCGCGCAGGACGCCGTGCGCGCGGCCGAAAACGAAGTCCTGACATTGCAGGACCGTATCCGCCGCGTGAAAAGCGACCGCGACACCGCGACCGCCGCGCTTGAGCGTGCACGCAATGAAGACAACAAGGCACAAACCCGCCTTGCCGAGATCGAGCGCCAGTATGCCGAGATCGCAGCGCCCGCACCGGAAGAAACCGACCTTGCCGCCGCGTTGGCGGATGTCGACACGTTCCGTACCGAACGCGAACAGGCCGAAGGCAAACTGGCCGGCACGCAGGACGCGCTGGACCAGGCCCGCGAAACCGTCACCGCCGCCCGCGAAGCATTGTCCGCCATTCAGCAGGAACGCGACCTGAAAAACCGCGAAGTCAAATCGCTGAACGACATGCAGGAACGCCTGTCGAAGGGTTTTGAAAATTCCCTGATCCTGTCCCTCAACATTCCCGCCGACCTGACGCAGGCCGTGGCCGCCGCTGCTGGCGACGCCGCGCTTCGTGCCGGTAACAATGACTGGGCCGCCGCAGCACAAGGCTTTGCCGCGTCCGACTGGCCTGCCGGCATCACGCCGCTCTCAACCCTGATCGAGGCCCCTTCTGCTTTGGCCGCATTCGTATCATCTGTCGGTATCGGCGACGGCGCAGGCAAGACATTGCAACGTGGCCAGGTTGTGGTCAGCCGCGAAGGCGCTTTGTGGCGCTGGGACGGTCTGAACGCGAAAGCCGAAGGTCAGGGCCGCGAAGCCCAGATTTTGACGATCCGCGCACAGATCCGCGATGCGCAGGCCGCCGCTGAAGAGATCGCCCCGAAAGTCGGCGCGTTTGAAACGGCCGTGACCGAAGCCAACGCCAAGCGCGATGCGCTGGCCGCTGAGCTTGCAACCCTGCAGGGCAATGCGAAAGCCGCCGCATCCAAATTCTATGACGCTGAACGCCGCGTTGCGTCTTTGCAAAAATCCGTCAATGACCGCGCGGCCCGCCGCACGGTTCTGGAGGAACAGCGTAATAACGCCCAGACCAACGCCACGACCGCAGCCGCATCCGTGGCCGATGCACAGGAACGCGCCAGCGCGTTTGAAAGCACGGCGACCGAAGACGAGCTGCACGCGCAACTGGCCGCGGGCGAAACGCAATTGTCCGCCCGCCGTGGTGAGCGCGACGGTATTTCGGTGCGCATGGAAAGCCGCAAGGCCGCCGCAGCCCAGGTCCAGCACCTGCAATCGAGCCTTGAGGCCGAAGGCAAGCGCACCGCCGACCAGATCGTCCGCACCGGTTCACAGGCCGCCAGCCTGACCGACCGCGCTGCCGATCTGGAAGCCCGTATTGCCGCCCTTCGCCCGCAGATCATCGCGGATGAAACCGGCACCGCGCAGCAGGACGTGCTCGACAAGATCGAAGTGATGGAAGAAACCGCGCGCGATGCGTCGGATGCCTTCACCACTGCCGACGCCAATGCCAAGCAACTGGCCGCCGAACTGCGCAAGGTTGAAGAAGAAGGATCATCCCTTCGTGAAAAACGCGCCGTCATTCAGGCGACCGTGGCCGCCCTGCAATCGGAACAGACCCGCATCGCGGCTGAAATCGAAGACCGTTTCTCGACCAGCCCGGCCGCGCTTGAAAACACCGTCATGGCCGACTGGCCGGATGGTCTGCCCTCGCCGTCCAAGGCGAAGTCGGAGCGCGACTTCCTGCACCGCGAACGCGACGCCATGGGCGCCGTCAACCTGCGTGCGGAAATCGAACTGAGCGAAACCGAGACCGAACACGCACGCCTTGAGGCTGAGAAAATCGACCTGACGGCCGCGATTGAACGCCTGCGCGAAGGGATCGGCACGCTCAACACCGAAGCCCGCGAGCGCATCGTCAAAACATTCGACAGCGTCAATGCGCACTTCCAGGATCTGTTCAAGCGCCTGTTCGGCGGCGGCGAAGCGTATCTGAAACTGGAAGGCGAAGATCCGCTGGATGCCGGTCTTGAGATTTACGCGCAGCCCCCGGGCAAGATGCTCCAGAACCTGAACCTGCTTTCGGGCGGTGAACAGACGCTGACGGCGATTTCGCTGATCTTCGCGATGTTCCTGGCCAATCCGGCACCTGTGTGTGTTCTGGACGAAGTCGACGCGCCGCTTGACGATGCGAACGTTGACCGGGTTTGCCGACTGCTTGAAGAAATGGCCAAGACCTGCGCCACGCGCTTCCTGATCATTACGCACCACCGTATGACGATGGCCCGCATGGACCGCCTATATGGTGTGACCATGGCGGAACGCGGCGTCAGCCAGCTGGTGTCAGTGAACCTGGCTGCACAGGGCGATTTGCTTGAACAGCATCAAGCCGCTTAACGTGTGTGGGCCTCGCCGGCCCACTCGCTCCGCTCGTCCCCGCCCGCGCTAAAGCGCGCGCCCGCAGTCGCGGGCGTCAAGTAAGGAGAATTGTTTATGACCGTCGAAGAAGACCAGAAGCTTAAAGACATGCAGGTGCAGATTGACGCCCTGCGGGACAAGGTTGACCCGAAACCGGCCAAGGACGTTACCGAAAACGCCGAGAACATGTCTGTGGGCATGCGTGCCGGGACCGAACTGGTCGGGGCGATTCTCGGGGCCGGGCTTATTGGCTATGGTCTGGACCAATGGCTGGGCACGAAACCATGGCTGCTAATTACCCTGCTGGTTCTGGGGGTTGGGGCCGGGTTCATGAATGTCTGGAAAACCACGCAAAATATGGGGTCTGGCGTGGGCATCAAAAAACCCCTTAAATAGCGAAATATTTCCTTGGCAAAAGCCCCGGCAACCTTTACTTAAGGGGCCAGTTTTTAAGCCAACCCCGACCCTGAAAAACAAGAGCCGTGGCTGACCCGATACACCAGTTTCAAATCCACAACATCGGACCTCAACTCTCCGTTGCCGGGATCGACGTTTCTTTCACAAACTCAGCCCTTTGGATGGTTTTGGCCGCTGTCGTTTCGACGGGCGCGCTGACCCTTGCCATGCGCAAGCCGGCCATGGTGCCGGGCCGCATGCAGGTGTTTGCCGAATCCATGTACCTGTTCGTATCCAAGATGGTGCATGAAAACATCGGTCTCAAGGGCCGCGAGTATTTCCCGTTCATCTTCACCCTGTTCGTCATGGTGCTGATGGGCAACATGCTGGGCCTGATCCCCTATTCCTTCACCTTCACCAGCCACCTTGCCGTCACGGCGGGTCTTGCGGTGTTCATCTTCCTTTGGGTTACCGTTCTTGGCTTTGTCAAACACGGCGCACACTTCCTGCACTTCTTCTCACCCGAAGGCGTGCCGGCACCGCTTAAACTGCTGGTCATTCCGCTGGAGATCATTTCGTACATGACGCGTCCGCTAACGCTGGCGATGCGACTTTTCGCCAACATGATGGCGGGCCACCTTGTTTTGAAAGTGTTTGCCGGCTTCTGCGTTTCGCTGATGTCGCTTTCCATTGCCGCTTCCATCATTCCGATGGCGTTCAACGTAATCATGATCATGTTCGAAGTGCTGATCGCGTTTCTGCAGGCTTATGTGTTCACGGTTCTGACCTGCATCTACTTCAAAGATGCGCTGGAAATGCACTGATCCAATTTTAACCAACATTAACTTTAACGACTAAAAAGAAGGAAATACGAATATGGAACTTGATGCCGCAAAACTGATTGCCGCCGCCCTCGCACTCCTGCCCCTGGCTGGTGTGGGTATTGCTCTCGGCAACATCTTCTCGTCCTACAACGCCGCTGTCGGCCGCAACCCGGGCGCTGCTGAACTGCTGGACAAGAAATTCTTCCTGACCTTCGCACTGACCGAAGCTCTGGCAATTTTCGCCCTCGTCATCTCGCTGATCATCCTGTTCGGCTAATGCGCAAGACGGCTTTCCTCACACTCGCACTTGTACTGGCGCTTGCCGGTGCATCTGCGCATGCACAAGGAACGCCGCCGGGTGCGACGCAGGGCCTGCCCTTCGTCAACGAAGGCGCGAACCAGCCTGTGCTGCATCCCCTGTCTTCGGACATGGCGCCCATCGAGGCCGCCGATCCGGAGGCTATGGGTGCACACGGCGAAAGCGCCAAGAAGGGTCTGCCTCAATTCGATCTAAGCACGTTCGCCCGCCAGTTGTTCTGGCTGGCGCTGACATTCGCATTTGCGTATCTGGTCTTTGCACGCAAGACGCTGCCGTCTATCAGCGCTGCCATGACCAAGCGCAACCTGCGTATCGAAGACGATCTGGCCCAGGCTGAGAAGCTGAAGAAACAGGTGGAAGACGTACGCAACGCGTACGAGGCCGCCATTGCCAAGGCTCAAAGCGAAGCTTCTAGCATTATCAATAACTTGCAAGGCGATATTAAGAAAACGACTGAAGCGCAGGATGCCGCCTTCAAATCGCGTGCCGAACAGGCGGTCAGCCAGCTTGAGATGAACATCACCGCCAATCGCGGTCGCGTTCTGGGTGAGCTCAACACGCTTGCGGCTTCACTGGCCGTTGATATCACCAACCGCATCGCCGGCGTGAAGGTGGATGAAGCCACCGCCCGCGCCACCATCGACAATGCCCAAGGGACCGCGAAAGCCGCATGACCAGCACCGTGACCACCGAACAGGCACTGACCCCCGCGACTGATGTCGCGCCGGGTCCGGATACGATTGCAACGACGCAAGTCGCGCAAGACCACGCCGCTGAACAAGGCCATGCGGGTTTCCTGGGCGATGCCACCAACTGGGTCTTTATCTCGTTCGTTATCTTTGCCGTGCTGTTCGCGAAATACGGCTGGAGCAAAGTGACCGCCAAGCTGGACGGCCGCATCGACGAAATCCGCAAAGAACTTGAGACGGCTGAGAAGCTGAAAAACGAAGCCATGGACATGCTGGCCACTTACCAGCAACGCCACCGCGACGCCATGGACGAAGCCGCCGAGATCGCAACCAAGGCCAAGCGCCAGGCCCAGACACTCCAGGAAAAGGCCGAAGCCGACCTGAAAGAAACCCTGGCCCGCCGCGAGAAACAACTGACCGAGCGCCTGGCCCGCATCGAAGCCGCCGCCGAAGCCGAACTGCGTAAAGTGACCGCGGATGTTGCCATGAAGGCCGCGGAACAGCTGATCCGCAAAGGCATGGACGCAAAGGCGCAAAGCGCACTGGCCGACAAGGCGATCAGCAATCTGTCGTCTTCCCTGAACTAAGCCATACCGATAGGATGGCCCTGTGCCGTCCGCCATCACACCATCACCGCATATTCGATCCGCCGCGCGGTGGAAAGGTCTTCGCGTGGGGCTTCTGGGCGGATCGTTCAATCCCGCGCATGCCGGTCACATGCATATCGCGCGGCAGGCGATCATCCGTTTCAAACTGGACGCCGTGTGGTGGGTCGTATCCCCCGGCAATGTCCTGAAAACCAAAAACGTGGTGGCCGATTTCGATGCGCGGGTCGAAGCGGTGCGTGCCTTCGTCAACCATCCGCGCATGTGTGTCACCGATATCGAACGCCACCTGAAAACACGTTACACTCACGACACGGTGAAGGCGCTGAAGATCCGCTTTCCTGCCACACGGTTTGTTTGGATTGCGGGCATGGACAATGCGGTCGATTTCCACCGCTGGGACCGCTGGGCCGACCTGCCCCATCTGGTGCCGTTCGTGTTTTTCGACCGGCCCCCGGCACTGGCCAAAATCAAGGGTAAGCGCCTGCGCCAGAACAAGCGTATACGGCAGCGCACCAAGATCATGACACACCGGGTCAAACGCCACGAAAGCGGCGTTTTCTGGATGTTTAAGGGCCGCGCAGTCAACCTATCCAGCACCCAGATAAGAGCCGGAAAAGGTTAGTTTTTGCCCTTTGAGCGACTCCGGCGTATAATGGAGGTAATGATGATGGATCGCCCCTGCAGGATGCAGATGACACCGTTTTAGCCCTCCGCCGCCCTGAAAAAGGACAGGCGGATTTTTATTTTAAAAACCGTAACCAGGAGAAAAACCATAGCCAGAAAAAAGATCGCCGGTAAATCCGCACCGGATACGCTCGTGAACGCTCTCGCAAAGCTTCTCGACGACAATAAAGCCGAAGATATCATCATCGTGCCGCTGGCCGGCAGGTCAGCCATCGCCGACTACATGATCATCGCCTCCGGCCGTTCCGCCCGCCACGTATCGGCATTGTCCGACCAGATCGGCAAATTCATGAAGGCCGAGCACAACAAAACCGCCCGCCACGAAGGCAAAAGCAACGGCGACTGGGTCATCACTGACGCCGGCGACGTGATTGTACATGTCTTCCGCCCGGAAGTGCGCTCGTTCTATAATCTTGAAAAAATCTGGCTTGCCCCGGAAGAAGACGCAGAAGCGCCGAAGAAGCGCCGTAAAGCCTAGGTTACAGGTACGTTTTTGGGCTTTATACTGGGCCCATGAAATTCCAAGTCCTTGCCGTTGGGAAGATGAAGGATCGTGCGCAGCTCGATCTTTATAACGATTACGCCAAACGCCTTGCCCCTGCCCCCACCCTTAAAGAAGTTGCCGAAACGCCCGATCTTGAAAAACTGATCGAACGCGACGCCTATGTCATCGTCATGGACGAACGCGGCAAAAACCTATCGAGCCAGGAAATCGCGGCCGCGCTTCAAAATGCGATGAACGCCGGCAAATCAACCTGCCAGATTTTGATCGGCGGCGCAGACGGTCATACCGACACCATCCGCAGTCATGCCAATCTTCTTTTGTCATTCGGGAAAGCGACATGGCCGCATATGCTGGCCCGGATCATGGTTTTGGAACAAATGTACCGTGCCAAGGCCATTTTGGCAGGACATCCGTATCACAGGGAATGATGCGCAATATTATCCTCACCCTCGCACTTTTGGTGTGCTTGTCCGCGCATGCCAGCGAAGACGATGCGCGCGCGGCGTTGCAGGGCCGGCTGGTGCAGGCGGCTGCCGATATTCGCAATATCGAACGCCAGATCGATGCGCTTCAGAACAATCTGGGCAGTCTTGAGATCAAGAAGGCCAATCTTGAAAAGGAATACATGGTCCGGCGTGCGCGCATGGCGGCGACGCTCGGCGCGCTGACCCATATGGGCCAGACGCCGCGCGAAGCGGTCCTTATCCGTCCGGGCGGACCGTTGCAGGCAGCGCGTACGTCGATGCTGCTGTCGGCGGCCATTCCCGCCATCGAGACGCAGGCATCGGCCTTTCGCGGGCTGCTGACCGAACTTGAGAAAACCCGCGGCGCGCTGGCCCAACAGGGTGCGCAGGCGCATACGGCGCGCAGCGACCTTGCCAGCCGTCACCAGGCTTTGACCGCCCTGCTCGAAAACCGCGGCGGCACCCATAATATCGAGGCTGAAAGCGCCGCCGTCGCCGCGCTGGTTCATGACGCCCGCAATCTGGCGGATCTTCTGGACGGCCTGTCGGGCAATGGCCAGACCATGCATGTGGATACTGTCAGCGTTCCCGAAGGCGAAGGCCAGTTGCCGGTATCGGGCATTGTGCGGGTATCTTACGGCCAGCGCGACCCCGAACTGGGCACACGGTCCAGCGGTATTCGTATTGAAACCCTGCCCGGGGCGCTGGTCGTTGCGCCGCTGGGAGGCACCGTTCGCTATGCCGGTCCGTTTAAAGGCTACGGCAATATTGTCATCATTGCCCATAAGGGCGGATATTACTCCCTTATCTCCGGTCTGGATAAAATCAACGTATCTGCGGGTCAGACGATTGTTTCGGGTGAGCCGATTGCTATACTCAAATCCGTCGACCAGCCGAATCAGGCCGACCGCCAGCGCAGATCGATTTATTACGAACTTCGTTACGGCGGCCAGCCCATCGACCCGGCCCGCAAATTGCCTGACCTAGGCTGAATTTTTTGATTGGATGTTTCATGAGCCGCCGCCTTCGCCTTTCCCTTCTTGCCCTGCCCCTGATCTTCGCCGTACCGACCAGCGTTTACGCGCAGCAGGCACCGGCCAACGCCACGCAAATTGCGCAGGCGGCAGCATCGGGCACCAATCCGAAAAAGGACACTGAAGAAACTTACAAAATGCTCAAGCTGTTCGGCGAAGTGTTCGAACGCGTGCGCGCACAGTATGTCGACCCGAAGACGGATAAGGAACTGATCGAATTCGCGCTCAACGGCATGCTGTCGTCGCTCGACCCGCACTCGTCTTATCTGAACGACGAAGGCTTCGAAGATATGAAGGTGCAGACACGCGGAAGCTTCGGCGGTCTCGGCATCGAAGTCACGATGGAAAACGGCCTTGTGAAAGTCGTATCACCGATCGACGACACACCGGCATTCAAGGCCGGCGTCAAAGCGGGTGATCTGATCACGCATCTGGACGGCAAGCCGGTTCTTGGCCTGTCGCTCAACGACGCGGTTGAAAAAATGCGCGGCAAGGTTGGCAGCACGATTGAAATCACCGTCCGCCGCGAAGGCACGGCCGAGCCACAGAAATTCCGTATCACGCGCGATGTCATCCGCATCCGTTCGGTGCGTTTCTCGGTGTACGACAATGTCGGTTATATCCGTATCACCACCTTCAACGCGCAGACCGACGCCGGGCTGAAAAACGCGCTGGCGGATATTCAGAAACAACTCGGCAAAAATCTTCTGGGTTACGTGATCGATTTGCGTAACAACCCGGGCGGTCTTTTGGACCAGGCAATCTCAGTATCAGATAACTTCCTGGATAAAGGCGAGATTGTTTCGACGCGCGGCCGTAACGAAGAAGACACCAAGCGTGACAACGCAACGCCGGGCGACCTTGCAAACGGTCTTCCCATCGTAACGCTGATCAACGGCGGCTCGGCTTCGGCATCGGAAATCGTTGCCGGTGCATTGCAGGATCACCGCCGCGCCGTGCTGATCGGCACCAAGTCGTTCGGCAAGGGTTCGGTCCAGACGATTATCAGCCTGCCGGGCGGCACGGCCATTCGTCTGACGACGGCGCGTTATTACACGCCGTCTGGCCGTTCGATCCAGGCCAAGGGTATTGAACCGGACATCATCGTTCCGCAGTCGAGAATCGAAAATCTTGAAAATGCCGATATGAGCATCAGCGAGGCCGATCTCAAAGGCGCATTGCTCAACCCGCAAGCATCGAAGCCCGGCGACGACAAGTCGATGCCTGTTATCAAGCCTGAAGACGATAAATCCACGAAGGGTCAGGCACCTGCCCTCGACAAGTCGGAGAAAGACAAAGCGTCCGAGAAGAAACCGATCTCCATCGATCACCCGGAACTGGCTGAAGATTACCAGTTGGCCCGCGCGATCGACCTGTTGCGTGGCATCTCATTGTACAAGAGCCAGCACGCCCCTGAAGGCGCACCGGCCCTTGTGAAGGATGCCAAGGCAAAGGCGTCTGATATCAAAAAAGATGATGCTGAAAAATCCAAAGACAAACCGGTCGAGTAATTATTGATGGCGCAGACCGACGACAACACACAGACCGATGTCCCGACCACGGGTGCCGGACGTGTGTTTGAGAATGTTTTGCGCCATCCGTTTCTGGCATCAATTGCCATTGGTGTTTTATCGGCGCTGATTTTCGGCCTTGTCCTGCCGGGACAGGACCATACCCCGGAAGACACGACGATTCAGGTCACATCATCTGCCCCTGATACGATTGAACCTGCGCCTTCCGCTGAAACACCTTCGACCCCTATTGAAGAGGCAGCGGCTGAACCGGCCATACCGGGCGTACCGATTGTTGCCGAAGTGGCCGTCGTGATTGCGGATGCGGGCCTCAACCGCAAAGTGTCTGAACAGATTGATAAAGACATGCCGCGCGATGCGACGCTGGCGGTTTCGGTTTATGCGTCCGATCCTTCGGGTACGGCCAGCGCGTTCAAGGCGTCAGGCCGTGACGTGTGGCTGCAGATCGCCATGCAAAGCACCGCCGGGGGTATAGACCCCGGTCCGCTTGCGGCATCGTCATCGCTTTCCACAACAGAGAACATGGCCCTGCTGCGACGCCAGGTGGCAACGGCAGGCGGCAACGTGGTCGGCCTGTATATTCCGGATGACGCGGATATTCCCGGCAATGACCCGGATATGTGGCGCGATATTGCCCTGAACCTGATCGGGGAAAACCTGATGATCATGGATGCGACGAAAGCCAAGGTCGCCACAACGCTGTACCTGCAAAAGCGCGAAGCGCAGATCAGCGCCTACCTGAAGACCGATATCATCATCAACGGCGATATGGGCCCGGTTGTGCTGCAAAAGGCGCTGGCTGACGCATTGCCGATCATTCTGCGCGAACAGGAAGCCATCGTGGTCATGGCCCATCCGACGCCCCTTGCTGTCCAGACACTGGCTGAATGGGTCAAATCCCTGCCCGCCAAAGGCATTCGCCTTGTGCCTGCGGCCAAATTCACCGGCCTGAAGGGGTGATGCAGGGCTTCTAAGTCTTGATCATCTGCCGCCTGAGCACTATCCTTTTCCCATGAAAAATATTGAGGAGTTAAGGAAGCTTCCTTATCGCCAATGTGTAGGAATAGTGCTTTTCAATTCGGCCGGCAAAGTGTTCGTCGGGGAGCGCCTGGATCACCCGGGTGCCTGGCAAATGCCGCAGGGCGGCATTGACGAAGGCGAAAGCATTGAGCACGCGGCGCTAAGGGAACTTCGCGAAGAAACCGGCACAGACAAGGCCGAAGTCATCTATGTCAGTGACAAAATCCTGACCTATGAATTGCCTGATCACTTATTGGGCAAGTTGTGGGGTGGGCGATACAAGGGCCAGGAACAACGCTGGGCCGCGCTTCGCTTTACCGGTGAAGACCAGGACATCACCTTGTACGACAAGGTGCACCCTGAATTCGCCGCATGGAAATGGGTTGATCTGCCGCAGGTCTGCGACCTGATCGTACCGTTCAAACGCACGACATATGAGGAAGTGATCCGGGAATTTACGCCTGTCCTGAGCGGCGCGCTGAAATCTTGAAACCACTTAAGACGATTATAAAAAACCCCGCCAGTGATGGCGGGGTTTTTATTTATGGTGCCCTTACGGATACCTGTTTCAACGAACCCTTACGGGTTCAGGGGAGACCAGGCCGGGTCCGACGCGTCGCCCGGGGTGCGGAGCAGACGCTCGTTATATCCGGTCAGGTCGATCATATAGGCCTTGGCGCTGCGGCCCCCCTGACCTGATGGCGCTTCCTTGAAGTAAATCAGGTAACGGCCATTGGGTGCCCATGACGGGCCTTCGACGTGATAGGACGTGACCAGCAGACGCTCGCCCGTGCCATCCGGCTTGATCACGCCGATATAAAATTTACCACCCAGCATTTTGGTGAAGGCAATAAGGTCACCGCGCGGCGACCATACGGGGTTGGCATAACGGCCTTCGCCGAAGGTAATGCGCTGCTGGTTCGAACCATCAGCATTCATGATGTAGATCTGCTGCTTGCCGGAGCGGTCGGATTCAAACGTGATACGGCGTCCATCAGGCGAGAATGAGGCGGCCGTATCAATGGACGGATCGTTTGTGATCTGTTTGATCTGGCGCGTGCGCAAATCCATCACGTAAATGTTGGTATTGCCACCGGTTGCCAGCGACATGGCGACGGAATTGCCATCGGGTGAGAAGCGCGGCGCAAACGACATGCCGGGGAAGTCACCGAGGACTTCCTGACGGCCGGTGTCGATGTTGTAGAGATAGACACGCGGCTTGTTGTTCACGTAGGCGAGATAGGTGATTTCCTGTGCGCTGGGTGAGAAGCGCGGGGTCAGCACCATGTACGAACCATCGGTCAGGTAACGGTGATTGGCACCGTCCTGGTCCATGATGGACAGGCGCTTGACGCGGTTGTTGAAAGGGCCGCTTTCAGCGATGTAGACGACGCGGGTGTCAAAATAGCCCTCTTCGCCGGTCAGGCGCTTGAAGATGCTGTCGGCAATGATGTGTGCGATGCGACGCCAGTTTTGCGGGGTGGTGGTGTATGCCATGCCGTCCACCTGCGTTTCACCGTAGACATCCCAGAGGCGGAACTCAACGCGAAGGCGGCCATCCGGGGCTGCGGTAATGGCACCGGTCACCAGCGCCTGCGAATTCAATGGTTTCCAGTCAGTAAAGCGCGGGCCCTGCAAAGCGGCGGAGCGGGCGTCCTGAATGAAGGATGCCGGGTTCAGCGGGCGGAACAGACCCGATGATTCCAGGTCGCGCGAAACGATGTCTGAAATTTGTGAGCCGATCTGCGCATTGGCACCGTCACCCGCAAAGGCGGTGATGGCGATGGGCATGGGTTCGACCCGGCCTTGCGTGACAGCGATCTTGAGATCGGCGCGGGCCGAGAAAGGTGCGAGGGCCAGAGCGAAGATAAACAGGCCGATAAGTTTGCGCATAGAGGCGAATCCTTAAGTTTTTTCAACAATAGCGGTTAGTTAGAGCCAAGACCAGACATGGAAACCCCCAATACTCAGGCCCCAAACATCGTCTTGGGATCGAAGTTGATGGTCATGGATTTCCACTGATCGTATTTGCCTTCCGGCAGGGCCAGCGGCGTGCAGCCCGGTGCGCGCAGCGCACGCATGGCGGAGTCAGCAGCGGCGCGATACAACGCATCAGACCCGTAACGGCCCTGATCGACAATGCGGGCCGATGCGACGGTCCTGTCGGAATTGACCATGACCTGAATATCGACGGACAGGTTCTGCGCGTCGGCAGCGCCGGCAATCACGTTCCAGCATCCGGCCAGTTGCTGGCGCAGGGCGTCCATTTCGGACATCGACATGGTCGAACCCAGCGGCGCAGGCGCGGTCAATTGCGGTGCCTGACGCGGCGTATCGACAGGGCGCGAGTCCGGGGTCGGCGGCGCTTCGTCACCGACAAGGTTTTTCAGGACGGATGAGAATTCCTGCGTGTTTTCTTCAACCGGTTTTTCCTTGGTCTCTTCCTTCTTGGCTTCCTGCGGCTTTTTGGCGGGGGCCTTGGGTGCTGGTTTAGGCGCGGCTTTTTTCTCAGCCAGTTCAGCTTTTTTCAGAGGCGGCGGCGGGGTGTCCTGCGGCTTGATCTCTTCCATCTTCTCAGCCTTCACCTTTTCGGCGGGCTTGGGCGGTTCAGGCTTCACGGCCTGCTGCGCGGTAGATTTGGCCATAGGCGGCGGCGTGTCGGCGACTTCCTGCGGCTCCTTTGGCATTTGCTTGGCCACAGGGGCATTGATGGTGGATGAGGCTTTTTCAGCGACGGGCAGAATCTCCACCGACATGGGTTCTTCCGGAATTTCGATGGGCTTTGAGAAAAAGAA
The DNA here is from genome assembly GCA_002423205.1 of Micavibrio sp. UBA6145. Classification (GTDB taxonomy): domain Bacteria; phylum Pseudomonadota; class Alphaproteobacteria; order Micavibrionales; family UBA1664; genus UBA6145. The sequence goes on along the minus strand of DIUZ01000002.1, from coordinate 400,139 downwards.
GAACGCACCCGAGAACAGCAACAGCAAAAAGACGTGAAATAACAACGACACAACGAGCGGCGAGCGCATGGAATGCTGCTGGTCGCGCTTTTCAGAGGGCGGCGGTGTGGCGGATACGGCGTTCATGGTGTCAATCTATACGCGGATTATGGCCGTATTTGGGATATCTGGCGACCATTTATGTAGAGAAAAATTACTGTCCGAACACCCTGATGTTGCGTTTGACATAAACATAATGGTTTTCTAGGCTCAGGGTATAAAAGGCCTTTTAGGGAGTTTCCATGCATCCATTATCCGCCCGTTATAAATTCGCACCGGCTGTGGCCGGATTCGCATTGTGGGCTGCCGCAACGGCTGCACCATTCACGATTGCGAATGTGGTCGATGCGCCCTCACCTTCGGCACGCAACGACTACAACCGCGTTGCCAGCGCCCTGACCATGATCACTACACTGCTGGGGGCCATGGGCGGCATGGCGGCCAGCAATGCTTTCTATCGTCGCCTTGAGCGCATCGGCAACCCGTCGAGCGAGGCCGAGGTGATCGAGGATTATCTTCAGGACAAAATCTTTGGTGGTCAGCCGCTGTTCAATACGCGCCTGCATGTCGAAGAGATCAAAGGCGGTTACCAGTTACGCGTACGGTTTGGTACGGCGGCGCAAAACGCACCGGATGCGAGTGGTGTTTATGCGGCGCATACCCTGCCCGCGAAACTCTCGAACCTGGGTTTTGATCTGAGCGGCGTGACATTTAAGGGCGGCGGTCAGGCCACACAGATACGAAGCCAGGTTGTGATCACGCCACTGGAATACGATATCAAGGCCAACAGCCTGCCCAATAATCTGTGGGGCCGCATTGGTGATTTTCAGGTCATGAAACCCAGAAGCACCACGCCAAAAATGGCGTGATTACTTGCCGGCAGGCGCCGTTACGCCCTGCTGGGTGATCAGGGCGATCTTGCCGTAGCCGGCAGAGCTGAGCACGCCAAGTGTGCCCATCACATCACCGTAATTCAGCTTTTTATCCGCGCGCAGGAAAATGCGGCGGTTTGGATCGTCCTTGGTCATCGCGCCCAGCAATTCCAGCAGACGCGCCTGCGTCACCGGTGTTTCGCCGACATAGATCTGTCCGGTTCCGGTCAGTGTGACTTCGATCGGGCCCTGATCGTCTTCGTGGATTGCGCCTGCCTGGCTGTCCGGAATATCAACCGGCACGCCGGCGGAAAGCATGGGGGCGGTCGCCATGAAAATGACGAGCAGCACCAGCATGACGTCAACCAGCGGCGTGACGTTGATTTCCGCCGAAACCGAACGTTTGCGCCTGCCCTTGCCCTTTGATCCCAGTTTGAACGCCATAATACTTACTTCCGGTTCGACAGATGGCGGCCGAGGATGGCCGAAAATTCAGTTGCGAAGTTTTCAAGACGGTCGTTGTAACGATTGAGATCACTTGAGAATTTGTTGTACGCAATAACAGCCGGGATGGCGGCGACAAGGCCGATGGCGGTTGCGAACAATGCTTCGGCGATACCCGGCGCAACAACGGCCAGCGATGCGTTTTTGGAACCGGCAATGGCCGTAAACGAACGCATGATGCCCCACACCGTACCGAACAGGCCGATAAACGGTGCCGCCGAGCCAACGTTGGCAAGGAAGGTCATGGAACGTTCCAGTTTTTCCATCTCGCGGCCGATGGTCACCGACATATTGCGTTCAATACGCTGTTGCAAATTGGTGCCAAGGCTTTCGCCGCCGGCATTTTTGTCGGACATCCCCAGACGCCATTCTTCCATGCCGGACAGGAATGTTTTCAGGATCGGATCGGGGCGCGACTGGCGCACGCGTTCGTACAGCTTGTCCAGCGGTTCGCCCGACCAGAAGGCTTCTTCGAATTTGTCGGCGCGGCGCTTGGTAGCCTTGAGCGTACGCATCTTGTCGAAAATGATGGTCCAGCACCACACCGATGCAAATACCAGCATCAGGATGACCAGCTTGCCGATCATGTCGGCCTGCAGGAACAGGGCGAAGGGCGACATGCTGTGGGCAACGCCGCCGGTGGAACCGGCCAGCTGGGCCGCGTCTACGGCGCGTTCGGGGATGGTGGTGGCTGCAGTCATTTCATTTCCTTTTTGAACTTATAAAATCGCACGAAGCATTTCGGGTACACGCACGGCCTTACCCGCTTCGTTGATGCACACCAGCACCACCTTCATGGTGACGATGGGCACACCGTTTCGTGTCATGTTTTGTTGCATGGTAAATGAGGCATTACCAAGGTCAACCACTGTGCTTTCGACTTCCAACAGGTCGTCGAGCTTTCCGGGTGCCAGATAGTCGATGCTGATATGGCGCACGACGAAGTGAAAGCCATGGCCGGGCAGCAGGTCGGAATTGTTAATATCGTGTTCGCGCAGCCATTCGGACCGGGCACGCTCGGCAAAGCGCAGAAACGAGGCGTGGTAAACAATACCGCCTGCGTCAGTGTCTTCGTAGTAGATACGGACGGGCAATTTTGATGTTTTTGACATAACTAGTCCGTATTTGGTATGTATCCGGGATGATTTTCGAAACAGCCGCCAGAGTGCCAGCCCCGTCCCTATAGCGCAACCCATGAGCCATTCCATCCACACCGGTTTCGCCCATGCGGTTGCCGATCTCAACAACACCCCGGTCAATGACCGCATGGTCATGCTGCCCGGCGTTGGCCGCGCCTATGCCCGCGACAACTGGGCCGGGTTTTATGCCGCTTCGATCCATACCAATGTCGTCAGCGAAGAAACTCATAGCCACCGCACCCTGCTTGAAGCCATGAGCAAAGCCGGCGGCCATGATCGCAACAGCGTCTACATGGGTTGCGCCGGTTTTCTGAATTTCAGTTATATCGCGGCGATGCGTCCGGCTGCGGCCATTCTGTTCGACATCAACCCGCTGCAGACGCTGTTCTGGCAGAAAACGATCAAGGGGCTGGAGACATCCCCGTCCTACGCGGCATTCGTGAAATATATGAAAGATACGGGGCCCGCGCTTGAAGCTGCCGCCCTGCTCGCCTGCGGCAACCGCGCCGTGGATCTGGAGCAATCATCTATCAGCATACGCCGCGATCCGCAGCCGCCGGTGATAAACGGCCTGTTCCGTGAAGTCGCGGCACCGAACGAAGACAAATGGTGGAAGGGCGATACCGTCGAATTGCGCTGGCGCGGGTCGGACTATGTATATCTGCATATGATGGCCAAGTCCGGTGCGCTGGGTGCGCTGACCATCGACATGACGGATCAGGCAGCATGGACACAATTATCAGAGCGTCTGGATCATGTGGGCCGCCATGTCGGCGTCATGTATGCCAGCAACGCGCTGAACTTTCTGGCCAAGGGGCATTGCTGGAGCCATGGCGATACGGCTTATTTTGCCGCAGACGATGCGCGTGATAATTTCAAGTTGGCCGCACGCGGCAAGGTCCAGCACATCATCACCGAACGCGCGAGCCCCAGCCTGTTGCAGGCCGTGCGCACACCGCAGATGGCCTAAAAATTTAAGGCGCTTTGGGACGAAGGTTCATGGGCAGACCGGCGGCGTAAGAAACCGGGTGTTTTACAGGCATCAGCATTTCATTTTGTGCCGAAAGATACGGCGCACCATGTGCGCCAAACACCTTGGTCAGGTCGACCACCTGAACAACGCCCTTCTGGCCTTCGGGGGTGACATCCCAGAAAGCAGGCTTCATGTGGGCAACGGAATTCGGGAACGGGAAGCCGTTCACCTTTTCAAAAAATTCAGCGCCCAAAATCGGCTTCGGGTTATCGCCCGTGCCGTAGCCCCATTTATGCAGGCCACGCATGCCGAAACCGGCGGTATGTAATGCTTCGTATAATGCGACCGGGTCCTGCGCATCGTAAAATGCGAATGTGACCATACGGTCAGGGAATTGCGTTGCCAGTGCGGGCATGATTTTGCGCATGCGGGTATACTGATCTTCCAGCGCGTCGTATTCGGCGCGCGGTGCATTTTTGGCTTTCAGCATGTCCTGCATGCTTTTGTCGGAATTCAGCGCGACGAAAAGCGCCGCATTTTTATCGGCATCGTTTTCGTGAATGTACTGAAACCCCGCCATGGTCGTCGGAACGACCATTTGCTTTGCGGCACCGAAGACGCCATTGGTGGCGTGGAGTGCGTTCACTTTTTTGCTTTTCAAAGACTCGACGATGACCGCCGGGTCTGAAGACATGATTGCGAAGAAACCTGATCCCATGGCGTGACCATGCCACAGACGGGCGTTTTTTGGCAAATTTTAGGCGCTGACGGCCAGAACCGGCGCTTTTGTCCGCTTGTCGGCAATGCCCCAGTTATGGACGGCGGCCTGTGCAGCGCTGCTGCGAGCCTGTTTTTTCGTAGGTCCCGTGCCCACAAAAACATCGGAACAACGTTCGAATTTCAGCCTGCTGGTAAAGTCGGGTTTATGCGCCGGTCCGGTCGACGTATCCGTGAATGAATACTGTTTACCGTTGGCCTGCGCCCATTCATTCAGAAGGCAAAGGGGTTGTTTCTTTTTCATGGAAACAAAACTGCCACAGGGCCGCGCGGCTTTGCAATTCTTCGCTGAGAATTGCGACGCGTCGCAGCAATCAGGCCGGAACGAGCCCACCGAACGCAGGTCCCTCGCAACGCGGAACCAGCTTGGCTGAGGGCGCCCAGTGCGCAACCGATTGTGCAAAGCTGCGGATCAGGCTGGGCTTATCCGGGCGGCAGGCGCGGCGTAAATCGTGCCAGTAGCCTGCATCGCTATCGACATCATTGAGAATGTAATATGCCACAACATGCCCAAGTGCGCCGCGATGCGCCCGCCGTTTGACTTCATCCGCCAGATGGCAATTCTCAATACCTTCGTGGTGCGCGGCGAAGAGCGCCATGCGCAGTTCCTCGTCATGAAGATTGTCAAAGACCGCACCCGTCGATCGCACACGCCGCGACATGCGCTGGTACAGCACTTCCTTGTACATTTCCGATTGGTGGAAATTGCGTTCCTCGTCGTTGCGGGTGTTCAGGTGGTCGCCCAGCGCGGACAGGTCGTCGCGCGTGTGCACAATGGCGCGGCCTTCGATATGCGCCAGAAGGTTGCGGTGCACGGCCAGATCGGCGTAACGGCGGATAGGTGATGTGAAATGCAGGTATTCATTCACCGCGAGGCCAAAATGCCCCTTCACATCGACTTCGTACCTTGCGCGCAGGAACCACAGGCGCAGGCGTTTAATCGCGGCCTTATAATCATCGTCGCTTTCACTCAGGATGGCGTCGCGCACATTGTACAGAAGACGCGGGCCCAGATCCGGGTCCACCGCATCGGCGGCGTGATTGCGGTATAGCGCCGGGACATCATGATCGCGCATGTATTTTCCGACCACGCGATTGGCGAAGATCGCGGCCTCACCGACAAATCTGTGACCACGGTGGCTTGCCGTACCCGCGCCGCAGATATGGCCGTCTCTATCAAGGCGCAGGCCCTTGCTCAAATCATCAAGGCTTAAGGACCCCGCGCGGCGGCGCTGTTGTTCCAGACCCGCCGCCAGTTGGTCCCATAAAAAAAAGCGGTGAGAAGGATCACCGCTTAATTCGAGGAAAGTTTCATAGCTGAGTTTTTTGCTGCTCAGGAACGCTGATCGATAAATGCTGGTTTCGATGACATTGAAGTGATCGTCCAGCACGCCTTCGACCGTCACCGCGGGCCTGAGCGCCCCTTCCACGAGGCTCAGGCGGTTACGGTCCATATCGGCGGGCAGCATGGGCGTGTTGCCGAGCGGGTGATAAAGCGAGAAACCCTGTCTGCGTGCATTTTGATCAACCGGGCTTCCGGCATGGACCGCACGTGATACATCGGCGATGGAGATCAGGATACGCCAGCCATTGGGGCGGCGATCAACCCAAAGCCCGTCATCCATATCCAGCGTTGTGGGGTCGTCGATAGTGTAGCCTTCGACCAATGGGCGATTGGCCAGCTCACGGGATGAATACTGATGCACTTGCTGCTTAGAATTCACCTTACGAGTCGTAATTTATGACAACGACTTGTTCAAGGCGCTGCGCCGCAACATCCACAGGTGTTATTGGTCGGAGAACAAATCAGGATTTACCGGTTTGTTTGGGGCGTTCAGGCCCAGGGCGCGGTAGCCGCCGGCGGTGATGCAGCGGCCGCGCGGCGTGCGCTGGACCAGGCCCTGCTGGATCAGATAGGGTTCGATCACGTCTTCGATGACGTCGCGCTCTTCGGACAATGTCGCGGCCATGGTTTCAACGCCAACCGGGCCGCCGTCATAATGTTCGACAATCGTGCGCAGATAGCGGCGGTCCATGGCGTCGAGGCCGGCCGCATCGACATCAAGACGTTTCAGCGCGGCGTCGGCAATCGCGGCGGTAACAGACGCATGACCGTCAACTTGCGCGAAATCGCGCACGCGGCGAACCAGACGACCGGCAATGCGCGGCGTGCCACGGGCGCGCTTGGCAATTTCGCGGGCGCCGTCGATGGCAAGATTGCCGCCGAGAATTTTGGCAGCGCGGGCCACGATGCTGGTCAAATCGTCATGCGTGTAGAAATCAAGTCGCAGCGGAATACCGAAACGTTCGCGCAAGGGTGTCGTCAGAAGGCCGGAGCGCGTGGTGGCGGCGACCAGCGTGAACGGCGGCAGTTCGATCTGCACGCTGCGTGCGGCAGGCCCCTCACCGATCATGATGTCGAGTTTGCCGTCTTCCATGGCGGGGTAGAGAATTTCCTCAACCACCGGGCTTAAACGATGGATTTCATCGATGAACAGAACATCCATCGGCTGAAGATTGGTCAGGATCGCGGCAAGGTCGCCCGCACGCGCGATGACTGGGCCGGATGTTGCCTTGAAACCAACACCCAGTTCACGCGCGACGATCTGCGCAAGCGTGGTTTTGCCCAGTCCCGGCGGGCCGTGCAGCAGCACGTGATCGAGGGGTTCGCCGCGCGATTTGGCGGCAGCGATGAATACGGCGAGATTTTCCTTGAGCTGTTTCTGGCCGGTGAATTCCGCCAGCGCCTTGGGGCGCAGCGCCATGTCTTCATCGCTGCCCAGTTTTTGTGTCGTAAGGGCTTCGGCGCGGCTCATGCGGCCATCTCTTTCAGGGACTGCGAAATAATCGCGCTTAAGTCTTTGGCTTCACCGCGCTGGATCACCGCGTTCACGGCCTGGAATGCTTCGGAGCGGCCATAGCCCAGATTGACGAGCGCGGAGACGGCGTCGTTGATGTGGTCGGCATCGTTTGCTGGTTTGGCGCGTTTTTGTTTGACCTCCGGCGATGGGCCGGACGGGATGGCGATGGCGGCGGTGTGGTGCGCCTTATCCTTCAATTCGATGACAATGCGTTCAGCCAGTTTTTTGCCGACGCCGTCAGCACGTGTGAGCATTGCGGAATCTTTTGCGCCGATGGCAAGCGTGAGCTGGTCGGGCGTGCAGGCGGACAGGATGGACAGCGCCACGCGCGGGCCCACGCCCTGTACGGTGGTCAGGGTTTTGAACCACTGCCTTTCAGAATTTTCGGCAAAACCGTAAAGCGTGATCGCGTCTTCGCGGACGATGGTTTCGATCAGCAGGCTTGCCGCCTCACCCGCGCCGCCGATGGCACCCATGGTGCGGGCCCCGGCATTGACCACATAGCCGACGCCGTTGACGTCGAGCACAAGCTGGTTGCCCTGAATATGGTCGATAATACCGCGTAATTTGCCAATCATAACCCGATTGTACCTGTTTTGTTCACAATTGGCAGAGGTTATCGGTAAACAATCCGCGATTATTTAATTTTTACATATTGTAGATATGTGCGTGCGTGGTTTTTAGCCCTTAGCGATGATGCGCGTGGCAGATGGCAACGGCCAGCGCGTCGGCGGTGTCGGCGATTTCGAATGTCGCCTTGGGCAGCAACACCTTTACCATCATCTGGATCTGGTCCTTGTCGGCGTGACCGGCACCGACCACGGATTTTTTGACTTTGTTCGCGGCGTATTCCCCGATGGGCAGGCCCGCGCGCGCGGGCGCGATAAACGCAACGCCGCGTGCCATGCCAAGCTTGAGGGTCGATGCCGCATTGGTGTTGGAGAATGTTTCTTCAATCGCAGCTTCCTGCGGTTTCCATTCGGCGATGATTTTTTCGAGCTCGATATCGATCAGCGCCAGACGCTCGCCCATCGGGGCCTTGGTCGGCGGCTTGATGCAGCCACCCGCAACGTAAACAAGTTTGTTGTCGGTATAATCAATGACACCCCAGCCGCAGCGTTGAAGACCGGGATCGATCCCCAATATGCGGATGGTCTTTGTCATGCGGCGTTCAATTTGGCGGCAATGTCTTCGCTGATATCCATGTTGATGAAGACTTCCTGCACATCGTCGAGATCGTCCAGCGCATCAAGAAGTTTCATGACCGATGCGGCGACTTCGGCGTCTGTGACCGCGTGCATGTTCAGCGGCTTCCAGATCATGCCGGATTTTTCAGGGGCACCGAATTTCTTTTCCAGCGCGTCGGTCACTGCGGCAAGGTCGGTCGTCTCGGTATAGACGTTGTGGTATTCGTCGTCGCTTTCCACGTTCTGGGCGCCGGCTTCGACACCGGCTTCGAACATGGCGTCCGCCGAAGCCTTGGATGCAGGATAAACCACCTCACCCAGTTTTTCGAACATGAACGACACCGAACCGGCCGTGCCCAGCGTGCCGCCGAATTTTGCGAACATCGGGCGGATATCGCCCACGGTACGGGCGACGTTGTCGGTCAGGCATTCGATAACCACGGCGACGCCGCCGGGGGCATAGCCTTCATACCGGGCTTCCTGGTAATCCTTGCCGTCGGCGGCACCGGGCATACCCTGTTCCACCGCGCGTTTGATACGGTCATTGGGCATGGAGACCGACTTGGCCTTGTCGATGGCAAGGCGCAGGCGGGGGTTCATGTCGGGGTCCGGACTGCCGGATTTGGCCGCAACCGTGATGCCACGGGCGATTTTGCCAAACAGATTGGCCTTTTTCTTACCTTGCGCTTCCTTGCGGCGCGCGACGTTCTTTGCGTGGGAATGCCCTGCCATTGTCCTATCCTCTGTATCCGGGTTATAATTTCTCCTGCACCCATTTTCAATACGTCGTAAGCGGCATGCCCTATCACTTTGATACTGTTTCAGTCCTGATCGTCGAGGACAACCAGCCCATGGCCATGATGGCCCGGGCGATTCTCCAGACTTTCGGGGTCAAAACCATCCTTCTGGCCAAAAACGGCGAAGAAGGGTTTGAAGCCTTCTGCAAGCATAACCCCGATATCGTGGTCGCTGACTGGATGATGAAGCCGCTGGACGGTATTGTCCTGACCCGGATGATCCGCAGCGAACCGCGATCCCCCAACCCGTTTGCCCCCGTCATCCTGATGACAGGGTTCTCGGAAAGAAGCCGTGTGGCCACCGCCCGCGATTCCGGCGTGACCGAATTCCTGGTCAAACCGTTCAACGCCAAGCAATTGTACAAGCGCATCGCGCAGGTGATCGAACGCCCGCGCCAGTTTATCCGGTCGGAAGAATTTTTCGGCCCCGACCGTCGCCGCCTGGTCGACGCGACTTTTGCGGGCCCATGGAAACGCCATCTGGACCACACGCTGGGAGACGAGTCATGAGCAAGGAACGCGCAAAGCACCGCCAGGCCGAATTCATCACCCCGCCCAACCAGTTAAAGTTGAAAGTCGGCAGCGGCGGGCTTGATGAGCGCATCATCGAGATGGCGCAAAACCTGATCGATAAAACCGATTTTGATTTCCTGCCCACCGGCCAGCGTTACCTGACGGCATTGCAGGAAGGCATTCGCCTGACCGGGACCAAGCGCGGCGAAATCGACGGCGAAGCCCTGATCAGCACCATGATTCACCCGGCCATGCAGTTAAAGGCCAACGGCGCGATGTTTGGCTATCCGCTGATTACGGTCGTGTCCGCGCGGCTGATCCTGTTCCTTGAACAGATTGCGGCCCCCAATTCTGAAGCACTGGACGTTGTAAACGGATTTGCGAATGCGCTTCAGGCCATCATGCTTATGGGCGAACGCGGCAAAGACATGGGCAATCGCGGCACGCAGCTTACGGAAGCGCTGGATGAAGCCGTGCGCCGTTATTTCGAACGCTACCCGGATTAAGAGAAAATAAAAACCCGCGAAGGCGTGACCAGAGCATCAAGGCGCTGGTCGTGGTCTTCGGCCGGGATCGGGTCTTCGGTCAGTTGCCAGTCATAGGCGATGCCGATGGCCATAAAGTCGTGGGTTTTGCGCAGCGCAGCCAGGGCGGAGTCGTAATACCCAGCCCCCCGCCCCAGCCGTGTACCCTTCATATCGACCATCATCAACGGCACCAGAACAATGTCCGGCTGGATGATGGGCGCATCTGTACGCGGTTCCAGCGTGCCGACGCGGGATTTTATCATGGTGCTGTCGCGCCGCCACTGGCGGAAAACCATGTTGCGTGGCCCCGTTACCACCGGCAGGGCGCAGGGCATGCCCATGTCGTGGCATGTCTCCGCGATCATGCGCGTATCGCATTCACGTGCCAGCGGCCAGAAGAAGGCCAGTGTTTTTTCAGGATCTGGGGGAAAGGCTTCGAGATATTTCTGGCACAGATCACGGTCCAGTTTTTTACGTTCGATCGAACTTTCGGCGGCGCGGGCATGCGCGCCACGGCGCAGTTTTCGCTTTTCGGAATCGTGATCGTCCATGGGGGAAAAGGGTAACCGAAAGAAACAGAAGATAAAAGCGGAGCCACAGAAAGCCGTGGGTATGCATCAAATCCACTACTAGCCCGGTTGACCAGGTGGGCACCGTATCATGCGACCAGGGCCGCATAAGGCACAGTTCCCGTAGTAGTTAATTATCGGCCCGAGGGATGTTGGTACCTTCACCTGCCCCGCAGCTCCGCCGTTTCTAGATATAGCGCAGTTACCGGATTTTGGCAGCTTTTAAAACAAAAAGAGCCGCAAATGGCGGCTCCCGTTGATAAATGGGCTAGGCGAAAGCACTTAGGCGCGCTTCAGTTTCTTCACAACGCCCTCAAGTCGGTCGGACAGCTGGTCGACGACTTTGGCGATTTCGGCGTCGCGTGCGTCCGCTTCCTGACGGGCGCGGTTGAAGTCGGCCACGTTGTTCTGGCTTTGCGCGCTCTCGCGGCGCAGGCGGTCGATTTCAGCCTGCAATTGCGCGATACGGTTTTCGTAGGGCCCACGAACCTGCATTTCCACTTCCTGGCGGGACGGACCGGCATTCGCGGCGTTCATGTTTGCTTTTTCAGCGGCGTCGCGCGCTTCGAACATGTCGTCGGCGATGACCAGCGAGGTCAGGACCAGCATGTAGGCTTCGTTCGGTGCGGCACCGGCCTGGTTAAGTTCCTTGAAACGTTCGTCGACATATTTGCCAAGCTGGCTGACGCGGGCTTCCTGTCCATCATCGCATGCGATGGTAAATGTACGGTTGTTAACGACGATATTGACCTTGGACATGTTTATCGGCTCCCCACCTGCAGAAGATTTTCAATACGTTCAATCGTACGATCCAGCGTCTTGGCCATCATGGTGTTATCCACTGACGGTTGTTTGGAGGGGGCACCGAACAAATCAATCTGGCGTGATTTGATGTCATTTTCCGTAGCGGTGGCGATTTTTTCCAACTGATCGACCGCGGACGACAAACGACGCAGGCTATTATCCAGACCCATGGGCGGACACACTCCACATAACTCATTTTCAAAAGCTGATAGATAAGACGAATAACCGGACCTAACCCTGCTGTCTAGCGGGAAAAAAATTCATCCACAGGGTGATTCGGGAATGTGGAGCTGCGCCATGTTTTGCTTGATCTTGGTAGGCACGACTTTATTGTAGCGGCACAGAAAAAGGACTTACTAAAATGGCTTCCACAAATCTTGCCCAGGCCGACGCCGTCGCCAAACTCGTAGACAACCACCCGTTGCGCCAATATTCCAACGCAATCCGTGCGTTATCGATGGATGCCGTGGAAAAGGCCAATTCGGGCCACCCGGGCATGCCGATGGGTATGGCGGATGTCGCCACCGTCCTGTTCACCAAATTCATGAATTTCGACCCGGCCGCCCCGCGCTGGCCCGACCGCGACCGTTTCATTCTGTCCGCCGGTCACGGGTCCATGTTGCTGTATTCGCTGGGTTATCTTCTGGGTTACGAGAAGATGACGCTGGACCAGATCAAGCAATTCCGCCAGTTGCACTCGATCACCCCGGGCCACCCGGAATTCGACCCCGAGATTGCCATTGAAACCACCACCGGCCCGCTGGGCCAAGGTGTTGCAAACGCTGTGGGTTTCGCGCTGGCTGAGCGTATCAACAACGCCCGCTTCGGCGACGAGCTGATGAATCACTTCACTTATGTCATCTGCTCGGACGGCGACCTGATGGAAGGCATCAGCCACGAGGCATGCTCGCTGGCCGGTCACCTGAAGCTTAACCGCCTGATCGCCCTTTATGACGATAACGGCATCTCCATCGACGGGCCGACCTCCCTGTCCTACACGGAAGACCCGACGGGCCGTTTCCAGGCCTATGGCTGGAACGTGATCAAGATCGACGGCCACGATTTCGAACAGATCGAAGCCGCGATCCTCAAAGCCCAGTCATCGGACAAACCGACCCTGATCCGTTGCCAGACGACCATCGGTTACGGCAGCCCGAACAAGTGCAACACCTCCGGCGTTCACGGCAGCCCCCTTGGTGCCGACGAAGTGCTGGCATCCCGCACGCAACTGGCGTGGCCGCATGCCCCGTTCGAGATCCCGGCGGATGTCCTGACATGGTGGCGTGAAGCCGGCGCACGCGGCGCGCCCAAGCGCAAGGCATGGCAGGTCCGCCATGAGAAATCGGCGCAGAAAGCCACCTTCGACGACGCCTTTAATCCCAATGTTTCCAAGCGCGTACGGGCGGTTGTTGACAAGCTTGTTGATAACCTTGTGAATAACCCTGTGAAAACTGCGACGCGTCAGGCATCGGGCGAAACCCTGAACGCCTTGATCGACGCGCTTCCGGAGCTGATCGGCGGGTCTGCCGACCTCACCCCGTCGAACAACACCTACAAAAAGGGTACGATCGCCATCAAACCGGGCGCGTACGGCGGTCAATATATTCACTACGGCGTGCGTGAGCACGGCATGGCTGCCGCGATGAACGGCATGGCCCTCCATGGCGGCTGCATCCCTTATGGCGGCACGTTCCTGACCTTTGCCGACTATTGCCGCCCGGCCATTCGTATGGCCGCGCTGATGAAGCTGCGTGCCGTGCATGTCATGACCCATGACTCGATTGGTCTGGGTGAAGACGGCCCGACGCACCAGCCGGTGGAACACCTCGCATCCCTGCGTGCCATTCCCAATGTCGCGGTCATGCGCCCGTGCGACGCCGTTGAAACCGCGGAATGCTGGGACGCCGCGCTTGATCGTGCCGACGGCCCGACCGTCATGGCCCTGACCCGTCAGGCCCTGCCGCAAATGCGCCTGACCAAGTCGGTCGGCAACGCCTGTGCAAAAGGTGCGTATATCCTGCGGAAAAACTTCGAAGCGGGCACCCCTGACCTTGTGCTTATGGCAAGCGGATCGGAAGTGTCCATCGCGTACGAGGCTTATGAGAAGCTGCAAGCTTCAAGCATTAAAGTTCAACTTGTTTCAGTGCCTTGCATTGAGTTCTTTGAGAAACAGGATGAGGCGTACAAGCGCGACGTACTGGGACCCGAGACCGTCAAGCGCATCGTGGTGGAAGCGGCCATCCGCCAGCCTTGGGATAAGTATATGAAACCCACCGATATCTTCATCGGCATGAAAGGCTTTGGCGAGTCTGCGCCTTATCAGAAACTGTACGAGCATTTCGGCATCACCGCCGCCGCGATTGCCGGCGCGGCTAAAAAATAAACGACCTAAAAACGGAAGGTAGTCACCATGACTGTAAAAGTTGCCATCAACGGGTTTGGACGCATTGGCCGGCTGGTCGCGCGGGCGCTGTATGAATCCGGCCGCAATGACATCAAGATTGTCGCCATCAACGATCTGGCCGATATCAAGACCAACGCGCATTTGATGAAATACGACTCTGTGCACGGCAACTTCCCGTTCCCGGTGGAGGTCAAAGGCGACAAGCTGGTCATCAACGGCGACGAAATCACCGTCTGCCAGCAGCGCGACCCGGCGCAGCTTCCGTGGAAAGACCTTGGCATTGACATCGCGCTCGAATGCTCGGGCATCTTTACCGAGAAACAAAAGGCCGCGCTGCATTTGCAGGCGGGCGCCAAAAAGGTCCTGATTTCCGCCCCGGCGACGGAAGAAGACCTCACGGTCGTCTACGGGATCAACCATGACAAGTTGAAGCCTGAGCACACGGTTGTGTCGAACGCATCATGCACGACCAACTGTCTTGCCCCGGTTGCCTTTGTCCTGAACAACGCGATCGGCATTGAAAAAGGTTTCATGACCACGATCCACAGCTATACCGGCGACCAGAACACGGTCGATACGGCGCATAAGGATCTGCACCGCGCCCGCGCGGCGGCCCTGAACATGATCCCGACCAGCACCGGCGCGGCCAAGGCTGTCGGCAAGGTGTTGCCTGAACTGAACGGCAAGCTGGACGGTACATCCATCCGCGTCCCGACCCCGAACGTTTCTGTCGTCGACTTCAAGTTCGTGTCCAAGAAACCGACCACTAAGGAAGAGGTCATCGCCGCGATCAAGACCGCCGCTGACGGCCCGCTGAAGGGCATTCTGGGTTATTACGACGAACCGCTGGTTTCGACCGACTTCAACCACAACCCGCTGTCGTCGATCTTCGCCGTCAACGAGGTCAAGGTGCTGGACGGCAATCTGGTCCGTATCCTGACCTGGTATGACAATGAATGGGGCTTCTCGAACCGCATGCTGGACACCGCTAAACTGATGGGGACGCTGTAATATGCCCCTCAGACGCCGGGCGTCGGACCTTGTCCGACTTGGCTTCGCTACGTTTACACTTCGCGGGCCGCTTGCGGCCAGTTGCTATAGATGAAAGGACTCTTGATATGCCTCGTTATGTCGATGGATTTGTAATCTGCGTTCCGAAAAAGAACATGGCCGCCTATACCAAGATGGCCAAGCTGGGCCGCAAGATCTGGATGGAGCACGGCGCGCTGGATTACGTGGAAGCCGTGGGCGATGATTTGAAGGTTAAGTTCGGCCTGCCCTTTACCAAGATGGCCAAGGCCAAGGCGGGCGAGACGGTCGTGTTTTCGTACATCACCTACAAGTCGCGCAAGCACCGCGACGCCGTGAACAAAAAGGTCATGGCCGACAAGCGTATGGATTGCAGCGGCCAGAAAGCGCCCTTCGACATGAAGCGCTTTGCCTATGGCGGGTTTAAAGCCTTCGTTGAGGCCTGATAAAGGCTATTTGATCGCAAGGGCTTATTTGCGATAAAAACTGGTGTTTTTCTTTGGATTTTGGTAAAACCCACTATGGAATCCGCCCAAACCCTGCCTCAGCCGTCCAAAACAGACATTTTACGTCTGGCGGATGTCGTCGACCACGTGGTCGATGCAGTGGGCGATCCGTCCATTTCCCTGCGCCGTGCCATGATCCTGCTGGATATCGACCAGTACCCGGGCACCACCCAGACCAGCATTGGCGAGCGCCTGAATCTTGAAAAATCGGTCATATCCCGGAATGTCGACTGGCTATGGGGTCATGGATGCGTGATCCGGGCCGAAGGACGCGATGACGGGCGTGAAATGGCGCTGAATACCAGCACATTCACCCATAAGCACCTGCAACTGGCCTTGCGCCCCTTTGGAAACCAGCACGCCGCCTTGAAAAAGACGCTGGATGTGTTTATAGGTTTATTCCTCAAGCACATGCCGTCATTGCGGGAACTTAAAGCCCTTCTGACCGTTAGTGCGAAAGGCGAAGCCACACGCAGCGATGTTCTGAACAACCTGTATGACGGCCCGGCAACAACCGACCAGCGTGCCCTGCGCACCCTTGTCGAAGAAGGATTGGTAAGAAGTAACGATGGGTAAGCAACAAACCATGTTCGTCCCGACCGAAGCCACGGTGCAAGCCGTGAAGCATGTGTGCGGCGTGCTGATGATGCAGACCCCGGTCCAGAGCTTTGCGCCAAATTTCGACGCTGCATCGAATCCTGCGCCGCGTCACAACAATATCTAAGTCCCGATTGACTTGAGCCCAGCCGCCCGCGAAAGTGAGGCGGCTTTTTTATTGCCCAAAATTTTGCCGGAGATGACATGAAACTGACGCCTGCTGTTGAAAACATTCTCGCCAATTACGAATCCGACAACAAACTGGTTCTCAACAATCTGGCCCGCATGCTCATGCACGGCAAAACCGGCGGCACGGGCCGCATGGTCATTCTTCCGGTCGACCAGGGTTTCGAACACGGCCCTGCCCGTTCCTTCGCCGTGAACCCGGCTGCGTATGATCCGCATTTCCATTTCCAGCTGGGCATCGACAGTGGGTGTAACGCCTATGCCGCGCCGCTTGGCGCGCTTGAGGCCGGCGCACGCACATTCGCCAGACAAATTCCGCTGATCCTGAAAGTGAACCATTCCAATTCACTGGCCAGCGCTGAGGAAAAGAAAAACCCCGACCAGGCCGTGATCGGTACTGTCGACGACGCCGTGCGCCTGGGTTGTTCCGCCGTGGGCTTTACCATCTATCCGGGTTCGGATGCGTGCTATGCGCAAATGGAAGAATTCGCCGCGCTGTCGCGCGAAGCCAAGAATGCCGGCCTTGCCACCGTGCTATGGGTGTACCCGCGCGGCGGCAATCTGTCCAAAGACGGCGAGACCGCACTCGATGTCATTTCATACGGCGCGCATATGGGCTGCCTGATGGGCGCGCATATCATCAAGGTCAAACTGCCGACCGATTACCTTGAGAACGCTGAGGCCAAAAAAGTGTACGAGGGCAAGAACATTGCACGCAGCACACTGACCGAGCGCGTGGCCGATGTCGTCAAATCATGTTTCAACGGTCGTCGTCTGGTTGTGTTTTCGGGCGGTGCCGCGAAGGACACGGCGGCGATCCTGGAAGAAGCCAAAGCCATTCGCGATGGCGGCGGCAACGGGTCGATCATGGGACGCAACGCGTTCCAGCGCCCACGCGCAGAAGCGCTGACGCTTCTGTCTGATATCATGGATATCTATAATAAGGCTTAATACCGAAGCTTCGTGCCCATGGAAGCGGCACCGTGCCGGTATGTCATACCGGACTTGCCGAATGCGGCTGCGATCCGTTCACGGTTTTCGCGCAGAAATTTCAGGTCTGCATATTCAATATGCACACATGAATGGTCGTAGCGGTGGCCCGCGCGGGTCGAGATGGTCATTTCCGTTTCTTTGACGGGCAACACAAAATGGTACCGCACACCGGTGCCAACAAACGCCTCCAACAGCGGCTGATACACCGGGCGTGGCAATTCAGATTGCGGGGAAATGCCGAAAAGATTGCGCCGGGCCTCCGCCGCGCCGACGAGGCTGAAGCGGGTATGTTTCATGGAGTAATCGCCACGGCCACCACCGATCGGCAGCGCGACCCATGCATGGTCAGGCAGATGCACGGATGTGATGTCATTAAGAATGGCGACGATCTGCGCCTTCTGAGAGCGCAGATGATGCACGCGCAGGGTCTCTTTCGTACCTTGTGCGGCCTTTTTCAGCAGGTCTTTCAGACGGATCATGGTATCCTCGTTTTTTCATAATCTATAAACGATATTAAAGACCATTTTGTCCAGTTTTTTGACTGTACAGAACGCTAAATAGGGATGTGACTGGCCTGTATTCTCGCCAATTTTAAACTGCGGGCGGCGTATTGCCGGGGCCAGACCGCGGCAAAGGGGGCACTGTCCACTGGGACTGTGTCGTCACAAGCATCCGCAGATCGTTTTTAATAATGTCCTTGTGTTTGCGCAGCCACCCCGCCTGCACGTCCCCCGCCTCCAGCGACGGGCGGGCGTTGAAAAGGTTATGGACGACCATCCGTTTTATACCGTCGCCCATGCGCGCGCGTTCCTCATACAGACCGGACTCGGCAAAGGCGGCCATCACGGCAGCGATCTGAAACACGTTTAACTGGGACCCGCGGCCGCCCCGCAGCCCCTGGCTGGCCTCATGGGCGCTGACCATGTGGTATGCGCCGTCATAAAAGGTCCACGCATGGTACGGGAAGGCCCAATATGTGATGTCATTGAGATCGCTTATAATTTTTTCCTGTTCGGTGCGTTTTTTGACGCTGAAAAGGCGCGAAAGCCAGCGCATGATACCCTCGTGAACACGATTTTGACGGACATATAGCGGTTTAAGCCCGCCCCTGTCCATTTTCGGGTCGTTTTTGACACATTTTCGTTGCGTTTGGGAAACGGTTGGCCTATCAAAACGCCAGAGATTTAGGAGCTTACCATGAAACAAGACATCCACCCGGACTATCACAAACTCAAAATCATCATGACCGATGGTTCGGAATACACGACGTATTCGACCTACGGCAATGACGGCGACGTCATGCGTTTGGACATCGATCCGAAAACGCACCCGGCCTGGATTGGCGGCGAGCGTAAGATCATGGAACGCGGCCAACAGATGAAGTTCGAAAAACGCTTCGCTGGTTTCGGCGCAGCCGGCGGTGGTGTTGCTGCGGCTCCTGCTGAAAAAGAAGCTGCCAAAGGCAAAAAATAATCATGAAGTGGCCGACCGCCCTGCTTGGTTCCGCCTGCGTCATCGCAGTGGCCGTTGTGGCCGCCGCTTTCTCGCCCGCGATCAGCCAGCAGCGTGGTGCCGGTTTCATGATGGCTGCCGGTTCGTCCACCTTCGCGTGGCGCGTCAACACGGTCACCGGCGCAGTCAGCTACTGCGTGCGCCGCTCGGATTCAACCGATCCGTCCTATATTCAGGACAACCCGCCGGCCTGCTCGGGCTTTTCGCCCCCGGCCCAGTAACGACCATAAAAAGAACCGGCGAAAGTCGGTTTTTTTATGCCCGTTTAGGCACCCCTTGATTTTATTTCCGGCCATGTTATTTCACGATTATAGGCGGATGCCTCTTTTGGGTCCGTCTTTGTTAACCAACTCGCTTATTTAAAGGAGATGTACTATGCGCAATCAACTTGCGACCACTGACTTTGATTTTTCCCCCTTGTTCCGTTCGATGATTGGTATTGACCGTCTGGCGACCATGCTGGATACGCCGACGACCAACGCCTATCCGCCGTACAACATTGAAAAAACCGCGGAGGACGAATACCGCATTTCCATGGCGATCGCCGGGTTTGCGCAGGACGATATCGACATCACAGTCGAGCACGGCACGCTGATCGTGCGCGGTGAAAAGAAAACCAAGGAAGACACGGACGAAGGCAAAACCTACCTGCATCGCGGCATCGCGACGCGCGCCTTTGAACAGCGTTTCCAACTGGCCGATCATGTGGAAGTGAAAGATGCCCGCATCGAGCACGGCATGCTGTCCATCGAATTGAAGCGTGAAATTCCCGAACGCCTGAAGCCCCGCAAGATTGCGGTCAAGCAAGGCCTCCTCGATAAAGCCCGGGAAGCGCTGGCCCACTAAGAACGGCCCCGCTTTCCCTTTTAGAACCCTGCGCGAGGTGACCCCCCTCTCCTTGCGCGGGGTTTTTTTATTAAGCGGCTTCGCCGATGGCCTTCAGCGCGGCGGACAGTTTGGTGATGATCGTCTGCGCTTCCGATTTACGGGCGTTTTGCTCGGCGATGATTTCTTCCGGCGCATTGGCGACGAACTGGGCGTTACCAAGCTTGGCTTCGATCTTCTTCAGCTCGGATGCCTGTTTTTCGATTTCCTTCGAAAGACGGGTTTTTTCCTTGCTGATGTCGATGATATCGGCAACAGGCAGGATCAGCGTCAGGCCGCCGACCACACTTTGGATTGCGCCTTTGGGCGCGGCGTCATCCGTGACCTTGATGGCTTCCAGACGGGCCATACGTTTGATGATCGCGTCGTGACGCGCCAGCATGTCCCTGTCGGCGGCTGAAGCACCCTTGATCTGGAGATTCAGCATGGCCGCCACAGGCACATTCATGTCGGTGCGGACCGAGCGGATATCGGAGATGATGCTTTGCAGCTGTTTGATTTCAGCCGCTGCCGCCTCATTCAGGGCACCCGGATATTCCGGCCACTTAGCCGCAATCAGGCGTGCGCCGTTGCGGTTGGTGATGCCGGCATAAAGTTCTTCCGTGATAAAGGGCATGAACGGGTTGAGCATCAGCAGGATCTGGTCGAAAACCCATGCGGATGTTTTGCGGATTTCATCCGCCGCATCCGTATCCATCAGCGGCTTGGCCAGCTCCAGGTACCAGTCGCAATACGTGCCCCAGACGAAATCATAGATCGCGTCGGCGGAAGCATTGAACTTGTATTCGCCCAAAGCCGTTTCGATGTTGGCACGGCATTTTTCCGTCTCGCCCACGATCCACTGGTTCAGGACATGTCTCGTCGTCTTGTAATCAAACGACTCGTCCGGCCTGGCATTGTTCATTTCAAGGTATCGCGCCGCGTTCCAGATCTTGGTTGCGAAGTTGCGATACCCTTCGACGCGCTTGTCCGACATGCGGATGTCGCGCCCCTGCGCCGCCATGGCGCACAGGGTGAAGCGCACGGCGTCTGCGCCGTATTGCTTGGTCAGGTCCAGCGGGTCGATGACGTTGCCCTTGGTCTTGGACATTTTCTGGCCCTTGGCGTCGCGGACCAGTGCATGCATGTACACCGTCTTGAACGGCACATCGCCCATGAAGTGGATGCCCATCATCATCATGCGGGCGACCCAGAAGAATATGATGTCGAAGCCGGTGATGAGTACATCGCCCGGATAGTATTTGGCGACATCGGCGGTTTTTTCCGGCCAGCCGAGCGTCGAGAACGGCCATAGCGCGGATGAGAACCACGTATCCAGAACGTCAGGATCGCGCGTCAGGGTTTTGGGCGCGCCGTAATGCGCATCGGCCTGCGCCTGCACGTCGCTTTCAGTCTCGCCGACAAAGATCGTGCCGTCCGGGCCATACCATGCCGGGATCTGGTGACCCCACCAGAGCTGGCGCGAAATGCACCAGGGTTCGATGGACCGCATCCATGCGAAATAGGTGTTTTCCCATTGCTGGGGCACGAATTTGGTTTTGCCGGTTTCGACGGCTTCAATGGCGGGTTTTGCCAATGTCTGCGCATCGACATACCACTGGTCGGTCAGCAGCGGTTCAATGACCGCGTCCGAACGCTGGCTGTACGGGATTTTGGTGACATGGTCGTCGACTTTGACCAGCGCCTCGATCTGCTCCAGCTCGGCCAGGATTTTCTTACGCGCAACGTAACGGTCGAGGCCCAGATACTCTTCGGGGATCTCGCCGGTCATTTTGGCGAATTTATCCATGACCGAAATCATCGGCAGGTCGTGACGCTTGCCAAGGTTGAAATCGTTGAAGTCATGCGCGGGCGTGACCTTCATCGCGCCGGTGCCGGTTTCCATGTCGACATAATCATCGCCGATGATCGGCACGATGCGGCCGACAATGGGAACGATGGCGTGTTTACCGATCAGGTCCTTGAAGCGTTCGTCGTTTGGGTTCACGACGATGGCGGTATCGCCCAGCATGGTTTCAGGGCGCGTGGTGGCAATGGTGATGGTTCGGGCATCCGCGCCTTCGACTTCATACGCGATGTGCCACATATGCGATTTGGTTTCGCGGCTTTCGACCTCAAGGTCGGAAACAGCGGTCTGCAGTTTCGGGTCCCAGTTGACCAGGCGCTTGTCGCGGTAGATCAGTTTTTCTTTGTAGAGTTGTACGAAGACTTTCAGGACGGCCTTGTTCAGCCCCTCATCCATCGTGAAGCGTTCGCGGCTCCAGTCGGGCGTGGTGCCAAGCTTGCGCAGCTGGCGCGTGATGGTGCCACCGGATTCAGCCTTCCAGTCCCAGACGCGTTTGAGGAATTTCTCGCGGCCCATTTCCTTGCGGTTGAGGCCCTGCGCCTCCAGCTGGCGCTCGACGACCATCTGCGTGGCAATCCCCGCATGGTCAGTGCCCGGCATCCACAGGGCGTCACGGCCCTTCATGCGGTAGTAGCGCGTCAGGATGTCCTGCAGTGACATATTCAGGGCGTGGCCCATGTGCAGCGAGCCCGTCACGTTCGGCGGCGGCATCATGATGGTGAACGGCGCGCCGTTACCTTCGGGATTTGCGGTGAAAATGCCTGATTTTTCCCATTCATCGTAGTGACGGGATTCAATGGCGGCGGGGTCAAACGTCTTTTCGAGGGTCATGCATGGTTTTTCGGCCATAACGTCATAAAAATCAATGAAAAAGGCCCCTTGCGGGGCCTTTAATTCAGATTGGGAAGAATCTATCGATCCATCGCCGCTTTGACCATGCGTTCGAGTTCGCGTTCGACCATGCGTTCGATCATCGGCGGCAGGTTGCGGTCCAGCCAGTCCTTGAGCATGGGGCGGATCATTTCGCGTACGATGTCTTCCAAGGTGCCTCCGTTGCCGGCGCGGCTGATGGCGATGTTCTGAGCCAGACGGCTGAGGGCATCAACCGAGGCAGCGGCGGCGGTCTGGGTCAGAAGCGAATCGGTATCGACAATATCGGCAGCCGGCGGCGGCGTCATCGAGGCCATGATCGGCTCCGGTTCTGGTTCGGGTTGAGGTGTCGGGGCTGGCTCCGGTTCGGGCGCGGGTTGCGCGACCACGGGGTCGGTGAAAGCAAGGTTCATGTCCATCTTGGACAGGTCGATACCCGCAAGCGGGTCAGCGCGTTCTTCGATGGATTTCATGGAAACGGTTGATTCCGAGGCAAAAGCGGAAAGATCGAGGATGTCGTCTTCCATTTCCTGCACCGGCTCGGGTTCGGGTTCCGGTGCGGGGGGTGCCACGTCATCGGGTATCGCGGCGGCAGCCTTTTCTTCGGCGGCATCGTCGTCTGAAATAATTTCACGGATCGAGGCAAGAATTTCCTCGATAGATGGTTCCTGATCGCTGCGAGCTTCGGCCATTGGTGTCGCTATAAATTGATATCCAGACTCAACTAGAGAAGAATATCAAAACCTTGTCAAAGGGTCATCAGCGGCTATTAAAACTTATTAAGATGAATCGCTTAAAATGCTGACCAGCAGCCTAGTCGGCAGACTGTACGGACGTTCCGAACCAGTCTTTTCTGGTTTTATCCAGACGCTGTTTTTCGGAATCCCTGCTGAACAGGCCCAGTTTTTCGCCGGTGAGCTGGCCGGTTGCGGCCTGCAATGCGTAGGCGGCAACAATGGCGTCGCGCTGCGCGCTGACCAGACCGACTTCGGCGTCCAGCAATTCAGCGTCGGCGTTGAGGGTGTCGAGCACGGTGCGCGTACCGACCTGGCGTTCGTTGGAGACACCGTCGCGGGCGATTCTGGAGGCTTCGACCTGTTGGGTGCGGGCCTCAATCTGTGCCAGCGCGGCTTCATAATCATTCCATGCGGTCGAGACCTGCTGGCCGACAACGCGGCGGGCGTAGCTGGTGCGATCGCGTTTTTCCATTTGCTGGTGCTTGGCCTGACGGATCACGGCGCGTGATGCACCACCATCATACAGCGGCAGCGAGGCACGCAAGCCGATGGTGGCATCGCGCGAGGAGTCGATCAGGCTGGATGGTTCCCACGCCTTACCGGCAGTCGCCTGCGCGTAAATGTCGGGGCGTAATGCGCCCTGGGCCAGTTCGATCGTGCTTTGGGCAACTTTTTCTTCTTCGATGGCGGTACGGATCAGCGGGTGTTCAGCATCAGCGACAGATTTAGCCGCTGACAGCGATGCGGGTGCTGCCGCCTGTTTTAAATCGTCGGACACGCGCAAATCAGTGCCGTCGATACCGGCATATTGCATCAGACGCGCAAGCGCGGATGAATACGCAGCGCGGGAAGCCACCAGTTGCGCGTCAGCGCCGGCAAGGCGCGCCTGCGCCTGTGCCACGTCGGTGCGGGTCAGTTCACCCACGCGGAAACCGTTTTGTGCGGATTCAAGCGAGCGCGAGATGACGGCGCGGTTGCGTTCCGTCAGTTCAATCGTGGCACGTTCGCGCTGGATATCCATGGCGGCCATGATCACGTTGATAAAAACATCCTGCGTGACGGAATCATATGCGGCGATGGCAGCGTCCGACACGCGCAGTTGCTGTTCAATCTGGGCCAGCGTGCGGCCACCGCGATACAGGTACTGGGTACCGGTGATACCGATGTCGCGTGCGAAATAATTCTCGCTGCTGCCGGGGTCGGTTTCGCCATTCGCAGCGGCGACACCGCCGCTGATGGTGGCAGACGGACGACGACCGGATTCAGCGACGGCAACGTTTTCGTATTGCTGGCGCAGGACTTCGCGCTCGGCGCGCAGCACCGGGCTGTCGACATAGGCACGCGCAAGAATATCGCTGAGCTTGGTTGCAGCGGCCTGCGTTGTGGTCACGGCGGGGGCGGATACGGGTGCCGGTTCTGCGACAGGTGCGGACGCTGCAGGTGCCGGTGCTTCTGCGGGTGCCGGTGCGGGTTGTGCAACGGGCGCAGGTGCCGGGGCTGGCGTCGGTTGTGCGACCACGACAAGCGGCGGATCGTTACGCACGACTGTCTTAACGCCCGAGGGTTTTTTGATTTCATCCAAAATCGGTTGCATGCCTGCGGCGGGCTCAGGCGTTGCGACCTGTACCGGCGGCTGTGCGGATTTTGTCAGGTCAACAGACCGCACCGTGGTGGTGATGCCGGTGCGTTTCGAGGTGACCGAATAATCGGTCGTGACATCGTTGCTTTGCGCCAATGCAGGCAGCGATACACCCGCGAGCAGTGCGATCAGAAGGGACGATTTAAAATTGTTCATCAGAATACAAACTCAACCGCGGGTTCAAAACCAGGAAGATACGGGGTGGACGCATCAGCCATAGGGGTCAGTGTCATCGCACCGTCGTGATCTTTGCGGGCAACGACAATGCGGCCCTGCGCACGGGTGTTTTCACGCAAGACGCAGACCAGCGACCCGCCGACTGCAAGTTGCGCGGTCAGTGCCGGCGCGATAGCGGCGACAGCGCCGGGAACAAAGATGACGTCATACGGCGCGTCACGCTCAAAGCCTTGCGTATAGCTGCCTTCAGCGACGGCGACATTGGTGATGCCGGCATCGGCCAGACGCACGCGGGCGGCGGATGCGATGGCCGCGTCGCTTTCAACCAGTGTGATGGCTTTCAGGAATTGGGACAGCATGGCAGCCGCCGGAAGATTGGATGCGCCCAGAAACAAAGCCCTGGCCCCTGCACCGCGTACGGCTTCCTGAATCATCTTGGCTTCGATCATCGGTTCGAGCAGCCAGCGGCCATTGCCCAGAGAGATGTCTTCGTCCATGCACACGAAAGCACGGTGCTGTTCGTCAACGAAGCTTTCACGCGGCAGCGTTTTATAGCTTTCGATCAGGGCTTCGGAATGGATGCCGTTGGTTGCCAGTTGCGCATTAACCATATTCAGGCGGCGCTGGGAAAATTCTGTCGTCATGAGGGAACTTTTTTCGAGAGCGTTCAATCGTGTAGCAAAAGTAGCGCGGCGACCTTGCAAAAACCAGCCCCCAGCCTGTGGATATTTTGTCTCAGACTGGAGGCGCGAGCCGGAATCGAACCGGCATTGAAGGATTTGCAGTCCTCTGCCTCACCATTCGGCCATCGCGCCATTCACTAATCAAAACGTACTGGCGGCTTGGTTAACACGCAGGCCCATGAAAATCCAATAAAAACTACTGGACGGGCGCATTCACATAATGTGTACTGAGTGTATGAGCGCGTCTGTTCAGATATGGTGTGACGGCAGTTACCGTCCCGAACACGGGACCATCGGGGTCGGCTGGGTCCATTCGGCCCGGGGCCAGACTCAGGAAGAATTCCGCACCCTTTCCAAGATCAACGACCCGCATGGGTCAGACATTGCCGAATATACCGCCTTTGCCCGCGCGCTTGAGGGCGTGCCGGACGGTGCCCGCGTTCATGTCCACATGGATTGCCAGAACGTGGTGCAGACCCTGAACACCGGCACCCTGCCGCGCAAGCAAAAGGCCCTGCCCGCCGTTGTCAGCGCCTTTGACACGGCCGTGAACGCGAAAAAGCGCATGGCGGCGATTCTGATCACGTATACCAGCGACCGTAACCCCAATATGGGCCGGGCGCACACCCTGTCGCGGCAGGCATCGACCCCGCCCAAGGCCAGCCGCCCGTAGAATTGGGGTTGCATGGCCGGGCATGGGCCGTTTAGGACAAGACATGCCCATCAAGATCCCAGACACCCTTCCCGCTGCCGCCATCCTTGAGGCCGAACGCGTTTCCCTGATTCGTGAAGAACGCGCCATTCGGCAGGACATCCGCCCCATGCGCATTGCCCTGCTCAACCTGATGCCGACCAAGGTCAAGACGGAAACGCAGATCCTGCGCGCGCTGGGCAATACGCCGCTGCAGATCGAAATGACGCTGATCCGCCCTGAATCGCACGATCCCAAGAACACGCCGAAAGAGCATTTGCTGGCGTATTACAAAACCTTTCCCGAGATCGAGCATGAGCGTTTTGACGGCCTGATCGTGACCGGTGCGCCTGTCGGCCAATATGCATTTGAAGACGTAACTTACTGGCCAGAACTGACGCGCATCCTGGACTGGGCCAAAACCAATGTTTTCAGTTCATTCCTTCTGTGCTGGGGCGGACAGGCCGCGCTTTACCATTATCACGGCGTGCCGCGCACCAAGTCACCGACCAAGCATTTCGGCATTTTCGAGCACCGGATCCTGACACCGTTCCACCCGCTGATCGCTGGATTTAACGATGTGTTCCCGGTCCCTGTTTCGCGGTTTACGGAACTGCCGCTGGAAAAAGCACAAAGCGTCCCGACGCTGAATGTTCTGGCGACGTCGGACGAGGTCGGTGTTTGTCTTGCTTATGACGAAACCAACCGCCGCGTTTACATGCTGAACCACCTGGAATACGACGCCGACACCCTTGCGTCCGAGTATTTCCGGGACGAGGAAGCCGGTGCCGGCACCGCCGTTCCGCACAATTATTTCCCCGATAATGACCCCAGCAAGACCCCGCCAATCACCTGGCGGGCGCATAGAACCCTGCTGTTTACCAACTGGATCAACATGGTTTACCAGGACACGCCTTATAATCTTGACCAATTGTAAAAAAGTCCGTATCTCAATGCCTGCTTTGTAAGTATTCCTCGATAGCTCAGCGGTAGAGCAATCGACTGTTAATCGATTGGTCGCAGGTTCGAATCCTGCTCGAGGAGCCACTTACCTTCCCCCAAAACCTGCGGTTTTTCATTTTGCGTGGCTTCGCCCCGCGGCGGTTCGAATCCTGCTCGAGGAGCCACTTACCCCAGCTACAGAATCAGCCCTTTTTCGGGGCTTTTTTGTTGCCTGTTTTTCTGGACAATTTTCCAGATTATCTGGTAAAAGGGCCGCATGCTGAACGGACTTTTCAATTTTGTAGGTAACAAGGTGCTCCACAACCCGGTGGTGGCGGCCAACCTGGCCATTCCCGACACCTTCCATGACAGCCTGCGCTTCGGGATGCTTAAGGCGTTCGACCGCACCATCCGCACCATTCCGTTCACGACTTTGCCCAAGCTGGATTGCCGTTACACGGCATCGGGCGACGATGCCAAAACCAGCGGCAAAGAATTCGACCTGTTTCTTAAAAGCCTGGATGTCGGTCAGGATAAGGTTGTCAGTGCGCAGTACCGCGTGCGCGGGACCCATTACGTGGTCGATTTCCACGCACAGGACCAGAAAGCCATGATGCGCATCGCCTATATCGTCGACAGCGATTACGCCCCCAAGGCCCCGCTGAAATGCCCGGACAGCCCCGAGATCATACAGGGCTGGCTTGATACGCTGACCGCGTCCGCCACCAGGCTGGGGGCCCAGACACGTCCTGCCGCCAAAACAGGCACAGGCCTGAATGCCAAAGATTTCACGCCAGCGTTTTAAGAAATTTTAGCGTATCTTTATCATGAAGCGTGCGCGATCACGAGCCTGATAGGCAACAGCGTTGCCATCATTGTCACAGCAAAATGGAATAGTATTTAGATCAGACCGCGTTGGAGGACGCGGTCGGCTGATTTAGCGCGGACCGGTTTAGTCCGTAGCGCGGTCAGACGCGTATTGGTCTTTATGCGACATCAGTTGATGTGCATTCGGGCGCTGCGCGTTGGTGTTGGCGGTACGCGTATTGCTCCAGATGGCCTGGATGTTGCGTACGAAGGAAGCCGGCTTGGTTTTTGTGTTTTGCGTGTTCATAGGTCAGGATGTTGCCTGTATTCGTTCGGTTTACAATACGCAGCGCAATAATTGCAGCGCACAAATCTGCCATGCCATGGTATTTTGAAGACAGAAAACAAAGGGAAAAAGGCCGCCACCATGACCCAGAAATTATTTTTAAATGACGCCAATATGACCAGCTTTGACGCCAGGGTCCTGGACGTCACGGCGGAAGGCATCGTGCTGGACCGTACCGCGTTTTACGCAAGTTCCGGCGGACAGCCGGGCGATATCGGCATTATCAACGATGTGCCGGTCACCGATACGATCAAAAGCAAAATTGTGCCGGGGCAGATTGTCCATGTCGTTGCGCATCCCGAAAAATTTTCCGCCGGTGACATTGTAAACGGCCAGATCGACTGGGCCCGCCGCTGGAGTCATATGCGCATGCACACGGCGCTGCATCTGCTGTGCAGCCTGCTCAAGGGGCATGTGACGGGCGGGTCCATTGGTGCCGAGAAAAGCCGTCTGGATTTCGATGTCGAAAGCGGCACGCTGGACAAAGACGCGCTAAACGACGCGCTCAACATGTTGATCAGTGACGATCACCGCGTCACCATCGGCGAAATTGATGAGGCCGAGCTGGACCGCAACCCGGACCTGGTGCGCACATTATCGGTCAAGCCGCCGCGCGGGGCGGGCATGATACGCATGGTCACGATTGGCGATATCAACGCGCCGGTGGATCGCCAGCCCTGCGGCGGGACGCATGTCACCAGTACGGGCCAGATCGGCCCCGTCACGATCATGAAGATCGAGAACAAGGGCAAACAGAACAAGCGCATCGTCATCGCACTGAGCGAAAACCTGGCCGCACAGGCGGCCTAAGGCCCCTTGTTGGCCTTTTAAAATCAAAGCTGATAGGATTCGCCACATGAAACTAAGCAAAGAAACCGAACGCGAATTATTGCAGATTGCCGTTGGCTTCGCGGCGGCCGTGCCGTTTCTCGCGGGTTTGCGCGGCGTCATCGTCGGCACCCCCATGGACGTGGCGCGCGCCTATGTCGACCTGGACAGTCATTATGTTTACCTGTCGGGCATCCTGATGGGGATCGGCATCGCCTTCTGGCACAGCATCCGCCACATTGAACGCAAGACCAGCGTCTTCCGCGCCCTGTGCGGCATCGTGTTTCTGGGCGGGGTTTGCCGCATCATCAACTGGGGCGGATCGGACATGCCGACCTGGTACAGTTTTGCGGCCATGGGGATGGAAGTCATTGTCGCGCCCGCCATGGCGTGGTGGCAAATGCGCCTTGCCCGCCGGTTTGCGGTTATAAAGCCCAAATGAGCGCATTAATCACCCCCGCACAGCTTTCAGAAATCACGGCGCAGGTGAAAATCCTGGATTGCACCTATGGCACGATGGATGCGCGCGGCGGATATGCCCGCGCCCATATCGGCGATGCGCAGTTTTTCGACATCGACGAAGTCGCCGACCCGCTTTCCAAATACGCACACACAATGCCCGCGCCGGAGGTTTTTGCCGCGGCCGTGGGCGCGATGGGGATCGGCAACGACGATATGGTGGTCGTGTACGACCAGACCGGCATTGCATTTGCCGCCGCACGCGTATGGTGGATGTTCCGCGTTATGGGGCATGAAAACGTGAAGGTGCTCAACGGCGGCCTGCCCGCGTGGCTTTCGGCGGGATTGCCGGTACAAGACGGCGAAGCCCCCGTCCCCACACCCAAGGTTTTCGCCCCGCATTACAACGGCACGCTGGTCCGGCATTTCGAAGACATGGAAGAGACCGGCGACACGGTCATCGACGCCCGCGGTGCTGAGCGGTTTAACGCCCGCGTACGCGGCGCAGACGGCGATGTGATCGCCGCCCATATTCCGGGCAGCAAGAACCTGCCCTTTGCCATGCTGCTGGACCAGCACGGCGCATTGAAAGACGCCGATGCCTGCGCCGCCGCCCTGTATCCGCAGATTGAACCGGGCGCCAAGCTGACCGCGACATGCGGCAGCGGAGTCACGGCCTGCGTCCTGGCGCTGGGCTTTTACGAGGCCGGCATCAAGGATGTCGCCGTATATGACGGGTCATGGACCGAATGGTCTGACCGCAACGGCATTCGCTGATTTCATAATCCATCCACAGCATCATCTGTTCATAATATCGACTGTGGGTAATTTGGGATTTCTCCAACTTGCCAAATAATGGTGCCAGTAATTGGCGGGGCTTTCGTATGACACGCCGAATAATGTTCTTAAAACGACAATACAGCTTTAACCAAATTTTAAGACTGTATTTAACTAAACCAATAGATAGTTAGAATAGTTCTTAAATTGAATACTGATCATGATGGGTGATTTAATTGCGAATACTTGAGAGCTGCTTCAAAAGTAAACAAAACCATGGCTAATACGGGGTCTAGCACTTCCAATTGGTTGCTTTTTTGGTTGCAACGGTTGCGCAAATGGCATACAAAGAAATCACACACCCTCTATTACCGCCGTTTGTCCGGAGACTCTTGAAAAAGATCTCCGGATCTTTTTTGTCTGAGATAATTTTTCGTAATAAATATGGGGTCTATGTGAGGAATGGCGACTCCGGCAGGAGTCGAACCTGCAACCGCCTGCTTAGAAGGCAGGTGCTCTATCCAGTTGAGCTACGGAGCCGTACGCGAAGACTTCCTTATGCCTTGTCGCTTTTGACCGGCGGCTGGCCGGCGGCGCTGCCGGGGGTTACCGGTGCGCGGTATTTGAAATTGTCGACATAGTTACGCGGGGTCACGATGCGCGTATGCGCCTGCCCTGCGGTGTATTCCCAGCCTTTGCTTTCGGCATAGGCGATCGCGTCTTCACGCGTTGGGAATTCGAGGCACACCTGATTGAGCGTGTCGCCAGACGCGGTCCAGCCCATCAACGCTTCCGGACGGCGCGGGGTTTCCAGTTCATATTCTAAAATCCAGACACCGGCGCGGGCGCGGCCGGATTGCGTTGCGGATTTGGATTGCTGGGAGATGCGGACTTTCATTATTTTGCCTTCGGTGCCGGACGTTCAACTTTTGCTGCCAGATTGATCAGGCCCTGATCGAATTGTTTGCCCATCATTTTTTCGCAGTTCATGACGACGTTGATCATTTTCTCAAAGAAACGGCTGTGTCCGCCCATGGTCCAGGTGACTTTCGTCTCACCCTTGCCGGCGGGTTCGAATGTCAGTTGTGACGTTGCGGTGCCGCTCATCGGTTTTACAAAAACCAGTTCGTATTTCACGGCCTTGCGCGGGGTGGATTCAACTATGGTCATCGAACCCTTGCCCATCTTGGCATTCCCGTCCCAGTGCATGGACGCGCCGGGACCGGCAGGTGCGCCGTCAAACGTGACCTTGGCGTTGGGATCGAGATTGGCCCACGGGGACCAGGTGTTGAAATTATTCAGGTCGTTGGCCTGTGCAAACAAAGTTGCAGGGCTTGCGGCAATCACACGGTCGCGGCTGTAGAGATATTCATCCGGCATGCGGGCGGCAAGAACGGCGACACCGGCGATAGCGAGGATGAGAACGGCGAGAATGATTTTAACGATTTTCATGGCGTTACCCTTTGTTTATGCCGCCGATCATACCCTTACGGGCCTGCAAGGCAAAGGGGATCGATCAGGGAAAAAATGGTCGGAGTGACAGGATTTGAACCTGCGACATCCTGCTCCCAAAGCAGGCGCGCTACCGGGCTGCGCTACACTCCGACATTTGAAGGGCATATCTACGCTATTGAGCGGCCGGGGGCAAGCAAACGGAAGCGGCCCCGTTCAGGACCAGTGTATCGCCCACGGACAGGCCCGCCTTGGCGGCCCCGCCCCCGGCAAGCTCAAGGATGGCGCAGACATCCTCATTACCCGGCGGGGCGATGACGGTCAGGTCCCGTGGTTTGGCATTGGGGTGGATATGCACGATGCGCCCGTCAGGTGCGAAAAAGATCATATCCAGCGGCACCAGCGTGTCCTTCATCCAGAAGGCATAGCTGCCGGGTGTGTCGTAGAGGAACAGCATGCCCTCGCGCGCGGGGATGTTTTTACGGCCCATCAGCCCGCGTTCGCGCTCGGCAGGGCTGAGGGCATGTTCGACCCGGAAGGATTCAACGCGGCCATCGGCCTTTGCAATCTGAAGCGGGTGAAATGTACGGGCCAGCGCGGGCGATGCCAGCAGCAGGGCTGATAACAGGACCAGACCCCGCATCATGCGGCGGCAAGCTGGTTGCGATTATAAAGCGCGGCGTAGAGGCCCCCCTTGGCCAGCAATTGTTCGTGCGTGCCCTCTTCCGCGACACGGCCCTTGTCGACCAAAATAATTTTGTCGGCGTGCAGGACAGTGGACAGGCGGTGCGCGATGACCAGCGTGGTGCGGCCCTTTTCAAGATTGCGAAGAGATTCTTTTACGAAGTGTTCGGATTCCGTATCGAGCGCGGATGTAGCTTCGTCGAGCAGCAGGATGGGCGCGTCTTTGAGGAATGCACGTGCGAGCGCGATGCGCTGGCGCTGGCCACCGGATAGCGATACGCCGTTTTCACCAAGGCGGGTCTGGTAACCCTGCGGCAGGCGCAGGATAAATTCGTCGGCATGCGCAGCCTTGGCGGCGGCAAGAATTTCGGCTTCGGTTGCGCCGTCGCGGCCATAGGCAATGTTGGCCATGGCGCTGTCGTCGAAAATGGTGACGTCCTGCGATACAAGCGCGATGTGGCGGCGCAGATGGCCGACATCCATGGCACGGATGTCGTGTCCGCCGATCAGCACGCGGCCGGTCTGCGGATCATAGAAACGTAAAATCATATTCAGGATGGTGGATTTGCCGCCGCCACTGGGGCCGACAAGTGCGGTGACCTTGCCCGCCTGCGCGGTCAATGACATTGCGTTCAGCGCAGGGGTTTCACCGGTATAGGCGAAGGTCGCGGATTCAAGCGTGATCGCGGGCGTGGCCAGCGGCGGTGTTTCGCCGCCTTCCTGCACGATGACAGGTTTTGTATCGAGCATGTCGAACACGCGCTGCGCTGCGCCGAGGCCGACCTGCAATGTGTTATTCACCTTGGCGATGCGCTTCATCGGTTCATACGACATCAGGAAGGCGGTGATGAAGGACAGCAACTCGCCGGAAGTCGTGTGGCCGAGGCGCACCTGTTGTCCGCCGTAGAGGATCAGGCCAAACAGGCACAGGCCCGCCAGCGTGTCGTTGACGGGTGTGTTGATGTTGCCGGTGCGCACGTTTTTGATGTTGAGGTCGCGCACGTCCTGAATTTTGCCGCGCATGCGGTCGGCTTCCCATGTTTCACGGCCATAGGCCTTGACCTGGCGGATACCCTGGAATGACTGGGTCAGCAACGCGGCCATGCTGGCCACGGATTCCTGCGTCTTGCCCGAAAGCTTGCGCAGGCGCTTGCCGAGTTTGGATACGAAAATGGATGTGATGGGAAATACGATGAACACGGCCAGCGCCAGGACCCAGTCCCGCCAGAACATGACGCCGATCAGCAGGATAAGCGTCAGCGTATTTTTACCAAGATTGGTCAGACCTTCGGCAACGGCAATACGCATGACACCGGTGTCTGATGTCATGCGCGAGAGCAGCGTGCCCGACGGGTTGCGATGGAAAAAGCCGAGATCAAGACTCATCAGGTGGCGAAACACATCGTTCTGAATGTTGGAGACAATGTTTTGTCCCGTCGTATTCATCAGCACGGTCTGCATATACGTGGCGATGCCGCGGAGCATGCCGCAGGCCAGAACGCCAAGCGCCAGCGGTACAACCAGATGGCGCTGGTAATTGTTGAGAACATTATCAAGGACCGGCTGGACCATGGCCGCAAATCCCGCGGATGCGGCGGCGGCAACAACCATCCACAGCATGGCGTGCGTCACCGTCCCCGCGTAGGGCCGGACATAGGTTGAAACGATGCGCCGGACCAGCGGGCGGCTGGCGCGGTCGAGAAGTACGATCATATGGGTCTACCTTCGCGCGAAATTACGCTAAACTTGTGATGATGAAAAGGTTTTCAGGTGTGATTTTCAGGGTTTTGACCATGTTTTTCATGGCGTTAACCCCTGCGTTTGCGCAACAGCAGCCCATGGCTTTCCCGCTGGACTGCCAGGCGGGGCAGAGTTGCTGGATTATCGGTTACCCCGATCTGAGCGGCGATGCAGGCGTGGCGAAGGATTTCA
This sequence comes from Micavibrio sp. UBA6145, assembly GCA_002423205.1. Classification (GTDB taxonomy): domain Bacteria; phylum Pseudomonadota; class Alphaproteobacteria; order Micavibrionales; family UBA1664; genus UBA6145. The sequence goes on along the minus strand of DIUZ01000002.1, from coordinate 365,595 downwards.
AATGCGGCCCCGGTGCCACCGATAATGACGTGTTCCTGCGCCTTGGCCTGCCCGATGCCGGCACCATCCCCTTAGACATGCGCGTCCTGGCGATTGATGACGGCGTGGTGATGGACGCCACCGACGGCGTGTCCGACATCGTCGCCAGCAGCAAGGCCAACATCAAGGCCGGTACGCCGACCTGTGGCAACGGCGTGGTCATCAAACACGCCAGCGGCATGGAAAGCGTTTACTGCCACATGCGACGCAACAGCATCGCCGTCGAAAGCGGCGAACAGGTGCAAAAGGGCCAGACGCTTGGCGTGGCCGGGCAATCCGGCATCGCGTTATGGCCGCAACTTGGTTTCGCGCTTCGCAAGGGCGGATATTTTCTGGACCCCATCACCAGTGCCACCATCGCGGAAGGATGCGGCATGAAGGGCACGCCCGTCATGACCATGCCGTATGAATTTACGCAGTACCAGCCTGTGGCCATCGTATCGCTTGGCTTTGCCAATGGCCCGGTCAGTGCACAGGCCATGGCGCTGGGCAAAGCCGTGCGTTTTGCAGGGCTTAATTCAGAGGAAAAGGCGATCAATCTCTGGGGCATGATTTTGGGCGTGCGCAAGGGCGACCGTATTGAAATCCGCCTGCGCGACCCGCGCGGCCGCACGTTTTATTATACGGATATTCTTGCCGATGCCGATGCGGCGCGCATGCCGGTCAACGCGGTGCGTGAACGCGGATATTCCAGATGGCGCGCAGGACTTTATACCGGCGAGCTTACGGTGACGCGCAAAATCGGCGTCGTGCCTTACAGCGTCAGCCGTAGCGTTACACTAGAAGTTGAATGATTAAGCCTTAACTTTGCGTCGCTTGTTCTTGCGGTCGAGCAGAACCTTGCCCCAGTGGAATTTGGGGATCCAGAAATTGGGGCGGACGCCGAAATTGGTGCCGAGTGCGCGCAGAACCTTGTGACAATCGTCACGGCCCTTCACGGCGCGGAATGCCGCCGCATGTACACCGGTTGCCACCAGGCATGTATCCAGGCCACAGTTGACGCCGCCCATAATGTCCTGGGGCAGAGAGTCACCGATGACGACGGTGGTCGAGGGCAGCACATCTTTGAACAGGCTTTGCGCATGACGGAAAATCGGCGGGAACGGTTTGCCGATGTAACGGACGACGCCGCCGAATTCTTCGTATCGCTTGGCGACTGCGCCCGCGCCCGCATGGGCGGATGCGCCGATCAACGCCTGAAGATCGGGGTTGGCGCAGATCATTTTGAGTTTTTTCTGAACACCCACGCGCAGCATGGGCTCAAGGTCGGCAACGGTGCGCCCCTTCGGCGGATCGTCCATGCCGGAGACCAGAATGAATGTCGCGTCTTCGGCCTTTGATACGATCTGAAGATCGAGGCCGTCGATGAAAGATGCGTCGTTACCGCGCGAGATCAGAAGGCATTTATCGCCCAGACCTTCGAACACGCCGGATTTGCGTTCCTTCAGGCCCAGCCATGTCAGTTCGCCGGACGTGATGATGTGGTCGAACAGGTTGAGATCGAAACCGAGGGCCTGCATGCGCCTGGCGTTATCTTCCGCGCGCTTGCCTGAATTGGAGAGAACGATGATCTGTTTGTGGCGGGCCTTGAGTTCGGTCAACGCCTCCATCACGCCGTCATATGGTTTGACGCCGTCATGCAGCACACCCCACTGGTCCAGAAGGTAACCAGAGTACGAGTCACAAAGTTCGGAAATGCCCTGACACAGGCGGATATCGTCCATAGCCTTTAAAGAATGCCCCGTTTAGGTTAGCAGTCCGTTAATGGTGACAGGTCTTTTCGTTTAGTCAACGCCTTGAAAGCGTTTGATTTTCCAAGATATTGGCGGTTCTGCGCCGTGTGTCGGCTAAATTAAGAAAAAACCATGGCTGCCACGCGTTTTTGATTTACCATTTAGATATGAAACTGATCCAGCGCCTGTTCGGCAAAACCAAGCCCGACCCCAAAGTTACGTCCAAGCCCAAAGGCCCCGCCAAGGCCAAAAAGCCCAAGGTCAAAGCCCCTGCACCCGCCAATGTTCCGGCCACGGAAGTGCAGGAGATGGACGCACAGGCGCAGGCATTGATCAAAACCCTTGAGGCCCGCCGTGCCAATGACCCCATGATCATGGTCAAGGCGTGCGCGACTGAAATGCTCAACCGGCTGATCCTGTCCATGCGCGACAAGCGCGGGGTGCAGGCGGAAAGCATGCTGACCGCGCTCGGCGCGCTTGGCGGGTTTGCTTGCCAGATGGGCGCGCGCGCCAATGCTGAACCTGTGGAGCCGCGCACGGTACAGGGTAAAACCTATTTCTTCGGTCCCGCCATCAACAAACCGCTGGCCGAAAACGCGACGTCAATCTTTTCGATGGCCAAGGCCGCAGCCGAGGCGATGGGCACGCCGGTCAGCATCGATGCGCAGGAAATCTTCAAACACACCATCGATACGATGGGCACCAACACTTACGGCATCCCGCGCCTGCCGGAAAAGAACAAGCCGCGCGACCTGCCGGAAAATTACGCGCGTGCGCTGTGGCCGGTGCTGGTCCCGACCATCAAGCTGTTCACCAAGGACGGGCATGAATGGCCGATCATATTTGCGTATGCCATTCAGCAGGTGATGAAACAAAGCAAAGATGTATTGCCCCCTGCCCTTGCCGTGACCATCGTCATGGAAGCGGCGGTGCCGTGTTCCAAGCTTGATCCGGGGCCGGATGTCGCCGCGCTGATATAGAAAAAACCCCGCCGGTGAAGGCGGGGTTTTTTGTTGGCCTGTTATCAGGCGACTTTCTTGTCGGCGAAGTTGCGGGCTTCGCGGCCGGCGGCGTGGCACAGGAAGCGATAGAGCTTGCCGATGTCCGAGCCGAGGAACGTTGCGCCCAGAAGATCGCCGCGGTCCGTGTCCATCGCCTGATCGAAGACTTCTTCGTACTGGCGGATATAACGCTGGACGTAGTTGCGGAACTCGCTGTCCGACGCAAACTTCTCGCGCACTTTGTCGACCGGGATCTTGTCGACGTTTTCGACCAGACGCTGGGTAAACACGGTGAGATCGCCCTTCTTGTACGACGCCCACAGTTTCTCCGGCACTTCGCCGTCGAGCATGCGGACAAAGTCCACCGACAGGCTGTGCAGGGATTCCATGATGAAGCGTGCCGATGACAGGAAGGTCTCGCGTTGTGCGCGGATTTCCGTGGCGCGGATCTTTTCGGCATTTTCCAGCGCGTCTTTCGAAGCCTTGAACAACAGCGTGGATTGCTTGCTGAAGTTCTGGGCGGCTTCGTCGGCGGCAGAGACAGCTTTGGCGGACGAGATGACCAATTTCTGGCTTTCCTCGCTCAGCTGTTCGCCGGCACCTTCGACCTTGCGGACGATGTCGGTTGCCGATTTGGCAACGTCGGCCATACGATTTTGCAGTTGCGCGGTCGCACGGCTGATTTCGTCGGCAGTTTTCGACGAGCTTTCGGCCATTTGCACAACCTGTGCACGCAGCTCCGTACCATATGACTTGGACGTATCGAGCGATGCCTTCATCTGGCCGGAGACTTCCTTGGCCTTGATAGAGAAGCTTTCGCCGATATTACGCAGATCCGAGAGCGCCTCGACCGTTTGCTTGAGCAGCATTTCGGACTGGGTCTGGACCTTGGCGACAACGCTTTCAGCCAGGTGCACCGATTTGGTCGATGCATCGTTGAGACGCGTGGATTCTTCACGGGCCTTGTTACCGGCCATATCGAAGCGTCCGACGATTTTCTCAGCGTGTTGCGAGACTTCTTCCGAACGGCGGACGAATTCAGAACCGGCGTCCTGCATCTGGGCCAGAGCCTGACCCACTGCTTCGGACAGTTCATGGAACTGGTCGTTGATCGATTTCTGAACGCCTTCAACCTTCAGCAGGGTCTGGTCGGTCAGGATGTGGATGTCGGATGACTGGCGTTCCATGCTGGTGGAAATCGAACGCATTTTCTCCGACGCCGATTTGGCGGCGCTCTCGATGTCGTCGACACGCTCACGCAGGTGGTCGGACGACGATTTGAGAACGGACGCAGCCTGGGTCGAGCCGTCCTGCAGTTTGGCAAGGCGATCATCGAACAGCACGCCAATCTGTTTCAGACGGTCGAGATTGCTGGACGCTGTGGCTTCGAAGCCGACGCGCAGTTTGTCGAGGGCACCGTTGACGTCGCGGGTCTGGTCCATCACGCCTTCGAACAGCGGGCTGAAGGTCGACACGGTTTCTTCCAGTGCGGTCGCAACATTGCGGATCGACGAGGTTGCGTCTTCCGCGCGCAGCACCAGTTGCTTGGAGCGGAATTCGAAATCGGTGTCGACTTCGGACAATGCGTTGGTCGCAACCTTGGCGCTGTCGAGCATTTTCTCGGCGGTGTCTGCAATCGTGTCCTGCAGTTGCTGGACGTCGTTTGCGGCCTCGCCCGAAAGCACTTTCAGGCGCTTGGAGGTGGAGTCGAGATCGTCACGCACGGTACGCACACGCTCCAGAGATGAGAGCACGGACGCGTTGAGGTCGTCACGGGCGGAAGACATCTGTTCGTTGATCGTGCGGGCATTGCCGGCAACCTGACCCGAAAGGGCCGAGATTTCCTGGGCCTGGCCACGCAGGATGGCGCGGATGTTTTCTGCGGACTCGGTGGCTTTTTCGCTCGCCTCTTTCAAATCTTCGACGCGGCGGGTCAGCGTTGTCTGGATCTGTTCGTGGCGGCCGTCAGCATCGGCAATTGCGATACCGATGGTGCGCAGCGGTTCTTCCATGGCGCGGGACACGACGTTGATGCGTTCGGCCAGCGTGGTCGTAGACATGCCGATTTTGTTGGATTGCTCATCAACAGCGTCGGTGAGTTTTTCGACCTGTTCGTTGGCAAGTACGGACGCGGCCTCGATCTGGGCGCGGCTGCGTTCCAGCAGGGCGACCATTTCGCGGACGGAGTCGACATTGCCGGTACCGGCCTGGTTCAGCTGGTCGATATGCGTGCGGGTGGTCTGGATCAGGGTTTCCGAACGCTGCTGCGCATCGTCGGTTGCCTTGTTCAGGGCTTCAACACCGCGGCGGATGGCATCACCGATGCGAACCGAACCGGACACCGCCGATTCAACCGCTTCGGACAGGATGTGACCTGCGGTGCGGCCGGCTTCTTCGATTTTCTGGGCCTGGTCAGCGATGGTCGTGACGGTCTGGGTCAGGATGACGGATTGTTTGGCCAGGCGGTCTTCGACACCTTCGGTTTTGGTCAGAACGCTATCAGCGGCCTGTTCCAGCATCGTAACCGAGCCGGAGACGGCGGATGCGATATCGCGCGCGCGTTCCGTAAGGGCCGCGGCACCGGCATCAAGACCCTGGCGCTGTTCTTCGATGGAATAAACGGATGCGGTCATCGCCTCAACCGTGCGTGCGGTCGTGTCCTGCAGGCCGTCGATCTGATCTTCGACCATTTGCGTGAGGCGCGCGGCTTCGCGCGTCACGTCTTCGACAACGTTGCGCAGACCCGATGTATGACCGGCGAATTCGCTGGAGATACCGGTGAGTTTTTCAGTCACGCTGTTCACCGACACCATCAGGCTGTCGCAGCTGGTTTCAACGGTTTTGCCAATGGCCTTGGCCTGTACTTGCGCGCGTTCGGCGGCCTCGAAGATTTTCGTGGTGCCCTTGCCCATGGCGGATTCAATTTCGCCGGCCTTGTTGAGGATGGCGAGCGTTGCCTGGTCCCAGGCTTCAGCGCCGGCGCGGGATTTTTCGTCGATGGTCGAGACGCGTTGTTCGATCTCGTCCGTCAGGCCGAGCAGCGAGGATGAGCGGTTTTGCAGAGACTCGGTCAGGGACTGAATGTGGACTTCGGCCTTTTTGGTCAGGGTCGCGAATTCGCGCATTTCACTGCGCAGGCCCTGACGGGCACGGTGGACGGATTTCAGCGTGGCTTTGGATGCCAGTGCCATTTCGGCCGCTTGCTGCATCAGGCGTTCGATATCCTTGTTCAGGTGGGCGGCCCGCTCATCCGACGGGAAGATCAGGTTCTGCATCTCGCGGCGCATGGCGGTGGCGTACATGCGCACTTCGGCACCGCGCATCCACTGGCCCAGCGCCATCCACAGAACGGCAACGGGGGTGAAAGCACCGGCCACCATGGCGGCAATGTCGGTGCCGGTGTAGGGCGCACCGGACTGGACCATGGACGCGCCATAGACCGTCCATGCGGCCAGCCATGCGGCTGACACGAATGTACCGCCGACGCGGATCGCGGTCAGGGCGGTTGATGATTTCAGTTGCGGCATCGGGTCGTTGGGGACATTGGCGCGCAGGGCTGCGATTTCCTCGCGCAGTTCTTCGGCCAGGTATTCGGATGCGGCGGACATGGATGATGTCGGGGCGTGGTCGGGGTTGTAACCGATGCCGACGGCGGCGTCTTCGGTCAGGCCCTCAACACGGATGCGGCGGCTGCCGGGATTGCCGCCAAAGGTGATGGTCGGGGACATTTCCGTGGCGTTTTCACCGCCGGCGTCATTGGCAACGATTAATTTTTTGGTTTGGTCGTTGGGAACAACCGGGGTCTTCTCTGTGGACTGATCTGTGGATAAGTCTTTGGATACAATCGTATCAGCGGCTGTTTTTGCCGTTTCTTGCGTCATTTGGAAGATCCCCGTTGTGATATTGGATGAGGCAACTTACCCCCGCAAGAATCAGAAATCAAAGGGGTGATTCGTATTATCCACAAGACGAATCAGCGCATGTGGATAGTTTGTGAATGATGCATAAATTACGATTCAAAATCAGGGTGATAAGCTCAACTCCACATGCGGTGGATGAAATGCACAAACACCCTCACCGGCACGAGTCTGGGTCGACCAAGTCGCATTTATACGCGCAGTTTGCTGTGGCGCATGGAGTAGCAGAAATAAATCGCCGCACCGGCCAGCAGCCAAAGCAGGAAACGCAGATGCGTGACCGCCGGCAGGAAGGCGATGAGTGCGCCGCAGGACAAAACCCCCAGAACCGGGATGATGATCCCGCCCGGAATTTTGAACGGACGGGGCAGGTCAGGCTGTGATTTGCGCAGGACGATGACCCCGATACAGACCATGACGAAAGCGGCCAGCGTGCCAATATTGACCAGTTCGGCCAGAACGCCCAGCGGCACCAGACCCGCAAAGGATGCCATGATGACCCCGCAGATGATGGTGTTGCGGACGGGCGTGTGGGTCTTTTCGTTGACCGTGCCGAAATAAGCTGGCAGCAACCCGTCCCGGCTCATCCCCATGATGATGCGCGTCAGGGCGTAATACAGAACCAGCATGACCGTGGTCAGACCGGCAATGACGCCGGTCGCGACCAGTGCCGCCGCCCAGTTGATGCCCAGCAACCGCAACGCCTCAGCCACCGGTGACGGGACGTTCAGGCTGTAATACGGGACGACCAGAGTCAGGAGGCCCGAGACGACAATATATATGAGGGTGCAGAACCCGAGCGACCAAAGGATGCCCTTGGGCACGTCGCGCTGCGGGTCCTTCGCCTCCTCCACCGCTGTACTCACGGCGTCGAAGCCGACATAGGCGAAGAAGACCAGTGATGCCCCGGCCAGAACGCCGATGGTCTTGCCGTTTTCCAGCGTATCGAACCAGCCATAAGGCATGAACACATCCCAGTTGGCCGGGTTGATGTTGAACAGCGCGACGCCGATGAAGACCGTGATGGTCAAAAGCTTGATCAGCACCATGCCTGCATTGAGACGTGCGGATTGTTTGATGCCGATGATCAGCGTGACCATCAGGGCGATGATGATCAGGACGGCAGGCAGGTTGATGAGGCCGCCGTCATGCGGCCCTTTGGTCAATGCCTCAGGGATTGGATGACCTATGGCGGCAAGTGCGGTGGTGAAATACCCGGACCAGCCATTGGCGACGGCGGCAACCGAGACCGCGTATTCCAAAATCAGGTCCCAGCCGATGATCCATGCCAGGAATTCACCAAACGCAGCGTAAGAATATCCGTATGCTGACCCAACGCCGCCGACGCTGGCCGCAAGTTCAGCGTAAGCCAGTGCCGCGAATGCGCAGGCGAGCCCCGCGACGACGAAGGACAGAATAACGGCGGGGCCAGCCTGTGTTGCCGCCGCATGCCCCGTCAGCACGAAAATGCCGGTGCCGATGATGGCGCCGATACCAAGCAGCGTCAGATCAAACGCAGAAAGGCAGCGGCGGAGGCCTGTGTCTTCGGCATCCGGCGTCAGGGGCTTTTTCGCCCAAAGCTGTTTCATCTCTTATCCCTTTTTGGACTGAATGTAGGCGTCGTATTCGCGGCGCACGACGCCGGCCAGAACATACAGACCGATCAGGTTGGGGATGGCCATGACGAAGAACATGGCGTCGGCAAAGTCGACCACCGTGCCCAGTTGTGCACCCGCCCCCAGCACCACGCAGAGCAGGAAGACGATTTTGAACGCCTTGTCGACCGTCTTGCCGTCACCGAACAGGTAACGCACGGCGTTGAGGCCGTAATAGAACCATGTGATGAGCGTGGAATACGCAAACAGGAATACCGTGACCGCCAGCACATACGGGAACCACGGCAGCACGCTTGCGAATGCCTGTGATGTCAGTTCGACGCCCTGAATATCGGATGTACGATCAGCAGGCAGAACCCCGGCAAATACCAGTACCAACGCGGTGATGGTGCAGACGACAACCGTATCGAAGAACGCACCAAGCATGGCGACGAAGCCAACCGGCACCGGGTTGTGGGTTCGGCAACCGGCATGCATCAGGCCTGCGGTGCCGAGGCCCGCCTCATTCGAGAAGATGGCACGGCGCACGCCCCAGACAACGGCACCCATGAAGGCACCATAACCCGCCTGCGGCGTGAAGGCTTCGCGGAACATCAGTGAGAACGCTTCGCCGATGCGATCGAAATTGACGCCAACAACAATCAGGCCGCCGGTAATATAGACGATACCCATGATGGGCGTGATTTTGGATGCCGCCGACACAATGGAATTAAGACCGCCCCAGATGACAGCACCCACCAATACGGCAAGAATGATACCGAATAGCCAGCCCTTATCCGCCCACCAGCTGGTTTGCGCGCCGGTGACCTCAACGAATTGCTTGAAGGTCTGATTGGACTGGAACATGTTGCCGCCGCCGAGCGAACCGCCGATCGTGCATACGGCATAAATGACAGCAAGAACCGCACCTGCTTTAATCCAGTTGCCGCCCTTTTCAGCGAACCCTTTGGAAATGTAATGCATGGGACCGCCGACATATTCGCCGACGGATGTCTGCGTGCGGTATTTGGACCCGAGCACGCCCTCGGCAAATTTAACGGACATGCCAAGAAAGCCCATGAGGCACAGCCACACGGCCGCGCCCGGACCACCGGCAGACAGGCCCACAGCCACACCCGCGATGTTGCCAAGGCCAACCGTGCCGGACAGGCAGGTCGCAAGCGCCTGATAGTTTGTGTAAGAGCCCGGCGCGCCGGCATCATTGTTTTTTGCCCACAGCAGGCGCATGCCGTCTTTAAAGTGGCGAAGATTTACGAGACGAAAATAAACCGTGCAGAACAAAACGCCCACCAGCAGCCAGCCGACGATGAAGGGCATGGTCGTGCCGCCGCCCACCGGAATGGGGAAGAACAGGATATCGAGACAGAAATCAGCGACCGGCTTGATGGCCGCGTCAATTTTTTGGTCGAGATTGGCGAACATGTTTTCCCCCGTAAAATGAATACGGGAAAATGAGACACCTATATGCGTGTCGTGCCAAGGGCGGAGATAACTTATCCCCTATATTAGTGTGCGGGGGCTGCCTGTGTCGGCGCGGTAACGCCGGGGCAGATCGGGCGGGTCAGCGGGTAGCCCGGGAACACGGTCTGGGCCCATGTGCGGAACTGGGGCTGGCTCATACCGTTGGCCTGTGTGATCAGGCCGGAATAGGCGCGGCAGAAGACGTTGGGTTGCAGGCGCACGGCTTCGTTCGCGATGCGGTTGGCCAGCATGGTGCGGAAGGTGTTGAGATCGGTGTCGCTGTGCGGCTGGCCCTCAGCCCGGAAAACGGCGCGCATCGTGTCTTCGTATTGTTTGATCAGACCAATATTGGTTTGCGTGAATTGTTCGTACTGGCGGGTCAGGCTGACGCCAGAAGCCACCAGATGCTGGCAGTTGAGCGCGATGGTCATCAGCTCGGTGTGGATGCGCAGCCCCTGCTCCGCCTCCAACTGGGCCAGATTGTAACATTGCTGGGCGGCGACGGCGGGCGTCGCGATGATGGTCAGGAGAACGGCGAGAATCAGGCGCATGAGACCATCTTACATGAAACGGATCAGCGGACGGGCGTAATCAGCGGCTTGCCCGCGAAGTGCGCTTCAAGATTGGCCAGCACGATTTCCCCCATTACTGTGCGGGTTTCAACCGTGGCAGACCCGATATGCGGCAGCAGCACCACGTTATCCATGGCTTTAAGGGCGTCCGGGACAATGGGTTCGTTGTCGTAGACATCAAGCCCCGCACCCGCGATGACCTTGTTGGTCAGGGCGGCAACCAATGCTTCCTGGTCCACGACGGAGCCGCGCGCGATATTGATAAGATAACCCTTGGGGCCCAGCGCGTTCAGCACGCGGTCATTGACGATGTGATAGGTGTCATCACCGCCCGGTACGGCACAGACCAGATAATCGCAGTCTTGCGCCATTTTTTCGAGATCGCGGTAAAATGGCCAGGCCAGGTCAGCCTTTTGCCTGCGCCCGTGATAGACGATGCGCATGTCAAAGGCGACCAGACGTTTGGCAATCGCCTTGCCGATACGGCCAAGGCCGATAATGCCAACGGTTTTGCCCTTGGGTGTAACGCCCAGCGGGAACGGCGCACCCGATGCCCATTTGCCCACGCGGACAAACATGTCGCCCTCGCAGATGCGGCGGGACAGCGCCAGAAGTAAAGAAACGGCGATATCCGCAGTATCATCGGTCAGGACATCCGGCGTGTTGGTCACGGCGATGTTGCGGGATGCGGCGGCATCAAGATCGATGTTATCGACGCCGACGCCGAACTGGCTGATGATTTCCAAATTCGGCAAAGCCTCGATCAGATGGCGGCGCACGCCTTTGGACCCGGCGGCGGAGACAATCCCCACGACATCTTCGCGGGCGGCCTGCAGGGCGGCCTCGGGATCGGCCTCGTTATACAGGCGCACGACATGGAAGCGTTCTTCCAGCCGTTTCATTTCGGGCGGAAGAAGCGGTTTCAGGACCAGTATGGTGCGGCGGGCGGACGGCATGGTCTACAGGGCTAACCGGTTTGGCCGCTGCGCTCAAGATTATTTAGGGGTGACGACGTCTTTGCGGCGGCGGGTTGTACGGCGTTCCTGCGCAAGACAGACCATGTCCTGGTTGGTCAGGACTGCGTTCAGTCTGCCGATTTTACAGATCGCCTCCAGCCCCACCATCATGTCGTTCATGTCGGTGGATTTGGGGTCAGCGTCACAGGCATCCAGCATCTCAGCCCAGATTTTTTTCAATTCGGGCGCGTTGCGGTTCATCTTGCCGTTGGCGCGGACATGGGCACCCAGATTGGCAGCGGCATTCATCAGGTCGCGGAGATGATTTTCCAGCGCGAGTGACTGGGCCTGTTCAGGCATGGGGGGAATGGCGAGAGCTTTGTTCATGGGTATTGGACATAACATTGCCGCAATGATGATTACAATCATTAAATGCGCCCATCCCTGCCCGGCGCATGGATTTCGTTGACGCGGGGCAGCATTTTTTATGGCCAGACCGCTTATGCTTTATTGATCTGACAGGGGCTTAGCCGTTACAACCACCGCCATGACCGCCAAGAAACTGTTCATCAAAACCTGGGGCTGCCAGATGAACGAATATGACAGCCGCCGTATGGCGGATGTCCTGAAGCCGCTTGGCTATGAAACCACCGACACGGCGGACGACGCCGATATGGTGATTTTGAACACGTGTCACATCCGTGAGAAAGCCACCGACAAAGTCTTCTCGGACCTTGGCCGCATCCGCGAGAACAAAGAGATCAAAGCCGCCAAGGGCGAAAAGATGATTATCGCCGTCGCCGGTTGCGTGGCGCAGGCGGAAGGCGAATTCATTGCCAAGCGCGCGCCCTATGTCGACATGGTGTTCGGCCCGCAGACTTATCATCTTCTGCCGGAGATGATGGTGCAGGCCGGCGTCCAGCGCGTGGTGAATACGGATTTCCCGATCGAAAGCAAATTCGACCATATGCCCACGCCGGAAGCAAAAGGCGTGACGGCATTTTTATCCATTCAGGAAGGCTGCGATAAATTCTGCACCTTCTGTGTTGTGCCTTATACGCGGGGTGCCGAATATTCCCGCAACCTGGATGCGATTGTGACTGAAGCCAAAAAGCTGCGCGATCAGGGCGTGAAGGACATCACCCTGCTGGGCCAGAACGTCAATGCATGGCATGGCGACAAGGGCGAAACGCTGGGCGATCTGTTATTCGCGCTGGCTGATGTCGATGGCATTGAACAACTGCGTTACATGACATCGCACCCGCGCGACATGCATGACCGTCTGTTTGACGCGCACATGCTGCCCAAGGTCATGCCGTTCCTGCATCTGCCGATTCAATCGGGGTCCGATGCGATCTTGAAAACCATGAACCGCAAACATACGGCGGCAGAATTTATGGTGTCTATTGATCGCCTGAAGAAAATGCGACCCGATATCGCGTTTTCGTCTGACTTCATTGTCGGATTCCCCGGTGAGAGCGATGCGCATTTCGAAGACACGATGAATCTGGTGCGTGAGGTCGGTTTTGCGTCCGCCTACTCGTTCAAATATTCCGCGCGTCCCGGCACACCGGCGGCGGCCATGGGCGGGCTTGTCCGCGACGAAATCGCATCCGAGCGCCTGACGCGCCTTCAGGCGTTGCTGAACGAACAGCGCCTGCAATTCAACCGCTCCCTGATCGGCAGGCGTCTGCCCATTCTGGTTGAGAACCCGACCAATCGTCCGGGCCAATTATATGGCCGCACGCCGTATAACCAGGGCATTCACGTCACTGCCCCTGCCCGCGCCGCCGGCCACATCATTGATGTGAACATTACGGACGCAAACATGAATTCCCTGACCGGCGACATTGTCATGCTGGAGGCAGCGGAGTAGTTTATAAATATGCACCACCCCAAAAGGGCTGAAATCCGCCCCTTCCACCCCTTAAATTCCCGTGTTATTTCAACAACTTTTCTGGTATAATTGATCATAGTGGCAAAGAGCAAAAACACGACCCTTACGGTTGACGTTGGCACCACCAAGCTGGCCCAGATGCTCGCTGGTCCGCACCACGCCCATATCAGCGAACTGGAACAGGAATTCGACGTGGTGATCCGCGACGAAAGCACTGTCTTTAAAATCGTCGGCCCCGTGAACGGTGTTCAGGAAGCGGGCCTTGTCATCAAGGCGCTGCTGAACATTGCCCGCACCCGCGATTTCAATACGGATGACGTCATCGCCCTGATCCGTCACGGCGCAGACACAGAACATTCCATGGCGTCGATTTCGACGCGCAAGAAAACCCTGGTCGCCAAGACCACCGCGCAAAGCGAATACATCCGCGCGATCCAGAACCGCGAAATCATCTTCGGCGTGGGCCCCGCCGGTACCGGCAAAACATATCTGGCCACCGCTTATGCCGCGTCACAACTGGAAGCCGGCAATATCGACCGCATCATCCTGACCCGCCCTGCCGTCGAAGCGGGCGAACGCCTTGGCTTTTTGCCCGGCGACATGAAGGAGAAGGTCGACCCGTATTTACGCCCGCTTTACGACGCGCTGTATGACATGCTGCCGCCGGAACGCGTGGAGCGCGCGATTGAATCCGGCGCGATTGAAATCGCACCGCTTGCGTTTATGCGCGGACGCACGTTATCCAATGCCATCATCCTGGTCGACGAAGCCCAGAACACCACGTCGATGCAGATGAAAATGGTGCTGACGCGCCTTGGTGAAAATTCGAAAATGATTATCTCCGGCGACCCGAGCCAGACCGATTTGCCGTCAGGCCAGATATCGGGCCTGAAAGAAGCCGTCGGCATTCTGAAAGACGTCCAGGAAATATCGATCATCAAATTCACGAACAAAGACGTCGTGCGTCATAAACTGGTCGGTAAGATCGTCGAGGCGTATGACCGGCATAAAGCCAATTATTCCAAATCCCCGGATTCCTGATCAGTCATGCCCGATATTTCCTGCGACATCGTTCTCGAGAGCGAACTCTGGCCCGATGAGCGCATCATGCGCAAACTCACAGGCAGGGTGAAAGCCGTGCTCGAAGGCCATATGAAGGGCCATATCGATTTCGTGTTCAGCGACGATTCCATGGTTCATGTGCTTAACCGTGAATGGCGCGGCAAGGACAAACCGACCAACGTCCTGTCGTTCCCCGACGGTGACGAGGTTGAGGGCAAGATCCATCTGGGCGACGTCATTCTGGCGCACGAGACCATCACAAGGGAAGCCGAGGAACTGGGCGTGCCGTTTGATGACCATTTGACGCATCTGCTGATTCACGGGTGCCTGCATCTGGTCGGGTATGACCATATGACCGAGGAAGAGGCCAAGGTCATGGAATCACTGGAAATACAGCTTTTGGCCAGCCTTGGTATCAAAGACCCTTATCAAGGGCCCCCCATCCCTCTAGATTGATAGCCATGGATTCTTCCAGTGACCCGTCCGCGCCCGAGAGCGCCACGTCTTCGCATTTGCCTGTCCTTCGCGGGTCATCCCGTGAAAATGCCCGCGAGCGTAATTTCTTTATCCGCATGGTGAAATTCCTGTTCGGGTCGGGTGCCGACCGCGAACTGAAGGAAGCCATCGCCGAAGTCATTTCCGAAGACCACATGGATGCGGATGCGGAAAAAACGGCCCTGCACCAGAAGCTTCTGATTTCGAACGTCCTGAAACTCAAAGACATGCGCGCCTTTGACGTCATGGTGCCACGCGCGAATATCGCCGCGATTGAAGTGAACACGCCGACCGAAGATATTCTGGCGCTGCTGGCGGACCGCCAGTTTTCACGTCTGCCCGTTTACCGCGACAGCCTGGACGACGTCATCGGCACCATTCACATCAAGGAAATCCTGGCCAAGAGCACCAGCGGCGCACCGATCAACATTGCCGAACTTGTGCGCGACGTGCCGGTGATTTCCCCGGCCATGCCGGTTCTGGACCTGTTGCTGACGATGCGCCAGCAGCGCCGCCACATGGCGCTTGTGGTTGATGAATACGGCGGTATCGACGGGCTTATCACCATCAACGACATTGTCGAAACCATCGTCGGTGAAATCGACGACGAACATTATACCGGCGAAGACGGCGAATTGATGGAAAAGGCCGACGGCACCATCATTGCCGATGGCCGCGTCACGCTTGATGAATTTGAACGCCGGTTTGGTCATTTCCTGAACGACGATGAACGCGAAGATGTCGATACGCTGGCCGGTTTGGTCGTGACGATGGCGGGCCGCGTGCCTGCGCGCGGCGAAGTGCTGCTGCACCCGACGGGTCTTGAGTTCGAGGTACTGGACGCGGACCCGCGCCGCATTCACCGCCTGCGTATCCGTAACCAGCCTAAAAACCCGCACCCGCAAAATGCGGGCGACCGCGCCGCCGCATGATCATGATCGATAAACTGAATGCCCTGACTGTCCGCTTCCCGAAATGGAGCTGCTTTATCATCGGCCTGATCGCAGCCTTTGCGATGCCACCGTTTCACCTCTGGCCGCTTCTGGCGTTTGGGCTGTCGATGGCTGTCATTATCGTCAGCCGCCAGTCCAACCCGTGGCGCGGCGGATGGTGTGCATTTTATTTCGGGGTCGGGTTTTTCACCATGGGGCTGTGGTGGGTGGCCAATGCCCTCATGCTGGACCTGACCGAATATTGGTGGGCGATCGGCTTTTCCATTCTGGGGCTGCCGGTTCTTCTGTCCCTGCTGTGGTTCGTGGCGGGGTACGTCACCTGCCGGCTGGCGCGGCCCAACACGCTGGCGCGCGGCGTCCTGTTCCTGACCCTGCTGTGTGCGGCGGAATATGGCCGCGCCTTTAACCTGTCTGGTTTTCCGTGGAATCTGTTTGGCTATATGTGGGGCAATGTCCCGCCGCTGATGCAGCTGGCGTCTTTGGGCGGGGCGTATTTTGTCACCGCCCTGACCGTGTTGTGGATGGGTCTGCCGGCGCTGGCCAGGCTGGCCAGCTTTGACGCCGAACATGCCCGCAAGCGCGTGCTGGTTCTGGCTGGTGTGACCCTGGTCACCTTTATCGGCGGATATGCATGGGGCGCGCTGCGCCTGGTCAACCACCCTACGCAGATGCGTACCGATGTCGGTGTGGCTATTGTCCAGCCCAACATCACCCCGGACGAAAAATGGGAGGTGGACAAGACTCTGACCCACTTCATGCGTCATGTGAATATCTCGCAACAAGCTATTGATAATAAAAACATTAAAGACGGTGGATTTAAGACAGTTTTGTTGGTCTGGCCGGAAACATCTCTGGAAGAACGCCTGATCATGACCGTGCCGGAGGCACCGCAGGCGCTGATCAAGCTGATGGGCAACCATCCTTACCAGACCAGGTTGGTTAGCGGTTTGTGGCGCGAAGTGCCTGCCGAGACACCGGGCCGCCTGCCCGGATATTTTAACAGTATCGGCGTGGTTTCGGTCACATCAGACGGCAAACTCAATCTTGATGACCTGTATGACAAGCACCATCTGGTGCCGTTTGGCGAGTATGTGCCGCTTGAAAAAACACTGGGGCTGACTCCCCTGGTCGGGTTTGCCGGGTTCGGCTGGGGATCGGGACCGAAGGTCTTACGTTCCGACAGTATGCCGCCGGTGTCCCCCATGATCTGCTTTGAGGCGATCTTCCCATGGTATGGCGCGAGCCAGGGGGCGGAATGGCTGGTCAACACATCCAATGACGGCTGGTACGGCAACACGGCTGGCCCATACCAGCACCTTGTGATGACGCAGTTCCGGGCCATTGAACAGGGCAAGCCGGTGGCCCGTTCGGCCACGACGGGTATCTCGGCCCTCATAGATCCGTATGGCCGCGTGGTGCAGTCACTGCCCTATAACAGACGCGGGTTCATAGCAGGCGCCCTGCCCGCGTATTTACGTCAGGGCACGCTTTATACGATGTTCGGGGAAGCGTTGTTTTTCCTCACGTTAACCGTCGGAGCCGCGGTTTTCATACATTTGCGTATGCGCAAAATTTGACAATTCCCAGCTTTTAGACGAGATATTTGCATATTAGCAAATGCACTTGTATGTGGGTGAATCGTCATCTACCTTTCGTTCGCTGAATACGCAGGAATGTTTAAATGTCGCCTAAGCCTAAGAAAGACCCAATGTCCAAGCCCGTACGTAAAACCAAAGAGAGCGCAGGCAGCCGTGATAAAGTGTTTGGCCTGCGCCTTCGACAGCGCAGGACGTTCCTTGGTTTTTCGCAACAGACCCTCGGCGATGCCGTTGGTATGACGTTCCAGCAGATCCAGAAATACGAACACGGGACCAACAAAATCTCGGCCGCGCGCCTGATTGATTTTTCCAAAGTCCTGAACGTGTCGATCAATTACTTTTACGCCGGTCTTGGCGATATTGGCGAGAAGACCCCCAAGGGTCTGGTGGTTTCGGACAACAGCCAGGCAACTCTGGATGAAGACCCGATTCTGAAAAAAGAAAGCACCCAGCTTCTGAAGTATTACTACCAGATCAAGGATGAAGGCCTGCGCAAGAGCGTTCAGAAGCTCGTCCGCCAGATGGCAGAGCAAAGCACCAAGGAAACGCCCAAAGGCAAGAAATAGGTTTCAAAGCCCCGGTTTCGGGGCTTTTTTATTGACCTTATTCCTGAAAACTGGTCAATTCAGCGGCGAATTCAATCCGAAACCACTTTGAAAGACCTACCATGATGGCTCAGCCTAAAATCATGAACGACACCGGCATGCAAGCCGCCGAGTTGAAAGATTACACCTTCGCGTCTGAATCCGTTGCTGAAGGTCACCCTGACAAAGTGTGCGACCGCGTCTCCGACGCCATTGTCGACCTGATGATGTCCGCCGACCCGGAAGCCCGCGTCGGTTGCGAAACCCTCGCCTGCACAGACACGCTGGTCATCGCCGGTGAATTCCGCGCGCCCGCATCGGTCACCGAAGACAAAATTGTCGACGTCGCCCGCAACGCCGTCAAAGAAATCGGCTATGAGCAGGAAGGCTTCAACTGGAAGACCCTGAACATTGAATACAAAATGGTTGGTCAGTCCGCAGACATCGCCGTTGGCGTTGACGCGCTGGGCAGCAAGGACGAAGGCGCCGGCGACCAGGGCATTATGTTTGGTTACGCCACGCGCGAAACCGAAGAGCTGATGCCGGCCCCGATTTTGTATTCACACAAAATCCTGCGCCTGATGTCGGAAGACCGCCACAACGGCACGCTGAAAGACCTTCTGGGTCCGGATGCCAAGTCGCAGATCTCTCTCGAATACCGCGACGGCAAACCGGTGCGCGCGACATCCATCGTCGTGTCGACCCAGCACAAAGACGGCCTGAGCCAGTCTGACGTGCGTGAAATCGTGCGTCCTTATGTCGATAAAGTTCTCCCGGCTGGTTTCATGTGCCCTGAAGACGAATTCTACGTGAACCCGACGGGCCGTTTCGTTATCGGCGGTCCGGTTGGTGATTGCGGCCTGACCGGCCGTAAGATCATCGTCGACACCTACGGCGGCGCAGCCCCGCATGGCGGCGGCGCGTTCTCCGGCAAGGACCCGACGAAAGTCGACCGTTCGGCCGCTTACGCTGCGCGTTATCTTGCCAAGAACATCGTGTCCGCCGGCTTTGCCGAGCGTTGCACGATCCAGTTGTCGTATGCGATCGGCGTTTCCAAACCGCTGTCGATTTACGTCAACACGCATGGCACCGGCCAGGTGGACGAACAGGAGCTGGTCAAGGCCATCAACAAGACCATGGACCTGTCGCCCCGCGGCATCCGCACGCATCTGAAACTGAACCGCGCGATCTACAAGAAGACGTCGTCGTACGGTCACTTTGGCCGCGTACCGGAAGCTGACGGAAGCTTCTCGTGGGAAAAAACGGACCTGGTCGAAGCGCTGAAAAAGGCGTTGTAATCCTGACCGAGTCCGCACACCCGAAACAACTGTTCTTCGGACGGCGCAAGGCACGGCCCATACGGGCCGTGCGTCAGGACGCCATGGACGTTGTCCTGCCTAAAATCAAAATCACGGACCCCGGGGACGGGCTGAAGTTTTCGTTCACGCCCAGGGAAATCTGGTTTGAGATCGGTTTCGGCAACGGCGATTCACTGGCCGCCTGGCACCGCGAAAACCCGGATGTCGGCTTTGTCGGGTGCGAGCCGTTCATCAACGGTTTTTCAAACCTGTGCAAACTGATTGCGGATGACGATCTGTCCAACATCCGCATCTGGAACGAAATCGCCCAGCCGCTGATCGATGCTTTTCCGGATCAGTCGATTGCGCGCGTCTATCTGCTGAACCCGGACCCGTGGCACAAGAAACGCCACGCCAAGCGCCGCTTCATCCAGCAGGACATGCTGACCCAACTGTCCCGCATCCTGAAACCCGGCGGCATGCTGCTGATGACGACCGACCATGCCGATCTTGGTGAATGGATGCTGGAACAGGCGACCATGCACCCGGACTTCACAGGTACGGCCAGCACGACCGCGCCGGACGGGTGGCTGACCACGCGTTACGAAGGCAAAGGCGCAAAGGCTGGCCGCACACAAAAATATCTTGTTTTTACAAAGACCTGAGCGTCGGTAATGCGTCGTTAATCTCCCTTGCCTTAGACTGGTATGTCTAATTTTCAGGAGATTGTCATGTCCCGTTTGTTTCTGGGCGCTGCGGCGTTGGCCCTGCTGGTTTCATTTGCTACGGAATCGTCTGCGCGGGAGCGCACAAAAAGTGGCACGACCGCTAAAGGCGGCAGCTATTCAAGCACGTTGAAAGCAGGCGACGGCACGCGCACGCGCACGTCTGCCGGGACCAACGCAGCGGGCAAAACATGGAGCAAAAGCGCGACGACCTCCGTGGACAAGGACAGCAAATCCTATACCCGCAGCGTGACCGGCGCGAACGGCGTAACCCGCGACATCACGGGTGCGTACGGCGATGGCCAGACCAGCGGCAGTTACACGACCAGCAACGGTAAAACAGGCACTTATGCCCATCCGACAGGCCAGCGCCACAAGCGCCGCACGGCCGGTGATGGCGGACAATAGACCTAAACAAGACTGATACCCATTTTCAGAAAGTCCCAAATACGGCATGATGGTTGTTTAACCGTCTGTTTTCGTTGGGACGCACCATGATCGATATCCATTCCGCTTCCATCCTTACCATGTTCCTGAACTTCATCCTGGCCCTTGCGGTCGGGGTCACGATCGGGGTCGAACGCACGGTTAACCTGCGCGACGACTGGAAGATGGCAGGCATGCGCGACTTCATCATGGTGGCCGCCCTGTCGTATGTATCCAGCCTGTTTTACCAGGAAGTACCGCTGGCATGGATATGTTCGTTCCTGACGGTCATCCTCTTCACCCTGTCGATCTTCATCATCCGTAACATCAAGGCGATGGACAAGACGCTGGGCATGACCACGTTGCTGGCGATGCCATTCACCTTCCTTGTGGCCAGTCTCCCGAATTTCGGCGCGCCGCTGTGGAGCGTTGCCACCATCGTTTTCACCGTGCTTCTGGTGCTGGGCATGAAGGTGCGCTTTTACCAGTTCGCCCATACTATTGAACGGCACGAGATTATCGATTTCGCCATCCTGATCGGTATTGCCATTTCGATCACGCCGCTGATCCCGGTGGATGCGCGCATCCCCATCCCCTTGTTCGACATGATCGAGAGCGGCATTCATGTCACGTATCACTACGTCATGGTCGCCGTGCTCTGGAAGGTTGTCGTGATGGTCAGCCTGATGAGTTTCGTCGCGCATTTCGTGACCAAATACACCAAGGGCAAATATGGTCTCATGATCGCCACCTTCCTTGGCGGGCTTGTGTCGTCGCTGGCCGCCGTGTCGATGATGCTGCGCAACCGTTCCAACGATGTCGCAGCACCGGCATCGGTTGAGATTGACGTCGACCGCCTGACACCGCGTGAAATCTTCCTTGGCTTTGTGTCCTCGGTCACGGGGGCCATTCTGCGGGTCATCATCGTGCTGCGCCTGGCGCTGGGTTACGATCTGTTCGTGCCGTTCATGTTCCCGCTGATGTCGCTGCTGGTGCTGTTTGCATCGATCACGATTTACGTTTTTGCAGGGCTTGATGATACGAAAACCCGCACGGTGCGTTTTGCCAAGCGGCCCCTGCCCCTGTATTTCATCGTCAAATTCTCGGGCATCCTGGCGGTGCTGATCATCATCATGTCGATGGCCACGCATTATCTTGGGAACGAGGCATTCATCATGGTGTCGTTCCTGTCGGGTATCGTGTCGTCGGCCGCCGCCGCCGTATCTGTCGGTACCAATATGATGCAGGAAAACGGTGTGGGCCTATGGACGGCAGGCCTGTCGATTATCGGGGCGCTTCTGGGCAGTATCCTGGCCAAGGTGTCGTTGATTTCCAAGCATCTTGGGGCGCGCCACTCGCTGGCCTTCCTGCTGCCGCTGCTGGCTGCCGCGGTTGTGGGGTTTGTTACCCTATGGATATCCCTGTCCGCCACCGCCGGCTAGGGCTTTAATACCTATAAAATAGCTGGACATGCCCCGATTCAGGGCATATATATCTGTCATCCTGAAAGTTTAGAACTTTATCGGGTGGGTCCATAAAAAGACCCGCCTTTTTTGTTATCCGGACGCCTGATGCAGAATAGAAGACCGTCACTTGTAGACCCTGAAGGGAAATTCGCCGCCATTATCGAGCCGGTTTCGGACTCGTATGGCTGCCGTCTTGTGCATGTGCGCATCGGCGGATCGCAGGCCGGCACCGGCAACGCGCTTGAGATCTTTCTTGAAATGAAGGACGGATCGCCGCTGAGCATGGATACATGCGCAAAAATCAGCCGCGAGGTATCGACCCTTCTTGAAGTTGAAAACACGATGGGCCAAGCCGCCTACCGTCTTGAAGTCGGTTCGCCCGG
Organism: Micavibrio sp. UBA6145; assembly: GCA_002423205.1. Taxonomy (GTDB): domain Bacteria; phylum Pseudomonadota; class Alphaproteobacteria; order Micavibrionales; family UBA1664; genus UBA6145. The sequence goes on along the minus strand of DIUZ01000002.1, from coordinate 343,413 downwards.
CCTTGACCGCATGATGACGGACATCACGGATTTCATGCGCTTTAAGGGGCATGACATCAAAATTGAATTCAAACGTCCGATGAGCGATGGCCAGAAGCGCATGCGCGCCACCATCCTGGACGCAAACAAAAACGGATTTTCGGTCGTCGACGACCAGAAACGGAATTTCGACATCGAGATGGGCGACATTGCGTCGGCCCGTCTTGTTGCTTCGGATGAATTATTAAAAGCAGTACAACAGGGGAAATTCCCCAAACCGATCCAATTGGAGGCTTAAAAAAAATGGAAATTTTACACGTTGCCGACGCGGTCGCCCGCGACAAGCACATCGATCGCGAAGTGGTCATCTCCGCGATGGAAGAAGCAATTCAAAAAGCAGGCCGCACCAAATACGGCTACGACCAGGACATTCGCGCCACGATCGACCGTAAAACGGGCGCCATCAGCATGAAACGTTACCGCACCGTTGTCGAAACGATCGAGAACGAAGGCGCGGAACTGACGCTGGCACAGGCCAAGCGCATCAAGCCGGACGTTGTCGTCGGCGAACAGCTGATTGACGATCTGCCCGCCATCGATTTTGGCCGCATCGCCGCCCAGACCGCGAAGCAAGTCATCATTCAGAAAGTCCGCGACGCCGAGCGCGAACAGCAATACGAAGAATTCAAAGACCGCGTCGGCGATATCATTTCCGGCGTCGTCAAACGTGTCGAATACGGCAACGTCACCATCGACCTCGGTAAAGGTGAAGCCGTTCTGCGCCGTGATGAGTGCATCCCGCGCGAACACTTCAAACCGAACGACCGCGTTCGCTGCCATATCTACGATGTCCGCAAGGAAATCCGTGGACCGCAGGTATTCCTGTCGCGCACCCACCCGGGTTTCATGGCCGCCCTGTTCAAGCAGGAAGTGCCGGAAATCTATGACGGCGTGATCGAGATCAAGGCCGTTGCCCGTGACCCAGGTTCCCGCGCCAAGATCGCCGTTTACACGCGCGATTCATCCATCGACCCGGTCGGTGCGTGCGTTGGTATGCGTGGTTCCCGCGTTCAGGCCGTTGTCGGCGAACTGCAGGGCGAGAAAATCGACATCGTACCGTGGTCGCCGGATATCGCCACCTTCATCGTCAACGCGCTTGCGCCTGCTGAAGTCGCCAAGGTCGTTCTGGACGAAGAAGAAGGCCGTATTGACGTCGTGGTGCCGGATGAGCAGCTGTCGCTGGCCATCGGCCGCCGCGGTCAGAACGTGCGCCTGGCTTCCATGCTGACGGGTCTGGATATCGATATCCTGACCGAAGCTGAAGAATCCGAACGCCGCGCCGAAGAAACCAAGACCCGCACCGCCCTGTTCATGCAGGCGCTGGATGTCGACGATGTCATCGCCCACCTGCTGGTGGCTGAAGGCTTCAAAAAGGTCGAGGAACTGGCCGAAGCATCGGGTAACGAACTGGAATCCATCGAAGGGTTCGACCAGGACGTTGCCGCCGAGCTGCAAAACCGTGCGAAAACCTGGCTCGAGACCCGCGCCAAGGAATTTGCCGAGAAGCAGAAGTCACTGGGTATCCAGGACGACCTGATCGGTTTCGAGGGCATGGACTTCGACACCATCGTCAAACTGGCTGAAAACGGCGTTAAATCGAAGAACGATCTGGCTGACCTTGCCGGCGACGAGCTGGTTGAGATCCTGGGCGCTGAGAAGATGAACGAAGCCGCTGCCAACCGCCTGATTATGGCGGCCCGTGCGGGCTGGTTCGCACCGGAAGCACCGGCTGGTGAAGAAGAGGCCGCCTGATAGACGAAATACCCCCCAAGGGGCAGCTGCATACGCATTTTGCTCCTTGGGGATTAATACTATATAAGAAGCGCATAACGGAAAGATCAGAATGAGCAACGACCAGGAAAAGAAAACCGACAAATTAACCCTCTCGGGGAAAACCCTGAGCCTTAAGGGCAATGTCGGCGCAAGCATCGGTACCAGCGGCACGTCCGCCGGCCAGGTGCGCCAGAGCTTTTCCGGAGGACGCACCAAGTCCGTCGCTGTCGAAGTTCGCCGCCAGCGCGGTACCGAGAAGCCGGTAGAAAACACCCCGTCACAGACCGACCTTGAGCGCGAAAAACGCGCCCGTGTCCTGCAGGAAGCGCTCGCCAACAAGGAAGCTCAAGCCAAGCCCGAGACCGTCAACGCCGCCGATATCGGCCCGGCCGCGATGGAGCCGGTCCGCACAGCCCGCCAGAAAGAAATGGAAGAGCTGGAGCGTATCCGCAGCGCTGAAAAAGAAGCTGCCCAGACCATTGAACGCGGCCGTCAGGACGCGAACAGCAAACGCTTTGAAGCCGCCAGCAAGATCGTGCGTACACAGTCACGCGCGCATGGCGATCACCTGGCCCCGGCAGCGGCCCCCGCACCGGCAGGCGAAGAAGAATCGTACCGCGACCGCATGAAGCGCGCGAGCGAACGCAAAGGCCCGGAAACGGATGCCAAGCGTTCCCGCGAAGAGGAATTCCGCGCCCAGAACCGCATGACGGTCACGCAGGCGCTTGGAACGGATTTCGAACGCGATACCGGCGGTCGTTCGCTGGCATCCGTGCGCCGCGCCCGCCAGAAGAGCAAAAACAAGAATATGGATCTGGATCCGTCGAAAAAACAGGTCCGCGAAGTCGTTCTGCCGGAAACCATCACCGTTCAGGAACTGGCCAACCGTATGGCCGAACGTTCGGGCAATCTGATCAAGTCGCTCATGAAAATGGGCGTCATGTCGACCGTCAACCAGAACATCGATGCGGATACTGCTGAACTGCTGATCCTTGAATTCGGCCACACCGTCAAACGCGTCACCGAGGCAGACATCGAAGTCGGCATCGAAGGTGTCGAAGACACCGGCACCGACCTGATCAACCGTCCCCCGGTCGTTACGATCATGGGTCACGTTGACCATGGTAAAACGTCCCTGCTCGACGCACTGCGTTCTACCAACGTGGTTGCAGGCGAAGCCGGCGGTATTACCCAGCATATCGGCGCATACCAGATCACCGCGCCGTCGGGTCAGAAAATCACCTTCCTGGACACACCGGGCCACGCCGCATTCTCTGAAATGCGTGCACGCGGCGCCAACGTCACCGACATTGTCGTGCTGGTCGTTGCCGCAAATGACGGCATCATGCCGCAAACGATCGAGGCGCTTAACCACGCCAAGGCCGCAGGCGTGCCGATTATTGTTGCGATCAACAAAATCGATCTGCCGGATGCAAATCCGACGAAGGTCAAACAGGAACTGCTGCAACACGACATCATCGTCGAAGACATGGGCGGCGAAACGCAGGTCGTCGAAGTATCGGCCAAGCAACGCCTGGGTCTGGACACACTCGAAGAAGCCATCCTGCTGCAAGCGGAAGTACTGGATCTCAAGGCCAACCCGAACCGTCACGCGGTCGGTACGGTTATTGAATCGCGCATGGAAGTCGGCAAAGGTTCGGTTGCGACCGTCCTGATCGACAAAGGCACCCTGAAACAGGGCGATATTTTCGTCACCGGTGCCGAATGGGGCCGCGTGCGCGTCATGCATAACGACCAGGGCAAACAGATAAAGGAAGCCATTCCGGGTCAGCCGGTCGAAGTCATGGGCCTGCAGGGCACGCCGGATGCCGGCGATGACTTTGTCGTCGTTGAAAACGAAGCCAAAGCCCGCGACATCACCGAATACCGCACCAAGAAAAAACGCGACGTGGCCGCACAACTGGGCCGTTCGCAGACCATGGAACAATTATTCGCCGGCGCGAAAACGGAAGGCAAAGTCACCCTGCCCGTTATCGTCAAGGCGGATGTGCATGGTTCGGTCGAAGCCATTATCGGCAGCTTGAAGAAAATCGACACCGACAACGTGGACCTTATCATCAACGTCATTCACTCCGGCGTTGGCGGCATCACGGAATCCGACGTATCGCTGGCCACGGGTTCGAAGGCGCCGATCATCGGCTTCAACGTCCGCGCCAACGCGCAGGCACGCGATCTGGCATCAAAAAACGCGGTCGATATCCGTTACTACTCGATCATCTATAACGTGATCGATGACGTCAAAGCGCTGATGGGCGGCATGCTGTCACCCACGCTGCGCGAAGAATTCATCGGCAACGCAGAGATCCGCGAAGTGTTCAACATCACCAAGGTCGGCAAGATCGCAGGTTGCATGGTCACCACCGGATACGTCAAACGCGGCGCGAAAGTGCGTCTGCTGCGCGACAACGTCGTCATCCATGAAGGCAAGCTCAAAACGCTCAAGCGCTTCAAGGACGAGGTCAAGGAAGTCAAAGAAGGCACCGAATGCGGTATGGCGTTCGAAAACTACGAAGACATCCGTCCGAAAGACGTTATCGAGTGCTTTGACGTCATCTCGGAATCACGCAGCGTCGCCTAAAGACCAGCGCCATGAGAGACAAACGCAAACAGCCCGCAGGTCAGCGCCAGTTGCGCGTTGGCGAAGAAATTCGCCACGTCATCTCGTCTGTCCTGCAGCATGGCGGTTTCAGCGATCCGGCATTGCTGAATTCCAGCCTGATCACCTGCACGCAGGTTAAGATCTCGCCGGATCTGAAAAACGCCACGGTGTTTGCGATGCCACTGGGCGGGCATAACCTGAAACAGGTTCTGGCCGCACTGAATGAGCAGGCTTATTTCTTCCAGAAAGAAATCGGCCGCCAGATGAAAATGAAGTTCACGCCGCGCCTGACGTTCAAAGCGGACGAGACCTTCGGTGAGGCCGAGAAAATCGACCGTATCCTGCGCCAGATTCATGAAGAAGACTAAGTATCCCCGTTTCAAACTCGACGGCTGGATCAATCTGCATAAGCCTAAAGGCATCGGGTCGACCCCTGCCCTTGGTGCGGTCAAACGCGCATTGAAGCCTGAAAAGGCCGGTCACGGCGGCACGCTCGACCCGCTTGCATCCGGTGTCTTGCCTATCGCCCTTGGCGAAGCGACCAAGACCGTGGCCTATGCCATGGACGCCGATAAATCCTACGACTTTGAAGTGACATGGGGACAGCGCCGGTCCACCGACGATGCCGAGGGCGATGTCATCGCCACGTCTGATGTCCGCGCCAGCGAATCCCAGATTCAGGGTGTCCTGTCCCGTTTTGTAGGCAACATTACCCAGGTCCCGCCCATTTATTCGGCCATCAAGGTCGACGGCGAGCGTGCCTATGACCTGGCCCGTGCCGGGGAAGAGATCGAGCTTAAATCCCGCGACGTGGTCATTTATGACGTGGTCCTGACCGATGCCAAGGCCGATACGGCCCGGTTTTCAGTTACCTGCGGCAAGGGTATGTATGTCCGGGCCCTTGCCCGCGATATCGCCCAGGCTCTTGGGACCCAGGCCTTTGTCAGCGAGCTGATCCGCACGCGGGTCGGGCCTTTTACGCTGGAATCCGCGATTCCGCTGGACTTTTTCACCTCTGAGGGGCTAAAAGACCCCAACGCTGTTTTGCAGCCTATCCAAACCGTGCTGGACGACATCTCGGCACTGGCGGTTGATGAGGCAGAAGCGGCGAGGCTCCGGCGCGGCATGGCGATTGGCTTTCTGGCCAAACACAATGCGCAGCGTCTGCCGGCAGACGTATCAGGACCTATTCTGGCCGTATTGAACGGACAGGCTGTGGCGATGGTGCGGTATGACGCCGGTGCGATCAAACCGGAGCGCGTTTTTAACCTCTAATAGGAGAGAGCGATGTCGAATAAAGCCAAACTGATTAAGGACAGCCAGCGCAATGCAAAAGACACCGGTTCACCGGAAGTCCAGATTGCGATCCTGACCAACCGCATCACCGAACTGACCGAGCACATGAAAATCCACAAAAAGGATATGTCGTCGCGCCGCGGTCTGCTGTCGATGGTTTCGAACCGCCGTACGCTTCTGGATTACCTGAAGCGCAAAGACGAAGCGAAATACCTCGAAGTCGTCAAAAAGCACGAACTGCGCGGTTAAGAGATTTAAAAGAACCCCGTCAAAAGCGGGGTTTTTTAATGCCTTTTTTCTGGCCTACCGCAAAATTTGACATATCGCGCACAGGCTCCTAATTTTCCTTCTCGGAACAGATTTTTTGGAGTCGCCCCATGAAGGCTTTGATCCTTACCGCCGCTTTAATCGCCCTTGCCGCCCCTGCGCTGGCGCAACAGCAACAGCATTACCTGTCGCCGGCCCAGCCGACCAACCAGGACAAGGTCAACGCCATGCAGCAGATCCTGCAGCAATCGGACGAGTCGCGCCTGAAAGGGTTTATCCAGCACGACGCCGCGACTGCCATGGCATTCAACCGCAAGCGTACGCAACTGCCTGCATCGAGCTTTAACGATATCGCCCCGGCCGCTGGCCCGGTGCCGATGAGCGCCAAGCCGGTCCAGATGCCCCAGCCGCAGGATTCGGGCGTCGCCATGCGCAGCCGCGTTGACCCCCGCGTGGCCGACCCCCGCGACCTGCCCCTGATGACCGGTAATATCCGTCGTTAAATACGATAGTGTGATTATACACGCACTGGTTGTATAGAAATCATAAATTCATCTTTTGGTAGTAGACTGGCCTGACCATTACGGAAGGCCGGTTTCATGGTTGATTATCCCTTTTACGTCAAAACCACAGGCATGCGCCTTTTAGGCGTGCTTATGTGCGTTGTTCTGCTGGCAGGTATCCTCAGGCGGATGTGCCTTTGCGTGGCCCTGCCCGGGTTTATGACGGCGACACCATTCGTATTGGCGGCACCAGTATCCGCATCTGGGGGATCGATGCGGTGGAGCTGAAGCAGACCTGCGACCTTGATGGCCGGAGCATTGCCTGCGGCCGCATGGCACGGGATGCGATGGCGCAGATTATCAACGGGCGTGATGTGGCCTGTACCCCGCGCGGCAGATCATACAAGCGTGTGGTGGCCACATGCAGGGTGGACGGCGTGGATGTGGCCGCGCAAATGGCGCGGCTTGGCATGGCGCAGGATTATGCGCGGTACAGCCACGGGTTTTACGCGGCGGACGAACATATCGCCCGCGTAGCCCGGGCCGGTATATGGGCAATGGCGTTCGATGCGCCGTCATTATGGCGGGCATGTAACCTGCCCCAGCGAAAAAACCGTCGCCCCGCGTCGTGCATGTCATAGAATGGCGGCATGCGCCTGATTCTTCTATTTAGCGTTCTGATGCTGAGTGCGTGCGCGGCCACCACACCGCCCGTCACCACCCAGCCACGCCCGCCCGTGCCACGGCCTTTGCCGGGTGCCGTGCCGACGCCCGCGCCCTGCCCGGCTTTCGAACAAACTATGGAAAGCGTTGAACAGACGCTGAATACGCGGGCTGGCACGTAAATTGCATCGTCGCAGGGGTGATTTTACCGCTGAGGACCCGCACCCATGACTGACACCAATGCCGTAGGCAGCCTGTTTACATCGACCCTGAGCGCCAAGAAGGCCGGCAAAACCGCCCCTGCTGGTTCATCGCCATCGTTCAGCGGTCTGCTGGGCGCGATTGAAGCCAGAAAAGACGTGACGCCCAAAGCCGTCACCACGGTCAAGGCGCAGACGCCGGAAGAAAAATTCCTGAAATACCAGAACATGACCCCGGCAGAAAAGCTGCGTGCGTCGTATCTGTCGCAGATGGGTATCAGCGAAGACCAGCTGAAAGCCATGGACCCGATTGAACGCGCGAAGGTTGAGGCCAAGATTGCCGAGAAAATCCGCGAACAGATGGCCGAGGCCACAGGCATCGATGCGAAGGACACATCAGTCGCATCGGCCGGCGTCGCGGCGATTACGTCGGGTGCGGCGATTTAAAAATACACTTAGTTGCGGTTATGGTTTTTATTTTGAATGAATCATCGATAATCGCGGTATGAAATACGCTCTCCTCGGCCTGGTCCTGGCCGCCGCAATTACCGCCCCTGCAAAAGCCGACAGCTATGACGCGCATGGCGCGATGGATGGCCTGACGACCATCGTCGTCAGCAGCAAGGGTGTCACCAAGGTGGCGCCGGTGCCGTCATGGATCAAAAAGGAACTGGCGCGCCAGACAGCAGCCAATAAAAAGGCGAAGACCGCAAAAGCCGCGAAAGTAAAATCATCGAAGATTGAAAAAGTCGCCAAGGTCACCAAGAAAACGCAGATCGTGACCGTGGCCGCGCTTGAGCCGTCAGACCTGCTGCCGCCGACAAAAATCGCCATGCATGTCGCCGATAACGGCGGATACATCGCCCGCACCTATCACTCGCAGTACTACATGCCCTATAGCGGGCATGTCAGCAAACCTGAGCCGGAAACGGATTACCGCGAAGACTTCGGCGATTTTGTCGCTTACAGGTAATATTCCTTCGTCACTTTGCCTTCGCTGCTCATTTCCAGCACAAGCGGCGCGCCAGTCGGCAGTTCGGTTTCATTGATGTTTTCCGGCGTCCGTGCGCCCAGGATGATCAGCAGCGCGCGCAGCGTATTGCCGTGGGCGGCGATGAAGACGTTTTTGTTTTCAAGCAGCAGCGGTTTGATTTTACGGTCGTAATACTGGCGAACGCGGTTGACGACGTCCTTCAGGGACTCGCCGCCCGGAGGGGCCACGTCATATGAACGACGCCAGATCAGGACCTGTTCATCGCCGTATTGCTTGGCGGTCTCAGCCTTGTTCAGGCCGGTCAGGTCGCCGTAGTCGCGTTCACGCAGATCATCATGCATGGTGAATTTTGCGCGGCGCTGGTTGAGCGCCAGTTCAGCCGTATAAACCGCGCGTTCAAGCGTCGATGTAAAAATGCCTTCGAAAATATTTTCACCTTCATCATCAATCATGCCGGCGGCTTCCATTTTCTCACCGCCAGCGATGGCTTCTTCCTCGCCTTTTTCGGTCAGGGGGACATCCTTGAAGCCGGTGAAGCGGTTTTCAAGATTCCACAGACTTTGACCGTGGCGCATCAGGACGAGTTTTGCAGGCATTTGATTTCCTTGGTTATTTGACTTTACCCCCCTACCGTGCCATTACTTACGCGGTTTGAAAAGAGGGCCGGATACCGGTGCACAGATAAGTGCTTTTAGTCAAAAAAGCATTTACCCGTCCACCGATACCCACTCTGATTTGGTTCGGGGCGCTCCCTCCCATTAAAACCCGGCTTTTGAAGCCCTGCCATTCTGGCGGGGCCCCTCTTGTACAGAGGACGTCCGTATATAAAAGGAAACACCCATGTTTAATATCTTCCGCAAGGAAATCGACTTCGCAGGCAAAAAGCTTGTGCTGGAAACCGGCAAGATCGCCCGTCAGGCTGACGGCGCGGTTCTGGCCACCATCGGCGGCACGACCGTGCTCTGCACCGTTGTCGGCGCTAAAAAAATCAAACCGGGCCAGGATTTCTTCCCGCTGTCGGTTCACTACATTGAAAAATTCTACGCTGCCGGCCGTATCCCCGGTTCGTTCCACAAACGCGAAGGCCGCCCGTCTGAAGGCGAAACGCTGACCAGCCGCCTGATCGACCGTCCGATCCGCCCGCTGTTCCCGGAAGAATTCCTGAACGAAGTACAGATCGTCTGTACCGTCATCTCGCATGACATGGTCAACAGCCCGGACATCATTGCGATGATCGGTTCGTCCGCCGCGCTCACCATTTCGGGCATCCCGTTCATGGGCCCGATCGCCGGCGCACGCGTTGGCTACATCAATAACGAATACGTCATCAACCCGACGCTGGCCGAACAGAAAGACTTCGTGCTCGACCTGGTCGTCGCCGGCACCACCGAAGGCGTTCTGATGGTTGAATCCGAAGCACAACAGCTTTCGGAAGACGTCATGCTGGGCGCCGTCATGGCGGGCTGGAAAGCCTTCCAGCCGGTTATCCAGGGCATCATCGATCTGGCCGAAATGTGCGCCAAAGATCCGTGGGATGTTCCGGAAGTCAAACAAGAGGTCAAAGACCTCTATAAAGCGCTGAAGACGGACTTTGAAAAAGATCTGGCCAAGGCTTACGGCAACACGGCCAAGGCTGAGCGTTACAAGGCTGTTGGCCTGGTGCGCGACGCCGCCATTGCCAAATACGTCACCGAAGAAACCTCCAAAGAACTGGTCAATGCCCAGTTCCACAAACTCGAAGGCGAAATCGTTCGTAACGCCGTTCTGGATACCGGTAAACGCATCGACGGCCGCACCACGGTCGACATCCGCCAGATTATCGCGGAAGCCGGCATCCTGCCGCGCACGCACGGTTCGGCACTGTTCACCCGCGGCGAAACGCAGGCGCTGGTTGTCACCACGCTTGGCACCGGCCAGGACGAACAGCTGATGGACGTTCTCGAAGGCGAATACCACGAGCGTTTCCTGCTGCACTACAACTTCCCCGGCTTCTCGGTCGGCGAAGTCAGCCGCATGAGCTCACCCGGCCGCCGCGAAATCGGTCACGGCAAGCTGGCATGGCGCGCCATTCACCAGATGCTGCCGAAAGCAGACGAGTTCCCGTACACGCTGCGCGTTGTTTCGGAGATCACGGAATCGAACGGTTCATCCTCGATGGCTACGGTTTGCGGCGCATCCCTCGCCCTCATGGACGCCGGCGTTCCGCTTGGCGCGCCGGTTGCGGGTATCGCGATGGGCCTGATCAAGGAAGGCGAGAAATTCGCCGTTCTGTCGGACATTCTGGGCGATGAAGATCACCTGGGCGACATGGACTTCAAAGTGGCCGGCACCGAAAAAGGCGTCACGGCACTTCAGATGGACATCAAGATCACGTCGATCACCGAAGAGATCATGAAGATCGCTTTGGCGCAGGCACAAAAAGGCCGTATCCACATCCTGGGCGAAATGTCGAAAGCGCTGAAGATCGCGCGTTCGGACGTTCGTGACACTGCACCGAAAATGACGGTCCTGAAAATTCCGGTCGACAAGATCCGCGAAGTTATCGGTACCGGCGGCAAAGTCATTCGTGACATTTGCGAAAAATCGGGTGCCAAGGTCGACATCGAAGACGATGGCACGATCAAGGTTGCAGCCACCGACACCGCTTCGGCAGACATTGCCATCGCGATGATCAAAGGCATCACGGAAGAAGCTGAACTGGGCAAGATCTACACCGGTAAAGTTGTGAAGACCGCCGATTTCGGCGCCTTCGTAAACTTCATGGGTGCAAAAGACGGTCTGGTTCACATTTCGGAACTGGCAGCAGCACGCGTCAACAAGACAACGGATGTTGTCAAAGAAGGCGATGTCGTCAAAGTCAAACTGATCGGTTTCGACGAGCGCGGCAAAGTGAAACTGTCGATGAAACGCGTCGACCAAGCCACCGGCCTTGAAATCGAACAGCCGAAAAAAGAAGCCAAAGACGACGAACAGGCGGCTTAATCCGCCGCTTAATGTTCGTTAAGATTTGACGGAAAAGGCCCTTCGGGGCCTTTTTTGTTGATAAAAAGGCAAGCGTAACTTCACAAATTTGCATTTTATGGAATGGAGGCGTATTTTCCGCATCCGATTGTGGAGATATGAATGCAACACCATTTTACGGCCGAACAACTGGCCAGGTTTCTGAGAATTGATATGACGCGCGGGGCGCTTACCCATGCATGGAATGTGCGCGTGCTTAAGCGGCTGCGTAAAAATTCGCCTGAGAAGGCATTTACCGTGCGCCTGCGCCAACATGAAAATGCAAAAGAAAAAGTGTATCGCGGCGCGCAGCTCGGGAACATGCAACACGATCTGATCGCTTATAATTCGTACTACCAGATTGCCACGCATTTCGAGATGGTCGATTTCCAGGTCGGGCGCATCGGCCGCGACCGTGCTGTGAATCTACGCACGATCGGCACTTTTGGCAAAGCCGCGCTTGATGGTCTTTGTGTGCACGAGCCTGCGGTAAAAGTAAAAATGGATTTTTCAAACCGCGCGCGTCCCGGGTTCGAGATATATATGGGCAATCAGTTTGAAGTCGGCCGCTTTGACCTTGGGCTTATACCGCCGGTACGCCCGGACCACCAGGCACATGTATTCATGATTCTGGGCGAGTGCGTGGACATTGTGCGCAAAGGCCAGGCCATCAATTTCAAAAAACTGCGTGAATCTTTGATAAAAGCCGGTGCGCAGGATTTCACACATATCACCATGCCGCGCTTCCGCGTGGCCTGATTTAAAACGAAAGCAAAATGCGTCACATCTTTAATCATCAAACGATTATAGCCTGGCTGGGTCTGGACATTGTACCCACTGTGCTGGAAAGCCACTGGGCATCCATGAGCGGAAAAGCCAAGGGCATGAACATTCCCCTGCTGGGCAGACAGCGCGTGGATGAAGAAATTTTCACCATTCGCCTGCGTCAAAGCGGCGATGATTCCGAACGCAAGTATGTTGGGCCGGCCCATGCTAATTCCAACGAAGCGCTGCGTGCGGGTGATGCGTATTACCGCATTGCCACCGGCGCATGCGGTACCAAGGCAGGCAGTCTTGAAATCGGCATCATCGAAAGCGACGCACACCCCATTCCTTTCCGCGCACCAATCATCACAGCCACACCGGCGTTAAGAATGCATTTCAATTACGCGAATCTGGATGCCGTCAGTGTCGGCATGGTTCTGCGCGATGAAACGGGCAGTCCGCACATGCTGGGCCTTGATCGTCCCAGAAACGACAAACAGGCGGAAGCCACCTTGCGCATGATTGGTGAGGCCATTGGTTGTATCACATACGGCCAAGATGTCGATTTTGGCCTGATCCATATGATCCTGAAGGATCACGGCATGGTTGATCTCAAAACGCCGGCACCGTCCCTGCTGGCAAAAAGCAAATCGGTTACCATCGACACACAAAACATTTTTGGAAGACTGACCGCATGATTTTCAAATTCTCCAACAGCGAAATGACAGAGCTGCTTAACGTGAATGTCGTTCCGGGCGCGCTTACCAATCTCTGGAATGCGATTGTTGTCAACAAGTCCATGCGCCGCGGCAACGCCCCGTATATGCCGCTGGCAGCCAGCATCATAAAAACCGAGTATATGGCGCGATTTCTTCAGAACACGGACCACGGTGAATATATTCACCGTGGCGGCAGCAGCATTACGGCGCTTGAACAGGTTTTTAAAGAAACCAATAGTTATTACATGATCAGCACCGGCTATGAATTCAGCCGCACAGGTACGATAGAGATCGGCACCATCTCGCAAGGGATCAGACAATGGCGTGAACATGAAAACGGCAGGCTCTCGGTCCTGATGCGCGATCTGGGCCTGCGCCGCAATCCGGCCATGTCGATTTCCTTCGATTACCGCCGCACTGGCAATATGAAGGCTGAATTTAAACTTGGCGCCATGCGCCCGAGCGCCATCGGCCGTACCGGCCACATGCTGGGCACACAGGCACCCCAGACCCGCAAACAGGCACAGACGGCCATGCTGCTCATGGGACACGCCATTCACCAGATCCAATCCGGCCAGTGTGTGGATTTCCTGTCGCTGCGCAACGAGCTGCTGGATATCGGCCTTCAAAGCGTGGGCGATCCCAATCCGGACGTCTTAAAGCCCATCAAACTGACGCCCTACAAGCCAAAACTGGCCGCGTAAAGAAAGCCCCTTCCCAAGGGGCTTTTTTATTGGTCCCGGACCTTATATCCTTTCGCCATGGGACATCACCATCATCACGGCTGCAGTCACGACCATGGCCATCACCATATGCCGGATCATTTTGGCCGGGCCTTTGCCATTGGCGCATTGCTGAATATCGCGTTTGTGGCGATTGAGCTTGGCTACGGTTTTGTGTCCAACTCGCTGGCGCTTATTGCGGACGCCGCGCATAATTTTTCTGATGTCATCGGGCTGCTGATGGCGTGGGCGGCGCATGCGCTGCGCAAACGTGCACCGACCAGGACTTATACTTACGGGTATCTGCGCGCGTCGATTCTGGCGTCTGTCGCCAATGCGGGGCTTCTGCTGGGTGCGGTTGCCCTGATCGGATACCAGGCAGTCACGCGTTTTATCAATCCGCAGGATGTCGAAACCGGCATTGTCGGCTGGGTTGCGGCGATCGGCATTGTCATCAACCTTGGCACGGCGCTGATGTTCCTGCGCGGGCGCAAGGATGACATTAATATCAACGGCGCGTTTCTGCACATGGCCGCGGATGCCGGCGTATCGCTGGGCGTTGTGGCCGGTGCGGTGCTGATCGCGGCGACCGGCATGCACTGGATCGACCCGGTTTTAAGTCTTATCATCGCCGCCGTTATTCTGGTCAGTAGCTGGGATCTGGCGCGCAAGTCGCTTGGCCTTGCCATGGATGCGGTGCCGCACGGTATCGACCGGGGTCAGGTGGAAACGTTTCTTTCGTCCCTGCCCGGCGTGACCAGCGTGCATGACCTGCATATATGGGCCATGGGGACGACGGAAAACGCGCTGACCGTACATCTGGTGCGTCCTGGCCACGGGCTGGACGATGCGTTCCTGATGGATACATGCAAACAACTGAATGATCGTTTTAACATCTCGCACGCCACGATCCAGATCGAAGCCGGCGTGCAGGATTGCCCCCTGCAACCAGAGGACAGAGTATGAGCAAAGGTTTAATTCTCCCCCGTATCATCGGCCATCGTGGCGCGTGCGGATACGCGCCGGAAAACACGCTGGAAAGCATCAAGACCGCCGCCGAGATGGGCGTGAAATGGGTTGAGATCGATGTGATGCTGACCAAGGACATGGTGCCGGTGATTTTCCACGACGACACGCTGGAGCGCACGACCAACGGCGCGGGCAACATGGCGGATACGCTGTACAAGGATCTGGTCGACCTTGATGCCGGCTCGTGGTTTTCAGACGGTTTTGCGACATCGAAAATTCCGACGCTGGAAGAAGCGATCGACGTCATTTTGAAATACGATCTGGGTCTCAACCTTGAGATCAAGCCGACGGCGGGCCGTGAAGTGGCCACGGCAGAAGCCGCGCTGGATATTCTGAGCCGTATATGGGATGACCCGGACAAATTGCTGATTTCAAGCTTCCAGCATGTGAGCCTTGAGACAGCGAAAGACATGGCACCAGAATGGAAACGCGGCATGCTGATCGATGAGCCGCTGAAAAACTGGCAGGAACTGGCTGAGTATCTGGATGTCGCCACGATCAATATCGACGGGCGCGACCAGTCCCTTACCCGCGAAGCGGTGGAGGCGTATATCGAAACCGGTCGCGGCGTTCTGGCCTACACCATCAACGACCCGATGCGCGCACGCACCCTGTTTTCATGGGGTGTGGACGGCGTATTCACCGACGTCCCCGATATGATCGAGGGCGTGGTGACACGGCACTGATTATTCTTCTGTGCTGGAAACTTCAGGCTTTTTCATGCCCATGACGTTGTAGCCGCCATCGACGTAGTGAATTTCGCCGGTGACGCCGCTGGACAGGTTGGAGAGCAGATACAGGGCCGAGCCGCCGATGTCTTCGAGGGTCATCGGGCGTTTCAGGGGACTTGTGTCGATGGCGGTGCGGAACGTGGCGCGTGCGCCGCCGATGGCGGAGCCGGCCAGCGTGCGCATCGGACCGGCAGACAGCGCGTTGACGCGGATGTTCTGCGGACCCAGATCGGCCGCCAGATATTTGACGGACGCTTCAAGCGCGGCCTTGGCCACGCCCATGACGTTGTAGGACGGCATGACTTTTTGTGCGCCGTAGTATGTCAGTGTGATAGCGGAACCGCCGTCTTTCATCAGCGGCACAGCGCGACGCAGGCACGATGTATAGGAATAACAGCTGACCTGCATCGTCTTGGTGAAATTCGCCAAAGACGTGTCGAGGAAGCGGCCCTTCAATTCGTTTTTGTCGGAGAACGCGACAGAGTGCACGAGAAAATCAATCTGGCCCCATTTTTTGCCAAGTTCGGCAAAGGCGGAATCAATTGAATCTTCATCAGAGACGTCGCAGGCGATCAGCAAGTCAGAGTTTACGTCCTTGGCCAGCGGCTCAAGACGTTTGAGGATGGGGTCACCCATATACGTGAATGCCAGTTCGGCACCCGCGTCATGCAGCGACTTGGCAATGCCCCACGCGATGGACGCGTCGTTGGCCACGCCCATGATGAGGCCGCGCTTGCCTTTCATTAAATTGGATACACTCATATTACTTTAGCCTTCAAAAGTTTGCAGCGCCAAGGTTGCGTTGGTGCCGCCAAAGCCGAAGCTGTTGGACAGGACCGTCTGATGCTTGACGTTGTCGATGCGTTTCAGGGCGACCGGCGTGCCTTCGGCAGCCGCGTCGAGAGTTTCGATGTTGGCCGAAGCCGCGATGAAGTTGTTTTTCATCATGATCAGGCTGTAGATCGCTTCCTGGACGCCAGCAGCACCGAGGGAATGACCGGTCAGCGACTTGGTCGATGAATAGGTCGGGACTTCAACGCCGGCATCAGCGAAGACTTTTTTCATCGCGCCGAGTTCGGCGACGTCGCCGACCGGGGTCGATGTGCCGTGGGTGTTGATGTAAGTGACCGGCGCGGTCACGGTGGACAGCGCGATTTTCATGGAACGCTCAGCGCCCTCACCCGAGGGTGCAACCATGTCGTAACCGTCAGACGTTGCGCCGTAGCCCGTGACTTCGGCGTAGATTTTTGCGCCGCGCGCCAGCGCGGATTCCAGCGATTCAACAACGACAACGCCAGCGCCCCCGGCAATGACGAAACCATCGCGGTTGGCATCATACGCGCGTGAAGCCTTGGTCGGATTGTCATTGTATTTGGAGCTGAGTGCGCCCATGGCATCGAACATGCAGGTCATGGACCAGTGCACTTCTTCACCGCCACCGGCAAAGACGATGTCCTGTTTGCCCATCTGGATCATTTCAACGGCGTTGCCGATGCAATGCGCGGAGGTCGAGCAAGCAGAGGAAATGGAATAGTTGTAGCCGCGGATTTCAAACGGCGTGGCCAGCGTGGCCGAGTTGGTGGATGACATGGTACGCGGCACCATCAGCGGGCCCATTTTCTTAGGCCCCTTGCCTTCGCGCGTAGCGTCATGCGCGGCCAGCAGATTGACGGTGGACGGACCACCGGAGCCCATGATCAGGCCCGTGCGGTCGTTGGAAATGCGGTCTTTCTCAAGACCGGCATCGGCAATGGCTTCAACCATGGCGACGTAATTGTATGCAGCGCCGTCACCCATGAAGCGTTTGACGCGACGGTCGACCAGCGCATCGAGATCAATGACCGGTTTGCCGTGCACATGGCTGCGGAAATTCAGTTCGGCATATTCCTGCGCGAATGAAATGCCCGATTTACCTTCCTGCAGGCTTTCCAGCACGGCGGCCTGGCCAACACCAATGCACGACACGATGCCGAGGCCGGTGATGACCACGCGGCGCAGGTGCTTTTGCACGTCCGGGCTGATGTTGGATTTGAATTGCGGAAACTGGAAATTGGTCATGGCGTCCTCTTAGGAACCGGTGTTGTCGAACAGGCCGACGCGCAAGTCGGTGGCTTCGTAGATGGTCTGGCCGTCAGCGATGACTTTGCCGTCACCGATACCCAGCACCAGCCGGCGGTTGATCAGGCGTTTGATGTCGACCTGATATTCCACAAGCTTGGTTTCAGGCAAGACCTGACCCGTGAATTTCAATTCGCCAAGGCCCAGCGCGCGACCCGAACCGGCAGCGCCCGTCCATCCCAGATAGAAACCCAATAATTGCCAAATGGCGTCGAGGCCGAGGCAGCCCGGCATAACGGGATCCCCGATGAAATGGCATTTGAAAAACCACAGATCAGGATTCACGTCGAGAGCTGCTTTGATGTAGCCCTTGCCATGCGCGCCACCTTCCAGACTTACGTCTGTAATACGGTCGAACATCAGCATCGGGGGGACCGGAAGTTTGGCGTTGCCGGGGCCGAACAATTTGCCTTCCCCGCAGGCGATCAACTCTTCCTTGGTGTAAGATGGTTTCGCAACGAAACCGGCATCTTTTGGCGCGACAAGCGTCATATAATGGCTCTCCTATGATGGGTCCGTTTATAAAGACCTAAATAGGGGCAAACAAGTGATTTAAAACACAAAACCCCCGCCTTTTACGGTGGGGGTTTTATGAAGGAACTGGTACCTGAAATCAGCGCCTGCGCGCGTACAGGATTTCCGAAACCGGGCGGCCATAACCGCGGGGTTTCCACGTGGCGCGCACGGGAACAGGCACGGCCTTCATTTCAAAGATTGATCCCAGAAAAGCGTTGATGAAAGCCGATAGAAGGAAGGAAAGACGTGAACTGAAATATCTCATTAAGAGGGAGCCCCTGCTGACGTTACCGATAAGATTCAGAATAGGATCGAAGAATTAACGGATTATGAAATATCCGTTGCGTTTGTATTAACATTTGCTGCGCATAACAAAAAACCCCCTGTTTCCAGAGGGTTAGATTGTTAAGTTTTTTAGTGGTTATACAGCCTGACGGAAGGCACCCATCATCGCGCACAAAGCCAGCGGACGGGCCACGACATGTTCGATATCCGGGGATTCGCCGGCGGCGGCGACAGCGACCATACGGCCGGCAGCCTTGGCCAGTGCAATCGCCTGGTTGGTGCGGTCGAGGATATGGTTGTCTTCGAGCACGGTCAGGGCCAGCGGCTCAATCGAACGGATCAGGTCGGCGTGGATGGACATGGGCATGTCGTTGGCGGGAATGCCATGCAGCAGCGTTACGTCTTCGGGCACGCCATGGCGCACGGCCTCTTCCATCATGACGCGCATCAGATCGTCCAGCGCCTTTTCAAGCGAAGCGGCATTGGATACGCCAGCGTCGTACATCAGACGCGCCTGGTGCGAACCGGCAAGCGCCGATAGGCCAAGAATGCAGTCAGCAATCGTCCAGCGTTGCCCCGCGATTTTAACATCAATGGCGCGGTCGCAGATGCTGTGCGCGGTGAGTTCGTAACGAACGGCAGTGCGTAAGCTTTCAGCCATCAGCGCGTCGCAGGCTTCGTCAGCACCGGCAAGGTTGCGGATACCGCGGCCAACTTCGGTCAGCGCGTTGCGGGCATTCAGGGACCATTCAAGGCCATCGCCCAGATACAGGCGCGAGAGGGTGCGGCCAAATTCAATGTCCTGTTCGCAGGCGGAAGCGGAGCGCAAGCTTGGCGCCATCCAGTCATCCGCAGAAATAGTGATGCCGATTTCGGCAAGGCAGTCTTCAGCCGCCTGGTCGGGTTCTTCGTAATCCAGCAGGCATTCAGCCAGCGCGCCGCCCCAGAGGTTGATCAGGCGCAGCAGGTTGACCGACGGGCCTTCCTGGCACAGATCGCAGGCCTGGCCGTAGAACGACTGGGCGATATCAAGATAAGACGGCAGAGCGCGGGAGATCATTGGGAATACTTGGGAGCTGGAGGGAAGTTACTGATTCGGAAGGATGATTCGATTCACTTAAGCGACTTGGTGGAATCAGGATTACTCCGATTCCTCGTGTTCGTAAACGCCCCACAACGAAGACTTCAACAACCATCCGTCGTAACCGCTTGCGGACACCTGGCACCAATTGTCTGCGCATTCGTTGAGTTTTGCAACCACCCCCGCCTCTACCTGAGCGACGGGACGGCTTTGAGAATCCGGCTTTTTGTACAAAGTTATTACCTGTGGACCAATCACCACGACATGGCGCTGGCCGGAGAGCAGCGACTGGTGGACCCAGCCTTCTTCACCGTCGATATCCTTGATCTTGCGCCATGTGTCAAATTCCTGAATCACCTGCAACGGGTACAGGCGGCGCTCATATATCCATTTCACGGGGTAGCGCATGCCCGGCCCCGCGCGGACATAAACCGTGTCGGAACGCAAAGACACATAACGGGGGACTTTTAGCCCCGTAACCACACCGACATCGGGGGAAACAGCCGTAACCGCTTTGGCCGTGTCTTCCGCAAACACGGAAGTGGTCAAAACGAGTGACAGGACGAGTGCGAAAAGGTTAAAACCGGGGCGTCTGAACATTTGACTTGAGAGTTTATAAGCCACATGCACACGCGCAACTACTTTCGTAATGCCGTCATCCTTGGCCTGATTACCGCCGTCGGACCGTTCGGCGTCGACATGTACCTGCCCGCCCTGCCCAGTATCGGCACGGATCTGGGGGCCGAATCCAACAACGTGGTGATCTTAAGCCTTACGTCCTATTTCGTGGCCTTCGGGCTGATGCAGATCGTGTTCGGCACGCTGTCTGACATGTATGGCCGCAAGCCACCGCTTTATGCGGGCATCGGCCTGTTCATCGCCGCCACCATCGGCTGCGCAATGGCCACCGATATCAATACGCTGATCATCATGCGGTTCTTCCAGGGCGTGGGCGGTGCCGCCGGCATTATCATTCCGCGCGCGATTGTCCGCGACATGTATAGCGGCACGGAAGAAGTGAAGATGATGTCCCTGTTGATGCTGGTGTTCAGCGTCAGCCCCCTGCTCGCGCCACTCGGCGGTTCGTTGCTGGTGGAAGAATATGGCTGGCGGTCGACCTTCTGGGTGCTGACTCTTCTGGGCGGCATGGGTCTCGTGCTGCTGGCGTTTTTCGTCCGCGAAACATGGCCGCCGGAAAAGCGGATCAAGTCCGATGTCGGTGCCATGAAGGTGGCTTACAAGGCATTGTTTGCCGACCGCGAGTTCATGGGCATGACATTTATCGGTGCGTTCGCGATCACCGGGTTTTTCATCTATCTGGGCAATTCGTCGTTCATCCTGAGCCAGCATTACGGACTGAATGAGTTACAGTATTCGCTGGCGTTTTCGGTCAATGCGGCTGCGTTTTTTGCGGCTGCGCAGCTTAATGGCTGGCTGTCGGAAAAATACGGCATGCGTGCGTTGATTATCCCGTCGGCCACCGGTTTTGCAGTCGTCATGGCGGCGCTTGCGACATTGTTTGTTCTTGGCGTGGATTCATTCTGGATGATGAGCGTATTGCTGTTCATCGGCTTTTCGTTTGTCGGCATTCTGATGCCCAACATCACGGTTCTGTCGCTTGAAGATCATGGCGACAAGGCCGGGTCTGCGGCGTCGCTCATGAATACGATCCAGCTTGTGATCGGGTCGATCGTGATCGGCATTACCGGCGCGCTGAATAACGGCACGCCGATGCCCATGGTCTGCGGCATTGGCGTCGCGGCGCTTCTGACGCTGCTGACCAGCGTTTGGACCTTCGGTAAAAAGCACCCGGCATGAAACGTATTTCGGTGGCACCCATGATGGACTGGACGGACCGGCATTGCCGGTTTTTCCACCGTCTGCTGTCGCCGAATGCGGTTCTTTATACCGAAATGGTTACCGCCAATGCGATCCTGCACGGCGATAAAGACCGTCATTTGCGGTTCGATCCATCCGAACATCCAGTTGTTTTGCAGCTTGGCGGGTCTGAACCAAACGACCTGGCCACCGTCGCCAAAATCGGTGCCGGTTTCGGGTATGACGCCATCAATCTGAATTGCGGCTGCCCGTCGGAGCGCGTGCAAAAAGGCGCGTTCGGCGCATGCCTGATGGCGGAGCCGGATCTGGTCGCGGATTGCGTGAAGGCGATGAAGGATGCGGTCGACATTCCCATCACCGTCAAATGCCGCATCGGCATTGACGATTATGATGCAAAGACGATGCTGTTTTCATTTATTGAGAAAGTGTCGGCGGCGGGGTGCGACACTTTCGTCGTGCATGCGCGCAAGGCATGGCTGAAGGGCCTGTCGCCAAAGGAAAACCGCGAAGTGCCGCCGCTGGATTACGATCTGGCGCATGAGGCCAAAAAACAATTCGGCCTTTCGATCATCCTGAACGGGGGCATTGCCACCGTCGACGACACGGTGGCGCATCTCGCCAATTTCGACGGGGTCATGCTGGGCCGGGCCGCGTATCAGAACCCGGGTATATTGCAGGACCTGGAAACCACCTTAAGCGGCACGCCGCCCAGGGGTTTGCCTGAGATTGTCGACGCCATGATCGCCTATGCGGCAGACCAGAAGGCCCGGTACGGCGCGCCGCTGAATGCCATTACCCGTCATATGGTGGGGTTGCCCAACGGCAGGCGCGGGGCGCGGCGGTGGCGGCAATTGCTGACAGTCGATTCATTGCGCGCTGAAAAGCCGCAGGATGTGTTGATTCCGGCCCTAAAAGCCATATCTGAACCGCCTGAACTGGTAGCCTGAGCGCCCTTAGTCATGGTATCTTGGGGCGTCTGATTCCCATCAGATTTTAGGGCCCTTTGATGAACTGGCAAAAACTCGACCGCACTGAGACCGCCAAGATCATCCAGCGTGTATCCAACACGCAGGATGGTGTGCTGTTTTCCGTGGGTACGTCGGAAGCCACGGCGGCACCCCTGCCCTTTTACCAGGGCTTCATGATGGTGCGCCTGACCAATTATGCGACCCTGCCTTCCTTCACGCTCGACTTCCTGTCGGATGGGTCGACATTTTATCTGCTGGACGGTTCGCCAGACCCGTTGCAGAAGATCGCCGCGCGCGGTGCCTTGCACCTGAATGAACGAAACATCGTGGAATACGTTGATTTCTTCTTCCGCCACGTCACCACGGAAGAAGGCGATATCTATCTTATCCGCAATCCGGACGAGATGCCGTTCATGGATTCCCTGTCGCTGGACCAGCAGATCCAGATCCGGCGCGCCCACACGGATATCGGCGTCGCGTATAACCGCAGCGACGATTCATTTATGATCCAGGCTGATCTGTATTTCGCGGGCGTGTTGCTGAAGGCCACGCTGACGGTTCAGGCTGATGGGCAGATCGAAGTCACCAACCATGCCATGCTGATGGCGGAATCGGGCGGTACAAACGCCAATACAGGAATGCGATAAGCCATGGATATTCTCTCAAAACTTAACAAGGGATTAAAGTTTGGGGCTGGCGCGGCCAGTGGCACACTTATCCACGATAATGAATCGGCAATTTTGGACGCCGCCACGCAACTTTTGTCCAAATCTGCGACCGGCGCGAAACTTTTGAACTTTGCGGCCGAAAACGGCATCAAAATGCATGTTTTGCGTAACAAGGCCGAGATTGCCTATAATCCAGCAGAATCAACGGTTTATATTGCAGCCCCCGCAGGCCTGCCGATGCCGGGCATGCGCGCGGTCATCCATCTTGCCGGTGCCCTGCGCCAGGCCCAGCAGGAGACTATGGAGGGTCTGGAACGGCCAAAATCCGCCAATATACCGCAGGATCAGTACGTCAAAACCTTCGTCCAGAAGGACAAAGACGCCCTTTTTGCCCAAACCTGCGTGGTTTACGAGCTTTCGAAGGTTAATGGATTATCGGAAATAGTTGACGAGTACGAGGCCATGGGCTACCTTAGTTTGTATAAAGCCTACCAAGAGGATATGAAATCCCAAGGCATTGAATAAGAGTGTGTAACTACGGCAATTAATTCTGAGGGAGCGCTGCACTTAAGATCAGCGACTTAAAATGGGATCGAATTTTAGCACCACCTACACTGACCAAGGCTTCGAAGCAGAAGCTGCAAAACGCACGATTGCAAATCAGAACTCTATTCTGAGAATTCAGCAGCTCGAAGCGCCGGTCATGCAAGTGCGCCGCAATGCCGCGCCTACGCCGGGCATGAAATAAGCATTCTTTAAATGCTAAAAAGAACGGCCCTGTATGGGCCGTTTTCTTTCAGAGCTGAAAATAAAAAAAGAACAGAACATAGAGGCTATCGATATGACGACGACTGAGAAAAAAGACTCCGGCTACAAATCATTGCGTGAAATTCATGCCGACCTGTTCAAGGGCGCGCCTGAAATGACGCTTGTTGAACAAGTGCGCGTTGTCGAGGCTGCGGGCCGCAAGGTTGCGCCGGAACATGACCCGCGCCAGCTGCAAAGCTCAGGCTCGCTGTTCGGCGCGATGCGCCCGTAACATTTGACCGATAAAATAAAGGCCCCGTTTCGGGGCCTTTTTTATTATCCCGGAAGCTGCACGCTTTCTCCGCAGCCGCAGCGCGAGACTTCATTCGGATTCTTAAAATCGAGGCGCGTGTTGAACTGGTCACGATGCAGGACAAGCTCGGACCCGATCAGCGAGAGCAGCATGGTTTTCGGGAAGTATATTTTAATGCCGTGCGATTCCGATACATCAAGATCCGGCGTGACATCGGCGGATGTCACGGGCCTGAATTCATACTCGCCGCCCGCGCAGCCCTTTTTGTTGACCGATACGCGCACGCCCGCAAAACCTTCCAGCTTGGGTGCCAGAAAGGCGGCGGCGTCTTCAGATACGGACAAAAGCGGTTTCATAGGGTCATTATACCATCAAAACATATTCAGTTGCAGTTTGGCGGTTTCGGCCATGAAGGATTTGTCCCAGGTCGGGTCAAAGCTGATATCGACCTTCACTTCCCCTACCCCTGATATAGGCATGATTGCGCCCTGGACCATGCCCGGCATTTCCTGCGCCACCGGGCAGTTGGGGGATGTCAGGGTCATTTCAAAATAGACGTCGGATACACCGTCGGCATCGGTGACGGTGATTTTATAGAACAGGCCCAGTTCGTAGATATTGACCGGAATTTCCGGGTCATAGACTTCGCACAGCGCGGCACGGATCTGGGGCCAGAGCGGATGGTCGGGCCGTTCTGTGCGCGGCGGTTCGGACAGCGGGTCGTATTCGTCGCCCAGCGCATTGCGGATCATTTCTTCGTTAGCGATCGGTTCTCTCAGGGTCATGACAGCATCTTCACGGCTTTATCCAAACCGGCCTCCAAAGCATTTATATCGTCCGGGGTCGAGTACAAGGCAAGCGATGCGCGTACCGTACCGGTGACGCCCAGTTTACCCATCAGCGGCTGGCAGCAATGGTGGCCGACACGCACGGCGACATTGCACTGGTCGAGGATCATGGCGAGATCGGCCATATCGGCCTTGTGGCATGTGAACGACACGATACCGGCGCGGTTTTGCGCGGGGCTGTGAATTTTAAGATCGCCGCGCGCGCTCAGGCGCTTGTACAGCGTGTCGGACAATGCCTTTTCATGCGCGGCAATGGCATCCCAGCCAAGCGAGGTCACGTAATCGACGGCGGCACCAAGGCCGATGACTTCGACGATGGCAGGCGTACCGGCTTCGAAACGGGCGGGCGCGGATTTATATGTGACGTGATCCAGCGAGACGGTTTCGATCATATCGCCGCCGCCCTGATACGGGGGCATAGCGTTGAGAATATCGCGCTTACCCCAAAGCACACCAACACCCGTCGGGCCATAGAGCTTGTGCCCGGTGAAGACGAAGAAATCAGCGCCGAGATCACGGACATCGATTTTCATGTGTACTGCGGATTGCGAGCCGTCGACCAGGATTTTGATATCCGGGTTATAGGCGCGCACACGGCCGATAATATCTTTGGCCGGGTTGATGGTGCCGAGCGCGTTGGAAATATGCGTGAAGCTGACGATCTTTGTATTCTCGCTCAACGGAATGTTCGACAGGTCAAGCGCGCCGTCCAGAACCGGAATGTATTTGATGACGATGCCGATCTGGTCGCGCAGCAAGTGCCACGGCACGAGGTTGGCGTGGTGCTCCATCTCCGTCAGCAGGACTTCATCGCCGGGCTTGAGATTGGCGCGGCCCCATGACTGGGCGACCAGATTGATGCTTTCAGTGGAATTGTGGGTGAAAACGACTTCATCGACCGGTGCGCCAATGAATTTTGCGATTTTGCCGCGGGCGGCTTCGAACGCTGCCGTGGTTTCGTTGGAAAATTTATACAGGCCGCGGTGGATATTGGCGTAATGCCCTTCCATCACGGTCAGCATGGCGTCGACGACGGCGCGCGGCTTCTGTGCGCTGGCGGCGGAGTCCAGAAAGGCGATCTGGTTGCCGGCCAGTGCCGGGAAGTCGGCGCGGCGGTTAAACAATGCCATGGTCCAACCACTGCGCCACGCGTTTGTTCAGGGCGTCCTTGATGTTGTCATCCAGGGCGTCAAACAGATCGCCGATAAAGGCAGTCAGCATCATGCGGCGGGCTTCAGCCTCGGGGATACCGCGCGAGCGTAAGTAGAATAGCGGCGCATCGTCCAGCGCACCGACAGTGTTGCCGTGGCTGCATTTGACGTCGTCGGCGTAAATCTCAAGCTCAGGCTTGGTGTTCATGCTGGCGCGGTCGGACAGCATGACCGTGTTGCACAATTGGTAGCCGTCGGTTTTCTGCGCGATTTTATGGACGTGGATCTTGCCCTGAAACACCCCAACGGCGTCACCGGCCAGTACGTTGCGGATGGTCTGGTTGGATGTGCAATTGGCGGCGGCGTGCTCGATCAGCACGGTTGTGTCCATGTGCTGGCGGCCAGTGACCAGTTGTGCGCCTTTGACGGCGGCGTGGGCGCCCTCTTCCAGCAGTTCCATCCAGAATTCCTGGCGGCTGAGTGCGCCGCCTATGTTCAGGAAGCTGTGCTCGTATGTGGCACCCCTGGCGATGCGGGCGTGGGTGCTGGACAGGATGGTGCGGGTATAACCTTCATCCTGAATGCGGATATGTTTCAGATTGGCGTTAGCGGCGACTTCAATCTCCAGCGCGGCGTTGGTGTGCACGACACCCGCGCCATCGGCGATGTATTGTTCGATGATGGTGGCGTTTAGGCCGGCGGCGATTTCGATAACCGTGCGCGGGCTTGCCAGTTGCGG
The DNA here is from genome assembly GCA_002423205.1 of Micavibrio sp. UBA6145. Taxonomy (GTDB): domain Bacteria; phylum Pseudomonadota; class Alphaproteobacteria; order Micavibrionales; family UBA1664; genus UBA6145. Next base: position 316,819 of record DIUZ01000002.1, on the reverse strand, counting down.
GTGGTCGTGGCCGAGGCCGACATGGATGATTTCAATGGTCGCATCTTCATGCAGGTTCAGATACGGGCCGTCCTGCATAAAGGCGGTGTTCAGCGCCCAGAGCATGCCGTCGTTGAATTTTTCCATCGGGTCCGCGTCATACGGTACCTCCAGCAAATGTCCGCCCAGTGTCAGGCGGGCGTCACCGAATACCAGATAGCCGTTCGCGAAGACCAGTTTGCGCGAATTCTGGACCATCCACGGCAGGGTAATGGGATTGAAAGACAGTTCTGGCTTTTGTGCGGGAACCGCATTCGCCTTTTCAAACCCGGCGAGATTGGTATAGCGCCAGCGTTCGAGTTTCGGCGACGGGATGCCGCGCGCCTTTAATTGCGCCAACGCCTCACTCCGCCACTGCGCGCCATCCGTCGGGTTTTGCAAAAACCCGTGGGCACTTTCAGGACGGTAGCGGGTTGGCAGGGTCATCATGCGGCTTCGATCACATCGGCGTAGCCGGTGGATTCCAGTTCCTTGGCAAGTTCAGGACCACCGGTCTTGATGATACGGCCACCGGCCAGCACGTGCACGACATCAGGCACGATGTAATCCAGCAGACGCTGGTAATGGGTAATGACCAGGAAAGAACGATCAGGGCCGCGCAGCGCGTTGACACCTTCCGAGACAATTTTCAGGGCATCGATGTCGAGGCCGGAATCGGTTTCATCAAGTACGGCGAAAGACGGTTCGAGCATGGCCATCTGGAGGATTTCCATGCGCTTTTTCTCACCGCCCGAAAAACCAACATTCAGTGGGCGTTTGAGCATTTCATCCGACACGCCGAGCTTTTCAGCCTTGGCTTTCAGCGTTTTCAGGAATGTCAGCGCGTCCATTTCCGGCTGGCCGTTTTGTTTACGGATCGCGTTGACGGAGGTTTTCAGGAAGGTCGTGGTCTGCACGCCCGGGATTTCGATGGGGTACTGGAAGGCGAGAAACATGCCCGCGGCGGCGCGTTCTTCCGGTGCCATTGCGGTGAAGTCTTTATCGTTCAGCGTGATGGTGCCGTCGGTGATTTCATATTCCTCACGCCCCGCCAGCACGTAAGACAATGTGGATTTGCCGGATCCGTTGGGGCCCATGATGGCATGGACCTGGCCCTTGGGCACGACAAGGTCGATGCCTTTCAGGATGTCCTTGCCGTCAATGGCGGCGTGCAGGTTTTTGATCTCAAGCATTCTTGGCCCGGTTCTGCATCAGCGTGATGACCCGTGCAACACCCAGAAGCAGGCATGGCTGGATCAGCGCGGACAGCGTGGTCATGATCGCACCGAGAACCGCCGTACCCGGACGGGACGGAAACACGTTGATCAGGTTCGGGATCATGGAAAGAACCTGGATCAGGAAAATGGCGATGGCAGCGAAGACCATCAGGTCGACGATGCGCTCGCTTGAAACGATGCTATTTAAAAATTTGCTCATATTAGCTCCCCTTTTTGGCACGGAATGTTTTCACCATGCCCATGACACTTACAACAACCCAGGCGGCTTCGGTTACGATCGTACCGGAATCACCGCCGTCAAATTCATACAGGGCGGAAATCAAAATCAGAAAACCGCCAATGCCGTTCACCACGTAGTACATGCGTGAACTGCCATCAATCTTGCCCTGTTCAATTGCCCAGAACATACCCACGCAGCACAGCGCACCAATCAGACCCAGTACCGTATACACATTTTCCATTCTTAATGACTCACACACTTCTCTTTTTAGTTAACCGACGCTTCCTTCAAGCGAGATGCCGACGAGTTTCTGTGCTTCGACGGCAAATTCCATGGGCAGATGCTGCAGCACTTCGCGGCAGAACCCGTTGACGATCAATGCGACCGCCTCTTCTTCATTCAGGCCACGCTGCTGGCAATAGAACAGCTGGTCCTCGTTAATCTTGGATGTCGTTGCCTCATGCTCCAGCGCGGCTGAGGCATTGCGGCTTTCGATATACGGCACGGTATGCGCGCCGCACTGGTCACCGATCAGCAGGCTGTCGCACTGCGTAAAATTACGCGCGCCACTGGCCTTGGGCATGATTTTGACCATGCCGCGATAGGTGGAATCTGATTTACCGGCGCTGATGGTCTTGGCGATGATGCGGGATTTCGTGTTCTTGCCCAGATGGATCATCTTGGTGCCGGTATCGGCCTGCTGGTGGCCGTTGGTGACGGCGACCGAATAAAATTCGCCTTGCGACCCGTCGCCTTTGAGAATGCAGGACGGGTATTTCCACGTGATGGCAGACCCGGTTTCCACTTGCGTCCATGAAATGCGCGAGCGTGCGCCTTCGCACAGGCCGCGCTTGGTCACGAAATTATAGATACCGCCAACGCCGTTTTCATCGCCGGGATACCAGTTCTGGACGGTGGAGTATTTGATTTCGGCATCTTCATGCGCGACCAGTTCGACAACGGCGGCGTGCATCTGGTTTTCATCGCGCATCGGCGCGGTGCACCCTTCGAGGTAGGACACATACGCGCCCTTGTCGCAGATGATCAGCGTGCGTTCAAACTGCCCGGTCTTGGCAGTGTTGATACGGAAGTAGGTCGAGAGTTCCATGGGGCAGCGCACGCCCGGCGGTATGTAGACGAACGAGCCATCGGTGAAGACAGCGGAATTCAGGCAGGCGTGTTTGTTGTCTGCCTGCGGCACGACGGAGCCGAGATATTTTTTGACAAGATCCGGGCAGCGGCGCACAGCTTCCGAGATCGGGCAGAAGATAACGCCGACTTCTTCCAGCTTGGCCTTGAAGGTCGTGGCGACGGAGACAGAGTCAAAAACGGCATCGACGGCGACACCGGCCAGGATTTCGCGTTCTTTCAGCGGAATGCCGAGTTTTTCGTATGTTTCGAGAAGTTTTGGATCAACTTCATCCAGTGATTTCGGCGCGACCTTGTTTTTCGGCGCGGCATAGTAATGCGCGGCCTGATAATCAATCGGTGCAATTTTGAGTTTGGCCCAGTCCGGTTCCGGCATGGTCAGCCAGTGGCGGTATGCCTTGAGACGCCAGTCAAGAAGCCATTGCGGCTCCTCCTTCTTTTTCGAGATCAGGCGGATGATATCTTCGTTCAGGCCCATGGGGGCCAGTTCCATGTCGATATCAGTGGTGAAGCCGGCGGTATATGTGCCGGACATCATCTGTACCTGTTTGATGGTATCGGAGGTTGCGACCATCTTATCGCTCCATCATCCGGGCGAGAGAGATATCGGTGAACGCCTTGCGCACGGCAGCGTTGACGACGTTCCAGCGGCCATTCATGGCGCATGCGCCTTCCAGCGCACAGGGCTCGTCGCCGCCTTCAACACAGGCAGTCAGGGACAGACGCCCCTCAATAACAGAAACAATATCGAACACCGAAATGTCTTCGGCCTTGCGGGCAATGGTGTAGCCACCGTTCACGCCGCGTTGTGATGTGACAAGGCCGCCAGTGGCCATTTGTTTGAGCACTTTGGCGACGGTGGGTTCGGGCAGTTTTACGACGGCGGCGATCTGCGATGCCGACAATGCGTCGATGTCCGGACGGCTTAACGCCTCCAGCACGATAACGGCATAGTCACTCATGCGCGAAAGTTTGATCATTTTATAAACTCGTACGGATTCAGTACGATTTATATAACTTTGTGGGGGGAATATGCAAGTCTTTGAAACTACTTGCGAATGGCTTGCAACTTGAATGTGTGGGCCTCGCCGGCCCAGTCGCCTCCGGCGACTCCCGCCCGCGCGAAAGCGCGGGGCCGCAGTCGCGGCCCTATTCAGCGCCCCTTAAGGCCGTCAGCAGGCTTTGTGCGAAATCGGACAAAGTATCGTCCCTTGCCCCCATAACGACGATGCGGTCACCCGGTCTGGCCACGGAAAGCGCGGCTTCTCCGGCGTAAGCCCTTGATTCACACCATTGTGCACGGGGGCCGATGGCGTCGACGACCTCTTTCGTACCGATGGATTTGTCGACCGTACCGCCCAGATACAGGGGGTCGGGCATGTAAATACGGTCATTTTCGTCCGTATGGGCGCGGAAGGTTTCGGCCAGTTCTTTCCACATCAGCTTTAAGGGGCCATAGCCATGCATCTGGAAGATGATCAGCAGGCGGCCTTCGAATTGCTTCAGGGCCGACAGGGTGGCGGCGATTTTGTCCGGGTTATGGGCGAAATCGTCGATGATGGTGATCCCATGCTCTTCCCCCACGAATTCCAGCCGGCGCTTGATACCGGCAAAGCGTCCCAGATAATTGCAGGCATCGCGCAGTTTCACGCCATACGCGCCGCAGGCGGCAATGGCGGCCAGTGCATTGGATAAATTATGATCGCCAAGCACTTCCAGCGAGATGGCAGCCTTTTCCTTGCCGTTGGTAATGACGGCTGACACGCCCTCTTCCAGATGGAAGACATCATTCGCGGTGTATTGCCCGGCAGTGATGCCATAGGTGATGGCGGCACCGGATGCGAGCGCGGCGGCCTCGGCATTGTCTTCGTTGATGACCGGGTAACGCGCCTTGCCGACAAAGGCGGTGAACAGCGAACGCAGTTCGTCCATTTCCTTGTGATCGACGGAGATGTTGGTGAGCACGGCGACATCAGGGTTATACAGGCTGATCGAACCGTCGCTTTCGTCGGACTCGGTCACAAAGATGCCGCCGTTACCGGTCAGCGCGGTTGTGCCGTAGTTTTTCATGACACCGCCGCACATGACGGTCGGGTCCAAGCCTGCCTCTTTCAGAATATACGCGATCATGCCGGTGGTGGTGGTTTTGCCGGAGGTGCCGCCGACGGCAATGCGCCTTTCGCATGCGTTGAACAGCTGCGCCAGAAGATCGGCGCGTTTGATGATGGAGATACCAGCGTCCTTCGCGGCCTTTACATCGGGCACAGTGTCTTCGACAGCGCTTGAGACAACCAGCGCATCGATACCCTTCACGCCTGTGCCGTCCTGCGGGAAAAGGTTAATGCCCTGTTTTTGAAGATTCTCGAATTTTTCGGGCGTGCGGCCCTGATCGCGACTGCGGTCGGAACCGGCCACGGAATGGCCCAGACCCTTTAAAATCAGGGCCAAGGGCATCATGCCCGAGCCGCCAATGCCGGAGAGAAAGTAGGATTGCACAGGGTTTTTTGCTGCCATGCCGAAATCTAACCCATATTTTTTGCTCTTTAAATCGGTGTTTTGCTACGGTTACGGCATAAAAGAATAATAACGGGAGCATTTCATGAGATTTGGCCAAACGATCAGCAGCTTTTTCAGCCACTATTCCAACACGCAGTCATCGCAGGACAGCCTGATGGTGATGGCCGAGGCAAGCCTTCGCCGCCAGTTTAACAGGTTCGCACCGCAGGTTCTGGACGCCGTCATTGAGCGCAAAACCATTTCAGTCGACCTGGTGAACCTTATGTCTCACATGGTCGCCTTCAATACACTTTTCATGAGCCACGGGCGAACACTGGAAGAACAGCAAAAGACCATTGAAAATTTCAAACCGTTTCAGGATCTCAAATCCCTCGCCGAATCTCGCGGGCTGGACCTTGTCTACCGCGTAGACTCCATCGACGGTCAGTTATTCCCGGTCAGCATCAGTGCCGACATTACGCTTGCACCTTTCAAAAGCGAAGCTGTGCAGCGTTGTGCGGCCACCCGCATACGCGCACCGCATTGGCCGTGCAACCCGCGCGGCTATCTGCCGCCTGCATGGACCGGCAAACAGGGAACACTCTCACATTCATAAAGCCTAGTGGCTTTGGGTATAGGTGGATTGGTGTTCTTTGCGGGTCGTAAACAGAACCGCGTTTCCAAGCCCATAAATGCTGGCCGATATGATGATGAAGATGTTATCGGCCACAATCCCGGCCAGAAACGTGTTCACGCTGGCACCGATATACATGATAGCGGTGACCTGCACTGCGCGCAGTCCAAAAATCTTTTTATCCTGCGGGTAAAGCCACCCCAGAAGCGATGCGATACACAGTAAAGCGCCGACCAGCACCATCGGGATATTGCCGGTGCCTATACCCCACGCGGCATATACCAGCCCGGAAAGTGAAAAGATGAAAAAACCGAAATCAAGCGGATAGCGCCATGGCATCAGCGGACGGATAAAACTGGCTTCGAGCGCACCCGATTTCCGTGTCAGCTTTTTATCTTCCGCGCCCTTACCCCAGATGAACAGCACACTGTGACCGGATAACGACATCAGGCCGCCCAGCATCAGAAGGATGCCGATACCGCTATCATGGATGAAAAATGTGCTGGCACCGCCAAGGCCGGTGAAGAAGTCACCCGCCACGGCACAGAATGAAAAGAATTTAAGCCGGTTGGCCGAAAGCCACGCCCGCATTACAGGCCCCGCGCGCGGCTCAGCACAGCCCACGGGCCGGCGGCGATGCGATAGTCGATGACGCCGCTTGCGTCTTCGGACTGAATGATGATGCCCTTGGCGATCAGGCTGTCGAGGCTTTGCTGATCCGACAAAACGCCGATGACTGGGTCATTGCGCTGGATGCTGTGGGCAAGCACGGTGCGCTCTTCCGGGCTTAGCGTGGCGAGGCTCTGGATGGTCGCGATATCCTGCGGCGAGCGGCGTTTGCCGAACAGGCGGGTCAGCACGCCCGCGACCAGCGCAAACACCAGAAAAATCAGGCCGAAGACGATGACAAAGAATATCAGGACGATTTTCATGACTATTTCACCGCCGTAAACTTGATGTCGGGATATTTGTCGGTCGTGTCATTGAGGTGCCACGCGTTGCGGGCCAGGAAGACCGGATCGCCGTCATGATCGTTGCCGAGTGCGGACTGGTTTTTATCCAGAAATTCCTTGAGCTTCTTCGGATCGTCCGACGATACCCAGCGCGCGGTGTGCAGCGGGGCTTCCTCGAACTTGACCGGGATGTTGTATTCGGTGCGGATGCGGTCCGCCAGGATTTCGAATTGAAGCGCGCCGACGACGCCGACGATCCAGCCGGAATCCATGTTAGGTTTGAAGACGCGCGCCACCCCCTCTTCCGCAAGCTGGATCAGCGCGGATTCGAGATGCTTGGCCTTCATCGGGTCTTCGGAGCGCACACGTTGCAGCAGTTCCGGCGCGAAGGATGGAATGCCGGTGAAGACCAGATCTTCACCTTCCGTCAGCGCATCCCCGATGCGCAGGCCACCGTGGTTGGGCAGGCCAATGATGTCACCCGGGAATGCCTCCACCGCGGTTTCGCGTTCGTTGGCGAAGAACATCAGCGGCGTGTGCATGGTCAGCATTTTGCCTGAGCGCACATGTTTGAGCTTCATGCCCTTTTTGAACGTGCCGGACGCCAGACGCGCGAACGCGATACGGTCGCGGTGTTTGGGGTCCATGTTGGCCTGAATTTTAAAGACGAAGGCGCTGACATCTTTTTCGGTCGGTTCGACCTTGCGGTTTTTGGTCGGCTGGGCGCGCGGCGTGGGTGCCAGCGCCTTTACACCGTTGAGCAGTTCACGCACGCCGAAATTATTGACGGCAGAACCAAAGAACATCGGGGTCATGTGACCTTCCAGATATGACTGGCGGTCAAAGGGTTTACATGCGCCCCGCACCATTTCGATCTGTTCGCGCATGGTGTCGGCCAGATGCTGCGGTATCAGGGTATCGATTTTGGGGTCGTTCACGCCCTGCATGACCTCGCCCGTGTCTTTGCCGCCGCGTTCAAACAGCGCAAGGCGGTCATGGGCCAGATCGTATGCGCCCTTGAAATCACGGCCACCGCCGATGGGCCATGTGGCCGGGGTCACGTCCATTGCCAGTTTCTTTTCAACTTCGTCGATCAGGTCGAACGGGTCGAGGCCGTCGCGGTCCATCTTGTTGACGAAGGTGATGATGGGAATGTCGCGCATGCGGCAGACTTCAAACAGTTTGAGCGTCTGGCTTTCAATACCCTTGGCGGCGTCCAGCACCATGATGGCGCTGTCGACGGCGGTGAGCGTGCGGTACGTATCTTCGGAGAAGTCTTCGTGTCCCGGCGTATCGAGCAGGTTGAAGATGCAGTCTTCGTATTCGAATGTCATGACCGAGGACACGACGGAGATCCCGCGTTCCTGTTCAACCTTCATCCAGTCGGATTTGGCGCGGCGGGCGTCGCCCTTGGCCTTGACCTGTCCGGCCAGCGTGATGGCACCCCCGAACAGCAGCAGTTTTTCAGTCAGCGTGGTTTTACCGGCATCGGGGTGAGCGATGATGGCAAAGGTCCGGCGGCGTGCGATTTGCGGGGCATTCATGGCCCCTTTGAATAGCGAAAACGCCGCCGGAAACCAAGCCTTGTTATTAGTGCGAAGACCCTTTTTCGATGCCGATGCCGGTCTGGGCGCGGATATACTGGGCGTCAAAGGCCGCCCGGTCCATAACGCCGCGTTCAGACCTGTCCGTCACCGAGAACAGCCAGATTCCAAGGAAAGCCGCCGTCATCGAGAAAAGCGCCGGGTATTCGTAAGGGAATACCGGCTGGGCAAAGCCCAGAACGGTCACCCACACGGTTTTGCCCAGGATCATCAGGATCACAGCCGTCCCGAGCCCCATGGACCCGCCGACCACCGCCCCGCGCGTGGTCATGCCGCGCCAGTACATGGACAGCAGGATGATGGGGAAGTTGGCGCTGGCCGCGATGGCGAAGGCAAGGCCGACCATGAAGGCGACGTTCTGCTGTTCGAACGCAATACCCAGCAGGATGGCCACAGCGCCCAGCATCACGGATGCGATTTTGGAAACGCGCAGTTCCTGTTTCTCGTCCGCCTTGCCCTTTTTAAAAACGCGGGCATAGAGGTCATGCGAAATGGCCGAGGCCCCCGCCAGCGTGAGCCCGGCCACCACCGCAAGGATGGTGGCAAAGGCGACAGCCGAGATGAAGCCAAGCAGCACGTCACCGCCGACCGCATGCGCCAGTTGCACCGCCGCCATGTTGTCGCCGCCGATCAGCTTGCCGTCAGCGCCTACATAGGTGCTGTCGCCGGTCAGGAACACGATGGCACCGAAACCGATGATGAAGGTCAGGACATAGAAATACCCGATGAAACCAGTGGCAAAGACCACCGAACGGCGGGCTTCGCGGGCGTCCTTCACCGTGAAGAAGCGCATCAGGATATGCGGCAGGCCCGCCGTACCGAACATAAGCGCAAGACCGAGTGAGATGGCGGAGATCGGGTCTTTCACGAGCGTACCCGGGCTCATGATCGCAGCGCCCTTGGCGTGTTTGGTCGTCGCGTCATCAAACAGCGCGGTCAGGTCGAAATGATAATGCATCAGCACCAGGAATGCGACCACGCTGGCCCCGCCCAGAAGCAGGATCGCCTTGATCAATTGTACCCATGTGGTGGCCAGCATGCCGCCAAAGGTGACATAGGCAATCATCAATGCGCCGACGATGATGACGGCGGATTCATACGGCAGATGGAACATGACCTCGATCAGTTTGCCCGCGCCCACCATCTGGGCGATCAGGTAAAGGCAGACCGTTGTCAGCGAGCCCAGCGCCGCCAAAATGCGAATGGGGGTTTGCTGGAAACGATAGGATGCGACATCCGAGAAATTGTATTTGCCTAAGTTTCGTAACGGTTCCGCAATCAGCAGCAGGATGATGGGCCAGCCGACGAGGAAGCCGATGGAATATAAAAGCCCGTCAAAGCCGGATGTATAGACAAGCGCGGAAATGCCCAGGAAAGACGCCGCCGACATGTAGTCGCCGGAAATCGCCAGGCCATTTTGCAGGCCCGTGATCTGGCCGCCGGCGGAATAGAAATCAGCGCGGCTGTGAATGCGGCGCGAGGCCCAGAAGGTGATGCCAAGACTGGCCCCCACAAACAGGAAGAACACAAGGACGGCGGTGCCGTTGATGTTGGATAAAATCTCACCCATTACGCACCTGTCTTTTCACGAATGATTTTAAGAAGCGGTTCGAGATGGTTGTTGCTAAAGCGCACATACCAGGCGGTCACAGCCATTGTCATCACGATCAGCGCAAGGCCGTAGACAATGCCCACGGTAACCGAAGTGCCCAAAAGGTGTCCCATCACATGCGGTTTATACGCGACCAGCAGGATGAAAATGAAATAGGCAGATGTCACCAATAAGGTCAAAGGTATCCCGGCGCGGCGGCGGCGCTCCAGCAAGGCGCGGTATTCAGGCAGCCCGGCAATTTCTGCAGGTGTCAGTGGCATGGTGTGACCTTTGTTTTGTTGTTCCTAATATTATACAACAAATTGCATCATTATTCGTGCACTGCGTCATGCTGCACAGAACAAAAATGATAAAATTTTAGGGATTTTCGCGGACTTGCGCGGTTCGTGGGCATTATTTGCCAGATACGGGAAATACGCTATAAAGACCGCCATGGATAAAGCCGCTCTCGCCCACGAATACCCCACCCCGTTTTACGTGTACGACGCGGACATGATCCGCACGCGCGTCGCCGAACTTGCCGACGCCTTCAAGGGCCAGACCGTGTCCCTGCACTATGCCATCAAGGCCAATGACAACCCGGCCGTCACCGGCATCGCGGCCAATGCCGGCATCGGCGCGTGCCTTGTGTCCGCAGGCGAGATGAAGCGCGCCATGGCCGGCGGCATGAAGCCGGAACTGATGCTGATGAATGGCGCCGCCAAGTCGGATGCCGATATCATCTTCGCGCTGGAAAACAACATCGGCCAGTTGAACATTGAATCCATCCCTGAGCTGACCGTGGTCGCCGACATCGCCAAATCGCTGGGTAAGGTCGCCACGATCTGCCTGCGCGTAAACCCGGAAGTCACCGCGACAACACACAGCAATATTGCGACGGGCCGCCGGTCGGATAAGTTCGGTATTCTGGTTGAAGACCTGGATGAGGCCAAGCGCATCATTGCGTCGCGCCCTGAACTGAAATGGGTCGGCCTGTCCGCGCATATCGGCAGCCAGATCCATGACGTCGAAGAACTGCGCCTTGGGTACCAGGCGCTGGTTGATATTTTCAAAGCGCAAGACAATCCCGGTCTTGACCGTCTTGATCTGGGCGGCGGTTTTGGCGTTTCGTACAAGGGTGATGCCTATGCCCGCCCGAAAGACTTTGCGCCGGTGATTGCCGAGATGACCAAGGATTTGCAGGCCAAGGGCGTGCGTATCCAACTGGAACCGGGCCGTTATGTCGCGGCGGAGGCTGGCACGCTGGTCACCAAGGTTTTGTTCGTTAAAAAATCAGGCGGCTACAATTTCGTCATGGTCGATGCGGGCATGAACGATCTGATCCGCCCTGCCCTGTATCAGGCATACCATCCAATCAAACTGGCACGTGTTTCATCGGCCAAAGACATGCCCTGCGTTATTGCTGGCCCGGTCTGCGAGAGCAGCGATGTATTCGCACGCGACCGCATGCTGCCCGACGATATCCAGCGCGGCGACGTGCTTGAAATCGGCTATGCCGGTGCCTACGGCTTTGCGATGAGCAGCCAGTACAATGCGCGCAACCGCCTTGCCGAAGTGATGGTTCAGGGCAATACGCACAAGCTAATCCGTAAGGCCTTTTCGGCTGAGGATTTTGATAAGGCGACGCTGGTTTAACCCATGTCGATTTTGACGGATGTGTGCCAGCACAACCTGACACTGATTATGTCTTTAGTTCTTTGACGGATTGGTTTTGAGTTTTTTGCCGTACAGCTCAAGCGTGTGGTCGACCAGCTCATATCCCAGTTCGCGGGCGATTTCTTCTTTAAGCTGTTCCAGTTTTTCATTCTGGAATTCGATGACCGCGCCAGTATCCAGATCAACCAGGTGGTGATGGTGTTCGGCATTGACTTCGAAGCGGGCGAAGTTCTGGCGGAATTCACGGCGGTCGACCAGTTCCATCTCATCCAGCATGTTGAGCGTCCGGTAGACGGTCGCCATGGAAATGGACGGGTCCAGTATCTTGGCGCGGTCGAAAAGGGATTCCACGGACGGGTGGTCTGCGGCTTCAGCCAGAACCTGGAGCACGACACGGCGCTGGCCGGTCATTTTGACGCCGGCGGCGGCGCATTTGGCTTCCAACTGTTCGAATGTGTCGCGGTCAATGTGGGGCATGGGCCAAGACTAGACCAATCAGGCGCTGACGGGCAAGCGGCAGGTGACGGTTGTGCCCTTATCCAATTGAGATGTAATGCTCAATTCCCCGCCATGGAGCTCAACCATGGCCCGTGCAATGGGCAGGCCCAGACCCGTGCCCTGCCCCTTGGCGATACGGGGGTCCAGCACCTGCGCAAACGGTCGCATGACTTCGTCGATCTTGTCGCCGGGAATGCCGATGCCTTCATCGCGCACGTCGATGACCATCCATTTGTCTTCGGAACGCGCACAGATGCAGATCTTGCCGCCGTGGTGGGAGAATTTAACAGCATTGGACAAAAGATTGAGCAGAACCTGGCGGATCAGACGGGCGTCGACCTTGACCGGAACCAGTTGTTCCGAGATGTGAAGTTCCATGGTGATATTGTTTTCCATGGCGCGGGCGCGCATCAGGCGTGTGACGTCTTCCAGAAGCGTGACGATGTCAGCCTGCAAAGCGTCCAGTTTCATATGACCGGCCTCGATCTTCGACATGTCGAGCACGTCGTTGATGATGGCCAGAAGATGCGACGCCGAGAATTTAATGTCGCTGACATATTCGCGGTAATGGGCGTTTTCGATGACACCCAGCGTGCCGGTTTCCATCATGTCCGAGAAACCGATGATCGCATTCAGCGGGGTGCGCAGCTCATGCGACATGTTGGCAAGGAAGGATGATTTGGCCTTTGACGCCGTATCGGCGGCTTCCTTGGCGCGGCGCAGATCATGTTCAACACGCTTGAGGTTGGTGATGTCTACCACCGTGGAGATACGGAATTTACGCGCGCCCGACAGCTCAATGACACCGGAAGACGCGATGACATCGGCCAGCGTGCCGTCTTTTTTCTGGAGTTTGAGTTCGCGTGATTTTTCGGTGTAAGTGTCACCCATGAAACTGGCATGACGGTCCCATGCGATCTGGCGTTCATCTTCCGGGATCATGATGGTGAATTCCTGGCCGATCAGGTCGATCGGTTCCCACCCGTAGGTTTTGCACATAGTGTCATTGACGCGCACGATGCGGCCATGGTGGTCGGTGACGACAATGCCGACATCCGATGCCTCGAACACGCTGGCAAAAATGGACATGGCGTCGTCGCGTTCGCGGCGCAGCGCGTCGCCGTCACTGGCGGGCAGACGGCCCGCCATATCGATGGCGATGACCGGGCCCTTTTGCGGGCCGTGGACCGGATTCAGGTAAAAACCCTGAATGCGGATGCCGCCGGGGACCAGCGGAACCACCTGCACGTTCATGGCAACGCCGGTTTCAAAGCAGATTCCGAAGGCGTTGATGATGTGATGTTTATTGGCGGTATCGAGCAGATCGTCGAGCCATGCGCCGTTGAGCGCGCCAGCCGGTTGGTCAAAGTATTTTTCAGCCGCCAGGTTGGCGCGGGCCACGTAAAAGAACCCGTCCGGATCCTTCTCGATGATCAGGCGCGGCACAGGCCATTCATCGAACATGAAGTCGAGGATATCAGGGGTCGGCATAGCGGCCTATTATACGCGATCTTGGTACGGCTTTAAAGCGTTCCAAACAGGCGGTCGCCGGCGTCGCCGAGGCCGGGAACGATGTAGGCATGTTCATTCAAATGGCTGTCCAGAGCACCGGTATAGATGGCCAGGTCCGGGTAGACGCCGTGGACGAATTTGACGCCTTCCGGTGCGGAAATCAGGGTTACAGCGTGGATATTGGCCATTTTGGCACCTGCGTTCAGCAGGATTTCAACGGCCTTGGCCGTTGAATGACCGGTGGCCAGCATGGGGTCAACCAGGAAAATCGGGCGGTTGAGGTCACGGGGCAGCTTGGTCATATACTGGACCGGCTGTTTGGTGTCTTCGTCGCGGTACAGGCCGATATGACCCATATGGTAATCGGGGAATAGTGCCTGGAAACCGCTGACCAGCCCCATGCCTGCACGCAGGATGGGCACCACCAGCACGGAATTTTCGTGTGCCAGCACCTGACCAGTCATTTCTGTCAGTGGTGTTACAACCTGTTTGTCGCGCGTGGGCAGATTGGCGGATGCCTCATACGCCAGGGCCTGCGAGATTTCATGCACGCATTGGCGGAAGACGTGGACCGGCGCATCCTTGTCACGCAGCCTTGAGAGGCGATCGGCAACGACCGGGTGTTTTGATACGTGCAGGTTTTTGCTGGTCATTATTCTCTCCCCTTAAATCTTGGCTTCAACAATCCATTGTTTCTGGACATCGTCAAGCGTGTCGGTGCGAATACCTTCGCGGATTTCACGGAATAACTGCATCGTGACATGAACGTTGTGCATGGACAGGACGTGTTCGGCCAGGGGTTCCTGTGCCTGGATAAGATGGTGCAGCGTACCGCGCGTGTACTGGCGGCTGATGTGAAATGCACTGTCCGGATCGAGCGGCGTGTCATCGCCGCGGTATTTTGAATTGCGCAGGTTTATGCGCATGCGCGGCTGGCCCTTGAGCAGCATGGTGCCGTGGCCGGCAAGACGCGTGGGTTCAACGCAATCAAACGTGTCGATGCCGGCGCGCACACCCGCGAAGATGTCTTCGACATGGCCGATGCCCAGCATGTGGACCGGGCGGTCGCGGCGCACGATTTCCATCGTCGGCGCGACGATGTCGTGCAGTTCGCTTTTGGATTTTCCGAAATAGCCGCCAATGGCCATGCCGAAGAAATCCTGTTCGTTGATGCGCTGCGCGGACTCGGTGCGCAGGTCCATGTAATTGCCGCCCTGCACGATACCGTACAGCGCCTGTGTGCCATCCGATGTTTCGGCGAAGCGTTTGATGCAGCGATCGCCCCAGCGCAGGGACATGCGCATGGAATCGGCGTGATAGTTTTTACCGTGCGCAGACGATGTGCATTCATCGAGCTGGTAAATCAGATCAGCGCCCAGCGCGCGCTGAACGTCCATTGATTTTTCAGGCGTCAGGTGGATTTTCTCGCCACCCATGTAGCTGTAGAACCATGCGCCTTCTTCGTTGATCTTGATCAGGGATTTTTTGGTCTGGGTCTTGCCGCGGTGCTTGATCTCGTCCGACGTGCCTTCATAGCCCATCACGAAAATCTGGAAGCCACCACTGTCGGTCATGATCGGTCCGTCCCAGACCATCATCTTATGCAGACCGCCGAGTTTCCTGACGATGTCAGGACCCGGACGCACCAGCATGTGATAGGTGTTGGCCAGAACGATGTCGGCACCAGCAGCCTTCGCCTCTTCGCCCGTCATGCTGCGCAGGCCCGCATGGGTGCCGCAGAAGATGAAGTTCGGTGTGTCGATTGCGCCGTGCGGCGTTACTAAACGACCAAGCCGCGCCCGGGATTCGGTGCACGGCTTGACGATGTCGAATTTGAAATTGGGATAGAGCGCGCTCAAACTTACTTCGCGGCGCTGCCGGCTTCTTTCAGCTGTTCGCGTACTTTACGCAGACGC
This sequence comes from Micavibrio sp. UBA6145, assembly GCA_002423205.1. Taxonomy (GTDB): domain Bacteria; phylum Pseudomonadota; class Alphaproteobacteria; order Micavibrionales; family UBA1664; genus UBA6145. The sequence goes on along the minus strand of DIUZ01000002.1, from coordinate 301,313 downwards.
GTGTCGAGTTTCGACGGGGTCTGCTTGAGCAGCCAGGCGTCAAGACCGCCATTGTGCTCAATCGTGCGCATACCAGCGGCCGTGATTTTCAGCGAGAAGAAACGCTTCAGGGTTTCCGAGTAAACGCGGGCGTCGCGGATGTTCGGGTTGAAACGGCGTTTGGTTTTGTTATTCGCGTGGGAAACCTTGTTTCCGACCTGGCGAATTTTTCCGGTAATCTGGCACTGGCGCGTCATTTTGCGTCTTCCTAACTAAGTATATAATCCGGGGCGGACCTTAAGGGTTTTTCGCCCCCCTCGTCAAGCTTTCTTGCGGGTCGCAATGGGCTTTAAGAGGGTCTCAAAGGCCGGATCGGGCACATAACCCGGTACAATGGCCTGCAAATGGCGGATTACCGCGGTATCGTCGCCTTTACGGGCGGCGTCTTCCAGGGTCGAAACCGTGCGTTTCAACAGGGCTGAATCCATGGGCTGGGACACGGCGGCCAGGATCTTTTCAGAATCGGTCTGGACGCGTTCTTCATTCGCGTCGAACAGTTCTTCGTACATCTTCTCGCCCGGGCGCAGGCCTACATAGTTGATTTTGATGTCCGTATCGGGCTGAAGACCGGCCAGACGGATGATCTGGCGGGCAACATCCACAATTTTGATCTGGTCACCCATATCGAGGACCAGAATGCGGCCCCGCTCTTCCGGGTGGCGCAGGGCGTGGACGGATGCGCTCAAGACCAGCGAGACGGCCTCGGTGATGGTCATGAAGAAGCGGCAGATGTCGGGATGCGTAACGGTCAGCGGGCCGCCGCGCTCAAGCTGCTTCTTGAACAACGGGACAACAGAACCGGAAGACCCCAGCACGTTGCCGAAGCGAACGGTCACGAAACGCGTGGTCGCGCTTTCGAGGTCGAGGGCCTGGGCATAGGCCTCCCCCATTTTCTTGGTGGCGCCCATGACGTTGCACGGGTTCACGGCCTTGTCAGTCGAAATCTGAACCATGATGGGCACACCGAATTCCTGGCATGCTTCGGCCACGATGCGGGTGCCGGCGATGTTGGTCAGCACGCCTTCGGACGGGTTGGCCTCGACCAGCGGCACGTGTTTGAGGGCGGCGGCGTGGAAGACGATGTCAGGGCGGAACTCGTCGAATACCTTGCGCACCTGTTCGGCCACGCGCACGTTGCACAGCATGGCGCGCCACGGAAACGCGGGGTTGATGTCATTCATGTCCAGTTCAAGGGCGTATAAATTGTATTCGCTGAAATCCAGCAGCGCCATGGCTTCAGGATCAAGGCGGGCAATCTGGCGGGACAATTCACCGCCGATGGACCCACCCGCACCGGTGATGATCACGCGCTTGCCCACGATCAGTTCGCGGATGGTTTTCAGATCAAGATGCGTTTGCGGACGGCCCAGCAAATCTTCAATCGCGATCGGCTTGATGGTGATAGCGGCCTGTTCAGCCAGTCCTTCGACGCCTTCCTGAAACGCGGTGAAGTCGCCAAGGCGCGAGAGTTTGAGGCCGAAGCTTTCGGGGCTTTCAAGAATTTTTGGCGGCACGTCCATAAGGTCAGCGCCGCCGCCCGGAACGTTTTCAGTAAAGACCAGACGCTGTGGCGCGCGGCCCTTGGCCTGTAATTCCCTGAGGATGGTTTCAAGGCGCTTGCCCTTGCCCAAAATCGGCACGCCGTGAAGCATTTCACCAAACAGGGTGCGGCTGGGGTCGACCAGACCGATAATTTCGTAACCTGATTGCGGGCTCATGCGCACATTCTTGATGAATTTATCGGCACGCGGGCCAGCGCCCACGAGAATAACCCGGCTGCGCGGTGTGCCATCCGGCGATGCGCCGTCGCGTGAGGGTATACCTTCATGCAGGACACGGTGGAACAGGCGCTGCCCTACCAGGATGGCCATCAGGACAAGCGCCTGAATGGCGATGAAGGTCGGGCTGAACAAAAACTGAGGCGCGAAGAAATGCTGGTACAGGCCAAAGACAAACAGCGACGCGGCGACCGCGCGGCCAATGTCGAGCAGATCAGGCAGCGAGGTATAGCGCCAGACGTTGCGGTGGGTGCCGAATATATATGCAAATACGGTACAGACTACAGCAAAGACCAGCGCCTGATGGACGATACCGTCCAGCGGGGGCATGTTCCCGCGCGTGTACAAATAGAACGCACCGGCCACCGACACACAGGCCAGTCCGAAGTCGAAACCCAGTTTGACGATTTTGCCTTTAAGGCGGCGCATAATATTCCCTTTGAAATCCGCGAGATATTAGGGTTATTAGATATTCATGTCATCCAAAATCGCTATTTCACCAGACGAAATCACGGCGGCCATCCGGTCCCTGCCCATAGAGGCGGCCCCGGTCCGCATTACCGACCCCCTGACCGCGGCGCTTGCCGCGCTTCGGGACGCACCGAAAGCGGCGGTCACCAACCGGGTTATCTTTTACCGTTACGATAACGGCCCGACGGCAGCGTCCGATACGTTCCAGGCCCAGATGCAGGCGGGCACCCTGCCCCTGCATGATGTCGCCCGCACGCTGGACTGTGATTTACAGATGATCGAACTGGGCAGCGGCGCGGCCGACGCGATTGAGAATGCGCGCGCCTGTGCCTTTGGCATGATGGCGGCGGAACAGGATACGGGGTTACTGGTCGTCGTCGCATTCGGCGCGGGTTCAGATGAACGCGCCTGCGACCCTGCCCGGTTCTTTGAAACCGCGACGCCTGAAACATCCGCCATCATGGGTGCGATGGTTGCAGCGGCACGCGCGGGCATACCGATTATCGCGGAAGGTGTGCAAGGACTGGGGGCAGCGCGTGCGCTTCGGGCGATGCGGCCTGATATGACCGGTCATATTTTCCTGTGCGGTATCACGCAGAATGATCCGGATTTTCATGTGTTCGGCGACGCCGAGAAAAGCGAGACCGGATACGCCGCCATCATGCTGGCCGCCACGATAAGGGCCGAACTGGCAAAGGCGCGGGCCGCGTAGAGATCACACCATGCCGATCAATGTCTATGAGCACACACCGAATATCCTGACCACCCCGCTCATAGTCATGCGCTGGATCGTATCCATCGCGCAGCTTCTGGCAATCGGGGCATCGGACGCGCTGTTTTCCATCCCGCTTCCGGTGCAACCGCTTTTGCTTCTGGTGGCCGCCAGCTTTGCAACCAACCTGTATGCCATGACATTCCGCCGCCAGGTGTCGGAATCGGTTTTGCGCTGGTATTTCGTGTTTGATATCATCCAGCTCTGCGGATTTCTTTTTTTCACGGGCGGCACGCAAAACCCCTTCTGTCTTTTGCTGCTGGGGCCGCTGACCATGGCGGCGTCGCTGTTGTCGCTTTATTCGCTCTGCCTGCTGATCATGCTGACGGTGCTGTGCGTGTCGGTCATGTCGTTCGGCGCGTATCCGTTGCAGTGGCCGGACCCGGCACCATTTCTGTCACCGTCTTATATTCATTCGTCGTGGTTCGCGCTGATGGTGGCGTTTATTTTCATCAGCTTCATCGTCTGGCGTCTGGCGATGGAAACGCGGCTGGTCAATGCCGCGCTGGTACAGACGCGCGCCATCCTAGCCGAACGCCGCCGCGTATCCGAACTGGGTGCGCTTGCTGCCGCCGCCGTGCACGAACTGGGGTCGCCCCTTGGGACGATTGCGGTCATCACAAAAGAAATGGAACTGGATACGCACCCGGATGATCCGTTTGCGGATGACATCAAAATCCTGCGCGAGCAGACGGAGAAGTGCAAAAAGATCCTCGCCGACCTTGCCATCAACCCGGGCAAGAAAATGGAATCCATGGCGGTGCCGATGCGTCTTGACCGCGTGCTGATGGAAATCGCGACGGAGTCTGGTGGAAATAACCGCAATATCGCCACGCACGTCACCAGCCGCGTGCCTGATAACCTGCCCAAGATCGCAAAGACCGCCAATCTTGAATACGGCATCGGCAATCTGATCGGCAACGCCGTGTCGTATGCGCGCGAAAAAGTAACCATCGCCGCCGAAGGCACCGCCGAGGCGATCACCGTCATCATCAGCGATGATGGCCCCGGTTTTACGCCCGGCACATTGCAAGCCATCGGCCAGCCATATATCTCCACCCGCGAGGGCCATGCGAACCACATGGGTCTTGGTATTTTTATTTCGGTGAGCCTGCTTGAAGGCACAGGTGCCAGCCTGCGCTTTTTTAACGCACCCACTGGTGCGGTTGTCAGCGTCACGTGGCCACGATCAGTCCTTGAAGGAATGACGGCTGGGCAGTAAGGTTATTTTACATGATCCATAATCTGGTAGTTCAAGAAGGCAACAAAGGCCAACTGGTCATCGTCGATGACGATGCCGTCCTGGCCGAACGCATGGGCAAGGCGCTGGAGCGTCGCGGCTTTACCGTCACCGTCATTACGTCCGTTGCCGAGGCATTATCTTGGATGGCCGAGCACCAGCCTGATTACGCGCTGATCGATCTGCGCCTTGCTGATGGTTCGGGTCTGGATATCGTCCAGAAAATTAATGATGACGCGCCAGAATGCCGCGTCGTGATGATGACCGCGTATGGCAATATCGCCACCGCCGTTGCCGCCGTGAAGGCCGGTGCGGTTGATTACCTGACCAAACCCGCAGACGCCGACGCGGTTGAAGCCGCGCTGCTGGCGGATAAAAATTCCACCGCTCTTCCCCCACCGCCCGCACGACCGATGTCGGCCGAGCGCGTAAGGTGGGAACATATCCAGCGTATTTTTGAGCAATGTGATCGCAATGTCTCTGAAACTGCGCGCCGTCTTGGCATGCACCGCCGTACGTTGCAGCGTATTCTGGCCAAGTACGCGCCTAAAGAAAACGCAGACTCGTAAAATCAGATCAATACAACAAGTGCCAGCAACGCCGTCGCGGTGAGCAGCACAACCACGCCCTGCAGATACAGGACGCGGCCGATATCACGGACTTCCAGTTTTGCCGTACCCGATTTGGGCCCGGCCCATGCGGCCATGACCGGCGCACCCGCGCGGTCCTGACGCGGGCCGCCGAGTGCGAGTTTCATGGCATAGGCGATTACGAATAGCGGCAGTCCGCCCTGCATGATGCGCGGCCAGTGCGTGACGCGGAAAAAACCGGGCAGCGCACGGAAGAACGATGAACCGGCCGAGAAAAACAGCGCGATCAGTACAACCGGAAACATCACTAGTGTCGGGATCAACAACAGTAACGCCGCAAGCGCGTTGGTGACGGCGGCGAAGGCGCGGCTTGTGCCGTCCTGCCCCGTGGCCAGCGCCAGCGTGACGATGGGCCAATAAACCAGCAACACCTGCCAGCCGAAGAGGATGAATAAAATCAGCGGCGCACCAAGGCGCATAACGATGGAGCGCAATGCGCCGGTAACAGATACGCGGATGATGCCGCTGTCATCCAGTGTGACCATGTTGGAATATGTCGCGCGTGCCAAAATCATATAAGGGCGTGGCGCGGACGGATCGGTCAGTACGCGCGCGAGCGAACGCAGCGGTGTGAACCAGCCGAGTGCGCCGGTTGAAAACGCCACCAGCGCAGCCAGCGCCGCGCCGCCCTGTCCGTGATCGCGGGCGATGGTGAACAACGCGGCACCGACGGCAAAAAACACAAGGCATCCGATGGCCAGAACCATGAAGCCGCGCATGATCAGTGCGCCGTCTGAACGGCCCGGGCGATTAAGGCGCGATGCGAGGGGAAACAAAACCGCGTCGGCCAAACGTTCCATCGTCGGGCGCGGGTCGGAGCGGTGACCGAAAATGGCACCGCGCGCCAGATCAAGCACGATGGCGCCGCCAAGGCCGGCGAGTGCCAGAAAGCTGCGGTCCTGAAGCGATGATACGTAAAGTGCGATGTCCATAACGATATTAGGACACGCGATATATAAAAAGTCACAGACTTTTAAGCGGTTTAAGGGTAGTATTAACCTTAGTTAACGTAACTCCCCGAAGGCCTATGCTTTATCATCTTTATGATCTTTACCACGCCTCCCTGACCCCTGCCCGTGTAACGGCGGAAATGGTCAAAACCGGCATGCAAAACCCTTTCGTCCCGATGTCTTATACATTGATGGGCCGGACGCTGGCGGCATCGGCTGAGTTGTTCGAACGGGCCACGCGCAAATTCGGCCGTCCCGAATTCGGCCTGAACCAGACCGTGATCGACGGCAACAAAGTCGACGTGATTGAACGCGACGTTATCCAGAAACCGTTCTGCACGCTGATGAATTTCAAGCGCGCCACGAAACGCAAAGATCCCAAGGTTCTGGTGGTCGCACCGATTTCGGGTCACTTCGCCACGCTGCTGCGCGGTACGGTGGAGGCTTTGCTTCCCCACCACGACGTGTATATCACCGACTGGGAAGACGTGCGCCAGGTACCGCTGTCGGCGGGTCGTTTCAATCTTGATGATTACATTGCCTATGTCATCGAATTCATCCGCCACCTTGGACCGGATGTCCACGTGATCGCGGTGTGCCAGCCTGCCGTTCCGGTATTTGCGGCGGCCGCGCTGATGAACCGCTGGAAAGATCCGAAGGCACCTGCATCCATCACGCTGATGGGTGGCCCGATTGATCCGCGCGTATCCAAAACCGCCGTCACCGAACTGGCCGAACAGCGCCCGATCACATGGTTTGAACAAACCGTGTGTACCGACGTGCCGTTTTATTATCCCGGCGCACACCGCAAGGTTTATCCGGGCTTCCTGCAACTTGGTGGGTTCATGTCGATGAATCTGGACCGCCATATCGGCAGCCACATGAAATTCTTCCAGCATCTTGTCCAGAGCGACGGCGACGGCGCCGACAGCCACCGGAAGTTCTATAACGAATATCTGGCGGTGATGGATCTGCCGGCTGAGTTTTATCTGCAGACGGTTGAAATCGTGTTCCAGAAACATCTTTTGCCTCAGCGCAAGATGAAGTGGAAGGACCCGGTTGACGGTCAGCTGCACGATGTCGACCCGCACGACATTACCAAGACCGCACTTCTGACCATCGAGGGCGAACTGGATGATATTTCAGCACGCGGCCAGACACTGGCGGCGCACGCACTGACCCCCAATCTTCCCGAATCGAAACACGCGCATCATTTGCAGATGAATGTGGGCCATTACGGCATTTTCAACGGGCGCAAATGGCGCGAACAGATCATGCCGCGCGTGCGTCACTTCATCCGTAGCAACGACAAGGGTGTGGACAAGGTGCCGGCGGCAGATCTCAAGGAAATCCCGGACCTTAAGCCCGGTTCCTGGAAAGACTGACTTTTCAAAACTTGCGTTTGCATGCGTGCATGGCCTAAACAATGGCCATGACGGCCCGCAAGTCATTTACCGCCGCTAAAGGCGCAAACTTCCTTGTCCCCAGACGCTTTGGGGAAACGCTTATGACGTTAATTCAGGCCAATAACCGCGCCGAGCGCGAATTCAATACCCATTTCCACGCCCTGGATATGCTGGATACGCAGGCCAAAATGCTGAATGACGACGCCTTGCGCGAAAAGGCCGTAGAAACCTATCTCAATTTTATCGATGAAGCCGAAAACGTGGTCCTGTTTCTTGGCTTTTGCATGAAGAACCGACATGTCATCCCGACCGCCACGCATTGGATCGCAGAGGATGTCTTCAGACTGGTCGATTACGATTACCCATTGCACGATTTATCCGACATCCATGCGCTTGAGCGCAAAATGGGCCGTGTGACGGAACGTATATTTCAGGGATCCGAACTGATGGGCACGATCATGGGCGGTGATGTCGCGGGTAATGTGAGCCAGCTCGGCAATGGCATTCCCGGCCCCACCCGCACCGAAATCCAAAACCTGCATGATTGGATCGAGCGTCGCTTCCTGGATGTTTTTGACCTGCCGCTCAATCTTTTCCCGCGCTCGACAGAGCTGGAAAATGCCTTTGAATCTTATTTAAATTCAGGACTTTATTGTGAAATGCTCATACAAAACATTCAGAATGGCTATCTGCAGGAGCGGTTTCCGGGCCTGACGCTTGACGGGGCTCCTCCCAAAGCCTCACAATCAAGGCAGTTGTACCAACACATCGCGGCCCATGTTCGCTCTTTTACGCCGTCAAAAATCGCGCACGTCATCCATCTTGACGCCACCACCCAAGCCCCCAAAGGGCCTGGAGCATCTGCGCGTCGTTCGCTCCGCCACAGCTAAGCGCGTTGCGCTTCGCGCGGACCCCGCCCGCGCGCAGGTCTGTCTTGTCATTCCCAAACGATTTTCCGAGCGCAAGGCATGGCTTTTTGCCGAAGATAACCGTGCGTGGATCGACGCCATCATGGCGAACATGGAAAAACCCGTGCCTTTTGCCGACGGCGCAAAAATCCCGGTTTTCGGCATTCCGCGCACCATCAAGATCATTCCACATACATCACGCACGACGGATATCACGCTGACCGACGATGCGCTGGAAGTGCGCACGTCCCGCGCGGACCCGTCCAGCAATATCAGGGATTTCCTGTTCTCGCTTTTGCGCAGGACAATCGAACCCATGTGGAAAGGCCACTGCGCCACACTGAACAAAAGCGTGTACCAGGTTGTTTTGCGCGATACGCGCTGCCGCTGGGGTTCATGCGTGCCGGCAGGCAAATTGATGTTCTGCTGGCGTCTTGTGTTTGCGCCGATGGTGATCGTCGATTATGTCGTGGCGCATGAATGCGCGCATCTGGTGCAGATGAACCATTCCAAAAAATTCTGGGATCTGTGCGACACGCTTTCCATCGACATGGAGAATTCGCGCGCGTGGCTGAACGCCAACGGCGACAAGCTTATGATGTACGGGCTTGCGCGTTAAAAACGGTTGGCGGCGATAAAGTCGACGGCACCCTGTAATATCGCCTGCGCGGCCAGCGCATCAACCGCGCGGTCGCGTTTATCAAAAGTCAGGTGCATATCTTCGGCCATCAGGCGCTGCGCCGTGTCGGTGGACAGGCGTTCATCCCACACCGCCCACCAGATGTTCAGACGCTTGTCGATCATGGCCATGTAATCGCGCACCGACTGGGCGCGCGGGCCGGCACGGCCATCCATGCCCACGGGCCAGCCGACAATGATGCCCCCCACCCCGTAATCATCGATGACCTTTTTAAGGGCGGCCAGGTCGGCCTCAAACTTGCCGCGCTGGATGGTCTTTAAAGGGGTCACTATCGTCTGGCCGGGATCGGACAGGGCCAGCCCAAGGGTCTTGGTCCCATGGTCGATGCCCAGAAGGCGGACGTCCCTGGGCATCGATTGCCAGCTTGATTCAAGGTGTTGAAACATAGTAGATGTTTGAACCATGACGATTGATAACGCAACTGTGACGAAAATTGCCAACCTGGCCCGCATCCGCGTTCTGGACGAGGAAAAGGCCAAGTATGCCGCCCAGATCGGCGGCATCATGCAATGGATCGAACAGTTAAACGCCGTCAACACCGACGGGGTCGAGCCGCTGGCCAGCGTAAACGATATTGCCCTGCCCCTGCGGGAAGATGCCATTACGGATGGCAACAAACAGGCGGATATCCTGGCCAATGCGCCGGAATCCACGTCCGGTTTCTTCGCCGTGCCTAAAATTGTCGAATAAAATTCATTATCCCTAATTAATCTATGGAACCCGAATCCGGGGCCGTGTGTTTGTCTGTCATCGATAACGCATAGGAGAGCAGCGATGAAATTCAATAACGTAATTCTGGCAGGTGCCGCACTGGTAACCCTTGGTTCCTTCACGGGCGCCGCCAAAGCAGACACCGTTTACACCACCGTAGCCCCTGGTACGACCGTGACCACCACGTCCGGCCCGACCAAGGAATACACCCACGAACAGTACACCGCCATCGGCACACGCAAAGTTGGCATGGTCGGTTACCGCCCGTACCCGCTGGTCGCAAGCAAAGTCGACAGCCGCACTGTTAACGTGAAAGGCGACAGCGATACCGTTGTCTACCGCACCGTTGACGGCGCACCGCTCGCTACGGAAAGCAGCACGGTTACCACGTCGACCTCAAGCGCACCGATTTCCTACACCTCGGGCGGCGGCACGTATTACACCACGGCTGGTCAAAAATATTACCGTGACCCGGCCCTGAACATCAACGTCCGCTCGACCGGCCGTTCGTTCAACAACTAATATCGTCGGCATTGCCGATACGAATACAATGCGCCTCTTCATCCGAAGGGGCGCATTTTTTATTGGAACAAAAATCATAGCCCCACCGTTAGTGGTGCATCAAACACATATGGAGATTTAGACATGAAAAAGATTATTGCATCCGCACTGACACTGGCTGTTCTGGTTGGCGCTACCGGCGCTGCCGAAGCCAAATGGTTCTGGCAGAACGAGAAAGCGGAAATCAAAGCCGAAGCCAAAGAAATGAAAGCTGACGCGACTGAATATCACCAGGCCAACAAAGCCCGTAATACCGAAGACAAAAAATGGGTTTACAGCGGTAACAACTCTTACCGCAGCGTTGCCGGCCAGGTTGCTGTGCAGGACCGCATCGGCGACAAGGATGACGCCGCATTCGTCGTGCACCCGGTTCACGGCCGCGTAAATTCATCCCTGCTTCAGGGTGATACGGGCCAGTCGGCTGCGACACGCCTGAACCACTCGTTCAACAACTAATTATTCACGTTTAAGAAGCAGGTATCCGACCCCTCGTCTCCTGCTTCTTTTTCCGGGCTGCTCTTTAACACTTTCTTTGAAAGGTTAGAGGCAGCCCGGTGCTTATTTGGGCGGAACTTCATACCGCTCTCACACGTTTGATGGCGGCAAAACTTTTGAAGGAGACTTCACCATGAAATCCCAATTTATCCTGAGCGCGGCCTTTGCTGCCCTTGTTATCATTCCGCAGGCTCATGCCCTTGATCTGGGTGTGGGCAGCAACACCAGCGTTAATGCCGCTGGCGTCAGCGCCAATGTGAATACCAACAACGATGCCAGCGCGGGTATTCTTGCGCGTAACGATGCGCGCGTGAATACAGATGCCCGTTTCCATGCCGGTGGCCGCAGCAGTATTGATACCGACACATCCGCAGGTGCCGACGAAAATTCGTCCCTGCGCGCGTCGATCCGTAATCAGGACGACATTGATTTCGACGCGACATCCCCGAATGCCGCCGCCAACACCAACGCAACGGGCCTGTTTGGCATTTCCAGCAGCAACCGTGTGCGTGGAAGCCTTAACGATTAAGGGTTAGCCCCTTTCCCCGGTATCTAAAACCCCTTACAGAAAGCGTAATGGGTTTTAATTTTTATACAAATGCATGGAACCCGGCTTCCTCTATGGATGTTTGTTAGGCATACAATTTTTATGGAGGCTCCATGAACCGCAATACAAAATATTCAACCATCCTTGCCGGCGTGATGGGGCTTTCGACGCTGGTTCTGTTTCATCAGGGGGCTGAAGCCCTCGACCTGTCGGACTTTTCCGGCGCTGACCAAAGCGTGATCACCAAGGATGCGCCGAAAGCGGGCGGCATCGTGCTGGTCAAAGAAAAAGTCATCTACCCGGCCCACCCTACCCGTGTGCAGGCCAGAGTGGCCCAACCGGCTGGGCGCACCAATGCGCCGACGCTGACCAATGCATCGTCGTTTAACGCCATCACCCCAGCCGCAGGCGGCACAGCGAATGCCGGTGTCGCATATGGCGACGGTTCGACGGGTCAGCCGGGCAAAGGCATTGCCGACAAGGTCGATATCACGACCATGCCGGGTAATGCTTTCGACCAGGCACAGGCCAAGTTTCGCGGCTCGTCCGCCTCGGCCCCTGTGGATGGCAAGCCGCTGACGACCACGACGCTGGCCAATGGTGCCCGGGCAAGCGATATCAACGAAATCAGCCCGGCTGCGGGACCGGTTGCCGCTTTGGCTGCCGCCCCGACGGCACCGGAGCGTAAAGCCGCCCGCCGCCCGATTGCCGTGGATAGCGGTGCGTCCATCCAATCCATGACGGCCGCCCGTCCCCAGACGTTTAACAACTAAGCCTTCGGCTTCCTCGCTTTTGGCGCAGGTTTGAAGTAAGGTTGCGGTTATGAACCGCAACCTTATTCTCATAACCTGTGCCTTTGCGTTTTTCGCAACTTCCGCCCATGCGGAAGACCCGCAAAAGGCCGATAACGAACACGGCCCGGATCAAAGCATTGCGGTTGAAATGGGCTACCGGACTATGTCGAACGGCGCGATCGTCTATGAAGAAATCGTCCCCACGACCAGCAACGAAGACACCCCGATTGAAGAAATCGCCCCTGCCGCGGGCCAATCCGCCGTGGAGGCCAACAAGGCCCCGCCCATGCAGTATGACCCCGTAACCCAGACTTACCGCCGGGTTACGGTTGACAAGAGCGGCAACTCCCGCCATGACGTTATCAATACCGCGCGGTAACCCCTTACTTTTGTTGGATTGATGACCGATTTAACCGACCTGACCATCACGCAGGCCCTTGCCGGGCTTTCGGCCAAGGATTTCTCCGCAACCGAACTTACGAAGGCGCACCTGACCGCGATGGAAAACGCGCGTCACTTAAATGCGTACATCGTCGAGACGCCGGAGCTTGCGCTATCCCAAGCCAAAGCGAGCGATGACCGCATCGCAAAGGGCCAGATGGGCAAGCTGGAAGGTATTCCGCTGGGCATCAAGGATCTGTTCTGCACCACGGGTGTGCAGACCACCGCGGGTTCAAAAATTCTGGAAGGGTTCAAACCGACTTACGAGTCCACCGTCAGCCAGAATTTGCTGAATGCGGGTTCCAGCATGCTGGGCAAACTCAACCTTGATGAATTCGCGATGGGGTCTTCGAACACCACGTCGGCCTACGGCAACGTCATTTCTCCGTGGACGCGCAATAACGGCGATAATCGCCCGCTGGTCCCCGGTGGTTCGTCAGGCGGCTCGTCCGCTGCCGTTGCGGCGCGTTTGTGCCTTGGCGCGACGGGTACAGATACCGGCGGCTCGATCCGCCAGCCTGCCGCGTTCAGCGGTATTGTCGGCATCAAGCCGACTTACGGCCGTTGCTCACGCTGGGGTGTTGTCGCTTTTGCGTCGTCACTGGATCAGGCGGGACCTTTCGCACGGACGGTTGAAGACTGTGCGCTGCTGCTGGAAGTCATGTCGGGTCACGATCCGAAGGATTCCACATCGGCCAATCTGCCGGTCCCCAATTTCCGCCAATCCCTGACCGGCGATATGAAGGGCCTGCGCGTTGGTATTCCGAAAGAATACCGCATGAAAGGCATGGACCCCGCGATTGAAAAATCATGGGACCAGGGCATTGCATGGTGCAAGGACGCCGGCGCAGAAATCGTCGACGTGTCATTACCACACACACAATACGCCCTGCCCGCGTATTACATCATTGCCCCGGCGGAAGCCTCGTCGAACCTCGCGCGTTATGACGGCGTGCGTTACGGCCAGCGCGTTGAAGGCAAAAACTTGCAGGACATGTACGAACTGACCCGCGCGCAGGGTTTTGGTTCGGAAGTCAAACGCCGTATCATGATCGGCACGTATGTTCTGTCGGCCGGTTATTACGATGCGTATTACATCAAGGCACAGAAGATCCGCCGCCTGATCGCGGATGACTTCAAAAAGGCTTACGAGCAATGCGACGTGCTGCTCACGCCCGCAACGCCGTCACCGGCATTCGCCATCGGCGAGAACGAGGACGACCCCGTCAAAATGTACCTGAACGACGTGTTCACCGTGACCGTCAACCTCGCCGGTCTGCCCGGCATGTCGGTACCGGTCGGCCTGTCGCCGGACGGTCTGCCGCTGGGCCTGCAGATTATCGGCAAGGCGTGGGATGAAGCCACCGTGTTCCGCACGGGCGGTGTCATTGAACGCGCCGCGCAGTTTTCAGCCAGGCCGCAGGGCGTTACCAGCCGCGCGGCGTAAGCCATGACGCCTGTCATCTTCCTTGCCGTCCTGTTTATCCTGACGGTGGCGTACAAGCTTTTACTCAAGCGTTGCAGCGCGGTGCTGGATCACAAAAGTGTTCCTGTATTCATTGGCGTATGGGTCCTGATCGGGCTTGCGCTGACTGCGCCGTTTTACGCGCCGTCCGCGTGGCGCTCACTCGCAGACCAGCCGCTGACCGCTTTGATCGCTGTCATCAAGGGCGTGGTTTTGTATGTGACGATCCTGATGGGGCAGCGGCTTATGCGTGCCAGCCTGTCGTCGAACCTGTATACGGCCCCCATGTCGATTGGCGCGATCGCCATCATCAATTTCTTACTTGGTGAACGGCTTTCCGGGTTGCAATGGTTTTCGGCGGTGGGTGTCTGTGTTCTATCTTGCGTGTTTTTCCTGCGCGGGCATCTGAGCGATCTGGACCGTCAGGCCAAGCGCGATTACGCGGCTATCGTGGCATTACTGGTCGTCATGGGCGGCATGGACCAGTATGGCATCTCGCATATGGGGTGGTACGGGTATCTGGCCATTTCCAATATCGTGCTTCTTGCGGCCGGGCTTGCGCGGCACGGCGATATCCGGAACGCGGTTTTCAACCGCCTGGCCCTGCCCGCCGGGATATTATTCGCGGTGGCTGAAATCTTTAAGTTTTACCAGAGCGTGACCATCAACCCGGTTACAGCCATCATCCTGATCCAGAACCTGGCGACGCCGGTTCTGCTGACCCTTTCGGCCCTGATCTGGAAGGAACGCTCGGTGAAAGAACAATTAATCTGGGGCGGGCTGGCCTTTGCCTTGTCGCTGCCCCTGTTTTTGGCTAAATAAAGTAAATACGAAGGAATAAGACATGGCTGAATTGATCAAAGGCGAAACAGGTGCTTGGGAAATGGTGATCGGGCTTGAGGTCCACGCCCAGGTGATCGCCAATTCGAAACTGTTTTCGGGTGCCGCCACATCGTTTGGCGCGGAACCCAACAGCCAGGTGTCGCTGGTCGATGCAGCCATGCCGGGCATGCTGCCGGTCTTGAATGAATACTGCGTCGAACAGGCCGTGAAGACCGGCCTTGGCATCAATGCCGCCATCAACAAGGTCTCAGTGTTCGAGCGTAAGAATTATTTCTATCCCGACCTGCCGCAAGGCTATCAGATTTCGCAGTTCCAGCACCCGATCGTGGGCATGGGATTCATCGAGATCGACATGCCGGACGGCACGTCGCGGACCATCGGCATCACCCGCCTGCACCTTGAACAGGACGCCGGCAAATCGATGCACGACCAGCACCCGACCAAATCTTACGTTGACCTGAACCGTTCGGGTTCGGCGCTGATGGAAATCGTGTCCGAGCCTGACCTGCGCTCGGGTGAAGAAGTCGTGGCGTATCTTAACAAGCTGCGCATGATTTTGCGTTATCTGGGCACGTGCGACGGCAACATGGAGGAAGGCTCCATGCGCTGCGACGTCAATTTGTCGCTTCGCCGTCCGGGTGCGCCGTTTGGTACGCGTACCGAAGTCAAAAACGTCAACTCGGTCAAAGCCGCACAGATGGCGATTGAGTATGAGGCCGCACGCCAGCTGGAAATCCTTGAAAGCGGCGGCACGATCAAGCAGGAAACGCGCCTGTGGGACCCGGCCAAGCTGGAAACCCGCAGCTTGCGTTCCAAGGAAGACGCGCATGATTACCGTTACTTCCCGGACCCCGATCTTCTGCCGCTCAAACTGACGGACGAAATGATCGAGCGCATCCGCGCGACCCTGCCCGAACTGCCCGACCAGAAAAAGCACCGTTTCACCAATGAATACGGCCTGACGATTTATGATGCGGGCGTCCTGATTTCCGATGCCGGTCGCGCCGCCTATTTCGAAACCGTGGCCAAGGGCCGCGACCCGAAACTGGCCGCAAACTGGGTTTTGAACGAATTGCTGGGCCGCCTGAACAAGGACGGCAAGTCACTGGACGAAAGCCCGGTTACCGCCGCACAGCTCAGCGGCCTGATCGCGCTGATTTCCGACAACACGATTTCGGGCAAGATCGCCAAGGACGTATTTGCGGAGATGTTTGCAACCGGCAAGGAAGCCAGCGCCATCGTGGAAGAAAAAGGCCTGAAGCAGGTGACCGACACCGGCGCGATTGAAAAAATCGTCGATGACGTGATCGCCGCCAACCCGGACAACGTCGCCGCGTATAAGGGCGGCAAGGACAAATTGTTCGGCTTCTTCGTCGGTCAGGTGATGAAAAATTCGGGCGGCAAGGCCAACCCGGATATCGTCAACGAATTGCTCAAGAAAAAGCTGTCTTAAGCCATGCGCGCCTGGCTTGCCATCGCCCTGCTGATGTTAAGCCCGGTGCCTGCGCATGCTGCCGACAAAGTATGTGACGTCACGGTATCGTTCAGCAGCAAGTGCTGCGGTATTGATATGCAGGCATACAAGGCCGTTAAAACGATCCTGAAAGATCAGCCGACGATTACATCCCGGCGTATACCATGGGGCAAGGAAGGCGAATTCACGCTGTGTCTTTCGACCATGACATCCAGCCAGATTGAACCGCTGTATACACAGATCCGCGACGCCCTGCCCAAAGGTGACGAGCCATCGCGCGGCACCACCATCGTGCGCATGAAAGGCGAGAGCAAATAACATGAACACACTGGCCGAACTTGAGCAGATGATTGCCCTGACGCCTGACTTCCCGAAGGAAGGCGTGGTGTTCCGCGATATATCCCCGCTTCTGTCGCAACGATTTAACGATGTGATCGACGTGTTTTCGAATGTGTTCACGGTGTCTGAAATCAAGCATGTCGACGCGTTTGCCGGAATTGATGCGCGGGGTTTTATATTTGCCGCCGCCCTCGCCGCGCGTCATGGCAAGAACATGCTTATGATCCGCAAAGGCGGCAAACTGCCGCCGCCGTCGCTTCAGGCAAGCTACAGCCTTGAATACGGATCGTCCGTGCTTGAACTTAAACCCGGCGCGGGCGGCAAGGTCATCGTGCTCGACGACGTGCTGGCCACGGGCGGCACGCTGGCGGCGGGTGCCGATTTGTGCGCCAAGGCTGGCTACGAGGTCATGGCATTGGCGGCATTGCTGGACCTGCGCTTCCTGAACGATTTTTCATGGAACGGCATGCGCGCCCGCAGCGTCTGGGCCTATACCTGAAACGCGACCCGGCGGGGCGTTGATTTCTTTGACTAAATTAGGGTTTGCATGCCGTGTATTTGACGGTAATATCCCCCGCAACGGAGACGTGGCCGAGTGGCTGAAGGCAACGGTTTGCTAAATCGTCATACGCCTTAAAGCGTATCAAGAGTTCGAATCTCTTCGTCTCCGCCATTTACGCTCTACTACTATCCAGTACCCTTTGGCCGCCTTATTTCCGCATACCCCGCCAAATTCTACAAACGATTGAGAACACTTTGATTATCTGATCTGCGGATCTTAATGATTTCTCGCACTTCTGTTCTTTCTAGCCCGTTTTAAGAACCATTTTTCAATGCTATAGTTGATCAGATGCTGAAACTTCTGAGAGAGTGATAAGCGATTTCTCAATTTGTAAGTACCGAACCAAGGAATAAAAAATGAAAGTCTTTGTTTTTGACCCACTATGGCCACAGCTAAATTCTGCTGCTCATAAGGACCAGTTAAAGCATGTAGGCATAGAGCTTTCAGTCACAACCGAGGCGGACAAATTAAACGCCAATAGCGATCTTTTTTCTGATCAGTCGCCAAAAATCCTCGCCGTAAATCCAGACTATGTTAACTGGTCGTTGCCCTCATCTGTCTTTAAGGACATCCCCAATCTGAAGTGCATTATCACACAATCCACGTCATACGGTTGGATTGATACAGACTATGCTAAAAGTCACGATATTGCCGTGTGCAATATCCGGAATTTCAGCACGGATGCCGTTGCAGACTGGGCGGTTATGATGATGCTCAATGTGGCGCGCAAAATCCCCCTTTTGATCAAAGCTAAATTCCCTCTCAATTTTACAGGTGATTTTTCAACATATCAGGGCATCAATCTAAAAGGAAAAACTGCCGGAATCATTGGGCTTGGCAATATTGGTCAAGCAATCGGCGAACGGTGCCATGGCCTTGGAATGAATGTAATTTACTGGAATAGATCGCCCAGGAATAATCCATGGAAAAAATCTGATCTTCCTGACTTATTTAAAGTCAGCGATGTGATCTTCCCCTGCATGGCGGATACCGAGGAAACGCATCACATCATGACGGATGATTTGCTCAAATCCATGAAACCGTCCGCGATCATGGCAAGTATCGTACACAAATATTATAACCATGATCTGGTTCTGGATATGGTCAAATCGGGTCGCTTTTACGGCTATGGGTTTGAGGCCGATCCGTCGAGTTTTGATAAATATGACGGCAATGTATGGGCAGCTCCTGCTTATGGATGGTGTACTAACGGCTCCATGGAAAAGGCCATGAACCTATTCGTTGACGCTATTATTAACGCTGCCGCACAGAAATACCCCACACGGGTCAATTAAAGGAAAAATGCCTTATCCCTTAATAAGGCGATCTTTAATTAAAGAATTGAATTTAGAGCGTTGCAAAATAACATCCGAAATATCCGCCACGGCCCCTCTTGATTATTCCCCCGTTTCAGAACATTGGTGGTAAGTGGGAGCTATCGCTCCGCCATTTACCACCGTGACAACTCTCTAGCGCGCTGTACCCCTCAAGTTCCGACATTCCCCGCCCGCTTCAAATCGATTGATACCGCTTTGATTATCAGGTTCGCCTATTTTAACGAATTTCCACGTTTCTTCTCTTTTCAACCCATTTAAAAGAAAATTTTTCAATGCTATAATCGGCTAAAGGCCGAAACTTCTGAGAGAGCGACAATCATCTTTTGGAGTGGAAGGTACTGAAAGCCTAAGGAGCACATATATGTTGAAAGTAACCAGCAAAGATTCAGATTGGTGTCCTTAATATTTCGGAATTGTAGTCGGGCTATTTTGTGGCCTATATATGATTACTGCTGCTATTAATTCAAAAATATTTGATTTCTATGGAATGATATTGCCCGCTGGTATTATTACATTTCCAATTTGCTGCGTTATCACAGACCTGCTAACAGAGGTGTATGGTTTCAACAGAACGAGACAAGCCATATGGACAGCTGTTGCTTCAACCATTCTATTCGCTGTTTTCACTCAAGCAGCTATACTTTTGACACCCGCTGATTTCTGGCCAAATCAAGCTGCTTTCGAAGCGATATTCGATCTCTCATGGCGTTTGGCTGCTGCCGGGTGCCTTGCCTGGGTGGCAGGAGAATTTGCAAATAGCTATGTCATGTCTAGAATGAAAATTCTTCAAAATGCCCGTCATATGGCAGGACGTTTCATAGGATCCACCGTCATTGGACAATTTTTTGATACGGCTGTGTTTATGACCGTTGCTTTCGCAGGAACGATGCCATGGAAAAACTTTTTTATGATGCTTGGTGCTGCTTGGGCTTTTAAGATCGCGTATGAAGTGATTGCCTTGCCTTTATCAGTACCCATTACGAAATGGGTAAAGAAACTGGAAGGGGTGGAGCATTTCGATAAGCAAGAGCTGCATATTGTTTAATGTTGCAAAAACGCACCCGAAACACCCCTCCCTAGCACTCTTACTTACTCCCCCATTTCATACAAAAAATTTGTAACTGGGTTCCTCCGCTCCGCCAATTTCTACGGTCCATTTTATGATGACCCTGATCACCACCATCCTCAATGAATCCTACGGCACCTACATGTACCTGACATGGTTCATATCCATGGCGCTGGGTAATCTGTATCCGCCGATTGTTGTCTATGACGTGGTTGTGCCGATCATCCTGTTTGCGTTGCCGCTCTTGACCTATACGCACGGCATTACGCGCGCGGGGCGTCAGCGTCTGGCCCTGCTGCCTCTGTTCTGGGTAGCGATCGCCTTCTGGGCCGGGCTGTTTCATCATCGCGGTGGTGTGGAATGGCCACGCTATATCGTGCAGTTGCCGGACTATCTGTTCATAGCGTTTTTCTTTTATGCGCTGGCGCTGCTGTTTGCGCATAAGGGGTACCGTCTGCTGACCATTATCATGATCGTCCTGAATGCGTGGTTCGCGATTACCATGACGTTTTTTGCCAATATGGCGATTGCCGGGCGCTGGCTTTAAAATTTGCTTTTTTTGTGCGGTGCTGGGTTGTGTCGATGCGGTCATCGTCAATACGGACTGGGCCGCCTCATCTCAGCACCAGAATGCCTTAATTGCACATTGTTTCGCCGCGTTTTTGCCCAAGGGGCCGCGCAGGATTGCTTATGGACGGTGCCGGTGATTCACCACGGCCCCGTATAAGGAGCAATCCATGAGACGTATACTTCAATCCGGTTTTCTTACCCTGCTCGCGATTGCAGGCATTTTTGCCGCATCCGGCAACGCGCAGGCTGAACCGCATGGCTCCCGCAACGGCGGGCCTAAATACAGCCAGAATGATAACCGCTATCCGGACCGCAAAGATTACGGGCGCGATTATAAGCGTTGGGATCATTACGGGCGCGATTACAGACGCCCTGTCGTTGTGAACCGTTATGCCCCGCCGCGGCATGCCATTCGTGACCGCGACCGTGTGGTCATACGCAATTACGTCAGCCGCACGTGGCAGCCGATGCGCGTATCTTACGCGCCGCGTTATCTGATCGGCGCGCCGCTGGCCTACGGCGTTCCTTATTACGCGGTGCCACGCGATGTGCTGGTGCAACTGGCCCCCGTTCCCTACGGCTATCGTTATGTCCGGGTTGACGACGATGTCCTGTTGCTGGACGCGGCCGCCACCGTCATCGACGCGGTTGCCCGCCTGAGCCGCTAAAGATTCGCAAGGTTGCCCTGATGTGTCAGGCAAGAGACCCGCCCGTTCCCCTTCGGGCGGGTCTTTCTTTTCCGGAATCTTGCCGCATTCCCATACTGAGGTATGGTTTTTGTGCGTTGCAGGCGAATTAAGCCTATAACCGCACAAATCCGCCCCCCGCTCGATTGACAAGGACGGGGCCGATGTTAGAAATGGCGTCGAGATTCTTTAATCACCGCCGGAAGACATCAGAATGAAAACGAAAATTACCGTCTCGACGATCGCAGTCCTTTGCGTCATGAGCAGCATGCCTGCTTTCTCGCAATCGCAGATCAACCCCAGCGACGCCGCTGAAAAGGCCGCTGAAAAAACCAAAACCCCAGCACCGAAAGGTTACGCTGCCGGTGACTTCATTCTGAAGCCGTCACTTACGGTCAATGAAGAGTACAACGACAACATCTACACCGAAGACAACAACGAAGTCGGTGATTTCGTTACGCACATCATTCCGAAACTTACGGCTGAACTCAAAGGCTACGCGCACCAGCTGAAAATCGCTGCCGGCCTTGAGCAAGTCATCTACGCCGATGAAACGCAGAACCACTACCTGAACTACGACGCGACGATCTCGGACCGTTACAACTTCGACAAGACGTCGTACTGGGCTGGCTCGGTCGGTTACCGCAAGCGTCACTCGCTTCCCGGTGATGACGATGCAAACCCGGGCGCCGATGCCGGCGAACCTCTGCCGTATAACATGTATGATGCAAGCACCCGCCTGTCGAAAGACTTCGGCAATGTTGAGCTGACCCCGCGCGCTTCGTTCCGTCGTTATGAATTCGACAGCGTCCGCCGCGTCAACGGTACCAATATCGACCAGGGTGGCCGTGACCGCGATCACTACAATGTCGGCGGCCGTGCAAACGTACCCTTCAACAAAGACAGCACCGTGTTCGTCGATCTCGACTGGGCACCGATCAACTATCTGCAGGAAACTGCGGCTGAGCGTGACTCCAACGGCGGCAACTACCTCGCCGGCCTGCGCTGGAGCCCGGACAAGACCATTTCGGTTGAGGCTGGCCTCGGTCTGCTGACCCGTAATTATGATACGGCTGCATACAATGATATCGACACGCTGGGCGCTACGGTCAGCATCGCCTACGCTCCGATGCCGGGTTCCAAACTGGCATTTGACTATGATCGTTCGATCATCGAAGTCACGGACGCTGGCGTCGGCGGTGCCGTTCGCGACAACGTTAAAGCAAGCTTTTCCAAAGACTTAACTGATCTCTGGACCGGCCGTCTCAACGCCCGTTATGCCCGTACCGATTATGATGGCGGCCTCGGCGCAACCGGCGGTACACGCGATCGTAAAGATGAATATTTCAGCCTCGGCGCAGGTGCTTCTTATGCCCTGACAGAAACTGTTGCATTCACCGCAGACTACACTTATGGTAACAACGACAGCAACAGAAACACCGCCGATTACGACCAGAATGTATTTCTTCTGGGCGTTAAAGCTGGCTTCTAATTTAGGTAGGACAACATGAAGTTCACAAAAACGCATCTTAAGGCCCTTCTCGGCGCTGCGAGCACGCTCTCGATTATGTTCACGGGCCTTCCGGTTCACGCCGCGCCCACCGAACAGCAATCGCCGCTGCTTTCACAGTCGCAGGGCGCTCAAACATCAGTCGCCAACGTTGTTGAAGCGATCAAGAACGCTGCTGGTGGTTCGGTCAACGCAACCACCGTCGGCAACGCCATCGCTGAGGCACTCGCTGCAAACCCGGGCATAACGCAAGAAACGCTCGCTGGTGCCATCAACCAGATGGGCCTGACCGGCGACGCACTGAGCGCCGCGCTCTCCGCTTCTGCAAATGCCATGGGCGTCAGCATGGAAAGCATGGCTTCTGCCATGATTACCAACGCGTACATGAACGGCGGCAAAGCCGGCGCAACCCAGCAGATCGAAGCCCTGCGTAACGCAGTCGGCAGCGACATCGTCAACGGCGCGCTGGAAAATGTACCGACTGAGATGCTGGCCAGCGCCGGCGACCTCAGCAATATTGAACCGGCTGCCGGCGTTTACGAAGGCTAAGGTTTAATATCCTGAACGAATTTTAAAAAATCTCCGCCCCTAAGCGGAGATTTTTTAGTAGATAGGCCAAATTTGGAAACCGAACGCGTGCCGCACAGTTTAGCCGCCGATTACTGGGAAAAACGAAAGGACATCCTGTATTACCAGGCCTTTCGTATCCTGACCCAGAACCTGTCCAAGGGCGTGACATCCATGATCGATGTCGGTTCTGGCGCTTGTCCGTATCTGGACTGGTTTCCGCACGTCAAGGAGCGCACATCACTCGATATCGCCCAGCCTTACGTGGCAGAGGGCATTGAATCCATCGCGGCGGATTTCCTTGAATGGCAGCCGGAGCGCAAATACCAGATCATCACCTGCCTTCAGGTGATCGAGCACATTCCCCGCGCCGATCTATTTGCGAAAAAACTTCTGAGCCTTGGCGGCACGGTCATTGTCAGCGTGCCGTATAAATGGCCCGCCGGAAAAACGGCCGGCCATGTCCAGGACCCTGTCGACGAAGAAAAAATGCTGCAATGGTTCAAGCGCGAGCCCAATTACAGTTACGTATGCCGCGAGATTGAGGCTGATGTCAGCCGCCTTATTCATGTATATGAACGTAACAAGGACCAGTGGCGCAGCCTGAAGCAACGCCAGAACATTCGCCTGAAGCGCCGTAAAGAGCGTGAAGAACAGGCCAAACAACAATCGCAGGCCCAGTAAGAATGACAAAGGCAGCCACCACACGCCACGAAACACTGCCCGTCACGCTGTCGGTCAATGACACTGTGCATGAACTGTCATTCGTAACACCGCAGGCCAGTTACAAGGCTGAAGGCTGGATGCAGACGGGCGAACATCTGACATTTGATTTCCAGCCACCGGTTTCCGGCTATCTGGTCGAATTCGGCAACACGTCCAATTTTGCCATGCCGCAACCCTATTCCGCCGTGCCGCTTTCCGGTGTTGAAATTGCGGACATTACTTTCAGCGTCAATCGCCACGACTTAAGCAAGGCTTCGGTCGCGCTGTTCTGCCTTGTGTGTGACGAGGATGCGAACATCATCGCCAAACACCGCATCAATTTTTCCGGCGGCGCGGGCCGCGATCTGTTCAATACTCCGCCGCAGGCGGCGCATCTGTCGTTTGCGCTGCGCATGGAAGGCACGGGTTCATTCTCCGGCCTGTCGATCCGTGTGATGCTGACAGCGGGCAAATCCAAGGGCAAAACCGGCGTAGCTGCCCTCACCCCGGCCAGCAGCAATGCCAGCATGCTCGCCAAAGAAATGATGGCATGCGTTGCGGCACGAAATTTAAGCAAATGCATTGCGCTGTATCATGCGGCGGACACAAAAGGCGACGCTGAATTGCGTCAGTTGATCCGCGCCTATGCCACGCTGCATGATTTTGAGAACGTCATTGAGACCTTTTTGCAGGCAACCGAGAAGGTGCAGGCCGAACCGGGCATGCGCCTTTATTATATGCGCGCACTGGCCAATACCAGCCGCATCAGCGAGATCCAGGATTTCATCCTGCAAGCGACGCTTGCGTATAAGGGCGATACCAAAGACGTCGAATTCATGATGCTTGCCTATCCGTTCTCGGTGTATCTGTCGGATACGCTGGCCGACGCGGTCATGGCGCGGATATTGTCGTTCAACGGTGTATGGCCAAAAAAACGCCTGCCGTACATGATGCGTTGCGCGCATGATCTGGTCACGGCCAAGCGTTTCAGGGATTTCTATCATATGTACGCGGTGATCGAGACGCAGGAGATGACCGTGGCCGACCGCGCCAAGCTGGACCTTCTCGACGCGCAGGCGGCGTATGTCGCGGGTTCCTACACATCGCAGTTGCAATACCTGAACAAGGCGCTGGCCAAATCCCGCGCCTACCCGCTTGAAACATCCGATCCGACGCAGCCGCTTGATTTCAGATACCTGACATGCGCGCAGAACGTTGCCGGCACCGTGCGCGGGCCGCTGGTTACCATTCTGATGACGTGTTTCAACAGCGCGGACACCATTGAATACGCAATCCGTTCGCTTCTGGCGCAGTCGTACCGCGACATCGAAGTGATCGTCATCAATGATTGCAGCACCGACCACAGTGCCAGCATCGTGCGCCAGATCTGCACCGAAGATACCCGCGTCCAGATCATTGAACTCTCCAAAAACAGCGGCACCTATGTCGCCACCAATATGGGCCTGCAACAGGCCAAGGGCGAATACGTCACGCGTCAGGATTCCGACGACTGGGCCCACCCGGAGAAGATTGAGCGCATTGTCCACGCCCTGCAAAACCATCCCGATATTATCGGCGCGGCGCTTCAGCACGTGCGCTATGACCCGAAACGTGGTTTCCGCGGCCTTGGCGGGTATATCCGTCCCGATGCATCGTCACTGATGTATCGCCGTAAAAAGGTGCTGGATGCGATCGGGTATTACGATTCCGTCCGCGCCGGCGGCGATTCCGAATTCCAGTTCCGGCTTGAGCGCGTGTTCGGCAAGGACGCCATCATGCAGCTTTCCGACCTGCTCTCACTCGTCCTGTGGTCTGAAAAATCCCTGTCGGGCGGCGGGCGTTTCGCCATCGACGACGACGCCGGCATCTTCACACCCTTCCGCAATTCATACCGTAACGCGTTCTGCCAATGGCAGGAACACGCGGACACACTCAAAGTGCCATTCCCTATTTTTAATCGTCATTTTGAAATCCCCGAGGAGGGAAAACCATGAATAGTGTTTCTGATACCAAAGACACCGCTGCGAGTTTTTGGGAAAAACAAAAAGACAGTGTGTATTACTGTATACTCCAGTCTTTGCATAAAAATCTTATTCGTACGCCGCAATCCATTCTCGACGTAGGTCCGGGTAATAAATCTCCCCTAGGCTGGCTGCAATCTGAAAGCAAGACATCTACGGATACGAAGAACCCATATGTCAGTGATGATGTAGAAAGTGTCACTGCTAACTTTCTTACGTGGCGCCCGGAAAAGAAATTTCAGGTTATCACCTGCCTTCATATCATGGAACGCGCACAGCGCCCGGAAACATATGCGCAAAAGCTTCTTCGGCTTGGCAAGCTGGTCATTGTCAGCGTCCCTTATAAGCTTGCAAAAGAACATGCTGGCTCTCAACTACACAGCAATATAGACGAAAAAACTATGAAGGAATGGTTTGGGCGCGAGCCCAATTTCAGCTATGTCTGCCGTGAACTGAAATCAAACTCTGACCGATTGATACAGGTTTACGAGAAAACCGAGGGCAAGTGGTCAACGTTCAGTGAACGAAATACTATTCGTACAGAGCGTGCAAAAAATCTGACCGTGACAGAATCAAGCCCCCGAGATCTTGGTCAGTTTAAAAAGCCATTGTCTGAGCTTGAAAGTGTAGAGGGTTTTTATAAAGAATTTCGGCCCATAGACTCGGCTTACTCTATAAAACTGAATGAAACCTTTCTTGATCTTGAAATACATGCACGAAAAAGCGATACGATTGCGTTTTTTTTAATGGAGCAATAGACAGAGACAAAGTTCAAAGTGTTCCATGTTTTTCAATGCGTACAATTTCAAACAATATCCAGCCCACTTGCGTTTTTATCAGCGACCCTTCTTTTTTCTTAAGCAAAAGCCTAACTCTGGGTTGGTACGGCGGCAGTGAAAAAGACCCCCTGCAACCTCTGCTGTCAAAAATTATCAATTTTCTGATAGAGAAATTTAAAGCTAAGCGCTCTTTGTTTTTTGGCGGATCGGCAGGTGGTTTTGCGTCGCTTTATTATTCAAAAAATATTGAGAATTCTTTAGCTCTTATCTGGAATCCACAAATCATCCTCAAAAACTACTATGAACATATCGTTGATCGATACGCGCATACTGCTTTTAAAGCAGACGCAAAAAGTCTTGGGAAGCACCTCGTTGCTGACTTAGCCGGCTATTACAAAAAAGATCGTGGTAAGAATAAAATTGTCTACATGCAAAATGTAAGCGACCACCATGTTGAAAAGCATTTGCAGCCTTTTTTAGGTGCATTGGATCACGATTATCCCAAGGGAATTTTTTCTGATTGGCTGGATCCTTCTTTTTATCTTCACGTTACGGACTGGAGCCAAGGCCATACCCCGCCACCGCGTAAACTACTTCAGCATCTTCTTGAAAAATTCAGTGATTCTTCTTTTGACTGGAGCAAAGATAATATCCGCCTGGAAATGCACAAAGCAGAGGACGTTGCGGCAACATACAAAGCTTGACGTTCGAGCTTTTAACTGATAGGAATATAGTCATACACAGGCGGAGTCCGTTCATACGGCTGCGCCTTTTTCGTTTTTGGGCCATACCCTCTTCAGGAGTTTTCATGAAAGTTACAACCGGTAACCCGTTTTACCGGGAACGGCAGATTTCTGCGTCTTTACGCGCTGCCGTCCCGTCCTGCGTATTTGATCTTGATGCTACGAAATCAGCCAGCTATGGCGGCAGTGGCCAGACATGGTCCAACCTTGTGCCCGCGCCGGCCGATGGCGCGGCACGCAGTGATTACGATTTTTACCTTGGTGCCACGAACAGCGCATCCAGCGACGATCCGGCATTCAACGGTACATCTGGATCGCCCGCCGCGTATTTTTCGAACGATGGGGGTGATCGTTTTACGCTGATCGGCAACAACACGAATTTCCTCAACAATCTGCACAAAACGACGCCGACGACACCCTTCTGGATTGCGGCGGCATTCCGCGCCGTCGATGGCGGGTCCAGATCGCTTTTCGCTACGAATTCAAGCGGTTTGACGCTTCCTGGCTTACGGGTGATTTTAACATCGGCGGAAGCGGTCGCCCTCCAACAGGGCGATGGCACGACGGGCAAAACGACTACGGGGAATGCCACGGCTACCGTTGGTGCGGATACGCTGGCTATCGTTGCCTTTAACGGCACGACTTACCGCTATTGGGTGAACAGCCGGACCAAGACGGATGTGGCGTATACGTATAATACCGTGACGGCAGACGCCAATAACAAGCTGGCGCTTTTCCTGTCCGCGCCGGCGGGGGAGCGGCTATATGCCATGGCCATGGGCAATGCGTTTATCGACGATGCGGACGCGGTCAAAATCATCAATGCCATGAACGCAAGGCACGGCCGGGTTTATGCCTGATTTCTTTAAGGGGGATGGCTAGATCTTAACGAAGACGTTATAGTCTAAACCCTTGGAAGGGATTGGTTTCTTGTTCTTTTTTGGCCGTAAAAAACAGGTCGTCATCTACAGCATGGACCGTGACGCCGACGCGGCGGCGCGGCATGCGCTGGGCCAGACACGTGGCCTTCGCACGCGCAACGTCCTGACGCTGGACCGTGCCAAGGTGACCAAGCTGATGATGTCGCTGGACAAGCCTGCGCAGCATATCCGCGACGCCGAGCGTATCCTGCGCCGGGAACTGGGCGGCAGACGTCCCTATTACATCGTGACCATCGTAACGCCGATGAGCGAGCAAGGCAGCGCCAGCGAATGGTTTTCGCATGAATACCAGCCGGCGACCGGCATTGATGCGTCGTTTGATCACGCGGATGTATCGCGCACATTTGCGCTGGGCCCGCATAAATTATTGCTCCTGTCCGTCTATGCCAGCGCGGAGGAGCAGCGCCGGATTTTAAGTGAATTCCTGGATACCCCGGTTGAGGCGTTCGACACCCGCCATATCTGGCACAGCGCCCTGCACTGGTTTAAATCCGGTGCGATTGACGGGCCGTTCAGAATGCTGGAGGCCGTACAGGCCCATACGCCGCAATCGCGCATCCTGCATACCGGGCTTGGTGTGCTGCACCGGCTTATGCATGAGGCATTCCCATTCAGCGACCGCGCCGCGCGTGCGTATACACCGCATCCCAATGCCATACTGTACAACGCGCATCAGAGCCTGCCCTTTCATACGTCGGGGTATGCCACACGCACACATGGGCTGGCGCGGGCGCTGCGCAATCTTGGCATTGACCTGACCGTGGTAACGCGCGCTGGTTATCCCGCCGATACCGGCAAAAATGCCGATGGCATACAAACCCGTTATATCGACGATGTCCCGTACCGGTGCGATATCGCGCCAGGACGCGGGCAATGGACCCTGCCGCTGGACCAGTATATCGATGCCGGCGCATCATGGCTGGTGGAACAGGCGCGGAGCATCAAGCCCGCCGTGATCCACACCGCGTCCAATTACATGGCTGGACTTGCGGGGGTTGAAGCCGCACGCCGCCTTGGCATTCCATCGATCTATGAAATGCGTGGGCTTTGGCATGTCACCAAATGGTCGAAGGATGCAGCGTATAACCTGACCGACCGTTTTGTGTTGTCACAAAAATTTGAACTGGAAACCGCGCGCGCGGCGGATCATGTCATCGCCATCACCGGCGCACTGAAGGAATGGCTGATCGATCATGGCATTGACGGCAACAAGATATCACTCGCGCCCAATGCCGTGGATCTTGAAGCGTTTGCCCCCCGTGCGGTGGATACGGCATTCGCGGAAGAAATCGGCTGCGCCGGCAAGATTGTCATCGGGTATGCCGGTTCTTTCGTATCGTATGAAGGCATTGATCTTCTGGTGCAGGCGGTGGCCTTGCTGCCACCCGCTTTGCGCGACCAGATAAAACTTGTATGGCTGGGTGATGGTCCGGCGCTGACGGAGGCTTTGGGCCTTGCGGCGTCGCTGGGCGTGGCGGAGACCATCATATCGCTTGGCCGTCGCCCATTCGCGGATGTGCCGCGTGCGTATTCCGTGTTCGATATCTGCGCCTTCCCGCGCAAGGGATTGCCGATTTGTGAGATTATCTCGCCGTTGAAACCGTTTGAGGCCATGGCCATGCAGAAGGCGATTATCGCGTCTGACGTGCTGCCTTTGCGCGAGATCATCGATGACGGCAAAACCGGGCTTCTGCACCGCAAGGACGATGCCGCGCATCTGTCGGCGCAACTGGCGCTACTTATTCAGGACCCCGCCCTTCGTCATTCCTGCGCGATGGCGGCCTATGACTGGGTTTTGAACACCCGCCAATGGGACATTATTGCGAAAGACATTGGCCATGTTTACAAGGGTCTGGTATGAGCACGAAAAAAATCATCCACCTGGTCATGGCCGCGCGGCCCAATATCATGAAAATCGCGCCGCTTTATCATGCGCTTCTGGCGCAGGAATGGGCCGATCCCAAGATTGTCCATACGGGCCAGCATTACGACGATAAAATGTCGGGTGTGTTGTTGCGTGATTTCGGCCTGCCGGAACCGCATCATCAATTGCATATCGGCAGCGGAACGCATGCCGAACAGACCGGCAAGACCATGATGGCGTATGAAGCCCTGTGCTTACGGGAGCGCCCGGATCTGTGTGTGGTGGCGGGCGATGTGAATGCGACCATCGCCTGCGCCATGTCGGCCAAAAAACTGGATATCCCGGTTGCGCATCTTGAGGCGGGCCTGCGCAGTTTCGACCGCACTATGCCCGAAGAAATCAACCGCCTTGCGACCGATGCCATTTGTGATTTTCACTGGACGCCGTCCCGTGATGCAACCGCGCAACTGATCAAAGAAGGTGCGGATACTGCCAAAATTGCTGAAGTCGGCAATATCATGATCGACGCGTTGTGCATGATGCAGGACCGTATTGAGACAGATGACACGGCCAGGCGCATGAATCTTTCAGGCGATTACGCGGTTGTGACCATTCACCGTGCCGCAAACGTGGATCATGCTGATGCTATCGCCAAAGTGGCTGCGTTTATCGAACAGGCGGCGCAGATATTGCCCATTGTGTTCCCGGTTCATCCGCGCACGCGCAGCAAGTTTGCGCCGGATATTTTGCAGCGCCTGAACGCGAACGCGGATATCCATCTGTGCGAACCATTGTCGTATATCGCGTTCATGAATGTCTTGTCTGGCGCGCGCATGGCACTTACGGATTCCGGCGGGTTGCAGGAAGAAACCACATATCTTGGCATCCCGTGCATCACCTTGCGCACGACGACTGAGCGCCCGATCACGGTTACGGAATGCACCAACGTGCTGGCAGGATTTGATACAGTGATTGCCACCATGCGCGCCACGCTGGACAAACCAAGGCCTGCACGCCCATCCATCAAGGGATGGGACGGCAAGACGGCACCGCGCATTGTTGCGGCCATCAGCCAAATCTTGAATTCAAATCCCTGATTTTTTTCGGCTTCCAGATTTTCAGCCAGCCCAGGAACTGGCGGCTCAGGCCGTAGGCGCTGAGCATATGGTTATTGATCCAGACATACTTGAAACCGGCCCGGCGCAGGGCGATGGGATCGACGCTGTCGGTCAGGACAATCGTGGTTTCACGCGGCAGGTTGCGTGCCTTTTTAAGAAATGCGCCGATCTTCATATCCAGCGCCAGGACAAGCGTGTTTTTATGCAGATGACGCTGGCTGCGTTTCCATCCTTTGTATTCTTTTTTAAGGGTTTTGGCGTTGGGCGCGATGTGGCGGCGTTTCAATGGTCCTGTGTGTTTCTGGCCCAGCCCAATCGTCTTTGCGATGACATCGAAATCGTCCATCCATGCGGCTTTCCCTTGCGTCTTTTGGGCAAGCGGCAGGATCGCGTGAAGATTTTCAAGATCCGTGCGGCGGCATAATTGTGCCAGCCCCTTATCGACGGCGTAGCGGGCGCGGGCCAGTTGCTGGTCCCGCCCCTCGTCTTCCTGCGGCATGAAAACAATAGCGTGTCCGCCAGCGACCAGTTCGTGGAAGCTGTTATACCCGGCGGCGCTGACGATAACGTCGAAAGCATTATAAAAACGGGCGATGGGCATGCGTTCAATGGTCAGTGCCCATTGCAGGCGCGGCGGTTCATCGTGCGAAATGGGCCAGTGCGCGATGACCGGCACGAACCCGGCCTTGCGGACCTGTTCGATGGTTTGGAGCAGCACGGTTTTATCTTCGGTCTTCTGGGATGCGCCCAGCATCAGCAGGGCATGCTTGCGTCGCGGGTCCATGGTCAGTTCGCGCATGGCTTCTTCGCGCGGCAGCGGGTCGCCGGACAGCGGGCGTATCGGCGGGGTTTTCAGGAATTCGCGCGGTGGGCAGTAGTGATTGCGTTCGTGCCAGCTGGGGCCGGTGTCGTATTCATCCGCCAGGTCACCCGGCTCAATGACCAGGTCGGCCATGGCCTGCACGGCCATGAATTTGCCTTCCGTCCCCGGCTGCCACATGCCGCGGCGTATCCATGTCAGGTGAATATGCGGACGTGACGCGAGCGCAGCCAGTACGCCTGCCGGAATGTTGTTGCCGTCATAAAAGACATGCGAGGGATTGGAGTGGTTCAAAAAACGGGACGTGGCTTCGCGCGTGTAGGCCAGACCATCCGGCGTATCGAGTTGCAGATATTGCTGGCTGGGCAGATAAAACGCATCGCGTGTCAGTCCGGCGGAGAAGCTCATGAATTGCGGTACGGCATAAGAAGCCAGCCCCTTGGCCAGTGCCTGCATGCGCGTGACATGGCCAAGACCAAAGCCGTTGGACACGATAAACCCCAGACGCGCAATATCCTGTGCGGCAGGCAGGGGGAGATGCAGTGCGGATAATTGCGTCCCGTCAAAATGGAACACGTCATCACACAGGCGTGCCAAACGCGCACGCGAGAGCGTGCGGCAATCGGCAACATAGGTGCGCGGCGAAAAATCACGCATGGCCACGGGCAGCGCTTCAGTATTTTTGGTTGAGAGAATAATGGCCGCACGCGCGCCGATCGCATTTTGAAGGGCAGCGAATTTTTGAGGATCGGTCCGCACCGCGTCCCAATCATCGAGTGTTATGCCGATTTTTTCGTTTTCCGGGTTCAAGGAAGGAATCGCTTTTGAATAAAATTGGAGCTCCAAACTGCTTCCACCACGATCCTAGGGATAGGACAAACCGTCAATAGAGGGTATGAAGTTTGGAGATTTTTAAGGATAA
Source organism: Micavibrio sp. UBA6145 (assembly GCA_002423205.1). Taxonomy (GTDB): domain Bacteria; phylum Pseudomonadota; class Alphaproteobacteria; order Micavibrionales; family UBA1664; genus UBA6145. Next base: position 268,518 of record DIUZ01000002.1, on the reverse strand, counting down.
GTTTCCTAAAACTCAAATTTTGCGATTTCGGGATAAAATTGCAACAGGTTCCAATTTTTCTCTGTACACGGGCATAAAAAAGATGAATATCGTACAAAAATAGCAACGCATTGCAATTAAAGGTCTCTCCATGATCAGTGCTGCCCAGATACGCTCCGCCCGCGCCCACCTCGATTTGAGCCAGGATGACGTCGCCGCCGGTGCCGGTATTACCAAATACACGCTCTCAAATATTGAACGGGGCGCAACGGAAGCATCGACCAAAAGCCTAGAGATGCTGCAATCGTATTTTGAAAAACGCGGCATTGAATTTACACCGGATTACGGCGTCAAAATGGCCCGCTCGGATGTGCGTTCCTATGAAGGTGCCGCTGGTTTCCGCGAATTCATGGACGACGTTTACAAAACGATGAAGGCGCATCCCGGTGTGTTCTGCGTTTCCAACGTGGACGAAAAAAACTGGATCCGCTGGCTTGGCGTTGAAGGCGCAAATGCCTATTGCGAAAAAATGGTCGCACTGGCACCGCGCGTGCGCGCGCATTGCCTGATCCGCGAAGGGGATGAAATGACCGTTGCCGCTCACGCGGAATACAGAACTCTTCCCGGCGATCTGTTCTACGACAACACGTCGTTTTATGTGTATGGCGACCGGCTGGCCCTGATCCGTTTTGAGCCGGAGAACGTGATCGTGCGCGTCCTGCACAACAAATACTTTACCGAAGCATTCAAACTGATGTTCTACCGCTTCTGGGATAAGATGGCCACGCGCGTGGCCACGGTGGGCGTCATTCCCGACATTTCACCTGTTAAAGAAACCGCACGTCAATATGCTTGATTACGTTAAAAATCCGCCGCTGCGCTTAAAAATGCAGCGTGCAGGCATGGACAGCGCCGTGCGCGAGCAGATCAACCGTGAACTTGAAGAAATGTTCAAAGGCGCGGCATATCCCGATCTTGCGGCGGATACCGATGCACTTTTCGCGCGTGAACGCGCGGGGCATATGCTGCGCCATGTTTTTAACGATTCATCAACACGGCTGTTTGAGAAATTTATTCAGAAGAACAGAGATTATCTGGCCAGCGATGAAATCCAGCTGATCGCCGATAATAGCGCGTATCTTGAAAGCATCGGCCAGGAATTACGCGGTCTTGCGCAAGATAGCCCGGTTATAATGGTCGAACTTGGCACCGGCAAAAGATACGCGCAGGAATTCAAAACCATCCCGACCGTGCGCGCGATGCGCCCGGATCAGTATATCGGCATCGATTATGCCCCGGGATCAGCGCTTGAATCCATTATCAACGTCAAAGGCGCGTTTAAAAAAGCAGCAGCCCCTATGAATGCCATTGCCGTGCAGATGCGCATCAAGGATTTCATGCGCCAGGAATACAAACTGGAGCAAGCAGGTCCACGCATTTTCCTGATCTACGGCAACACGCTTGCCAATCTTGAAGGATTTTCGGACGAATTGCCCAACGCACAGATGGACGCAGCACTTGCCAATGTGCGCCGCCATATGAATACCGGCGATTATCTGCTGGTCGGGCTACAGAGTGAGCAGAAGGAAGACATGTCCTATAAGGACAAGCGTTTCCACGCTTTTCATGAAGATTTTCTCAAGGTTCTCAAAAAGGGTCTGCACGAGGACTCCAATTTCAAACCGGAGGATTTTGAATTCTTTGTCCGCTGGGACGAGAGCGTTTCCAACCATATTTTTGGCTACCGCGCCATGCGGGATGGCTGGGTCCAGCCTGTGCGTTTTGGTGCCTGCCGGCATTACAAAGAGGGTCAGGAATTCATCACCTGTAATTCATGGCGTTATTCGCCGGAATTCCTGCAAGGGTCGTTTGACCGGAACGGTCTTGCCCTGCGCCGCGTTCTGACAAAACCGCAGGGCCAGATGGCTATTCACGCCGTGCAGGCACTTTAATTTTCATCCCTGCTTAGTTTAAGGGAACCAGCCCCTGCCCCCGTGCGTTTAAGGGTTACTAACGAACCCATTCAGAAGGCAATAGCCATGAAAACCAAATTATTCTTAAGCGTATGCTTTGCGTGCCTGGCAGTCGCCATTCCGCGCGGCCACACCCAGACCGCACCGGCATCACAACCGATCGCATCCACCACCGCCATTGCGGCCCCTGCAACATCGCAGAGCACCGTCGTCAATGCGGATGGTTCAACCACTACGACCACCACGACATCGTATTATTACGACTACGACAAAAACCGTAACGGCATTCTTGATAGTAACGAGTTCTATAATTACGCCTATACCGCGTGGGATATGAACCGTGATGGCTATCTGTCGCAGGAAGAATGGAAGTTGCAGACGGCCCGCTGGTATGGCCCGGCTGCGACTGAATACAAAACCTACACCTACTGGGATAAGAACGGCGATGGCCGCGTCGATTCGACCGAATTCGATACAACGGTTTCCAGCACCAATCTGTATTCAACCTGGGCTACTGGTCCTTCGAAAACCATCACCAATGATGCGTATGCGTCGGCCTCTTTCCGCCTGCGTGACCTGAACGGCGACGGCGTCATCAGCGCCCAGGAATGGAACACGTCGTTCTAAGGCTTTCAAAAATCATAAGTTTCAAGGGCTTCCCGCTACCGGAAGCCCTTGTTTTTTGCACATAAATTGACGATATGCCCGGCGGAACGGTAAGTTAGAATATTCAATGAGGGGCCTAATATTACCATGTCAGTCTTACCGGATATCACGTCATTCAATACGCAGGCGACACAGCCGTGCCTGATCGAAATCACGCAGGAACATTCCCATCTTCTGCCGCAACTGGTGCGCAGGGATGCCGTGCATGATTTCGGTGTCGAGGATGAGGACCGCCTCAAACAATTCCGCGTGGGCGGCAAGGACGGTAAAAAAACCGTGTTCGCCCTCACCGATAGCAGTCAAGAAACAGTACTCGCCGCGATTTACGTTTTCAAGACGCATCGCAAGCTCGAAAACTTTGAAAGCATCCCCGGCAACGTAGGCCGCATTTTGACCAGCGATGCAAATGCACCCCTGAAGGGCGAACCCCAATCGCTGATCTTTTATTCAATCAGCAACATGGTGGACAAGGAAGGCAACCCGCTGCTGAAAGGTGCCGGTACCATGCTGATCGAGGCATTGCTGGCCATGCCCGATCTGCCGCGTGAGGCGTTTTTATCGACGCTTTCGCCGTTCCGCACGCTTGCGCAAAACATCATACGCCATAACAACGAACCTTTAAGCGACGATCAGCGCCTGTCATCGGCGTATCTTCACCTGATGAGCATTACAGACCCGGTGCAAAAATTCCATATGGGCAACGGTGCGATGATCGGTGACATCAAACTGAACGCGCATGACGATCCGAACGCACCGGACGCCGTGCACGGCATGAACGTCATGATCAATTACCGTTATACGCCCGACCAGCAGACACGCAACAACAACAAGGCCCTGTTCAAGGCCATCCTTAAAAAAGAAGTCCCGGTTATGTGCCTGCGCGAATTGTTCAACCCGCAGGTGCTGGCGCGCGTGGATGCGCTGGAAGGCACCGTGGCCGAAATGCAGGCACGCCTGGCACCCAAGCCTGCGGCCCTGCACGTGTCATAAAAAAATCATTCAGAAAACAAAAAAGCCGGGCGATCTGCCCGGCTTTTTTATGCTGCGAAGGCGATTACTGGCCTTCCAGATATTTATCAATGTCGGTGTTGGTGCCAGAAGGTGCCGGGGTGATCGGCGTCGGTGCCGGCGGTGTTGCCGTGGCGGCACCCGGCAAGGCTTCGGCCGGGGGCGTATCGGCGCTCGGCACCGGGGCAACAGCGGCAGGCGTGGTTGTGGTGGTTGTGGTGGTCGTCGTTGCCGGCTCAGCCACTGTCGGTGCGGAGGCCGGTGCAGCAGCGGCAGCTGCTGCAGCTTCGGCAGCAGCACGCTTCGCAGCGGCAGCGTCTTCAGCGGCCTGGCGTTTTTTGGCGGCGGCTTCTTCCTTCGCACGTTTGGCGGCTTCGGCCTTGGCGCGTTCCTTTGCCTTCACCTTGCCGGGTTCAGCGCCCATTTTATCTTCGGGCGAAGCGACCGGTTTCATTTTCGATGCGGATGCGGACGATACGGTGGCGCTTGCCGTTTTCACGGAGGCGTCTTCCAGAACCGGTTGCATCTTCGTGTGCGAATCCGCCGTCACGGTCAGCGGGGCTGCGGTTTCAATGGCGTTTGCGTCCGATGGGTTGAGCGCGTCGCTGGCGTCCGATGTTTCACCGATGTCGCGGAAGTCGACGGTCAGCGGATCCGGATATGCGTAGACGCCGCCAGTGGCCGTGTCATAAGCGGTTGCGGGCAGAACAGAATTGGTCACGCCGTTGATGGGGCCGGCAGGCGAGATGGATGCAGGCACAACGAACGCAACGTGGCGGTTGTTGTCGCCGGTGCAGTCAGCCTGCACATCGTTGCGGGACCGGGCGAGCGTCAGCTTGCCGGGGAACTGGCCCTTCTCGCTGACCGTATCGTTTTTGAATGTGCACGTGGCGCTTGATGCGCCGGCGACCTGAACATTCACGGTTTGCGTACCGCTGGTCTGGGCGACGGAGGCGCAGGCGCTCATTCCGAAACCGGTTACAACAGCAACACTAAGCAGCAGGCGACTGGCACGCATCTGGAACATCCCCGTTTTAAATATGTGAGAATGTCAGATTAGCGGGGGAACTTACCCCCCCGCAATCAGGCCGCTTTGGATTTTGTGGATTTACCCACAGTCGCGGTAAAGGTCAGCGTATCGCCGTTCAAGCCAACCTTGATCGTCGACCCATCAAGGATTTCGCCCTTGAGCAGCCGTTCGGCCAGCGGGTTCTGGACATAAGTTTGGATGATGCGCTTGAGCGGACGCGCGCCATAAGCGGGGTCGTAGCCTTTTTCTCCAAGGAATTCCTGAGCCTTGGCATCGACCTCGATGGTGATCTTGCGGTCGGTGAGCAGTTTTTGCAGGCGGCGCAGCTGAATTTCCACAATCGCGCCCATCTGGGCCCGGCCAAGGCGGCGGAACAGCAATATCTCGTCCAGACGGTTGAGGAATTCGGGGCGGAACTTGGCCCGCACCTCTTCCATCACGCCTTTGCGCACCTGTTCGACATCGCCACCTTCGGGCAGATCGACCAGAAGATGCGCGCCGATATTCGATGTCAGGATCAGCAGCGTGTTGGTGAAATCAACCGTGCGGCCCTGCCCGTCCGTCAGGCGGCCGTCATCCAGCACCTGAAGCAGGACGTTGAATACATCCGGATGCGCCTTTTCGACTTCGTCGAAGAGGATCACCTGGTACGGGCGGCGGCGGACGGCTTCGGTCAGTGCACCACCCTCGTCATAACCGACATAGCCCGGAGGCGCGCCGATCAGGCGGGCGACGGAATGTTTTTCCATGTACTCGGACATATCCATGCGGATCATGGCGGTGTCGTCGTCAAACAGGAATTCGGCCAGCGCCTTGGTCAATTCGGTTTTACCGACACCCGTGGGGCCGAGAAACAGGAACGAACCGATGGGACGGTGTGGGTCCTGCAGGCCGGCGCGTGCGCGGCGTACGGCATGGGCAACGGCGGTAATCGCCTGTTCCTGCCCCACGACACGTTTTGCCAGCGAAGATTCAAGCGCGAGGAGTTTGTCTTTCTCACCCTCCAGCATCTTGGCGACGGGAATGCCGGTCCAGCGGGCCACGACTTCGGCCACGTCTTCTTCGCGCACTTCTTCGTTGATCATCGCCTGTTTGGACATGCCTTCACTGGCTTTCAGGCGGCGTTCGATGTCGGGAATAACCGAATACGAAATCTCACCCGCCTTGGCCCAGTCGCCGGAACGCTGCGCCTGTTCAAGCGCGATGCGTGCCTTGTCCAGTGCCTCGGTCAGTTTCTGCGCGTTGCCGAGCTTGTCTTTCTCGGCCTTCCATTGTGATGTCATGTCGGCAGATTGCTTTTCCAGCGTCTGCAATTCTTTTTCAAGCGTCTGCAGGCGGTCTTTCGATGCCTCGTCTTTTTCTTTGCCCAGGGCTGCCTGTTCGATCTTGAGCTGCATGATGCGGCGATCAATCTCGTCCAGTTCTTCCGGCTTGGAATCCACCTGCATGCGCAGGCGCGCGGCGGCCTCATCGATCAGGTCGATAGCCTTGTCCGGCAGGAAACGATTGGTGATATAACGATTGGACAATTGCGCCGCGGCAACGATGGCAGCGTCGGTCACGCGCACACCATGGTGCAGTTCGTATTTTTCTTTGAGCCCACGCAGGATTGAGATGGTATCGGCCACAGTGGGTTCAGATACGAACACAGGCTGGAAGCGGCGTGCCAGAGCCGCGTCTTTTTCGATGTGCTTGCGGTATTCGTCCAGCGTGGTGGCACCGACCATATGCAGTTCGCCGCGTGAGAGCGCGGGTTTGAGCATGTTGCCCGCATCCATCGAACCTTCGGCCTTGCCGGCACCGACGATGGTGTGCATTTCGTCCAGGAACAGGATGACTTCGCCGGCGGCGGATTTGATTTCATCCATCACGGCCTTGAGGCGTTCTTCAAAATCGCCGCGGAATTTGGCACCGGCCAGCAACGCGCCGAGGTCGAGCGCCAGAAGGCGTTTGTTTTTGAGGGATTCAGGCACGTCGCCGTTGACGATACGCAGGGCCAGCCCCTCGACAATGGCGGTTTTTCCGACACCGGGTTCGCCGATCAGGACAGGGTTGTTTTTGGAACGGCGGGACAACACCTGAATGGTGCGGCGGATTTCTTCATCGCGGCCAATGACCGGGTCCAGCTTGCCGGCACGCGCAACTTCCGTCAGGTCACGTGCGTATTTTTTCAATGCTTCAAAACGGTCTTCGGCATTGGCAGTATCTGCCGTGCGGCCTTTGCGGCGTTCGTTAACAGCCGTGTTCAGTGCGCGGTCATCGACACCTGCATCGATGATCAGTTCAGCAATGGGCGACGTGCGTGCCATCAGCATCGCCTGTAACAGGCGTTCGGTGGTCACGAATTTATCGCCGGATTTTTCGGCCAGCACCTGCGCGGTATCGGAAATCTTGTTCAGGTCATTCGACATGCGCAGGCCGGCATTGCTTCCGGTCACGGACGGGAATTTGGCAATCGCGCGGTCGAGATTGTTTTTGAGTTTGTCCGGATTGCCGGAAGACGCACGCACGAGCGTGTCCACAAGTGCGGAATCGTCATCCATCATCACGCGCAGGAGATGTTCAGGCTCCAGGCTCTGGTTATTTTTGCGGGTGGCGAGGGTTTGCGCGGCCTGAAAAAAGCTGCGGACCTTTTCGGTCATTTTATCAAAGTCCATTGAAGGCACCTTTCGTGATCGCGAGACCTATTAAGCATCTCATGTAATTGTTAAATCGTCTTTTAAAAGCACGATTACCCATCAACTATATAGGATTTAAATCCTTAAATCCAGCGTTAACCAACAATTTGTTTTCATAATTTAAGGACGGGCGTATGTTTTCGACGTTCAACAGACAACAGGACCATCCATGTTCAAACACACCCTTGTAGCCGCCCCTGCCGTTCTTGCGTTTACGATCGCCACGGCCGCACCTGCCGCCAGCAAGGCGCCCAACGAAGCCGCCGTCGCACGTTGCGCGGCCGAGAGCGTCAAATCCGTCCGCGTGCCCGGCGGCAAAATATTTGCCGAAAAGATCTTTACCGGCACTGTCGGCGCACATGAAGCCACCAACACGGTTTTCGTGAAGAACAAACACCTGACCGGCGTCGAAATCAAATACACACCTGCCAGCCGACATGTTTCGATCTACGCCATGCATGACAGAAGCCATGCAGGCCGCATTGACGAGTCCGCGGGCATGTTCATCAAAGGCACGATTGAAGGCAGTGCTTTTAAAAACCGCGCCAGCGGCCAGGTCAATGACGGCCCGGATCTGTCACCCTATGCGCGCAGCTTTAAAACATGGTCCACAAACGCGGCCCATACGGTGGAACATAGATTCACCACCTGCCTGAGACTGACCAATACAGGCCGCCCGGTTACAGCCGCCACATCTGCCGGCACGATGCCGCAGATAGAATAAGCCTTATTCAACCATCACGATCGGCGCGTCCTGTTGTTTCTGGACGCGGCGAAGGATGACGACGCCAAGCCCTGCAAGGATCAGGACCGTGCCCAGAATAAGGGGCATGCTGATATGTGTGCCCATGGCGGCGGCAATGCTCAGCGCGATAACCGGTGTCAGAAGCGTAAAGCACGTGACCTTGGCGACCTCGTTACGGGAGAGCAGACGCTGCCAGATGAAATGCGAGACGCTGACCACAAACACCTGATAGGCCAGCACAGCGCTGATCACATACCAGTTTGCATCAGGCACATGTGCCCATGACCCTTTCGCACTGAATACAAAGCTGCTCAGACCCGCGAGCGGGAATGATGCCAGATTGACGATGGCGATAAACGTACCCGGCGACACCGTGGGCAACTGGCGCATGCGGATATAGGAAAAGCTTAAGGCCAGCGACGATGCCATGGTGATCATAAATCCGCCGGGGCTGTTGGCGACGTCGGGTACGCCCAGCATGACGATAAGGCCGATAAAACTGATGAGCAGGCCGAGCGACGTGCGCCAGCGGAAACGCTCTTTCAGAAGCCACCACCCCAGAAGCAGGGCAAAGATGGTTTGCGATTGCATCAGCACCGACACAGACGCGGCATCAAGTTTTTGCAGGCCTATAAACAGCAGGGCCTGGTGCACCACGCCCATGAAAACACCGATCTCGGCAATCTTGAGGAAGGTTTGGCGGTCCACCTGCCCCATGAACGGGACGTAGATCAGTGCCGTAATGCCAAAACGGATGGTGAGCGCCACCAGCGGGTCCAGTTCATGAACGACAGCTTTGATGACAAAGAAATGCGCGCCCCAGATCAGCACAACCAAAAGGGCAAGGAACAAATCGCGGCGCGGAAGAAAGGTCATGATTTGAGTCTAGCAAAAAACCCCGGCTTTGGGCCGGGGTCTTTTAAGGTTTTGTTCGGGCAGATCAGGCGGTTTCGAGAACCGGTTGGGCCGGTGCCTTGAACAGGCTGGTCGGAAGGCCCAGACCATCGTCGCGGCGGTCGGCACGCGGTGCGGCAGCGGGTGCGGGTGCTGCATGTGTTTGCGCCTGAGCCTGAGCTTGCGCCTGCATCACAGCCGGGGCTGCCATTTCGCCGTCCATGTCCATCGACTGGTCGTCGTTATGCGCGGCTTGCGGAGCCCAGTTACCGGTCTGCTCGCCAAAGGTGTTGATGATGCGCTGGTAGTGTTCAGCGTGCTGGGAATAATTTTCGGCCATGACCACGTCGCCAGCGGAAGCGGCGTCTTTTGCGAGAGCCATGTATTTTTCATGAACCTGCCAGGCGGTACCACGGATACGGACATCCGGACCGTTGGAGTCAAACACCTGCATGCGCGGCGGAACGTTGTTATTGCGGCGGTGGCCCGTGTTGTTATTGCTGCCCTGACCACGATTTTTCATGCGTCTTGAGTTGTGTCTCATGTCCCTAATCCTGACCCTTTTATTTGTCCGTGGTGAACCACACAGGGTTATCCACATAAGTTAAGCGTATGGTGTTCGTTCACTAAAGCAAGAAAATCTTTTCTTTTCAGTGTCTTCCGCGTTTCTATGAGTCAAAACAGACTCTTAGATATCCCCATTCCCGTACCGGCTTTCGCCTTAGTTTTTCATCGTCATCGTTTTATTCGCGGAGTGAGGGGAGACTAATGCCGCCGCCTTAAAATCGACAAGAGGGTAAATCTTTTAAAAACGCTTTGTGCACATCAGTGCAGGACAACGACTCGTTCATTGCCGCCGAGGTCTTTGAGTACGCATTTTACGTTCAGACCAACGTTTTGTGCGAGTCGCGTTACATCCGGCGCTTGCGCCGCACCGATTTCAAACAGTGCGATGGCATCATCTGTCATGCACCCCCGAATCTGTGGAAAAACGATTCTGTACGGTGCGAGACCATCTGCGCCACCATCCAGCGCAAGATGCGGATCATAGAGTCGCACATCTGCGTCGAGCGCATGAATCACGTCAGATTCGATATAAGGCGGATTGCACGCGATGATATCGAACGTACCCGCGACGTTTTCAAGCCAGTTGCCCTGCACGCATTGCACGCGCGATTCCATGGCGTGGCGCTTGAAATTGCCGCGTGCCACATCCAGCGCGGCTTGGCTGACATCAGCAGCGATACCGGTCGCCGTCGGCTCAAGCGTCAGAAGTGCCGCCAGAATCGCGCCGCTGCCTGTGCACAGATCAAGAATGCGCGCGCCGGGTTTCAGGTATTTGCGTGCCTCGTCGACCAGTGTTTCGGTGTCTGCGCGCGGGTCCAGAACATCGGGCGTGACATCAAATGCCAGACCGTAGAATTCACGCATGCCAGTGATGCGCGATACAGGTTCGCTTTTCAGGCGGCGGGCTACGGCGTCATCCAGCACCGCGTTCGATGTTACCGGCATATCGGGTTTTAAAATGACATCATCGGGCGCACAGCCAAGCGCGTAGGATATCAGCAGCCGCGCATCAAGTTCAGGCGTATCAAGCCCCGCGTCGCGAAAACGCGCGCGGATATTCTGGTACAGATCACCGAGTGTCACGCGCCACCCTGAAGGGTGGCCATTCTCTCCGCCTGGTCTTCACGGATCAGGGCGTCGATGATTTTGTCGAGATCCTGGCCGTTCATGACACGGTCGATGCCGTGCAGGGTCAGGTCAACGCGGTGATCGGTGACGCGGCCTTGCGGAAAGTTATAGGTACGGATGCGTTCGGACCGGTCGCCGGAACCGACCTGAGATTTGCGATCAGCGGCGCGTTCGGAATCCAGTTTTTCGCGCTGGGCGGCCAGAATGCGGCTTTTCAGGATGGCCATGGCCTTGGCGCGGTTCTTGTGCTGGCTGCGTTCTTCCTGCATCGCGACGACGGTGTTGGTCGGGATGTGGGTGATGCGGATGGCTGAATCGGTCCGGTTGACGTGCTGGCCGCCTGCCCCCGATGCACGGTAGGTGTCGATGCGCAGATCGTTGGCATTGATTTCGATGTCGGCTTCCTGCGCTTCCGGCAGAACGGCGACAGTGGCGGCGGATGTATGCACCCGGCCTTGCGTTTCCGTTTGTGGCACGCGCTGGACACGGTGAACGCCGGATTCAAATTTCAGGCGTGCGAATACACCGGCACCTTCGACCGATACGATGCCTTCCTTGATGCCGCCGACATCGCTTTCCGACAGGTCCATGATGTCAAAGCGCCAGCCGCGAAGGGCAGCATAGGCCTTGTACATGCGCAGGAGATCGGCCGCGAACAGTCCGGCTTCGTCGCCGCCGGTACCGGCGCGGATTTCGAGAATGGCGTTGCCTTCGTCGGCGGCGTCTTTGGGCAGCAGTGTGAGATGCAGCGCCTCTTCCAGTGCCGGGATTTTTTCCTTGAGCGCGTAATATTCCTGCGTCGCGATGTCTTTCATGTCCGGATCGTTCATGAGCGCTTCCAGCTCAGAAAACTCCTTCAGCGCGCCCTGATACGCCTGCGCCGCGTCCACCACGGGCTGAAGACCAGCATATTCCTTGGACAGTTTCATGAAATTGCCTGCCTGCGCCGGGTCGGCCATGAGGCTGCCCAGTTCACGGTGGCGGTTCAGGATGGTGTCGATATGCGCTTCAAAAGCCATGGCGTGGATATTAGCGCGGACGCGTCTAAATCAAAACGTCAAATCAGCGGGTTTAATCATGCCGCTTTATATGGGGTTTGACCCCCTGAAGGCAAGTTCAGGCGGCTGCAGTGGATTTCAGGGGCGCGGGCAGCCTTGCGGCGATTTCAGCGGCCTTTGCCTCAACCTGTCTGACGATATGCGTCACGAGGTCTTCCTGTCCGTCCTGGATGCGGTGATGCTGTTCGCCGTTCAGGTAGATCTGGTGCGTGCCCTTGCCGCCGCCGGTCAGGCCGATATCGGTCATCAATGCCTCCCCCGGTCCGTTGACGACGCAGCCGATGATGCTGAGCGTCATGGGCGTGGTGATATGGGCCAGACGCTGTTCCAGCACCTCGACCGTCTTGATGACGTCGAATTGCTGTCGGGCGCAGGACGGGCATGAAATGACGTTGACGCCGCGGTGGCGCAGGCCAAGACCCTTAAGAATGTCAAAACCGACTTTGACTTCTTCCTCAGGTGCGGCAGACAGCGATACGCGGATCGTATCACCAATACCGGACCAGAGAAGATTGCCCATGCCGATGGATGATTTGACAGTGCCGCTGCGCAGGCCACCCGCCTCGGTAATACCAAGATGGATCGGGTAATCACAGGCATCGGCAAGCAGTTGATATGCCGCCACCGCCATGAAAACATCGGAGGCTTTGCACGAAATCTTGAAATTGAAAAAGTCGTTGTCTTCGAGGATGCGGATATGGCGCATTGCGCTTTCCAGCATCGCGTCGGGGCATGGTTCGCCGTATTTTTCGAGCAGGTCGCGCTCGAGGCTGCCGGCATTCACCCCGATGCGCATGGCACAGTTGTTATCCTTAGCGGCCTTGATGACTTCGCGCACGCGCTCTTCGGACCCGATATTGCCGGGATTGATGCGAAGACATGCAGCGCCAGCCTCAGCCGCTTCGATGCCGCGGCGGTAATGGAAATGAATATCGGCGACCAGCGGGACGGAAACGTTTTTGACGATGTCTTTGAATGCCGCCGTGCTGGCTTCATCCGGGCAGGATACGCGCACGATGTCGGCACCGGCGTCGACGCAGCGATTGATCTGTTCAATCGTGGCCTTTGCATCGCTGGTCAGCGTATTGGTCATGGTTTGCACGGTAATGGGCGCATCGCCGCCCACCGGGACGTTACCCACCATGATCTGACGCGATTTGCGCCGGGCGATTGAACGCCACGGCCGCACGCTGGTGTGATCGGTTGTCATTCTTGTTCCGAAGCTGCCGGTTGTGCCGGGACAGATTTAGCAGCTGGGGCGGAATCTTCAACTTTATAAGCGGCAAGGCCCCCGACAGGCAGGTTGCGGACGATCCCCTTGCGGCCCTCGAAGATGTCGATTTTCTTACCGGCCCAGGTTACGGCCACGCCCTCGGCGTTGCCGGTCGACAGGGTCAGGCTGTCCTGATCGGGCGCGGTATAGCTTTCGCCCTTTTTCAGGACGCGGGAAAACAGGATTTCGTCCGGATTGTCGCCGGAGCGGATTTCGACCCAGCTGGCCTCTTTCGCGGTCACCGTCAGTTTGCCGTCGCCCTGCTTGATGGGGGTGGTTTCATCGACCACGGGGGCGGTTGGGGCCGCGTCGGCGGCCCTGGTGGTTTCGGCGGCAGCCACCGGCATGTCAGGCTCCGCCTCGGTCGAGCCGCTCAGGGCCCAGACCAGCAGGCCGATAAGGGCCAGCGTGCCGACGGACGCCGCGACCATCCACCATGCGGGCGAACGGGTTTCGGTGACGGGGATCGGGAAATTAAGGTCGCGGGCAATGGTGTGGCCAATCACCTGCGATTTGAACATGTAGACAATCTTGTCGCTGTCCAGTTTCAGGTAATCGGCGTAGGTGCGCACAAAGCCGATGGCGTAAACCCGGCCCGGCAGGCGGGAAATATCCCCGGCTTCGATGGCGGCCAGGTGTTCGGGGCGGATATTCAGGGATGCGGCCACATAGGGCAGTTCAAGCGCGTACTGGTTACGGACACGGCGCAGGACCTCGCCCACCGGTAAATCGGTGTAATTGTCCAGAACGTTCCGTTCGACCATCCGCAGTTTGAGCATGGTCCGTTTATAACCAACCACCCCAAAACATTACAGGTATAAATTAAGGCATTTCCACAGGTTGGTTAGGCTATTTTATCCAGTTCAAAGGCGGCATGGAGGGCCGAGACTGCCTTGCCAGCGTCCTTTTCGTCGATCAGGACGCTGATCTTGATTTCGGAGGTGCCGATGGCCTGGATGTTGATCTGGTTGCTGGCCAGGGTCTCAAACATCTGCAAAGGGACTTCCGGGTGGTTGCGCATACCGATACCGACCACGGAGACCTTGGCGACCTTGTCGTCGCTTACGATATCGCGCGCGCCCAGATTGGCCCCTTCCAGCGCCTTGAGCGCACGGGACAGATCGGTGCGGGGTACGGTGAAGGTAATATCGGTCAAGCCGTCAGACGCGACGTTCTGGACGATCATGTCGATGGTGATGCCGGCATTGGCCAGCGGGCGGACGTAGGACGCCGCCATGCCGGGTTTGTCAGCCACCGCGTGCAGCGTGATCTTGGCTTCGTCCTTCGAGCATGTGACGCCCGAGATAACATGTGATTCCAGCATATCTTCCTCTTTCACTAAAAGCGTGCCCGGCAGTTCCGAGCCGATGGGTGCATCAAGACTTGAGAGCACCTGTAAATTCATGCCGCATTTCATGGCCAGTTCGACCGAGCGGATCTGTAATACCTTGGCACCGACGGATGCCATTTCCAGCATTTCTTCAAAGGCTATCTTTTTCAGTTTTCGCGCCTGCGGCACGACGCGCGGGTCGGTCGTGTAGACACCGTCAACATCGGTATAGATGTCGCAGCGGTCAGCCTTCAGCGCGGCCGCCAGCGCCACCGCCGATGTGTCAGACCCGCCGCGGCCCAGCGTGGTGATGCGGCCGTCTTCGGAAATACCCTGAAAACCCGCGACCACCGGCACCTCGCCGCGATCAAGCGCATCGAGCAGCGGTTGTGACTGAATATCCTGAATACGGGCGCGGCCATGGGCCTGCGTTGAAATGATACCGGCCTGCCACCCCTGCCAAGACCGGGCGTTGATGCTGCGCTTTTGCAGGGCAATAGCCATCAGGCCCGCCGTGACCTGTTCGCCCGTCGCGACGACGGCGTCGTATTCACGGGCGTCGTGGTCGACAGTCAGTTCGTTGCACCACGCCACCAATTGGTTGGTCACGCCGGACATGGCGGATACCACCACGGCGCATTTATGCCCGGCAGCATGCTCGCGCGCGATCTTTTCAGCGGCATTTTCAATGCGCTTCAGATCGGCCACCGAGGTGCCGCCAAATTTCATGACAAGCGTGGACATTTATTCTATGTATCCCTTATGCGCAAAACCGCGAACGCAACCGAAATTGAAAACTTTACCAGACTAGCGAGTGAATGGTGGGATGAGCAAGGCCCCATGAAGCCTTTGCACGCCCTCGGCCCCGTGCGCCTGCCCATCATCAAACGCTGGATTGGCGATCCCAAGGGCAAAAAGGTGCTGGATGTCGGCTGCGGCGGCGGGATTATCTGCGAACCTCTCGCGCGCATGGGCGCAAGAGTCACCGGTATCGACGCCGGTGCCGAGAACATCGACGCGGCCAAGGCGCACGCAAAACAGTCCGGCCTGAATATTGATTATTTTGCCACGACGGCTGAAGATTTTAAGGGGCAGTTCGATGCCGTGCTGGCGCTTGAGATTATCGAGCATGTCGACAACCCCGCCCTGTTTGTTGAAAGCCTTGTGAAACTAACCAAACCGGGCGGCGTGATTGTGATTTCGACGCTAAACCGCAATCTGAAATCTCTGGCGCTGGCCAAGATCGCGGCGGAATATATCCTGCGCTGGGTGCCCGCCGGTACGCATGACTGGAAGAAATTTAAAAAACCGTCGGAAGTCGCCGCATGGCTGAATGACAGCGGCGCAACAGTCACGGACATGACGGGATTGATGTTCGACCCGCTTCGCGGATCGTTCGTGGAAAACGCCCGCGATGTCGATGTGAATTACTTTATGCGCGCTACGAAATCGTAAAGCGTTCAGATACGATCCCGCCCGCACGCATCAGGCTTAACTCCGCCTCTTTACGCAGACTGAACATACGCGCCGCCGCCGTCCCCAGACGGTCGTTGAACGCACACAGGGCGTCGTAATTGCCTTGCGTTACGCTGGTGGGTTCGTTGATCAACGTCACAAGGCGCAGTGCCGTGACGTTCAGATCCTTGGTGTCCATGCTGACCGGGCCGGTGATTTCCAGCACACGGTCGGTGATATTCGCAACAATGCCGGGTTCGGCTGCATTGAAGGCGGCGAGCTTTGTGCCGTTGTCGTCATCATATGTGCGGATATGGTTTTTGATGCGGGCAGCACCGCGCGTCATGTGTTCGACAATATCGGTGCGATGCGCGGCGATGGTTTTGACGCCCAGTTGTACCTGTGTCGCCTTGTTATAGATTTCGCGCAACGGGATACCGTCGTACTGCCGGTCAAGATCAAGGGGCCCTTCCAGAAAGCCGCTGCGTTCCAGCATCATGATTTCTGCGTCTTTACGGATCTGGCTTAAGCCATCGGCATAGGTGTCCAGACGGTCGCGGCCGGCACACAGCGCATCGTAACCTTCGCGGCTCAGGCCCGGCACAGCCGTCATCAAGTCCATCAGGAACGGCATCTCGGGCATACGCGCGCGGTCGTCTTCCAGACGATTCATGATCGCGAGAATGTCGGCGCTGATTTCCTGGTTGATCGCGCGGGATACCGGAACCACGTCCTTGAATTTTTCCTTACGCTCGGGGAAACGGCGCATGTAACCGGCCAGCGTGGCCGCGCCGTTATTGAGATGGTGGAACACCTCGTCATGCAGCGTTTTGACGACGTGATGGCCCATCTGGACCTGGATGAGCTTGTTGTAATAGTCGGATAAGGAAATAATACCTGTCATGATGGCAAGGACCATGCCCCAACCCATTGTTTTATGTCAAATTTTATATGGTGCGCTGCGTAAAACATAGGGTGTGGCGTTAACTTTTTGACGCCTATACTATTGTTTCATGTCTTCTGTCTTTCTCGCCCTTACCGCCATCGCCATGTTCATCACGCTCGCCACGCTTGTGGTCGGCCTTGCGTCCATGACCAAAGGGGGCGATTTCAATCAAAAATACGGCCAAAAACTGATGCGGCTTCGCGTGATGGCACAGGGCGCCGCCCTCGTGTTCTTTGCGCTGTGGCTGATGAGCAAACAATAGGATCTTTGCAATGAAAATTCTGGTCCCCGTTAAACGGGTTGTCGATTACAACGTGAAAATCCGCGTCAAGCCGGACAATACGGGCGTTGACCTTGCCAATGTCAAAATGTCCATGAACCCGTTCGACGAAATCGCCGTCGAAGAAGCCGTCCGCCTGAAAGAGGCAAAGACCGCGACAGAAATCATCGCCGTCTCCATCGGGCCGGCACAGGCCGCCGATACCATTCGTACCGCCATGGCCGTCGGGGCCGACCGGGGTATTCTGGTCCAGACCGCCGATACCATTGAGCCGCTGGCCGTAGCCAAGATTTTGCAAAAACTGATCGAGAAGGAAAAACCCGATCTGGTCATCATGGGCAAACAGGCCATTGATGACGATTCAAACCAGACCGGCCAGATGCTGGCCGCCCTTCTGGGCTGGGCGCAGGGCACGTTTGCGTCGAAACTTTCGATTGATAACGGTAACGCGTCGGTCACGCGCGAGGTGGACGGCGGTCTTGAGACCCTGTCGCTGAAACTGCCCGCGATTGTCACGACGGATCTGCGCCTGAACACGCCGCGCTATGCCGCCCTGCCCGCAATCATGCAGGCCAAGAAAAAGCCGATGGAAACAATCGAGATCGCCAGCCTTGGCGTCGATACGGCCACGCGTCTTAAAACACTAAAAGTCGAAGAACCGGCGAAACGCAAAGGCGGCATCAAGGTGCCGGACGTCGATACGCTGATTTCTAAACTTAAAGAAGAAGCAAAGGTGATCTGATGAGCATTCTTGTTATTGCCGAACTTACCTCGGGCAAGATCACCCCCGCCACCCTGTCCACCGTGACGGCGGCCACCAAAATCGGCGGCGATATTCATGTGCTGTTTGCAGGCCCCGGATCGCAGATTGAATCCATTGCAGGTGTTTCCAAGAATTTGAAATGCGATGACGCCGGACTTTGCCATGGCATGCCGGAAAACACCGCCAACCTTATCGTCAAAGTCGTCAGAGACGGCGGATACAGCCATGTCCTGGCCCCGGCCACATCATTTGGCAAAAACGTATTGCCGCGCGCGGCGGCGTTGCTGGATTCACAACAGATCTCAGATATCACGGGCGTCGTGTCGGCAGATACGTTCGTGCGTCCGATTTACGCGGGCAACGCGATTGCGACGGTACAATCATCCGATGCGGTGAAATTCATTACCGTGCGTGGCACGGCATTTGATAAAGCCGCCATGGGCGGCAGCGCCACCACCGAAGACGTCGCAGGCACCGGCGATACGGGCCTTTCAAGTTTCACGTCTGCTGAATTGTCCAAGTCTGAACGCCCGGAACTCACGGCAGCTAAAATCGTCGTCTCCGGCGGTCGCGGCGTGGGTTCGGGTGAAAACTTCAAGATCATCGAGGCGCTGGCAGACAAGCTGGGTGCCGCCGTCGGCGCATCACGCGCAGCGGTCGATGCCGGTTTCGTCCCCAATGATTACCAGGTGGGACAGACCGGCAAGGTTGTTGCGCCCGACCTGTATGTCGCGGTCGGCATTTCCGGCGCGATCCAGCATCTGGCGGGCATGAAGGATTCCAAAGTGATCGTTGCGATCAACAAAGACGGCGAAGCGCCGATCTTCCAGGTTGCAGATTACGGGCTGGTCGGTGATTTGTTCACCGTGGTGCCGGAACTGACATCCAAGCTCTGATCAATCAACGCCCTTACCTGTGGGTCTGACCAGTCGCGTTCGCCTGCGAATGTCTGGATGATTTTGCCTGACGGATCGGCCAGATAGGTCATCGGCAGACCGGGCGGGTTGAATTTCGCATAGACCTTCCCCTTGTCGTCCCAGTTGCGGGCGATGTCACCGAATTTGAATTTGGTGATGCTGGCCTGTACCTTGTCGGGCGTATCGGCCTCATCCAATGATATAGCAATGACATGCAAGCCCTTGCTTTTGTATTCTTTTGACAACGTTTCAAGACTGGGCATTTCAACAATGCATCCCGGGCACCATGAGGCCCAGAGGTTGAGCAGCACCCATTGCCCGCGCAGATCGTTCAGGCTGGCCTGATCCTGCAAATCCGCAAGATACGTCGCCTCAGGTAAATATTGTGCGTCGGGGTCGCGCCCGGGCGTGTGCAGGCGGTATTGCCACACGGCAATGACCACCAGAAGCAGCAGGGCATTGGCGGCGAGCGACCAGACATATTTGCGCGTTGTCTTTTTCATCGTCCCGGGTACCATAGCCACATGACGACGACGAGAAAAGCCATCCTTTGCATCATGACCGCGACCGCGCTGACCGCCTGCGGCGTGAAGCCAGGCAACGTCAAACCGCCCAGCGGTTCGGAAGATCTGTACCCCGCCACGTATCCGCATCCGGGCGCAAGCCAGAACGCATATGATCTGGAGATGGCGCGTATTCAGGGCAAACGCGCGGAGGCCGAGCGTGCTGCCAAAGCCGCCGAAGAAGCAGACAGAAATAAACCGGATTGGTCAGTCCGCTAAAAGCCGGACGCGGACGCCGGCACCGGCGTCGAGTTTTACACCCATATCAGCCTTGAAACCGATGCTTTCGTGCGGCGCGAGCATGTCCTGCTCGGGCTTGATTTCTTTGGCGTCGCCGTGGCTGCCATCAGCCATGACCGGCGTCAGTTCAACCATGGGAATGACCAGCGGATGCAAGGTGCCATTATATAGCGTGCCGGTGACACGGGTGGTATTGCCGTTGGACGCAGCGGTTACGTCTTTGACTTCAAGCCCGGCAGCAGACGCGCCGGCATGCAGGCCGACGGCGCGGGCCAGCGGGTTGAGGGACGACGGCAGGCTGCCGATTGCAAGCAAGCCGTATAAAATTGTGTAGACCAGCACCCAGGCCAGAACAAAACCCCCGACCATGCGGCCAAGCATGGACCAGTTCACATCGGACAGGAAACCGGGCGCGCGTTCCCGGTCCTCATCATCGTCATCACTGTCCGGCACCGGCTCCAGCGGGTGGACGGACATGGGAATCGGGTCGATATCGTCGTGGTCGGTTTCAGGCGCGTTATAGCCGTAGGCGCGTTCCTGCACGGGGGTCTGCAGCCAGATATGCCCGCAATGCGCACAACGCATGCGCCGCCCCGCCCCCAGAAGCGGTATGGGGATGTCGTAAGCGCTGGAACATTCGGGGCATAAAATCTTCATACTGTTTTCATTATGATATCTGGATATTATAAAGGTCAATCATGACCTTGTATCGATTTATAAGCTTAAGGGCTATCCCGCACGGATTTGGCGATAATCACGCCGAACAGGACCCCGCATGATTACCTTTGAGCATGTGGGCCTGCGATACAATATCGGCCCGGAAGTGTTGACCGATATCACCTTCACGCTGGAACAGGGCGCGTTTCACTTCCTGTCCGGTCCTTCCGGTGCGGGCAAAACATCGCTGATGAAACTTTTGTACTTAAGCCAGTTGCCGACGCGCGGGTCCGTCCAGATGTTTGGACAGGATGTGACCATTGCGACACGCGCCCAGCGCATGATGATCCGCCAGCGCATCGGCGTCGTGTTTCAGGAATTCCGCCTTCTGCCGCATTTGTCGGCGTTTGATAACGTCGCCCTGCCCTTACGCATCATGGGCCGCAAGCCGCATGACATTAAAAATGCGTGCCGTGAAATTCTGGAATGGGTTGGTCTTGCCGACCATATGCATGCGCGGCCTGAAATTCTGTCGGGCGGCCAGCAACAGCGTGTGGCGATTGCACGCGCCGTCATCGGCAAACCGCGTTTGCTTCTGGCGGACGAACCGACCGGTTCGCTGGACGACGCCACCGGTTACCGGATCATGAGCTTGTTTGAACAGCTCAACCGCATGGGCACCACCATCGTGATCGCGACCCACAACCAGCAAATGATGGATCATTTCAATCATCCGCGCCTGATGCTCGATAAAGGCAATCTGGCCGTGCAGCCGCCGACGCCCAAGGCCGCATTAAAGGCAGCGCATTGATGGCCACGAAAAAACCCGCAGATCTGGCGCTTGAAAAAGACGATGTCGGCACGAAATTCGTGACACTGGTCGTGATCATGATGACGGCCCTCGCCACTCTGGCCATGGGCGGCGCATTGGTGGTGCATAGTTTACGTGCGTCGTGGGTTGGCGAGGTCAGCGGCCACATGACGATTGAAATCCCCGTCACCGCCGCCGACGGCACGGTGCGAGAAACTGAAAGCCTTGGGATCATCGCGGAACAGATGCGCGACGCCTTGTCCAAGGACATCGACATCGACAGCGTACGCCTGATGTCGCGCAGTGATGTTGAAAAACTGGTCCAGCCGTGGCTGGGCGATGTGGCCGGGACGGCTGACCTGCCCCTGCCCGCGCTGATCGCGGTGCGCCTGAAGCATCCGAATGATGCGCAGGCGATTGGCGAGATTGCGCAGACAGTCAAACGCGTCGACCCGGTTGCGACATCTGAAACGCATCAGGCATGGCTTGCGGATCTGAAACGTTTTTCGCTGGTCCTGCTGATGGCGGCGCTGTTGATGGCGGCAGCCACAATCGCGTGTTCGATCCTGAGCGTGACCGGCGCGGTCAAGGCGCGGCTTGCCGCGCATCATGCCGATATCGACCTTTTGCACGTGATGGGTGCCACCGATAACTACATCGGCGGCCAGTTTGTGCGCCTTGTGGTCAAAAACGTGGGCCGCGCGGCCCTGATCGGTACGGTTGCGGGTATGATTGCCCTTAAAACCGGCGGGCTTGTGGCCGGTGAGCTACAGGCGGCCATGCTGCCGGCCTTCCGCTGGGACTTCACGGCATTGTTATGGTTTGCGGTATGCCCGGCACTGGTTACGGGCTTAAGTCTTCTGGCGGCGCGATTCACGGTCTTGCGCACGCTGGCTGTGATGCCTTAATTTTACGCCCATGCGCCCCCTCCACGTCCTGCACCCGTTTCGCATTACCGCCGGCCTCGTCGCCGGGGTTATCATGCTGTGGCTGGCAGGGTTTGCGGTGTTCTTTGCCGACGTGGCGCTGTCCGGTCCGGAGAACCCGGCCAAACGCACCGATGTCGTGGTGGTGCTGACCGGCGGGCCGGGACGCATTGAACAGGGTTTCGCCCTGATGGCCCAAGACAAGGCCAAGGCGATGCTGGTGACCGGCGTGCATCCGGGCGTGACATTGCCGGCGCTGCTGGACCGGTGGAACGGCGGGGCGGATGCGAAGGCTGCGCTGTCGCGCCATTGCTGCATATTCGCGGAAAGCAAGGCCGAGAGTACCGAAGACAATGCCGCCGAAACACTGGCGTGGCTGCGCCGCAACGGCGGGCCGCAGGGTGTGACCGTGACACTGGTGACATCCGATTATCATATGCCGCGCGCGATGCTGTTATTTTCGCGCACGATGCCGAATGCGACGCTTGAGGCGTGGCCGGTGCGGTCCACGCATGTGACCAGTACCAGTTTCCTGCGCACCGTACTGATTGAATATTCCAAAACCCTTTTGACGTGGCTTTCTTAAATGGCGTTTATCCGCTCGCTTCTTTTCAACATTGTCTTCTACGCCTACACGGCATTCGTCTGTCTGTTTTTGGCGTTTTCTTTCCTGCTGCCGCGTAAAGACGCCTACCGGTTCGTCAAATTCTTCTATTTCGAAGCCATTGCCGTTATCGAACGCCTGTTTCTGGGACTGCGCTTTCGTGTCACGGGGCGCGAGAATATTCCGGAAGGATCTTACATTCTGGCGCTCAAGCATTACTCAGCTTACGAGACGCTGAAACTGCCGGTGATTTTCGGGGACATCGCGATCATCCTGAAAAAGGAACTGAGCTGGATTCCGTTCTGGGGCTGGTACACGCTGAAACTGGGCATGATCCCGGTTGATCGCGGCGGTCGTCAGAAGGCTTTGTCTTCGCTGATCAAAGGGGGCAAGCGCGTCATCGCGCAAGGGCGCCCCATCCTGATCTTTCCGCAGGGTACACGCGTGCAGCCGCACGAAACAACGGCTGAAAAACCGTACAAGGTCGGCATTGCCAAGATTGCCGAAACACTCAACCTGCCGGTCGTGCCGGTGGCGCTGAATTCGGGCGCGTTCTGGCCCAAGCATTCCTTCATCAAAAAGGGCGGGATTGTGGATTTCAAAATCCTGCCGATCATCCCCGCCGGTCTTCCGGCCGTTGATGTGCTCAAGCGACTTGAAGAGGTCCTTGAACCGGAATCCGCCCGCCTGATCGAAAATGCCGATATTCAGGCGACGCGCATTTCGGGCTGGATCAAGTTTCTGGCATTCCTGTTCCTGGTGTGGTTTGCGTACTGGCAATTAGTGGCTTTCACCATCCGCGACCGCCTGAGCTTCGTGCCCGATTCCATCACATCCCTGTACAAGCCCAGCGTCGACGGTTTCCCGGGGGCCATCCATATCTCGTGGCCGCAGGTCACATTCACGGGCGATAACGGCACGATGACTTTGCCGATGGCCGAAGCCAGGCTCTGGCCCCTGCCGACCGGCGATGTCACGGTTTACGCCGATCAGGGCGTGCGTATTGAAACCACGCGCGAAGGTAAGGCTGTTGAGATCAACGCAGACCGTTTTTCCATGACCTTCGCCCTGCCCGCGTTGTGGCTGCCGCAGGATCAGTGGAATATGTCGCTGAAAAACATTGATGCCGCTGTCAACGGCGCCACGATCAGCGGCGAAGGCGACATTGCCATGCCGCTGCAAGAATCGCCGATCAACGGCGAGATGCAGCTGCGCGTGACCAATCACGCCGGCATACTGGCGCTGATGGTGGATAACGGTCTTCTTGAAAAAGACAAGGCCGGCATGGCCATGGCATTCATGGATGCAATGCCTGCCGTCAACGGCGCGATCAATGTGCCGTTTGCGGTACGCGATGATGTGATTTACTTAAGCGTCCTGCGCGTCTTCAACCTTGCAGATTTGCGCCTGCAAGCTGACGCACCCGGCTTGCAACCGCAAAGAACCCATTCCGCCGGTTCGGGGACAGATTCCCCTCAAGCCCCAGTTCCGCAAATACCGGTGCCGGGTCAGCCGACAGGGCAATAATCTCAGCCGCTGGTTTATCGTTGTACATGGCCATAAGCACGGCCAGCAGCCCCTTGACCAGATGGGCATCGGAATCGACATCCATGTGAAGGGTGTCGCCGTCCCAGCGATGGGCCATCCAGACCTGGGAGGTGCAGCCGGGGACCTTATGCGCTTCGTCCCTCATATCCTCTGGATATGGGGGTAGCATGCGCCCTATATCGATCAGGAAGGCATATTTTTCCTCCCAGTCGCCCAGAAGGGCGAAAGTGTCGCGAATGGTCGTGAAATCCGGTAATTGGCTCATTCACCTTACATACCACGGTTTTGCAACAGCGAAACCCTTAACACTCTGTTAATAAACGCATGCCAGATTGGGTTATATAGGGTCTTTGCAAGCCAGAATGGCTTCTTTAAAGTGGAGGTAAGAATGATTCATTCGTTCCCCCGTCTCCCGTTACAGCAGGACGCTTGCCCATGAGTAAAACCACCGACGCCGACAGCAAAAACACCCTCTACTGCAGCTTTTGCGGCAAGAGCCAGCACGAGGTCCGCAAGCTGATTGCGGGACCCAACGTCTTCATCTGTAATGAATGCGTCGAACTGTGCACCGACATTATCCGTGAGGAAGACAAGACCCAGCTGGTCAAAACCGGCGGCGGCATTCCCACGCCTCTCGAAATCAAGAACGTCCTCGACGATTACGTCATCGGCCAGACGCGCGCCAAGCGCATCCTGGCGGTGGCCGTTCACAACCACTACAAGCGTCTCGAGCACGGCCAAAAAGGTGCCGATGTCGAGATTTCGAAATCAAACATCCTGCTGGTCGGTCCGACCGGTTCGGGCAAGACCCTTCTCGCCCAGACCCTGGCCCGCCTGCTGGACGTTCCGTTCACCACGTCTGACGCGACCACGCTGACCGAAGCCGGTTATGTGGGTGAAGACGTTGAGAACATCGTCCTGAAACTTCTGCAGGCTGCCGATTACAACGTTGAACGCGCACAACGCGGCATCGTTTACATCGACGAAATCGACAAAATCAGCCGCAAGTCTGACAACCCGTCCATCACCCGCGACGTTTCGGGCGAAGGCGTGCAGCAGGCCCTGCTGAAACTGATGGAAGGCACGGTTGCCTCGGTCCCCCCGCAAGGCGGCCGCAAACATCCGCAGCAGGAATTCCTGCAGGTGGATACGTCCAACATCCTGTTCATCTGCGGCGGCGCATTTGCCGGTATCGAGAAAATCATCGCTGAACGCGGCCGTGGTACATCCATCGGCTTCGGCGCTGACCCGCAAGTCAAGGACGACAAGAAAACCGGCGAATTGCTCAAAGTGCTGGAAACGGAAGATCTCCTGCGCTTCGGCCTGATCCCGGAATTCGTCGGACGTCTGCCGGTTGTCGCAACACTGGAAGATCTGGACGTTCCCGCCCTGATCCAGATTTTGACGGAACCCAAGAACGCCCTGGTCAAACAATACCAGAAGCTGTTCGAGATCGAGAACGTCAAGCTCACCTACACGCCGGACGCGCTGGAAGCCATTTCGAAAAAAGCCATCGAGCGCAAAACCGGCGCACGCGGCCTTCGTTCGATCATGGAGATCATCCTGCTCGACACGATGTTCGAACTGCCCGGCATGGAAGGCATTGAGGAAGTGATCGTGAACGCCGAAGTCGTCGAAGGCAAAAAACAGCCGCTGATGGTTCACGCCACCACTGAAAAGAAAAAGTCCAAGAAGTCGGAAGAAAAGTCTGAGAAGACCGAACTGACGGCTGCGTCGTAAGACGCCGGGACAAGAAAAACAAAGGGCGGCTTTCAAGCCGCCCTTTTTGTTTAGAGCGCGTTTTGTGGCATATGGCCGGTCGCGCGCATGAAGTCCGTTATCTCGCGTCCGAACAGAGGACGCGGATCAAATGCTTTGCCGTCGGCGGCATTCTTCCATGACCAGTTTCCATACGGGCTGCTATTGTAATAGCTGCGCATCACGCCCCATGCGTGAAGACGCGCGGCTTCAGGCAGGCGATGCGTAAACAATTCCATGGCGGCGGCAGGCTGCGCACCAAGGCGCGCGAGATGATACATCAATGCCATCTGGTCGACGTTCACCGTTCTGACCCTGCGGCCGCGAACCGTATTGCGGGCAGGATCATAGCGAATAAGATCCATGACACGTTCCACATAATCCGGCTCCAGCGGCAGAAGCGGCAGCGCGTCGCTTTTCGCATAGGCATGAAACACGCTCATTACAGATGGGTTCATGTCTTCCAGACGTTCGGGACGCGCAAGCCACACGGCAGTATCAAACGGTTTTTCACCCGGCGCGGGGGCGTTTTCACCGGCGTGGTGCGCGACGATGTTGAATATCTCGTGCGTGGTGGCCGCAGGCGAAACGCGCAGGGTTTCGACAATATGCCCAAGAAGGGCACGGGATGCCCATGTTTCGCGAATGCCGGGTGGGTTGAACATATGGGATATATGCCACGGCCAGGATGATTTTTACAAATTAAGCGGCCAAAGCGGCGGCAATTTCACCCGCAAGCCGCGCATTTGCACGGATCAGGGCCTTGTTGGGTTCAATGGTGGCACCGTTGGTTGCCTCGGCAATATGGCGGAGCATAAAGGGTGTCATCGCTTTGCCGCTGATCCCCTGCGCTGCGGCCAAGGTGATCGCATTATTGATGTGCTTTTCGATCTGTTCGCCAGGAAGCGCGATGTTTTCGTCAATCGGCTGCGCGATGACGATGCCGCCGGGCATGCTCATGGCGCGGTGGGCACGGATGATCGCCGCCGCCTCTTCCGGCGTATCGATGCGCGTATCCAGTTTCAGGCCCGAGGTGCGGGAATAAAATGCCGGGAATTCATCGGTGCCGTAACCGATGACGGGGACGCCCAGTGTTTCCAGCACCTCCAGCGTCTTTGGCAGATCCAGCAGCGACTTTGCGCCGGCGCAGACCATCACCACCGGCGTGCGTGCCAGTTCGGTCATGTCGGCGGAAATATCCCATGTGTCGGTTACGCCGCGGTGCACGCCGCCGAGGCCACCCGTGGCAAACATGGTGATGCCGGCGGCATGGGCAATGCGCATGGTCGCGGCGACCGTCGTACCGGCGTTGAGCTTACGCGCGGCGCAGATGCTTAAATCCCGGCTGGATGCCTTGACGGTGGCGGGGTTGGGACGGCTTAGGATTTCAAGCTGGGCGCGGGTCAGGCCGACATGGGGGCGACCGTCGAGAACGGCGATGGTGGCGGGGTGCGCCCCGCCCGAACGGACGGCGGCCTCGGACTCCAGGGCGATGGCCAGGTTTTCGGGGTGCGGAAAACCATGGGTTACAAGCGTGGATTCAAGGGCGACGACACCGCCCGCTTTTATAAGGATTTCCTGCGTTTGCGGGGTAATTTCGAGCTGCATTCACGATCCGATCGGCCAAAATTAGATAGCATTTTCAAAGAGTTTAACCATTTGGTAACAGGGATTTGCAATACTGACTTTAAGATTAGAAAAACAATATAGGGCAGGTTCACATGAATTTACGTTCCAGATTTTCGTCAAAAGCCAAAGGTTTACGCGGGACGCGCTATGCCGCGACCCCCAGCGGTAAGATCAATACCACGTTTGGTGGTGGCCGTCTTTCGGACGCCGCGATCGCTTACCAGCAGATGCTGGCAACCCCGGCACAGCCGATTGCAGCCGCCAATTATACCTTCTGATTTCCCAGTTCCCGCGTTGTGCGGGTTGTTGAGTACCTCCCTGTCTTGAAACTTTGCGCCGCCCTCAAAAGCGGCGCTTTTTCATGATGTTGGCCTGCGACTTTATGGGAAAATTGACAAGGGTTGACCAAGTCTGGTCTATTGCCCAGCTTGTTGGTGCATACAAACGACGGACCTCATGGAAATCTTCAACATCTCCCACGCCAAAACCCATCTTTCCGCCCTCGTCGCCCGCGTTGAAGCCGGCGAAGAAATTGTGATCGGCCGCGCTGACAAGCCGCTGGCCAAGCTGGTGCCGTATATCGAAGCCGGCAAACCGTCATTCCTCGGTGCTGCACGCGGCAAGATCGCTGTGCCGTCACTGGACGACGTCAACCAATGGGACGCGGATGTTGCCGAGTCACTGACCATCGATCTGTTTCAGGAAGCGGCATAAGCATCATGAACTACCTGCTCGACACGCATATTCTTCTGACCGCGCTTTATGATGACGAGAATTTGTCACCGGCGCTGCGCATCATTCTGAACGACCCGGAACATAATTTCTTCGTCAGCCACGCCAGCCTGTGGGAAATCAGCCTGCAACAGCAGCAGGGCCGTATTGAAAACGACCCGGATTTCTACACCACGCTGGAACAGACCAATTTGAACCAGTTGCCGATCGATGTGCGCCATATCGCGGCACTCGGCAATTTGCCGCCCATGCATAAAGACCCGTTCGACCGCATGCTGGTCGCGCAGGCCGCCGCCGAAGGCATGGTGATTGTTACAAATGATGTACGTTTGTCGCTTTACGACGTCCCTCTATTGCGTAACTAATATCCTATGAAACCGATTATCTGGTGGTTACGGCAGGATTTACGCCTGGCGGATAACCCTGCCCTGTCTGCCGCCGTCGACGCCGGTGCGCCTGTCGTGCCGCTTTATATATACGACGACGCACATATGGGCGCGGCGTCGAAATGGTGGCTGCATCATTCGCTTAAAAATCTGGATGTCCCTGTGGTCACGCGCGCGGGTGATGCGCTTGAGGTGTTGCAGGATGTCATCAAAGAAACCGGTGCCGCTGGCGTATACTGGAACCGCGTGTACGAACCGGGCGCGATTGCGCGTGATACGAACGTCAAAAAGACGCTGAAAGACGCAGGCATCGACGCCCAGAGTTTCAAAGGCAACGTGCTGATCGAACCGATGGACATCAAGCAATACAAGGTGTTCACCCCGTATTACAAAGCCGTCCTGAACATCGAAAGCGCCATAGGCGCACCGCTGAAAACGCCCAAGGCCACATGGCACAAGGCAAAGTCGGAAGATCTGAGTCTTCTGCCGACCATCAAATGGGACACCGCGTTTTACGATCACTGGACGCCGGGCGAACACGGCGCGCATGAACGGGCGCAGTATTTTATCCATGATCTGATGCGCCATTACAAAACCGGGCGTGATGTGCCGTCTATCGATGCGACGTCACGCCTGTCGGCGCATCTGCATTTTGGCGAGATATCGACGCGCAATCTGTGGCACATGGCGGCACCGCATACGGGGCATGAACCGTTTCAGCGCGAACTGGCATGGCGGGAGTTTTCGATCCAGTTGCTGTTCCACAATCCGAAACTGGCGACAATTCCCATTCAGGAAAAATTCAATGATTTCCCGTGGGTGAAAGACAAAAAGCATCTGGATGCGTGGCAGCGCGGCATGACGGGTTTTCCCATCGTCGACGCCGGCATGCGCCAGCTGTGGCAGACCGGATGGATGCATAACCGCGTGCGCATGATTGTCGGGTCGTTCCTGGTCAAGCATTTGTTGCAGCCATGGGTAGACGGTGAAAAATGGTTCTGGGACACGCTGGTTGACGCGGATCTGGCCAACAATGCCGCGAGCTGGCAATGGATTGCCGGTTGCGGGGCCGATGCCGCGCCGTATTTCCGTGTCTTCAACCCGATTTTGCAGGGCGAAAAATTCGATCCGCAGGGTAAATATGTACGCCAATTTGTGCCTGAACTGGCCCATGTGCCGGACAAATACATTCATAAACCTTGGGAATCGGGCCTTAAGCTGAATTATCCGGCCCCCGTGGTCGACCATGCCGCCGGGCGGCAACGCGCCCTTGAGGCGTTCGCCAAAATGAAGAACAATAAGGCATGAGAAGTTTCAAGCCCCTGCCCGATGGTGGCACCATTGCCGTGATCGCCCCGTCATCCCGCGGGCAACCCGATCTTGCGGGAGTTAGCATTCTTGAAAAACGCGGTTTCGCCGTGAAGGTGCACGCGCAAAATTTCTTTACCGACAATCAAAGCGCGGGCAATGCGGCGCAACGCGCGCTTGCGCTGATGGAAGTCTTCTCAGACCCCAAGATCGACGCCGTCATGGCGGCCCGCGGCGGCAACCGGTCGATGCATATCCTGCCTTTGCTTGATCTTGGATTTATTAAGAACAATCCGAAGCCGTTTGTGGGGTTTTCCGACAGCACGGCGCTGATCAACGCGTTCTATGCCAAGTGCGGCATTACCGGTTTTCACGGGCCGACATTGTCGCGCGTGGCCAAGGGTCAGGCGTTTGAAATCGACCAGATGATCGCGGCGCTTCAGGGCAAGCCGTGCGTGATTGATTGCGATACGGCCCAGACCCTGCATGGCGGCGTGGCTAGCGGCCCGATGATCGGCGGCAATCTGTCGATGATTGCGGCGCTGTGCGGTACGCCGTATATGCCGAATGCGAACGGCGCGATTTTGTTTATCGAGGATATCGGCGACCAGCTCAGCCGTTTTGACCGAATGCTGGCACAACTGCGCCTGTGCGGCGTGTTCGACAATCTTGCGGGGCTTGTGATTGGCCGCATCATCCCGGAAGGCGATTCATCGGTAACACCTTTTGGTTTTACGGTGGACGACATCGTGGCTGAGCATATCAGGGGGCTTAACATCCCGGTTATTACACATGCGCCCTTCGGTCATTCGGGACGGTTGTGCACCCTGCCCGTCGGCGGCGTCGCCACACTGGATGCGGACGCGAAAACTATTTCCTTTTAAGCCATCTTGTAATGAAGTTGTGTTTGGGGGCTTCTGACACACTGTTCCAGTGTTCGATGATGGATACGATTTTACCTTCCATGCCGATCAATATCTCGCTCATGCCGGAAAGGCCGTGGATTTGGCCTGTGCGCGTGGTGACAATACGGTCCCAGCGCAGATAAACGGTGCGTTCGTCCTGCCCCGTGGCGCGGTCAAGTATCTTGGTTTTGACGGTGGCGCCATCGGCAAACATGCGGGCGTAAATGGCGGCGGTGGCATTGGCACCGCATCCCTCCCCCTCCGGCGTGCGGTAGCGGATATCGCGGGCGGCGAACATGCCGACGCGGTGAACCCCGCTTTCGGTCAGGGTTTCGAGCCAGCGGACATAATTATCAATGATACCTGTGTCGTGCATGACCCTGTTTTAACCACAATATTTCGTTTAAACTATTATAGATCATGCCTGTATATCTTCCTATCGCCGAAATGTCCGTAAATGCAGGTGCCATTATCCTGCTGGGGATCATTGTCGGCATTTTTTCAGGGTTGTTCGGTGTCGGCGGCGGGTTTCTGGCCACGCCGCTTTTGATGTTCATGGGTATCCCGCCGGTGGTGGCCGTGGCGACGCAGACATGCCAGATCGTGGCGTCATCATCCGCCGGGGTCGTCAGCCAGTGGCAGCGCAAGGGTATCGATTTGCAACTGGCCATGCATATGCTGGCGGGCGGCGCGGTCGGTACGCTGATCGGCATGGGGATTTTCCAGCTTCTCCGCCTGCTGGGCCAGATCGACCTGGCCATTTCGCTTTTGTATACGGTGCTTCTGGGCGGTATCGGTATTTCGATGCTGGTTGCGATTGCGGGTTCGTATTTTCACCGTGCCTCCGGCAAGCCGCGCGAAAATCGCGTGCATGCGTGGCTTAAAACCCTGCCTTACCAGACTGATTACGCCGCGTCGTCCATCCGTATCAGCCGTATCGGGCCGATGACGATTGGCTTGCTGAGCGGTATTCTGCTGGCGATCATGGGGACCGGTTCGGGTTTCATGGTGGTGCCCGCGATGATTTATTTCCTGGGCATGCCCGCATTGATGGTGACGGGCACGTCCATGCTGCAACTGGCCTGTCTTGCGTTTTTTACAGGCCTGATGCATGCGGTGACGTCGCAAAGCATTGACCTGATGCTGGCCGCGCTTTTGATTTTCGGGTCGGTCATCGGCACTATCCTGGGCCTGCGGGCGTCAAAATATATCCGCGGCATGCCTGCGCGTCTTTTGCTGGCGGTCATGATTTTGGGCGTATGCCTGTGCATGGCGTACCGCCTGGTGGTGCCGCCCGCCAATCCGTATTCGATTACGGTGGAGCGTCAGCGATGATGCGCCGCCTTATCCTTTCTGCCGGGTTTGTGTTTATGTGTGCCGCACCGGCGCATGCCGTGTCCGTCGATGTATCCAGCGACGTGATCCGCGTCACCACCGGTTTTTCGGGGGCCGAACTGACCGTGTTCGGCACGCAGGACAAGCCGGGCAATATCGTGCTGGTGGTCGAAGGCCCGCCGCGCACCATGACCGTGCGCCGAAAAAGCAATGTCGGCGGCCTGTGGACCAACACGGAAACGCGCAGCTTTGCCAATGTGCAGACCTTTTATGAAGTTGCGGCTGCGGGACCCATCGATACAATCGCCGCACCCGAAATATTGCGGGAGCACCGCATCGGTACCCAGAACCTGTCGATCCTGACCACCAAGGGCAAAGCAGCAAACGAAAAGACGCAGCCGTTTCTGGACGCGCTGTACCAGCGCCAGCAGGATAAAAACCTGTTCGCGCCCGATGCGATATCGCTGACCTATTCCGGCCCTGCCCTGTTCAAGGCGCGGTTTACCATTCCCGCGCTTGTTACGCCGGGCCAGTACAAGGTTTCGGCCTATCTGTTTGCCGATGGCCGCCTGATTGAACAAAGCAGCGTGCCTTTTACCGTCGTGCCCGAAGGATTATCGGCGGATTTACGCCGTTTTGCCACGCAGAACGGGCTGTTGTATGGTTTTGCAGGCATGATGATGGCGATGGTCGCGGGCTGGCTTGCGACAGTGCTTCTGAAACGGGACTGATATGGATTCAGACAACAAAAGACGCGAAGGCGACGGCGGCACCTATCTGGTTATCGCCGATGGATCATCCGAATTTACGGTGGCGCTGAATTACGCCGTGCACCTGGCCAAATTGCGCCGCGGGCATGTCGCCATGGCGCGCATTATCGAGCCGATGATTTTCACCGAATGGCAGGGCATTGAATCCGCCGCGCGTGAAGAAGCGCGCATCCGCGCGGAAACCGAACTTGAGGCGCTGGCCGGCAAGGTCAAGGCCGAGACCGGCCTCACCCCGTCGCTGATTATCCGCGAAGGGCATAAACACGACGAAATCATTGCGATTGCCAAGGGCAACCCGGCACTTGTCGCCGTGGTGCTGGGCGCAAGTCAGGAACGCGGCAATCCGGGCCCGCTTATCTCGTTCTTCACGGCCAAGGGTCTGGCGCAGCTCGCGGTACCGGTCATTATTGTGCCGGGTCATTTAAAAGCAGACGATATTGGTAAGCTGGCTTAGTCGCGCAGGCTTAGTCGCCCTGCCCGGGTTCGGGCGAAAACACGGTTTCAAATTTGCCGGTCTTGGTTTTCCAGTCATCCGCATCCGCAGGTGCGGCTTTCTTGCGGGTGATGTTGGGCCATGCGGCCGAATAATCACGGTTGATGGCAACCCATTTATCGGCGCCGTCGATGCTGTCGGGTTTGATCGCATCAATGGGGCATTCCGGTTCGCAGACACCGCAATCGATGCATTCGTCCGGGTTGATGACCAGCATGTTGTCGCCTTCATAGAAACAGTCGACCGGGCACACTTCGACACAGTCGGTGTACTTGCACTTGATACAGACGTCGGTGACGACAAAGGTCATGGGTCTTTCAGGCGGCTTTCTGGTTTTCTGGCTCCGGCTGGGTATATGTCACCGGATCGATGTCTTGTCCAGTTTCTTCCAGCACATCGACATCTGTCGGGGCGTTTTCCATGAGGGCGTCCTGCGCCAGACGGCGGTGGTTGCGCAGTTCACGCCACAGGATGACCAGACCTGACAGGATGACGATGGCCGTCCCGGCCCAGACATTCCAGGCGGGCACTTCCGCCCAGATGGCCCAGCCGAACAGGGCGCTGAACACGATCATCAGGTACCCAAAGGGTGAGACATAGGCCGCCGGGCCTTCCGCATAGGCGCGGGTCAGGAAGATCTGGCCGATCCCGCCGCTGATGCCCGTGCCTACCAGGTACATAAAGGATTCAAAGCTGGGCGGGGTCCAGTACCACGGCAGAAACAGGGCGCAGACGATGGAGCCCCAGAGCGAAAAGTAAAAGACGATAGTCAGGGCATGTTCCGTCCGGCCAAGGCGGCGGACGATGGTCATGGTGCAGGCGGTGGTAAAGGCCGCCGCAAGGGCGACCCCGATACCGGCCCAGTTGGGCGTTGCCCCGGTGGCAGGCGCGACCATGACCAACACCCCCACAAACCCCAGAATGACGGCACCCCAGCGCCAGCGGCCGACATATTCACCCAGTAGCGGCACCGACAAGGCCGTGAGCATCAGGGGCATGGCGAACTGGATCGCCGTGGCATCGGCCAGCGGCAGCATGGCATAGGACAGGAACACAAGGCCCATCGACCCCGTCCCGACCGTGCCGCGCAAAAGATGGCCCAAAGGGCGTTTGGTCTTCAGAAGGCCGAAGCCTTCCTTGTGCGCCTGGATCAGCATCAGGACCGGAAGGATGGCCAGGGCGTTACGGAAGAACATGATCTCCACCACCGCGTGGTCTTCGGCGGCCAGTTTCACGAACAGGTTCATGAAGGAAAAGAAGAGAACCGACATCGTGGCAAAGATGAAGATGCGGAAAGGATGCTGTACGGGGGTTTCGACCATGGGCTTTTTGTAAGAGAGAGATTTGTTTTCGCGAAGTTGTATGCAGGACAAAAATGTTGTCCTGATGGCAAAACCCAATAAAGTTACCGCCCATGGATATTCTTTTGATCGGTTGCGGACATATGGGTTCGGCCATGCTTGCGGGCTGGCTGCGGCGTGATGATATTGCGCGTGTTGTGGTGGTCGATCCCCATGGCGCAAAGCATGACCAGCCTGACCAGGGTGACCGCCGCGTGGTCGCGTGCGCGGATGCGTCCGGGATCACCGGCAATTTCGACATTGCCGTATTGGCGGTGAAGCCGCAGGTCATGAATGCCGTCTGTGCCGATCTGGCCCCGCGCCTGTCGGCGGACGTGATGGTGGTGTCGATTGCTGCGGGGATTACCCTGACCACACTGGCCAAACATTTTGGCGACCGGCCGCTGGTCCGGGCCATGCCCAATACGCCGGGTGCGATCGGCCGGGGTATTACCGGGTATGTCACGAATCAAAAACTGACATCAAAACAGAACGATGCCGTCGTTCGTTTACTTGATGTGTTAGGTGATGTGGTGCAAGTACCTGAAGAATCCATGATGGATGCCGTTACGGCGGTGTCGGGGTCAGGCCCCGCCTATATTTTTGCCCTGACCGAAGCCTTGGAAAAAGCAGCCATTGCCAGTGGGTTGCCGGTCGATCTTGCAGTAAAACTGGCGCGCCAGACGGTTGTGGGCGCTGCCGCGCTGATGGATGAAAAAAAGGATACTTCACCTGAAGCTTTACGTAAGGCCGTTACCAGCCCTGGCGGAACCACCGAAGCCGCCCTACATGTCCTGATGGAGAATCGAGCCCTCGAAACCCTGTTTAAAAAGGCTGTTTTAGCCGCTAAAACACGGGGTCAAAACCTGGCGCAAAGCCAGTAAATCCGCGGGTTTGGGGATTGAAGCTCAGGATTTTATTGAAAAATCCTAAAAATTTTGTTAAGAATAGGGTCATCAAAGCTTGAATGGCTTGCACTATCACCGGGCATCAAACCTCGGCGGGCGGAGTCTGCTCTTTTGCAAAGTCTATTAGACATGAGGCACGGATGACGAAAAAAGCTATTAAAATCAAAGCGAAAGCAGCAAAGAAAATCATGACCAAAGCAAAGACGAAGACGGTCGCCAAAAAACCGGCCGCTAAAGTTAAAATGGTTAAGAAAGTTGTTAAAGCCGTTGCCAAAAAGGCAGTCACGGCCAAGAAACCCGTCGTTGCCGTCAAGAAACAAGCCCCTGTCGCCACCAAGGTCGCCACAAAGAAGGCCGCCCCTATCAAGGTCGCGCCGAAAATGGTGACCCGTCAGATCACGTCCCGTTCCATGACTGCCCCGGTTAAAGTGGCCCCGGTCATCACCATGACCCCGCGCCCGAACCCGATGGCACCCCGCATGATGCAGCAGCGCCCCATGGGCAACAACGCTCCTGCTGCCCGTCCGATGATGTCCGCCCGTCCGGGTGTGGCTGCCGCCGTTGCTGCACGCCCTGCCAATGACGTGCCGGTCGATTTCCGCGCCGGCGACTATGTCGTTTACCCGGCCCACGGCGTCGGCACCATCGAAGGTGTTGAGACCCAGTCCATCGCCGGCATGACCGTCACCCTGTATGCGATCTCGTTCGAAAAAGACCGCATGCGCCTCAAAATCCCGGTCCAGAAGGCCCAGACCGCCGGTCTTCGTAAACTGTCGTCGGGCGACCGTCTGAAAGACGCTCTCAAGACCCTGACCGGCAAAGCCAAGATCAAACGCACGATGTGGTCCCGCCGCGCGCAGGAGTACGAGGCAAAAATCAATTCCGGCGACCCGGTTCAGATTGCAGAAGTTTTGCGCGACCTGCGCCGTCCGAAAGACGACACGGAGCAATCCTACTCGGAACGCCAGATCTACCAATCGGCGCTTGAGCGTCTGGCCCGCGAAGTCGCGGCTGTCCAGCGCATTGCTGAAGCCAAGGCTGTCGAGCACCTGGAAACGGTTCTCTCGCAAGCTGCCTAAGGCACCAAAACAGTATTGTTTGTGAAGAAACCGGCCTCAAAAGGGCCGGTTTCGTTTTGGGCGCTAAATTTTGAAAATATTAAGTGTTATCGCTAGACAGACGAATCGCGGTTCAGGCACACTTTAGCTGTGGTTCGATCGAATCACTTCCCTCTAAGTCCCTGATTCCCGGATAAAATGTCCCAACCCGCTTTTCAGCGTTCCGTCGATTTTCGCTTTGCAGCCCTCAAAGGCGCCAGACGGGTCTGGACCATCCCCTCCATTCACGGTGAAGTCACCCGCCTGCGCAAGCTTCACGATGCCCTGATCGGCCAGGTAAAGCCCGGTGATCGCATTGTGTACCTGGGCAATTACGTCGGCCATGGCGACGACTCCGCCCCCGTCGTTGACGAAATTCTCGCCTTCCGCCGCATGGTGCTGGCCATTGCCGGCATGCAGCCCACCGATCTGGTTTACCTGCGCGGCCAGCAGGAAGAATTGCTCTCCCGCATCTTCCAGCTGCAATTCGCGTCCACCCCGTGGATGGTCTATGAATGGATGCTGGACCAGGGTCTGGCCAATACGCTGGAATCTTACGGCATCGACATGCGCGAGGGGCTGAATGCCGCTGCCGCCGATGTGGACCGCCTCGCCCGCTGGACGCATTTCGTGCGCCACATGATTTACCGCCGCGAAGGGCATGATATTTTTTACGGCACGCTCAAACGCGCTGCGTTCACCACCGATAACAACGACAAGCCCATGCTGTTCGTGAATACGGGTGTGAAGATCGATCTGCGCCTGGAAGATCAGGGCGACCGTTTCTGGTGGGGTGGCGACGATTTCCAGACCATCACGGATGCCTATGATCCGTATGCCCGCGTCATTCGCGGTTATGACCCGCAGCGCCGCGGCCTTTACATAAATTGTGTTACAGCGACCATGGATAACGGCTGCGGTTTCGGCGGGTCCCTCACCTGTGCGTCATGGACGCCGGATGCCGCCGTCGGCCAAATCTTCGAAGCTTAATATTTTATCCTTTTAAAACAGCGTGCGACTCGACATGTGTTCACGCGCGCCTACATCCATTGTTACACGCATCATACAATTCGCCTTTAAAACGCCTTGCCGCGCCCAAAAATAATTCAGCTTTGGGTGAAACCTTTGCCTTGTCCCGCACGTAAGTTCCTATGTCAGGCTTAAGGAGTTCACATGGCACATATCGACGATCCACACACCCATAAAGCAAACCTCACATACATCCGTGGCGCGATGGATGTTCCGATGCTCTCCAAGGAAGATGAGCAGGCCTATGCACGCGCCTGGCGCGACCACCGCGATGAACGCGCGATGCAGATGATTATCGGCGCGTATCGCCGCCTTGTGATCGCGATGGCCGGTAAATTCCGTTACTACGGCCTGCCGCTTGGCGATCTCATTCAGGAAGGCAATATCGGTTTGATGGAAGCGGTGAACCGTTTCGATCCGGACCGTGATGTGCGCTTTTCCACTTACGCATCATGGTGGGTTCGCAGCTGCATGCAGGATTATGTTCTGCGCAACTGGTCCATTGTACGCACCGGTACGACATCAGCGCAGAAATCATTGTTCTTCAACCTGCGCCGCCTGAAAGCAAAAATCGCAAACGATCAGGGCTCGCCCTATCTGTCGGCGGAAGGACGCGCGCATATCGCCAAGGATCTTGGCGTATCGGCGACCGATGTTGAAACCATGGATCTGCGCCTTTCCAACGGCGACCAGTCCCTCAACCTGCCGGTTGGTGAAGACGGTGACAGCGAACTGCAATCGCTGATCGCATCGGACGCACCGAACCCGGAAGATGTCGTGATCGGCATGAAGGACCGTGAAAGCCGTTCCAGATGGCTGAACGCGGCACTGGCTGATCTGTCGGAGCGCGAGCAGCGCATTATCCGCGAACGTCACCTGAGCCACGAGCCCGTCACGCTGGATGAGCTGGGCAAGGTTCTGGGCGTCAGCAAGGAGCGCGTCCGCCAACTGGAATCACGCGCGATGGTTCGCCTGCGCGAAGCGATGGAGACACATGTCACCAAACGCGACGAGTTGTTCTTGGAAGGGTAAACCCGCTTTTTAACGAGAGCGGCTCACGCTGCCTATCCAGAACTAAAGAAGCCCGGACAGGTCCCCTCGTGTCCGGGCTTCTTCTTATTTATTTGGGGCCTCGCCGGCCCGTCGCGGTTCCCGCGACTCCCGCCCGCGCGGGTTAGCCGCGCGGCTCGCCAGTCGGCTCGCTGGTTCTGTTATTATTTAGACTTCTTCATGCCTTTGCGGCGTTTGCCGAGGCCGATGTTTTTGGCGAGCTTGGAGCGTTTTTCGGCGTAGTTAGGGGCAACCATCGGGTAATCGGCGGCAAGGCCCCAGCGTTCGCGGTAGGCGTCGGGGGTCAGGTTGTAGGCGCTTTTTAAATGGCGCTTGAGCATTTTGAGTTTTTTGCCGTCTTCGAGGCAGATGATGTAATCGGGTGTGATCGATTTCTTGATGGCGACAGCCGGGTGCGGACGGTCAGCCGCGACAGCCGACCCGGTACCGACGGAGGTCAGCGATTTGTACACGCGTTCAATCAGAGACGGGATGTTATCAGCGGGCATGGAATTGGCACCGACATAGCTGGCCACGATCTGCGTGGTCAGGCTCAGGAGTTCGGGATGTTTTGAATTATCGGACATTGCACACCTTTTGTTATTTTATTGTTCTGTCTAAGTATTTACGACAAACAATTACAATAATACAAGTGTGATTACACAATGGTCACAGTCTTTTTACGGGCCAGACTGACATCCGCACCACGTAAATATATGGGTTCAGGCAGGCCGTTTGCGGGCATTTGTGCGGCCAGGGCGATTAAACGGTCCAGCGGCACGCTTTTCATCTCAACTTTGCGATTACTACCGGGCGCGCGGCCCACGGCATCGCCAAGAAGCGTCCATTCAGGTTTTAAAATCGCAGCAAGATCATCCGGGCTGAGACAGGCGTCTTCATAACCGGGGGCACGGACGTATAAATCCGTGCGCTTGGTTTCAAGCACGATACAGGTGTTGGGATCATCGGTGATGGTGTCGAACGTGCCCACGCCGATGGCAGGTTTGCCCGATCCTTGTGCGAGCGCACGGATCGTGGCGAGACCGACACGCAGGCCCGTGAACGTGCCGGGGCCGGTGACGACCGCATATTTATCGATGTCCTGAAGCGTAATACCCGCCTGCCCCACGATCTCAATGATCATCGGCAGCAGGCGTTCCGCCTGTCCGCGTTCCATGAATTCGATGGTCTGAAATATATCGCCGGCGGCGTTCTGTACGGCCACGGCACAGGCATTCATCGACGTATCGACGGCGAGAATGTTGATGCCGGTCACAGGACGGATCGCACTTCCTGCACTTCAGGGACGAAGTGGCGCAGCATGTTTTCAATGCCGCTTTTAAGAGTGGCGGTCGATGACGGGCAACCGGCGCAGGCACCGCGCATGTGCAGATACACAATACCGTCTTCAAAACGGTCGAACACGATGTCGCCGCCGTCCATGGCCACAGCCGGACGCACGCGTTCATCAAGGATTTCGCGGATCTGTTTTATGACGTCGCTTTCGTCGGCAGCGTCAGCCACGGGTTGGGCCGCAACGTCGACAGCGGGAAGACCGGACAGGAAATGATCCATGATCGCAGCAAGAATGCGGGGCTTAAGCGTGGCCCAGTCGTCATCGGCGGTTTTGGTGACCGATACGAAATCACCGCCGAGATAGACGCCGGTGACGCCGACCAGTTTGAACAGGCGGCTGGCCAGCGGGGATTTTTCGGCGGACGCCGCATCACGAAAATCGAAGCTGCCGCCGGGGGCGACAGCAGGACCCGGGATGAATTTAATGGCGTCTGGATTGGGCGTGGTTTCGGTCTGGATGAACATGGGACTGATATAGGACTAATTTGGTCCGATGTTAAGGTTTTTATCCCTTACGCTGCCGCTTTTTGTTTTTCCAGGATGGCAACCCCAGGCAATTCCTTGCCTTCCAGCCATTCCAGGAACGCACCGCCAGCGGTGGAGATATAGGTAAAGTCGTCCGTGACCCCCGCCTGTGCCAGTGCGGCCACGGTGTCGCCCCCGCCCGCGACCGAGGTCACGGAACCGGTTTTGGTGCGTGCCGCGACCCATTTGGCCAGGGTGTTGGTGCCGCCGGCAAAGGCCGGGATTTCAAAGACGCCGACAGGGCCGTTCCAGAGGATGGTCTGGCAGTCTTCCAGCGCCTCTTCCACCAGCTTGACGCTTTCGGGTCCGATATCGAGCGATTGCCAGCCCGCGGGAATGTCCGTGCGGTCGATGACTTTTGTGTTGGCGGTGGCCGAGAAATCATCAGCGGCCACGCAATCGACGGGCAGGATGATCTGGCAGCCGGATTCTTCCGCCTTTTGCATGATCGCGCGCGCGGTGTCGAGCATGTCGGCCTCAAACAGCGACTTCTGCGGATTCCAGCCATTGGCCGCCGCAAACGTGTTGGCCATGCCGCCGCCGAGGACAAGCACATCCATCTGCGTCACAAGATTGCCGAGCAGATCCAGCTTGGTCGAAATCTTGGAGCCGCCGACAATGGCACCCACCGGGCGTTTGGGATTGGCAATGGCGGCGTCCAGCGCCTTGAGTTCCGCCATCATGGTCAGGCCGGCGTCAGAGGGCAGCAATCTGGCAATGCCGTGCACGGATGCGTGCGCGCGGTGCGATACAGAAAACGCGTCGTTCACATACAAGTCGCCGAGTTTTGCGAGCTGTGCGGCATAGGCAGGATCGTCTTTTTCTTCGCCCGCGTTAAAGCGCATGTTTTCCTTGAGAACAATATCGCCATCACTTTCGAACGATACAGGCGTGCCCCAGCGTTCAGAGAGAACGGGTGCCAGAAACGCGAGCGAGTATTTCGGGTCCGGCCCGCCTTTCGGGCGACCGAAGTGAGAGAGGATGATGATTTTGCTGCCACGCTTTTGCAGTTCGGCAATCGTAGGTTTGACGCGGTCTATGCGTGTAAAGTCGGTGACCTTGCCCGCATCGTCGACGGGCACGTTGAGGTCGAGGCGCAGCAGAACGGTTTTACCCTTGATGTCTTCGTTGGCGAACATGGTGTTTCCTACCTGATAGAACGTGCGTTGTCGGTTGCGGCAATAAGGCGGTCGCGGATCGCGGGGTCGAGGGCGGAATGCCCGCCGTCGGGGACGATCACGTAATCGGCTTCGGGCCATACTGTATGCAGGTCGTAAGCGATTTTCAAAGGGGTAATCATGTCATAGCGGCCATGGATAATGACGGCCGGGACATGGCGGAATGTGTCCACCCGCGACAGCAGGCTGTCATTGCGGCCCTGCACGTGGTGTTTGAAATAATGCGCCTCAAGCCGTGCCATGGCGACGGCGGATTTGCGCTGGTCATCGGAAAACATGGTCTGAAAATGCGGATAAAGCGTGGCGCATGAGCTTTCATACGCGACCCATTGCATGGCGGCGGAAAGCTGCACCGCCTCGTCCGTGCCGTGCAGGCGTTTGTAATACGCCTCCAGCAGGTCATGGCGTTCATCTTCGGGGATGAAGCGCGCGAAGCGTTCCCACACTTCGGGGAATACGGTGCGAATGCCGTTAAACCACCAGTCTTTTTCTTCCGGCGTCATCAGCCAGATGCCGCGCAGGATCAGCGACGCGCACATGTCCGGGTGTTCGGCCGCGTACATCATGGCCAATGTCGATCCCCATGACCCGCCAAAGACGTGCCATTTGGCAATACGCAAATGCTGGCGCAGTTTTTCGATGTCTTCGACCAGCAGGTCGGGCGTGTTGTTGCGCACCTCCCCCAGCGGCTCAGACCGGCCGCAGCCGCGCTGGTCAAACATGATGATGCGATAAAAATGCGGATCGAAGAACCGGCGGTATTCAGGAATGGTCCCCGCGCCCGGCCCGCCATGCAGAAGGACAATAGGCACGCCGTCGGGATTGCCGGATTGTTCCCAGTACAGCGTGTGGATGTCGTCGACGGTC
Organism: Micavibrio sp. UBA6145; assembly: GCA_002423205.1. GTDB lineage: Bacteria > Pseudomonadota > Alphaproteobacteria > Micavibrionales > UBA1664 > UBA6145. The sequence continues at coordinate 225,813 of DIUZ01000002.1, read as the reverse complement.
AGGAAACCGGTCGAGTACGGGCGGATCTGGGGATAGAGTTTTCTGAAAGCCATTAGTCCAGAACCTCGATCTGCTGCGGATGACTGATTTCAATCATCGGGCCGTTTTTGGTGCGCACCCAGCCGCGCACGCGGATGGTTTTGCTGTTCAGGCCCATCAGGTTGATGCCCTGTTTCGCGAAATCCATGCGTTTTTCACTGGGAATGGCAACGGTGAAGTCGGTACGCCAGTCCTTGCTGAAATTGATATAAAAAACATTGTTACGCATGGCGGTGGAAAACACTTTGCCTTCAACCACGCGGTATTCATTTGCGAAATCCACCGCCTGTTGCGGTTTAATCACGTTCCAGCGCGGGTCGGCCCAGAGGCCAACTTTGCGCTTACGGGCATCGGCCTCAATCGCGTACATACGCTGGGCCATTTCGGGGTTGCTTTGGGATGTCATGACGCTGGCAAGGCCGGCATAGAGCAAAACGCCCTGCAGCCACAGGCCGTCATCGCGTTCGACCTGTGCCAGTGTCTGGCCCATGCGGTTTACGCGTCCGGTTTTTTCGTTCTTGGTCTGATACAGGCGCACATATCGGCCCATAGACACTTTTTTCAAAAGCGCCATGGCCTTGCGCACCGGTTCGCCGGGTTCGGCGTCGCTTTCCCACGGGACCCAGATGCCGGCCAGGCGGACCTTGGTCTTGTTATCGATTTCGACCGTCACGCCGTCCGTGATGTCCGTAATGCGGGCGCGCATGGTGGTGGCTTTCAGCGTGCGGAAGTCGCCCATGATCTTGGGCATCAGGGGCCCGTCCGGCTGCTGGGGGCCGGGCTGGGCGATGGTCTGCCCTTCGGCGGCGGCCTGTTCATCCTGCGCGCGGGCGGATTGACAGGTGAAAGCCAGGATACAGATAATGAGGGCGACCAGATATTTACGCATAACGCATTAAAGGTGACCCAGTGACGATCCGCAAGTCTTTCACGTATTTGGCCTATTCCGTTGCTTTGACAGGGGTTTTAGGGGCTGTTGTGGCCGCCTGTTCCGTCAATCCGGCCACGGGGCGCAACCAGTTTACCGGCCTTATGAACACGGCGCAGGAAAACCAGCATGGCAGCAAGGCCCAGACCCAGGCTGAACAGACCTACGGCGTCGTAAGCGACCCTAAGATCACCGCGTATATCAACGGTATTTGTGCCAAGCTGCAACCGGGGCTGGAACGCACGGATGTCAGTTACCGGTGCACCGTGCTGGATTCGCCGGTGGTGAATGCCTTCGCCCTGCCCGGCGGGTATATCAACATCAATCGCGGGCTGCTGGCGTATGCGAATAGCGAGGCCGAGGTTGCGGGCGTGCTGGCGCATGAAATGGGCCATGTTACGGCCAAGCATATTTCTGAGCGCTACAGCCAGGCGACACTGACGCAACTGGGCGGGACACTGGCATCTGCCGCGCTGGGGTCCGGTGCTGCCGACCAATTGATCGGTCTCGGGTCCAATCTTTATCTGTCGTCCTATTCACGCAGTCAGGAAACGGAGGCCGATGATCTGGGTATTCGTTACCTGAACCGCGGTGGTTACGACCCGATGGCGATGGGGTCTTTCCTGTCGATCCTGCAACGCGAATCCGCACTGCAAGCCGCCGAGGCGGGTAAAGAACACACGGAAATGCGCAGCTTCATGGCCACGCACCCGCTGACCAGCGAGCGCGTCGCACGCGCAAACCAGGTGGCGCAGGCATCCGCGCCTAAAGGCACGAACGAAGGCGTCGCTGCACATATGGCGGCCATTAACGGGCTGGTCTACGGCGATTCACCCAAGGACGGATACGTGAAGGGCAACGAATTTGTACATCCGGGCATGGGTTTTGCGTTTTATGCGCCGCAGGCGTTCACGGTTAAAAATTCACCGCAACAAGTCACCGCGCAGTCACGCAGCGGTTCGGGTGCGGCATTCGTTTTCAATGGCGCAGCCAAACCGGCAGGGCTGGACCCGGCAACATATATCACGCAAGGCTGGGTATCCGGCCAGCAGGGTCTTTCAAATGTTGAGAGCATCACGGTCAACGGCATGCGCGCCGCCACCGCGCAGATTCAAGGTTCGATCAATAACAAGCCCGCACTGATGCGCCTTGTCGCGGTGGAATGGACCCCGACACAGGTTTTCCGTTTCCAGTTCGCGATGCCGCAATCGACGACACCGGAAGAGATCGAGATATTCAAGAAAATCACCTACAGCATGCGCCGCCTGTCGGAAGCCGAGAAAAACACCGCCACGCCCAAGCGGGTTAAGGTGTTTACGGCCAGCGCGGGTGACAGTGTCGCCGCGATTGCATCGCGCATGCCGTTCGATGACAATCTGAACGAACAGCGTTTTCGTACCTTAAATGGCATGAATGCCGGAGATGCGATTATCCCCGGCAAGCAATACAAGACTATCTCGCAGTGATGAGTGCTTAAGCGCTCTGCAGAATGGAGTCAGCAAGGATGCTGCTGGCCATATCTTCGGTCATGGCGTCGTAATATTTGATTGCCTTGCGCAGTTCGAGTGCATCCACCGACTGGTCGCCGCGCGTCAGCGAACGTGACAGCAGGAACAGGGACACAAAGCTTTCTTTCGCAACACCGACGGCGCGGCAGGCGACGGCCATGCCCTGCCCGCCGACCTGACGCATCAGGTCGTGGATGGTCGCGGGCGTCAGGCCCGTGCGTTGCGACATCAGCGCCAGGAAGAAACGAACCTGACCACGGCGCAGGGTTTTCACCAGCATCGCATCGTTGATACGCTCAAGATTGCCGTACTGGCGTGCCAGATCGGTCATCAGGGCCGACGGGCGCGGTTCCTGCGTACCGAGTGTGGTGGTGTCTGAGAAATCTTCCAGTGCGTCCTGCAAGGCCGCATCGAGGCGATCTTTGGGGATATTGAAATTCTTGATGATGTGCTGGCGCAAATGCGCAGATACGTGCCAGAACAATTCCATCGCCGCTTTTTGCGGCAGTTCTTTACGGGCCAGCAGCGGCTCGGCCAGTTCTTCCGAATATTTCGAAAGTTCGGCGAAGGCCTCAAGCGCACTTTCCTTCAGCGCGATGCTGTCGTTGAGCAGAAGGTTCTTGGCGGTGGATTCGTCATTACGGTCCACAAGCGCGTCGATGACGGCCGAGTCCAGCAGTTTACGCTGGGCAATCGCCTGCCAGTATTCGCAGCCCTTGGACTGGATGATGTAGAGCAGGTCCTGATCGGTCAGGACGGTGGAATATTTCAGAACCGGTTCAGCGACCGAGATAATGTCGTGGGCCAGGAACAGCACCAGATCTTCCGGCACGCCTTCCATGACGCAAAGGCGTTCGGCCAGGCTTTCGCGCAGATCGACTTCGGCCTGACGCACAAGCGAGAGCAGAATATCCGCGACCATGTCGCGCTGGTCCTTGGTGATTTCGGTATCAAGGATATGCGCAATGGTCTGAACGACACGCTGGCGCGCCAGACCATCGGCCTGCGCGTTGCTGGTCGTCAGGGTGCGCTGGGCATCGTGAAGCGCCACGAGCATCTGGTCCAAAGAGGACGCTGCCTTGACCTGATCAAGAATGGTGGTTGTCTTGTTATTGGACGCCATGGCGTCTTATCCCCTGTTTTCCCTGTTAAGCCCTAGTAATCTTAGCGATTCTCTTGGTTGGGGCCTCAATTCTGCCTCTTAACATATTCCCAAAAGATTACTTTTTATTTAATTTGTTTCTAATGTCGTTTTTTACCGTCGGGACGTAGGTTTACGCCTGAAAATTAAAGATTTTATTAATGCTTTGCGCCCACAATAGAATGTGAGGCTTAAACTAGGGGTAGTTAGCAAATGGTCAGTATTTCAAATTCATCAGGCGCAGCCGCGTATACGCGCAGCGCCTCTTCCGAGACCCAGGTCCGCCAGTTCGACCCGTCACAGGGCCGTACCCAGAAGGAAGGCAAGGTTGAACGCGCCTCCGATACCTTCCGGAATACTATTGAAGTGGCGAATACCCGCACCGATCTGCCGGATACCGCCAAGGCGGCCAGCAACGACGAACGCCGCTATCAGGACAATCCTAAGGAAAATACCGCCCAGGCGGTTGCCGTCCGGGCCGAGGCCCAGCGCGGCTCATTACTGGATATAGCGGTTTGACGCGCTTCCCACTCCCCCTATCCGGGGTTTTTGAAACAGGACAGTCCTTAACCGGTCTGTCCTTTTTCTTTGTGTTTTGGGGCCCGCAGTGGTAATTCATCCACCGAACTCTTTGAAAAGCGGCAGGAAATCATGCGTGATAAAATCATCGACGATCTGGCTGGTATGATGGGCGGCGCCGCCGGCCTTATCTCTGACATTCGCGACCAGGTGCGCGGCGACATGCGCGACCGCATGAAAATGGTCGCCGACCGTATCGACCTCGTCACCCGCGACGATCTTGAGCGCCTTGAAGCACGCATCGCCGTTCTTGAGTCCCTGCTCAAGCCTTCCGCCAAGCCGGCAAAAACCAAAACAGCGCCCAAGCCTACCAAAGCCAAAGCCGCACCCAAAAAGAAACGCGCCCGCAAATAATGAAAGACGCAACCGCCAAGGACATGCACGACGGAAGCTTCAACCCGCTGGACGGGTATGAGCGTTTCCTGAAAAGCCGCAAGGCGCGCTTCCAGCGCCTTGATGCGGAGTCTCTGGCTGTTGAAATCGACGGTTACACGTTTGAACTGTTCTGGAATGAAGATGATGAAGCGCTGCTGTGCTCATGCGCGCTGAATATGCAACTGGCCGAAGGCGTGCGCGATATCGCGGCACCCGTGGTCATGCATATCAATCGCCGCCAGTGGCTGGGCCATTTTGAAATCACCGAAGACGGTTTTCCTTGCTTCCGTTATACCATGCTGTTCCACGGTACGGTTGCGGCTGCTGATAACGATGTGATTGAAGAAATGACCGAAATCGCCGCGCGTTCATGCGATCAATATGCACCGGCGTTTTCGCTGATGGCGGAGGCCAAGGACCTGAACGACTTCCCGCGCCTGTTCGATAACGACAATAAAATGGCGAAGCTGGGCCTTGCCCTGATGGACACCGGCGGACAGGGCTAATCTCTAAATTTCTTACTGAAATGCCACTTCGTTGAAGCTGCGCAATTTGCGGCTATGAAGTTTTTCGGGGCCGACGCCGCGCAGGATGGCCATGGCCAAAAGGCCGATCTGCAAATGCTGGTTCACGCGGTTGCGATAGAACGCATCAGCCATACCCGGCAGTTTCAACTGACCATGAAGCGGTTTATCCGAAATACACAGCAGCGTGCCGTACGGGACGCGGAAGCGATAACCGTTGGCAGCGATCGTTCCCGATTCCATATCCAGCGCGATGGCGCGGGACATGGATAGCGGCAGGTTCTGTTCGATACTCGGCTGCATCTCCCAGTTACGGTCGTCGATCGTTGCCACCGTGCCGGTACGCATGATTTTCTTGAGGTCGTAGCCTTTGAGGCCGGTGACATCGCCCACGGCCTGTTCCAATGCCTGTTGGATCTCGGCGAGCGCGGGCAGCGGAATAACCGGCGGCAGATCCTTATCAAGAACGTGGTCGAGACGAAGATAGGCATGCGCCAGCGCGTAATCGCCCAGCGACTGTGAATTGCGAAGACCGGCGCAGTGGCCCAGCATCAGCCATGCATGCGGGCGCAGGACGGCCACGTGGTCGGTGATGGTCTTGGCGTTGGACGGGCCGACGCCGATGTTGATCATGGTGATGCCAGAACCATCAGCGCGTTTCAGGTGATAGGCCGGCATCTGCGGCAGGCGCGCGGGCTGCGTGCCCTGCGCGAGATGCGAATCCGGGTTGTTCTTGGTGTGCTTGTTGAGAGTGACCATGTCACCGGGTTCGATGAAAGATACGTATTCGCCCTGCTCGCCTTCGAGCTGCGGGTCGAGCACGCTGCTCATCAAATCGTGGCAGATGCGCACGAATTCATCGATATAGAACTGGTAGTTCGTGAAGATGACGTAGTTCTGGAAGTGTCTGGCCGATGTGCCGGTGTAGTGACGCAGGCGCAGCAGCGACAGGTCGGTGCGCGGTGCCGGGAACAGGCCGAGCGGTGCGGGCTCCCCCTCTTTCAGACGATACGTGCCATTGGCAATGGTGTCATCAAGATGGGTCAGGTCGGGCTGGTCGAAACACAGCGGCACCTGCGCCAGCAATTCCGGCGTCAGGTCTTTTTCAACGTGGAAATGTTCGCCTAGTGCAAAATGAATCGGGATCGGCGTATCGCTGACCGAAATTTCAATCATCGCGCCATGGTTTTTAAGCAGATGTGTCATCTGCTCGCGATAATATTTGCCGAAGATATCGGGACGGGTGAGCGTCATGGCATAGGTGCCGGGATGACCAACGAAGCCGTATGCCAGGCGCGTGTCTGCGCGGCGGCTGGTCATGACTTCGATTTTCATCTGCGGATAAAAGGCGGTGACACGGCCCGTGGGGATCTGGCCTTTGACGAAGGCCTGAAAATTCTGGCGAAGATACGCAATGCCCGCGTCATAGATTTCGGCAACGGCCGCAAGGGCGGCATCGGCATCGTTAAAGCTGCGGGGCTGGTGGGATTTGGGAACGCTTACCATCGCCCGATTGTACATGATTCAGCGTTACCGGGTCGTTAACGAATTGATACATTTACATAATTTTGATTTGCGGATATTCCCTGATTTTTACGTCTACCACCCCTGAAAAATGAAACCGGCTTAGTTGAGACCAACGAGCGAGCGCGCGTAATCACGCGCGGTAAAGGGCTGGAGGTCTTCCAGCCCCTCGCCCACGCCGACGGCATGAACGGGCAGTCTGAACTGATCCGCCAGCCCCACGACAACGCCGCCCTTGGCGGAGCCGTCGAGTTTGGTGACGACAAGGCCGGTGATTTTGGCGATATCGCTGAAGGCCTGGACCTGCGCAAATGCGTTCTGGCCGGTGGTCGCATCCAGCACCAGCAGCGTTGCATGCGGTGCTGTCGCATCGTTTTTGCCAAGCACGCGCACGATCTTGCCCAGTTCGGCCATCAGGTCGTTTTTGTTGTGCAGGCGGCCGGCGGTATCAACCACCAGCACGTCGTAGCCTTCTTTTTTTGCGCGTTCATAGGCTTCATACGCCACGGCTGCGGCATCTGCACCGACATCTTTTGAAACCACCGGCACGTGCAGGCGCTGGCCCCAGATTTGAATCTGCTCGACAGCAGCGGCACGGAATGTGTCGGCGGCAGCGAGCATGACACGGTGGCCCTGATGCTGGATCTGGAATCCCAGTTTGCCAATCGTCGTGGTTTTGCCAACGCCGTTGACGCCGGTCACCAGAATCACAAACGGGCCGCCGTTTTCCGGCTTTTCAATTTTTAGCGGCGATGCGATGGGTGCCAGAAGTTTTTCGATCTCAGACGCCAGCACTTCGCGGATCGCGGTGGTGTTGGCGTGGTCTTCAAATTTATGTTCGGCAAAAGCCGCAACGATTTTAGCGGCGGTCCTGGGGCCAAGGTCAGCCGTGATCAGCAAGTCTTCCAGATTTTGAAGATCGTCGGCGTCCAGTTTCGACTTGGTGAAAATATCCGTGATACCTTGCGTGAAGCGTGAGGTGGAACGCGCGAGGCCGCTGCTTAAGCGGGAGAGCCAGCCGCCTTCGGCACTATGGTCTTTCAGTTCTTCCGCTTCGCGGGCATCGTCGGCAGGCATGTGATCGGGCACGGGTTGCGTGACCATGTCTTCGACAATCGCGCTTTCGGTCTGGTGGAGGTCGCGCCTGGTCTGCGGATCAATATCGGCGTCATTCTCGACTACCGGCACCAGGTCCGGGTCGGATTTATGATGAACGATACGGTCGCCGGCTTTTTCTTCGTCGGCGGCTTTCTCATTCTTTTTTGAGCGCCAGAAAACCATGATGTCCTTAAGCTAGCACGATGCGGCGAAATGTCAGTGCCGCATACGGGGTTAATACGGGCCCAGATATGCCCGGCGCGCGACACAATGTCCAACATGAAAACAGGAAAATAAAAAACCCTGCAATTTGAATGCACTAAAGCGGCAAATTGAGATTATCAAAATTTAAACGCGACGCAGACGCAGCATTTCCGCCATTTTTTGCGGTCTACCGCTTGGTATTTCTGCTATCGTCCATACATTGCTAAAGATCACTTCCTGAAAACCGCAAACAATGGGGGCGCATATGTTGTTAAATCATCCGTATGTTCATGACATGTCTATCGTGAATAACGCCACTCCTGACGGGTCGGAAGAGAGGGTGCTGGTAGTTAAGACGCGTATGTGGTGGGCATCGGAATATTCCGTGTCCAACGACAATCGCCTGCTTCTGGAGTTGTCGGAACAGGTACGCCGTCTGGAACGACTGGCTCAATTCGGCATCATGGACTTCGACCGTGTCGACGTCGTGCCGGCTGACTGAACAAATATTTAAAACGTTCCTTTAAACACAGTCGCTACGGGACCGGACATCAGGATATGCCCGTCGCCCTGGCGAATTTCCATGGACAACGTGCCGCCATCCATACGGATGCGCGTTTTGTGCGGGGCGAGCCCCTGCTCAAAAGCGGCAAAGGCCGTGGCGCAAGCGCCGGACCCGCACGCGAGTGTGATTCCCGCGCCGCGTTCCCATACACGCATGCGCAGGACGCCGTCGGTTTCCTTTGAAAAGAATTCGACATTGGTGCGGTTGGGGAAATGTTTGTGATTTTCGACCAGGGGGCCGACGACATTCAGATCGAGATCGTCTGCATTGGGGACAAAGAAGACCGCATGCGGGTTGCCGACATCGACGGTATAGGCCTCAGGCAGATGCTGGATATTGAGATCAACACTGCCGTTGAAGGTGGGTTTGCCCATGTCGACGGTAATCAGCTTGCCGTTATGGGTGGCATTAAGAATGCGGTCGCCAACGGCGATATCGATATTGGTCTTGCCGGTTTCCCTGATAACCATGGCCGCCACGCAGCGTGCGGCGTTACCGCACATGCCGGCGGGTGAGCCATCGGCGTTGCGGATGATCATCTCGATATCCGCCTTGTCGGAGGATTCGAGGACGATCAGCTGGTCGCAGCCGACGCCAAAACGGCGGTTACAGACATCGGAAACAGCACCGACATCGGCTAAAAACCCGCTAACATCCTGATTTCGCGCGTCAATTACGATAAAATCGTTGCCGCAGCCATGCATTTTTGTGAATTCGATCATGGCCATATCTATAAGCTTTTGTTGACTTTATGCCAGCCCCCCCATACAACCCGGGTTAGAAAAATCCTTATCACTGACCTGTTCAGTGCCTGTAGGTACCCCGCTGTCGGCGCTAGCGCTCACAGCGGTGCAATACGTTATGAGGTTAATTTGTTTGAATCGCTGAGTGACAAGCTGGGCAATGTTTTCGACAAGCTGCGGGGCCGCAAGGTTCTGCAGGCCGAAGACGTTGAACTGGCGCTTGGCGAAATCCGCACCGCCCTGCTTGAGGCCGATGTGGCCCTGCCCGTCGTCAAGGCGTTCGTCGAGCGCGTCAAAGACCACGCCGTCGGCCAGAACATCATCAAGGATGTTTCCCCGGCGCAGCAGATGGTCAAGATCGTCAATGACGCGATCACCGCCATGCTCGGCACGTCGGATGAAAGCGCACTGAAAATCGACGTGGCTGCCCCCGCCGTTATCATGATGGTCGGCCTTCAGGGTTCAGGTAAAACCACGACAACCGGCAAACTTGCCAAATTCATCACCAAGCAGAAGAAAAAAGTCCTGCTGGCATCGCTGGATACGCAGCGCCCCGCCGCACAGGACCAGCTGCGCATCATCGGTGAACAGATCGGCGTCACCACCCTGCCCATCATCGCGGGCCAGACACCGGTTCAAATTGCCAAGCGCGCCAAAGACGTTGCCAAGCTTGAATCCTACGATGTCCTGATCCTTGATACCGCCGGCCGCCTTGCGATCGACGAGGCGCTGATGAACGAAGTCAGCGACGTGCGCGATATCGCCAAGCCGCATGAAACCCTGCTGGTCGTCGACGCGATGACCGGTCAGGACGCGGTGATTATCGCCGACGAATTCGCCAAGCGTATCGGCATCACCGGCAGCGTACTGACCCGTATCGACGGCGATGCGCGCGGCGGTGCCGCCATGTCGATGCGCGCCGTTACGGGCAAGCCGATCAAGTTTCTGGGCACCGGCGAGAAGATGGATGCCATTGAGGTATTCCACCCTGACCGTATCGCGGGCCGCATCCTGGGCATGGGCGATGTCGTCAGCCTGGTTGAAAAAGCCGTCGATGTCATGGACCGCGACAAGGCTGAAGAAAGCGCGCGTAAATTCCAGGAAGGCAAATTCGACCTGGATGATTTCCGCGGCCATCTGCAGCAGATGAAAAACATGGGCGGCATGGCCGCCATGATGAAAATGATGCCGGGCCTGTCGAAAATGGCCCCGCAGATTGAAAGCGCCAATCTTGAAGGCACAGTCCTGAAAAAACAGGAAGCGATCATGTCTTCCATGACGCCGCGCGAACGCGCCAAACCGGACCTGGTTTCTGCATCCGCTTCGCGCCGCCGCCGTATCGCGGCTGGTTCCGGCACCACGGTGCAGGATGTGAACCGCCTGCTCAAACAATTCGACCAGATGCAGGGCGCAATGAAGAAACTGCGCAAAATGGGCATGGGCGGCATGATGGGCCTTGCCAAAAACCTGCTCGGCGGTAACGCCATGGACAAGATGATGGCCGATATGGGCGGCATGCCCGGCATGCCCGGCGGCACTTCAAACCAACAACCAGATTCGAACCCGCTGGCGGGTCCGAATCCGTTTGCGAATTTCCAATTACCTCCGGATTTTCTCCGGAACAACCCTTTCAACAAAAAACGCTAAAACCTAGGAGAGTAAAACAATGGCACTGAAACTTCGTATGTCCCGCGGCGGCCGCCGTAACCTCGCTTACTACCGCATCGTCGTCACGGATTCCCGCTCCCCCCGCGATTCCAAATTCATCGAGCGTCTGGGCACCTACAACCCGTTGCTGGCTGCGAACGATCCGAACCGCGTCACGCTGAACGCCGAGCGTATCAAGCACTGGCTGGGTCTGGGCGCACAGCCGTCCGACCGCGTCGCGATTTTCCTGGGCAAGGCTGGCATTATCCCGGCTCCGAAATTCCAGGCTGGTCCGAAAAAATCGGCACCGAAAGCCAAAGCTCAAGAGCGCATCAAGTCTGAAGAAGCCGCTGCTGCTGCCAAACTGGAAGCTGAAGCCGCCGCTAAAGCCGAAGCTGAAGCTGCTGCCGCCGCTCCGGCCCCTGCTGCTGAAGAAGTCGCTGCTGAAGCACCGGCTGCTGAAGCTGAAGCACCGGCTGAGACCCCGGCCGCTTAATGACCAAACGCATTCTGATCGGCAAGGTTGCGACGGCGCACGGTATCAAGGGCGATATAAAAGTCCTTTGCTATGCAGACGATCCGGCCCTGCTGTTCAGTGCGGATGGCGTATACACCGACGAAACCACGCAAAAACGCGTGGTTTTGTTACCTCGGGCCGAGCCTAAGGCCGGTCTTTTCATCGCATCCGTTGAAGGCATCACTGACCGCACCGCGGCTGAGCGCCTTCGCAACCAGCAATTTTTTATCGAGCGCGACGAACTGCCAGAGGCAGAGGACGGCGCGCTGTATCATTCCGACCTTGAAGGCATGGACGTCGTATCTGTCGACGGCAAAGCCATGGGCAAGGTTTTGCGCATGCAGAATTTCGGCGCAGGTGATCTGGTCGAAGTGCAGAGCAAGTCAGACACGTATTATATCCCGTTTGCCGAACCGTATCTGGTATCGGTCGACCGCGAGGCACGCCGTATCACGATGATTGAACCGGAAGTGATGTAGGCATCATGCATTTCAACCTGCTCACCCTGTTCCCCGACATGTTTCCCGGTTTTGCGGGGCAGTCGCTGGCGGGGCGTGCGCTGGAAGATAAAAAATGGTCGTACACGGCCGTCAATATCCGTGACCATGCGCGTGACAAGCACAAGACCGTTGATGACACGCCGTTTGGCGGCGGCGCGGGCATGGTTATGCGCGCGGATGTGATTGAAAACGCATTGCTGTCCCTGCCCGAGCCCGGCCGCCTGATTTACATGAGCCCGCGCGGCCGTGTCCTGAACCAGCAACTGGCGGCCGAGTTCGTCAAAACCCCTGCCCTGACCATTTTATGCGGCCGCTACGAAGGCGTGGACCAGCGCGTGCTGGACGCCCATGGATTCGAGGAAGTCAGCATCGGCGATTACGTGCTTTCGGGCGGCGAGCCTGCGGCACTGATCGTCATGGATGCCTGTATCCGCCTGATCGACGGGGTCATGGGTAATGCCGAGACCGTGTCGGAAGAAAGCTTTTCCAACGGCTTGCTGGAATACCCGCATTACACCCGCCCGGCCGAATGGACCGATGCCAAGGGGCAGGTTCATACCGTTCCACCGGTCCTGACCAGCGGGGACCATGGCAAGGTCGCCAAATGGCGCCGTGAACAGGCGCAGGCCCTGACACTGGCCCGCCGCCCGGATTTATTGAAAAAATAGCCCGATCCGGGCCGTTTTTGGTCATTTTCACTTGCTTTTCAGCGTGGTGGCCGGTATCTCAAAGGCACTAAAAAGATAAACGGTCTGCCGGCGTGCCATGTGGTGCGTTCGATTTCGAGGCCGGAAAAAACAAGTGAGACTAAAATCATGGCACAAAACACCATTGAAAAATTTGAAGCCAAAGAACTTGCCCGTCTGTCGACCGGCAAAGTATTCCCCGCCTTCTCGGCTGGCGACACCCTTAAAGTCAACGTGAACATCAAAGAAGGCGACCGCTCGCGCGTTCAGTCATACGAAGGCGTATGCATTTCCCGCACCGGTTCCGGCATCAATGAAAGCTTCACCGTTCGCAAAATTTCCTACGGCGAAGGCGTCGAGCGCGTTTTCCCGCTCTACGGTCCGGTCATTGAATCGATCGAACTCCTGCGCCGCGGTTCGGTCCGCCGCGCCAAGCTGTATTACATGCGCGACCGTTCGGGCAAATCCGCACGTATCAGCGAACGTACCACCGGCCACGGCATGGAAGACGGTCAACCGATCGTTGACGAAGCTGTTGAAGCCGCAAAAGCCGCTGCAAAAGCCATCAAAAAAGAGAAAAAAGAGCGCCCGGCCAAGGCCAAGCCGAAGAAGTAATTTCTTCTGCCCTCTCTCAAAAATTAAACCCCGGGCGCAACCCGGGGTTTTTTCTTCTGCGAGCAGAAGATCAATGTGGTGTGTGTTCGCGCTATGAAGCCGCGGTCACTACGGCGGTGTTGGGTGGGAGTTCTCGCCCTTGGCGGCTCCACAGGATTTGGCTTCTTTAGCGCAACGACAGGAACAGTCTGGCATTCTTTGATCGTCCTTTTGTTGTTGATCAGTGGATAGTCGAAATCCTGGCGCTTAGGACCAGCTCATGCCCGTGCGGGTGTGGAGCGGTCAGAATCACCGAGGAATGCTTGGCAAAGGTTGATGCAAGGCGGGCCGGTACCGTCCCGATACGGAACTGGAGGCCGTCAATCAGACCGCTCACCTCGTTCGATGCGGGGTCATAGAAAACCGTGTCTGCACGGACGAAAACAGGGTCCTTGAAGTCGATACGCGCCTGCCCCTGGGGGGTACACGAAAACGCGGCATCATCTACGGTTAACATCAACATTGACCTACCTTATATCTCTTAGATTAAAGTGTAGGACTGAACTGGTTACTATTTCCCTAATGCGGTGCACAAATGACGAATAAACCCCGGACCCTGTATGAAAAAATATGGGACGCCCATGTGCTCAAAAAACACGAAGACGGCACCTGTGTGATCTATATCGACCGTCACCTTGTGCACGAAGTCACCAGCCCGCAGGCGTTTGAAGGTTTGCGTCTGGCCGGCCGAAAAGTGCGCCGCCCGGATGCCACCCTTGCCGTGGCGGATCACAATGTTCCGACATCCGACCGCGCACTGGGCATCACGGAAGAAGAATCGCGCATCCAGATTGAAACGCTGGAAACGAATGTGAAAGAAGCCGGCATCCAGTATTTCGGGATGAACGATAAACGCCAGGGCATCGTGCATATCATCGGCCCTGAACAGGGCCTCACGCAGCCGGGCATGACCATCGTGTGCGGCGACAGTCACACATCAACGCACGGCGCATTCGGTGCCCTTGCATTCGGCATCGGCACATCGGAAGTCGAACACGTGCTGGCCACGCAGACATTATTGCTCAAGCCTGCGAAGACGATGCGCATTGCCGTGGAAGGCACCCTGCCCATAGGCGTCACCGCGAAAGACATGATCCTTGCGATCATCGGCCATATCGGTACGGCGGGCGGCACAGGGTATGTCGTGGAATTTGCAGGGTCTGCCGTGCGCGCTTTGTCGATGGAAGGCCGCATGACCATGTGCAACATGTCGATCGAGGGCGGGGCGCGCGCTGGCCTCGTGGCACCGGACGACACCACATTCAAATACGTCAAAGGCCGGCCTATGGCTCCGAAAAATGGTGATTGGGATAAAGCAGTTGCGTATTGGCGCACCCTGCCCTCCGACGACGGCGCGGTATACGACAAGGAAATCGTGCTCAAGGCGGAAGACATTGCGCCGCAGGTCACATGGGGTACCAGCCCGCAGGACGTGATTGCGATTACCGACGTGGTGCCAAACCCCGCCGATATCGCGGATGAAGGCCAGCGCACGGCCGTGGCCCGCGCCCTGGATTACATGGGCCTGACCCCGGGCACGAAGATGACCGACATCATACTTGATAAAGTGTTTATCGGATCATGCACGAATGCGCGTATCGAAGATTTACGCGAAGTCGCCAAGATTGTCGGCAACAAGAAAGTCGCCAAGGGCATATACGCCATGGTCGTTCCGGGCTCCGGTCTTGTGAAGGAAATGGCGGAAGCCGAAGGCATCGCGCAGATTTTGAAAGACGCCGGTTTTGACTGGCGCGAACCGGGTTGTTCGATGTGCCTTGGGATGAACGAAGACCGCCTGTCACCGGGTGAGCGATGCGCATCCACATCCAACCGCAATTTTGAAGGCCGTCAGGGTTACAAGGGGCGCACGCATCTGCTGTCCCCCGCCATGGCTGCCGCCGCGGCGATTACAGGGAGACTGACCGATGTCCGCACCTTCTCTTAACGCCCATGTCATTGACGCCGATATCGAAACATTCATCGATGCCGAGCTCAAAGAACTGCAAAAATACGATGCCAAGCGTCCACCAAACCACCCTTATGCGTTTCATACGCATTCCGTGCGCGTGGCCCGCGACATGCGCAGTCTGGCCAGAAAAATGGGATATAATGAAGCGCACGCAGATATTCTGTATCGCCTGACACTGGTGCACGACATCGGCAAGCGAACATTCAAGAATATTGAAATCTGGGATATCGAAGGCAAGCCAAGCGACGAGCAAAAGGCGCAACGCCGCGAACACACGACCAAGGGTGTTGAACTGGTCGACGGCAGATTCGGCGCGCATGATCAGCGCCCGGTTCTGATGATGATGCGCGACCTGATGCAAAACCATCATGTCCCGGTCAATGCCATCGACCCGGAAACCAAAAAACCATATGTTCTTTCACAGATTGTGCGCATGCTCGCGATCTGCGATGCATTTGATGGTTATTCCACCGCGCGTCCGCATTTTGGCGAGCGTGACATCACAACTGAAAGCGTACTGAAACGACTGGCGGAAGAAAAACACGACGAATATGACCAGGCATTGGTCAGGATATTCGCCGAAATGAAAATGGCGCAACCTTTGCCTGCGCATAAAAAACGGAACACCTCACAGATCCATGCAAAAATTTAATGTTTTGACCGCCATTGCGGCCCCGCTTCCCATGGTCAATGTCGATACCGACATGATCATCCCGAAACAATTCCTGCGCACCATCAAGCGCACGGGACTCGGCAAAAGCCTGTTTTTTGAAATGCGCTTTAATGCCGATGGTTCGGAAAAGCCTGATTTCGTTCTGAACAAACCGGCATACCGCAATGCGCAGATTTTGATTTCGGATGAGAATTTCGGATGCGGGTCAAGCCGCGAGCATGCGCCGTGGGCGCTGAACGATTTCGGTATACGCGCGGTGATCGCACCGTCATTTGCCGATATTTTCCATGGCAATTGCTTCAAGAACGGCATGACACCGATTGTCCTGCCCAAGGACCAGGTGCAGCAATTGATGCAGCGCACGAGTGATTATCCGGACCAGCCGATCACGGTTGATCTTGAGAAGCAGGAAGTGCGTGCGGGCAATCTTGTCTTTGCATTTGAAATCGACGCCTTCCGCCGCCACTGCCTGCTCAACGGCCTCGATGACATCGGCCTTACGCTTCAGCACAAAGACGATATCGACGGATATGAAGCACAACTTAAACAAACCCAACCGTGGCAATTCACATGACCAATAAAAAATTCGTTCTTCTTCCCGGTGACGGCATCGGGCCGGAAGTCATGCGCGAGGCCAAAAAAGTCATTGATGCGCTGGATATCGGCATCGAAACGACCGAGCACCTGATCGGCGGCGCTGCCATCGACATGGCGGGTCAACCCCTTCCCCCGGAAACGCTGGATGCGTGCCGTCATGCAGATGCCGTGCTTTTGTCCTGCGTCGGCGGGCCCAAATGGGCGAACGCCGCGTATGATAAGCGCCCGGAAGCGGGGCTTTTGGGTCTGCGCAAGCAACTGGACCTGTTTGCCAATCTGCGTCCGGCCATCGTTTTTGACGCATTGATCGACGCATCGACACTGAAACCTGAAATCGTGCGCGGGCTTGATATCCTGATCGTGCGCGAACTGACGGGCGGCGTCTATTTCGGCCAGCCGCGCGGGATTGAGCAGATCGGCAAGAACGAACGCCGCGGCATCAATACGCAAGTCTACACAACGTCCGAAGTGCGCCGCGTGGCCGCGGTGGCGTTTGAACTGGCGCGCACGCGCGATAAACGCGTGTGCTCGGTCGAAAAATCCAACGTCATGGAATCCGGGCTGATGTGGCGCGAAGACGTCACCACCCTGCACGGTGAAGGTTACGGCGACGTGGAATTGTCGCATATGTATGCCGATAACTGCGCGATGCAGCTTTTGCGTGCGCCCTCGCAATTCGATGTCATCGTTACCGACAATCTGTTTGGCGATATTCTGTCGGACGCCGCCGCGATGCTGACCGGTTCGCTTGGCATGCTGCCCAGCGCGTCGCTGGGCGCGCCGGATGCGCATGGCCGCCGTGCATCTCTGTACGAGCCGGTCCACGGCTCTGCACCCGACATTGCAGGCCAGAACAAGGCCAACCCGCTGGCCATGATCCTGTCGCTGGCGATGGCGCTGCGTTATTCGCTCAATGACGGGGGTAATGCCGACCGGATTGAGGCCGCCGTGCGCCAGACTCTGGCCGACGGCATCCGTACCGCCGATATCGCGGCGGGCGGCAAGGCCATCAGCACCACAGAAATGGGTGACGCGGTGGTTGCCCGGCTGTAAGCTAGCCATACATTTGTACTTATCCATAATCTGGAAAGAGTGACCGGCATGTCGATGGAAATTGCAATCCTTGTCCTTCTTGTTCTTGGCCTCGCGTTCATGGCGCTGGAGGCGATCACGCCGACATTCGGGCTTCTGGCCCTTGGCGGCGCGGCATCATTCTTTGCGGCGCTGGTCATGCTTCAGGAAGCCGGAAGCATTTACGGCATACCGGTTTCCCTGCCGGTGCTCGTGGCACTGGGCCTGATTGGTCTTGCGATACTTGGGGGCAGTCTGTATTTCGTTTTTGTGGCGCGGCGTAAAAAAATTACGGCAGGCGCTGAAATTCTGATGGGTATGCATGCCCGCGTCATTCGCTGGACCGGCACAAGCGGCCATGTTCATATAGACGGCGAAGAATGGGCCGCACACGGCCCCGACAATCTGCAGGCCGGTGACATAGTCATCGTGCGTGCGCGCGACAATCTGGTTTTAACCGTTCAAAAAGGGTGAATTCACAATGATACAGCTGGTCATCATACTTCTGTTTGCGCTGGCGTTCTTTATCGCCACGTCCGTGCGCGTCATGCGCGAATACGAACGCGCCGTTATCTTTACACTGGGTCGTTACACGCACACGGCTGGCCCCGGCCTGATTATCCTCATCCCGCTGGTACAGACCATGGTGCGCGTCGATATCCGCGTGCGTACGCAGGATGTGCCAAGCCAGGATGTTATTTCAAAAGACAACGTTTCGGTGCGCGTATCGGCGGTCGTGTATTTCCGTGTCGTCAATCCGTCCGACGCCATCATCAAGGTTGAAAACTTTTACCAGGCAACGTCCGAGGTCGCGCAAACCACGCTGCGTTCGGTTCTGGGCCGCCATGAACTGGATGACATGTTGTCCAAGCGCGACCAGTTGAATGCCGACCTGCAGGAATTGCTGGATTCCACCACCGAAGGCTGGGGCATCAAGATCACGCAGGTCGCCATCAAGCATGTCGACATCGACCCGAGCATGATCCGCGCCATCGCGCGCCAGGCCGAGGCCGAGCGCGAACGCCGCGCCAAGATCATCAATGCGGAAGGCGAATTGCAGGCCGCCAAGCAGATCGACGAAGCCGCCGCCATTCTGGCCCAGCGCCCGGAGGGCATGCAGCTGCGTTACCTGTCGGCGCTGACGGATATTGCGGGTGAGAAGACGAATACCATTATCCTGCCCCTGCCCGATCTTCTGAGCGCGATTACATCACGCAAAGCCTAAAAGCCCAGGCAGCCGATCAGGCCGAAGACAAGCCCGCACGCGAGCTCCATCAATGGATAGCGTGCGGGTATTTTTGTGCCGCAATGGCGGCATTTGCCGTGCATGACCAGCCACGAAAACACAGGCACCAGATCAAGCGCCGCCAGGCGCGCGCGGCATGATGTGCAGCGGGATGGTTCGCGCACCCAGTCGATGTTGCGCGGGATGCGATAGGTGAAGGCCGTCAGGAACGAACCGATGCAAAGACCAAAGGCAAAAAACAACCCGGCACGAATGGCCGGGTTGCTGAATAACGGAATAAGCGGTTCAAACATTACTGGCCGCTGCGGATCGCACCGATGCGGTCATAGACTGCGCCGCGGTCGATCGACTTGCCATCGCCGTATACGGCGTCAGCTTCGAGCGCCTGCGTGTACAGGGTCAAAGCCTTGTCTTTGTCGCCAGCGGCTTCGGCGGCTTGCGCCTGTGCCAGAATGGCGGCAGCCTGGCCGTTGGATGCAGCAACCGACGGCGCAGCCGACGGGCGAGCAGAGATGGCAACGGGCGCAGCAGCAACCGGCGCTTCAGGTGCGGATACTGACGGTGCAGGCGATGAGCCCGTGTCCGTATCCGGGATTTGCGCGTAGGCCTTGGTGTTGTCGGGGACCGAACGGCCACCGTTGATCGCCAGCGGCACTGTGCGCAGTTCCGGTGTTACCGGTGCTGCAACAGGTTGTGTAAATGTCGGCGGTACGGCGTTCAGGGTTGCGGACGGTACGGTAGCAGGAGCCACCGGCGCGGCCGGCGGCGCAACTGAGGTATTTGCGGCGGCGGGTGCCATAGCCTTCCTGGCCTGGATAGCCATGAACGGCGGCGGTAATGCACCATCAAGGCCGGAGACGTATTCCTTCGGCACGGCGCGAACCGGTGCCGGTTCGGATACAGGTTTGGTTTCAGCCGTGGCTTTGGGTTTTTCGGTTTTCGCCTTAGACGCGGAAACCGGTTTCGCCTTCACCACGTCGACCGGTTTTTCCGGCAGGGTTGCTGTCGGGTCGGTGTTGGCTGGCGTTTCGTTGTTGTTCCATGCGGAGACAGCGTCCTGTGCATTAGCATCGCTACCGGCGGTCGGCAGTTTGGCAGCCGGGGTTGCAGCGGACGGCGCGTTGCCGGTCAGCGGCGTCGGGGCCGCCTGAGCAACAGGTGCCGGTGCAGATGCAGCCGGTTGCGCTTCCGGCATCGCCAGAACATCAGCGCCTGGTGCAGGCAGACCGTCAGATGCACCTTCGTTCATGATCGGCATCGGCTGGGCAGGTGCGTCAGGCATTGGCGCTACCGGTGCGAGGTCAGACGGCGGCGCGCCGATATCGTTGGCCGCCAGCGGTGGCGGGGGCGGCATTTGTGACGTGACCGGTGCGTTGGCTTCATCCTGGCCCATGAAACCGCCCATGATGGACGTCATGCCCTGGTCGCGATTCAGGTAGACCCATGCGCCGGCGCCCGCCGCGCCAAAGGCGGCAACGATCAGCAGCAAGGGCAGGATGCTGGAGGATTTGCGTTCTTCCGCGCCTTCGGCGACAACTTCGCCTTCGGCGTCTTCGTCGTCACCATCTTCATCGATGGCTGATTCATATGCATCGTCGCCGGAGTCTTTCAGGAAATCGTCGAGATCCTTGTCCTTTACGTCGCTTGCGTATTCTTTGAGCAAGTCGTTGATGCTTTTGTCGTCTTCGGGCGTTTTCTGGTCGGCCATGGAGATTCGAGTCCTTGAAATGATTCAAGGGATTATAGGGGATTCAGGCATGCGGGCAAAGGGGCCAAAATGCGACAAAAGGGCAGAAAAAAAGATGGTGTTCCCGGCAAGATTCGAACCTGCGACCTAGCGTTTAGGAAACGCTCGCTCTATCCAACTGAGCTACGGGAACCTATGCCCCAAATACAGGCTAAACCGGCCCGCTGGCAAGGAAAACGCGCCGGGACCACATCCCGATCACAAAGCCGCACAAGAGGTTAGCCGCCGCTATCCCCAGGGCAAACCCGTAAAATCCGAAGGCATGGGCCCCATATACGGCAAAGGTCAGAAACGTTATGACACGGGCGCTATTGGCGACCAGATACCAGCGCGCCCGGCCAATACCATTCAGGGCCGATCCGACCAGGCCCGATGCCCCAAACCCGATATAGCTGACCGGCACGATGGACAGGTAAATGGCGGCCAGACGGATGGTCTCGGTTTCGGACGAAAACCAGGCGGCCACATGTTCCGCAAACAGCCACATCACAGCGGCAAAGCACAAACAGAAAACCGTGTTGATGACGGCAGCGACATGCAGGGTTTCGCGCACGCGCGTGTGTTTACCGGCGGCCCAGTTCTGGCCAGCCAGCGGCGTGACAGCCCCCCAGAGGGACATCAGGACGATCAGCGCCAGACCTTCCACCCGCGTAACGACCCCGTAGGCGGCGACGGCACCAAGGCCGATCTTGGCCACGGTCGCGGTCAGAATGC
Source organism: Micavibrio sp. UBA6145 (assembly GCA_002423205.1). GTDB lineage: Bacteria > Pseudomonadota > Alphaproteobacteria > Micavibrionales > UBA1664 > UBA6145. Next base: position 204,564 of record DIUZ01000002.1, on the reverse strand, counting down.
CGGTGCTTAAGGGTTCGATGGAATAGGCAATGCTGACAGGGCCCGTCACACTCCACCACGTGCGCAGGGCGCGTTTGGTTTTTTGAATATTGCGCAGGGTCCTGATGCGGATCAGGTGCAGTTTACGTATGCCGATCCACAGGGCGGACAGCATGGCCAGACCATAGGCCAGAAATGTTGCGATGGCCGCGCCCTGCATACCCATATCGAAAACAAAGATGAAAATCGGGTCGAAGATCAGGTTTGTGATCGCAAGCTGGATCATCACCAGCGCGGGCAGTCCCGCCTCCCCCGCGCCGCGGGCGCCGGCGTTGGATACGATGGTCACGCACATGAACGGGATGCACAAAAGCCATGTGTCCATGAAATCATGGATCAGCGGCATCAACGCATCGGTCGCGCCCATGGCGCGAAACACGCGATCCTGAATGGCATAAGCCACGATCATCATCACCAGGCCGAACACGAAAGACGCGGCAATGCCGGATGTGACGGTGCGCGCGGTGTGTTCAATACGGTTGCCCCCGGCAGCGCGCGCCACCGCCGATGTCATGCCCGACGACATGGCCAGAATCATAAAGAAAAGAAAACCGACAACGGGCAGTGTGAATGAAATGGCGGTCAGGTGGTCATGCCCCAGACGGCTGATGAACCACATGCCGGTAAAATGCACGATGTTCATCGCGACAATGCCCCAGCCCATGGCCATGCCCATGCGGCGGACATGAAAAATGACAGAGCCTTCGGTCAGGTCAAAACGCGGCCTTTTCATGCCGCTACGGCGCTGGATGTTGCCTTGGTTGCGGCTGCGGCCAATGCCTTGCGATCAGGGAAATTTTTAGGATCAAGCACGGGCAGATAATGGACGGAAATGGTGGCACCGCCGGCCTTGGCGAATTTCCAGAGATGCGATGCGAAGTCTTCTTCCGGACGCCACCAGGCGTAAATATCGCGGGTTTCCTGGTCATCCGGTTTTTTGCCGCCCGCACGTTCAATGACAATCGCCACCGGCTGCACCAAGGCGTTGACCGGGTTTTCGTAGAACATCTGGAACAGGCTGGCCTTGAACGGTTTGACTTCGCGGCCATCGGTCGACGTGCCTTCGGCAAACAGGATGATGTTGAAGCCATCGCGGATGGCGTCACCGATCATGTCTTTCGCGCCCTCCAGCGCAGATTTGGTGCGTTCGATAAAAATCGTACGCTGGGTCTTGGCGAATGTGCCCATGACCGGCCAGTCCGCGACATCGGCTTTGGCCACGAACCGTGCATTCAGGTGCGAGCCCAGCACCGGAATATCCAGATGCGAGACATGGTTGGACACGAAGACCGTGGGTGTTTCGCCGTGTTCGCGCGGTGTGCCGATGATGCGCAGTTTGATACTGAAAACAAAGCACGCCATTTTGTGGAACAGTTTGGCGGAATCAACATTCCCGCCACCCCGCGCCTCCCGCATCACCCATGCCCATGGCACGAAGATGCACGAGCCAATGACAAAGCCAAGCATGCGTATGGCAGCCGTCACATTTTGCATTTTTGTTATTCTTCTTCAGCGGGAAAATTATTCGGGAAGCCTTCGACCTTGCGCTGATAGTGCTTGCTGTAACGCTTGGCGACAAGGCCGGTCTTGACCACGACGCAGATATCGATGGTGTTGAACTGGTGGTCGATGAACGCGCCGTCGCCGACATGGCCGCCCAGGCGCAGATACCCTTTGATCAAAGGCGGCAGTTTCATCAGCGCGTTTTTAGCGTCGAGCTGATCCTTGGGGATGATGTTCATATCGACCGCGTTTTCGCCAATAGCCTTGGGGCACAGGGCGTCTTCGGCGCGGTGATAGTGATAGAGATATGAGAGCATCTCCGCATGTTCATCGACATTGGTGCCGTGGAAGGAGGCGCAGCCGAACAAAATGCCGATATTATGATGGGTCACGTATTCGGCGATCCCCTGCCACAATAATTGCAGGACGCTGCGGGTGCGGTATTCGGCGGCAACGCAGGAACGTCCGAGTTCGCCCAGATTGAGGCCGGATTGGATGAGTTTGGTGATATCAAATTCGGATGAGGTGTAAAAGCGGCCGATCTGTTTCGCCATGTCGCTGCGAATGAGGCGATATGTACCGACGATACGTTCAGGGATGTTATCGATACGGCGGTCGATGACGATCAGATGGTCGGCGACGTCGTCAAATTCATCGTGGTCGCGCTGAGTTTTTTCGATTTCACCGACCGGCTTTGCGCCGTATTCGCGGTAAAAGATGTCGTAGCGCAGACGTTCAGCCGCTTCGATTTCGCCGTCTTTGCGTGCGAGACGCACGGCCAGCGGCCCCATCGAAACGCCTTCAGCCTCCAGGGGGAAACCTTCGGGCTTGAAAGCGAATAGATTTTTCATTTCTTACCGTATGTAAAGCTGAACTTCATTCGTCTGAATGTTGTCATTCGTCATGGCAGAGAGGTCAATGCGATCAGCCGCAAGTCCCATTTCGGTCAGGGTGCGCAACACTTTTTCAGCATTACGGCGGGAACGGGTGGACTCGATGGCCTTGCGGGCCGGGTTACCGGCACCGGGCGCAACGGCCACGAGTTCAAAGCGCGCATTGGGGTATTTTTCCAGCGCGTCGGAAACAGACTGATATACAGCCTGCTGATAATTCACATCAGGTTTGTCGAAACGCACGACGACCAGCGGACGCGGCGACGGCAGTGCGCCTTTCGGGCCACTCATGGTCAAAGATGCCGGTTGCAGGTTCGGATTGGCGGCGTTCATATCGGCGGCAACACGCGACTGTTCGACGGACAGGAACGGACGATTGGCAAGCGAGCGGCCATAAAGGTCGCCGTTGGCCACAGCCAGCGCGAGGGTACGCAGGTTGGAGCGTTCCGTATTGAGGTAGGCCGCGTTGCGGGTGATGTCGTCGTTGACGTTATTGAGCAGACGTTCGATCAGCACCGAAGTGTTGGCGACGGAGTCTTCCAGTTGCGCGAGACGTGCGTGGTCTTCTTCAACCGAACCGGTAAGGCCGTAGGCCGCGCGGGTGGCTTCCTGAAGATAGCTTGCCATCGAGGCGCCGTCAGATATCTGCAGCGCCAGAGCATTCATGTCGGTGACGTTGCCGGACAGGGTTTCAAGCGCGTCCTGCGCCGCGGTCAGACGTTCCATCAGGCGCGGGTTGCCCGGGGTGGTACCCGATTGCAGCTGCGTGTTGATGGTGGCGACGGAGGCATAGTAATTGGCGGAGAGTTCCTGGCCCACCTGCTGGATACCGGAGAGACGCTCCGACAGTTCCGAGACGCGGGATTGCAGCGTGAACATTTCTTCACGAAGCTGGTCAATTTTTTGCGCGGCCATGGTGTTGGCCGGTGAGAAATAGTCTTTACTCAGGACAGCGTCGGCACCGATATTCGGCGCTTCCGTCATCATGCCCTTATAAATACCGGTGTTCGATGTGGACACGAGGCCCGGGACGGACGGACGAAGCGGGCGTGCGCCCTTGGCGTCCAGCGTGCCGTTGTCGAGGTCATCGGTCGAAATACCACGACCGCCCCCGCCCGGCAGCACGGCCGACATGGGTTTGTTTGTAACGATCAGTGTCGGTACGTCATCTGCAGGTGCATCAGCCGCCGCGCCGGACGCCGGGACCGTGCCCAGCGATTTGGTGGCCGCAAGGGCCGCCGGCACAGAAAAAGCCAGCGTTAACGCCAGCACCGAGACACCCATAAGCCATTTGGAAGTATTCATTGTCCTAGTCCATTCCCTCGCACACGGGTGCTATTTTCGTAACCCGCGAATCCGGCACTTCATAGGCCATTATACTGGCACCGGCGTCAAGGACAACAGGCCGTTCAATGCCTTAAAGGGACAACCCACAGAAAAGACAAAAAGAACTTGAACCCCCCTTAGGGCTTGGGTTATGGTCCGGCCACTTCAAATGTGCACCCGTAGCTCAACTGGATAGAGCATCTGACTACGGATCAGAAGGTTAGAGATTCGAATTCTCTCGGGTGCACCATTTCCCCTATATTTCAGAGACTTGCCCATGCTATGACCCTTGTCATGGCCGTTTTTGCGCAAAAACCCCGCTTTATTCGTGATTCCGCCTTCGCCGACGCGTGCGCGTCCGCGCTGCTGGAGCGGCTGCGGGATATAAGGCGCAGCGCGTTTGCTTCCGTCCTATGGGTGGGCGGCGGCAATATCGACGAACTGCCCCGTATCAAGACCATCGGTTCACTGAATGTGCGGCCCTTCCCGGTCGACGGCGAGATTGAGCATTTCCCGTTTGAACCGGCGTCGCTCGACCTGATCATCGTTAACGGTACGCTGAATGTCGTGAATGATTTGCCGGGTGTTTTAATTCAGATGCGCCGCGCGCTAAAACCGGACGGCGTATTCATGTGCGCCCTGCCCGGCGGCGAAACATTATACGAGCTGCGCGATGTGTTGATGCGCGCGCCATCGCGTGGCGGTGTTGCCGCCCGCGTGCATCCCACCGTGGATCTGCAGACATTTGCGGGGCTGATGCAGCGCGCGGGATTTGCGTTGCCGGTTGTCGATGCTGAAATCAAACCGGTTTTCTATCGCCAGTTAAAAACGCTTCTGCGCGACATTAAAAACGCGGGCGAAGGTTTATCGCTGCGTGAACGCGTCAAAACATTCGTGGGTAAAAAATTCTGGACGGGTATTGAAGCCGATTACCGCGCACGCCATGCCAGCGATGACAATCTTCTGCGCGCGAGCATCGAAATTATTTACGCCATTGGCTGGGGGCCATCTGACGCGCAACCGAAACCATTACGTCCGGGCTCGGCGCAAAACCGGCTTGCCGATGCGCTGGGCAGCAGCGAAATATCTTTATCCGATCCTGCCAGACCACACTGATCATTGGACGGAACCGGCGGCGGGGTCGAGCGCGCCGTAGGCATTGGCGGACACCAGCGTCTGCATGCGGTCGGCCTGGGACCAGAGGTCGTGGATGGTGGCAGCAGCCACATAACCCACTGTAAATACAGTCAAAGCATAGACCAGCGTGGCAAAGCGGAATGATAAGAACATGGGTACATCTCCATAGTTGGTTACTGTTTGTATATGGAAATGCAATGGGCGTGCCAAACCGCTTGCCGCGCCCTGCAAATACAGGCACATACAAGATCGCGCGTGGGCCTGTAGCTCAGTTGGTTAGAGCGGACCGCTCATAACGGTTTGGTCGCTGGTTCAAGTCCGGCCGGGCCCACCACGCTTTTTAGGCCCGGACACAGGCCGCCACACCACCCCTTGTGCCCTCGCCTCGTTTAAGGACCATTTAATGCCCAAGCAATGGAAACTCATCACGCTGTATATGGTGATTGTCTACATCACCATTCTTGGGATTATTCATTACGCCAAAACATCAGCGAAAGACGACGCAGCGGCACACAGGCCAATGCCGTTCGTTAATCGCCAAACGCCGTCCTGAGATTGTCCGCCCGCGATTTTCAGTCTGAGCGCAGCGGGTCAGACCCTATGAGAAGCTGATTCATGGATTAACACCCGGTTGCGCCCTGTTGTTCCTTGACCCGGACAATATTTCGTCATACTTGCGGGCTAGAATTGATTAACCTGAAAACTACAATGGATAGATCATGAAGCGTCCCCCGCTCAACCGTGTCGTTATTGCCATCATTGCCATCTGCGTTATCGCGGGCGGCGCATATGCTGTGCTGGGCACCAAAGGCGAGGACAAGGCAAAATCAGACGCCAATACCACCACCGTCACCCGCGGCACGATCGAGGCCGTCGTCACCGCACAGGGCAAGCTTGAGCCCAAGGATTACGTCGATGTCGGCGCGGAAGTATCCGGACAGGTCAAGAAGCTGCACGTGCAGATCGGGTCCATCGTCAAAACCGGCGACCTGATCGCTGAAATCGACCCGGCCACATATCAGGCTGCCGTCAAAGGCGATCAGGCGCAGATCAAACAGCTTGAGGCGCAGATCCTGCAACAGGACGCAACGTATAAACAGGCCGAACAAAAACTGGCCCGTAACAAGACACTGTTCGACAGCAAGGCTGTGAGCGAAGAAGTGTTTCAGGATGCGCAAACGGCGATGGATGTCGCCGAAGCGCAGACCATGGCGCTGGCCGCACAGCTGGACGAAGCCAAATCAGTACTGGAAGGCGATGAAGCCGATCTTGAGCGCACGAAAATCTATGCGCCCATGGAAGGCACTGTCGTTTCCCTGCCGGTGAAAGAGGGGCAGACCCTCAATGCCAACCAATCTGCACCGGTGATCGGCCAGGTCGCGCGGCTTGATATCATGACCGTGCGCGCGCAGGTAGCGGAGGCCGATGTTTCGAAACTCAGCCCCAACATGGAAATGTATTTCACCACGCTGGGGTCGCAGGGCCGCAAGTGGAAGGGCCATGTACGCCAGATCCTCCCCTCGCCGCAGACCGTCAACGATGTCGTGCTTTATGACGTCCTGTCCGATGTCGACAACAAGGACGGCGCGCTGATGACCGGCATGACGACGCAGATGTTCTTCGTTCTTGGCCGCGCCAAAGATGTGCTGGTCATTCCGTCCAGCGTGTTGATGAAGCGCGTGCCGGAATCCGATACGCAGACGGCCAAAGCGTATGAAGTGCGCGTGGCCGCCGGCAGGGAACCCGTCACCAAAATCGTATTGATCGGCCTGTCCGACAGGACATCGGCGCAGATCATCTCCGGCCTGTCGGAGGGTGAACGCGTGATGCTGCCTGCATCCACGGCACCCGCAAATGCCCAGCAACAAGGTGCCGCGCGCGCCCGAAGCATGGGTCCGCGTCTTTAATTTATCCCAATAACCCCGGCCACAGGATCACAATGACCGAACCCGTTCTTGATCTGCGCCGTATCAGCCGCCATTACAGCAGCGGCGACACAGTCGTGCGCGCACTCGACGACATATCGCTGACCATCCATGCCGGTGAATTCGTTGCCATCATGGGCCAGTCGGGTTCGGGCAAATCGACATTGATGAACATTATCGGGTGCCTGGACCAGCCGACGGACGGGCAATACCTGGTCCGCGGGCGCGAGGCGTCGACGCTGGACCGCGATGAACTGGCCACCCTGCGCCGCGAAACATTCGGCTTTATCTTTCAACGTTACAATCTGCTGGCCACAAGCAGCGCGTCTGAGAATGTCGAGATACCGGCCATCTATGCCGGTATGGACAAGGCCGCACGCAGCACCCGTGCGCACAGGCTTCTGGCCGATCTTGGCATTGGCGACCGCGCAGACCACCGCCCCAACCAGTTATCTGGCGGCCAGCAGCAGCGCGTGGCCATTGCCCGGGCGCTGATGAACGACCCGCCGGTCATTCTGGCGGACGAACCGACAGGCGCGCTTGATTCCAAATCGGGCCAGGATGTCATGGCGCTGCTCAAAGGCCTGAATGATGCTGGCCGGACCATTGTCCTGATCACGCACGACGAACATGTTGCCGCCCATGCCAAACGCATCGTGCGCATTGCCGACGGTAAAATCGTTGAAGACCGCAAACCGGCCAAGGCACAGGCGGCGGCCGTGCTTGCCGACCCCATTACCCATCGCAGCGGTGGACTGGCCGCCGAAGCCGGTGCGTCGGTCATCACGGCGCTGCGTGCGCTGCGCGTCAATATCTTCCGCACCATCCTGACACTGCTGGGCATTATCATCGGCGTTGCCGCGGTCATTACCATGCTGGCCATCGGCAATGGATCGAAACAATCCGTGCTGGACCAGATCAGCGCGATGGGCACCAACCTTTTATCCATCCGTCCCGGTGCGCCGGGCATCCGGTCCAGCGGCGATATCGCCACGCTGGTCATGGACGATGCGCGCGCGATTGAAGGCATCGATAACGTTTCCGTCGTTCTGCCTGAGCGCCAGACCAATAAAACGGTGCGCTTTGGCAATATCGATTACGCGACATCCATTCAGGGTACGGGGTCCGGTTTTCCGATTGCGCGCGACTGGCCGGTGGCAGCGGGTAATTTCTTTACGGCGGCGGATCAGGAATCCTATGCGGCAGTCGCCGTACTGGGCAAAACGGTTGCGGATATCCTGTTTCCCGGCGGTGACGCGGTGGGCCAGTATATGCAGATCGGCAATGTGCCGTTTGAAGTCATCGGCGTCATGGCGGGCAAAGGCGCGACCGGATGGGGACAGGATCAGGATAATGCGGTGTGGGTACCCATTACCACGGGTCTTGTGCGCCTGTTCGGCGCAAGCCATCTGAATTCATTGACCGTAAAGGTTGAAAGCACCGATGTGATCGACACGACGCAGGCGGCGATTACATCGCTTTTGACCGAACGCCATCGCACGGAAGATTTTCAGGTGCGCAATTCCGCATCGTTCATGGAAATGGCGACCACGACACAAAATACACTGACCGTCCTTCTTGGCGCGGTTGCGGCCATATCATTGCTGGTTGGCGGTATCGGGGTCATGAACATCATGCTGGTGTCGGTGACCGAGCGCACACGCGAGATCGGCATACGCATGGCGACAGGCGCACGGCAATCCGACATCATGATCCAGTTTGCGACCGAAGCCGCCGTTGTCTGTACGCTTGGCGGTTTATTGGGCGTGGCCATTGGTTTGGCGGCAGGCTGGACCATTTCATTGTTTGGCGTCAAAGTGCTGTTTACAGCAGCGCCCATTATCCTGGCTTTCTCCTGCGCGGTGGCGACCGGTCTTATATTCGGTTACCTGCCCGCACGAAAAGCTGCCAAACTTGACCCAGTTGTTGCCCTGAGCACGGAGTGAACATGAAAAAGACCGCCATCCTTACAGTTTTACTTGCGACGTCTTTTTTGACCGCATGTTCACAGGTGCCGACTTACGAACGGCCGGGCGTCGATACCCCCGCCGCCTTTGCCGGACAGGCGCAGGGCGCGAGCGAGACCCCGATCAACGCCGACTGGTGGACCAATTTCGGATCGAGCGAGCTCAACACCCTGATGGATCAGGCGCTGGAGCAGAATAACGATTTGCGTGCGGGTCTATACCGTATTGAACAGGCGCGCGCGTCCCTGCGCGTTGCGCGGTCCGATTTATATCCGTCAATTTCGGCCAGTGCCGGTGCAAACCGTAATTTCAGCCGCGGCGGCAACACCGCCAACCGTGCGGATACCAGCCTGTCCGCCGGTATCGATGTCGGATACGAACTGGATCTGTTCGGCCGTGTGGGGGCGAATGTGCAATCGTCCAATGCATCTCTTCGCGCGACACAGTTTGATGTCGACGCCCTGCACCTTATCGTCATGGGCGACGTCGCCAATGGTTATTTCACGCTGGTGAACCTGCGTGAACGTCTGGCGATTGCGGATGAAAACCTTGCCAATGCGCGTGAAGTACAACGCATCGTGAAGGCGCGTTTCGATGCGGGTTCCGTATCGCAGCTCGACCTGTCGCAACAAAACGCGCAGGTGGCAACGCGCGAAGCCAGCCGCGCCACACTGGCTGCACAGATGGCGCAGGCGCAGAATGCGCTGGCCGTTCTTGTCGGCCAGACGCCAGAGTCGATTTCGGTTCAGGGCCAGAAACTTAAAGGCATGAACGTGCCGAAAATCGTCGCGGGCCAGCCGTCATCCCTGCTGGAACGCCGCCCGGATATCCGTGCGTCGGAAGCAGCCCTGGTTGCGGCCAACGCCTATATCGGCGTTGCACGCGCGGCGATGTTCCCGTCCGTCACGCTGGGCACCGGATGGTCGGTTGCTGCGGCAAGCTTTTCCAACCCGGCCACGACCGCGCTGCAACTCGCGGCATCTGTCGCCGCGCCGTTGTTTCAGGGCGGTCGCATCGAGGCCGGTATCGAGCAGGCAACCGCACGACAGAAAGAACTGGCCGAAAACTACCGCAAGACCGTGCTAGTATCATTTCAAGAGGTGGAAGACGCAATGGTCGCCCTCAAGGCCGCGCATATACGTGAGACGGCGCTTTCCACTGCCCTGACCGAAGCACGCAAGGCCTACAGCCTGTCGCGCCAGCAGTACGAGGCCGGGGCCATCGACTTCCAGAGCGTGCTGACCACGCAGGATGCGTTGCTGTCGGCGCAGGATTCCTACGCGCAGACCAAGCTTGAGGCGCTATCGGCATCCATCAGCCTGTACAAGGCATTGGGCGGCGGCTGGGAATAGGCTGGAACGGCTGAAAACCACAATTTTCTGGCCATAACGGGTCCGGAAGACCGGCTTTTGGCCGTTTTGTTTGACTTATCTGCCGAAATCCTTATAAAAGCGCCATTCCTCGCGAAAGTGGTGTGAAAGCACCCGCCCGTTCAATTGGGACTAGCAGGACACGAAAGAAGCAAAGAAAAAGGAAATACCCATGAGCGATAAACGCCCAGAATCTAAGCATAAGATTGACCGCCGTCTTGGCCTGAACCTGTGGGGCCGCGCCAAATCCCCCGTTCACAAACGCGAATACGGCCCGGGTCAACACGGCCCGCAAAAATCACGCAAGCTGTCGGACTACGGCAAGCAGCTGATGGCGAAACAAAAACTCAAAGGCTACTACGGCAATATAGGCGAACGTACGTTCCGCCGTTACTACCAGGAAGCCATGCGCCTTCGCGGCGACAACTCGGAAAACCTGGTTGGTCTGCTGGAATCGCGCCTGGACTCGGTCGTCTACCGCATGAAATTTGCGATGACCCCGTTCGCAGCCCGTCAGTACGTTTCCCACGGCCACATCCTGGTCAACGGCAAGCGCGTGACGATCTCGTCCTACCGCGTCGAAGAAGGTGACGAAATCAGCCTGTCGGCCAAGGCCCAGAACATCGGTCAGATCCAGCTTGCCCTGGAATCGGCTGAGCGCGACACACCGGAATACGTCGAAGTCGACGTCAAAGGCAAAAAAGGTAAATTCATCCGCGTGCCGAAGAAGGACGAAATCCCCTACGCCGTTCAGATGGAACCGAACCTGGTCATCGAATTCTACTCGCGTTAATTTTTACGCGACGAAACACAAAAAGCCCGGCTTTATCAGCCGGGGGTATAGAGATAGGCGTTACAGTTCCGATTTCTGACCACAGTTATTAGCCAGAATATATGATGGCGCGCTATACCGCGTGGCAAAGGATTAAAATAAAAGCCGCCTCTTAAGGGCGGCTTTTTAATGATATTCGGAGTATGTTACATCTTTGCCGCTAAAGTGGGGTTCACTGCTTTTTTCGTTAAGATTTTTTTAACATCGTCGCGGTTCGTATCATTATTTACGGCTGCAAAAAATGTTCTGGCCAGAAAGTATGCCGATCCCACCGCCATAGCGCTTGTTACAGCCTGTACTGCCAAGCCTAGTTGCGGGGTGCTTTGCAACATTGTTGGTGCTCCAACTGCATATCCTAGTGATGTTACGCCCAGGGTGGTGAACATAAATGCCAAACCTAGTTCTATTTTAATATCGGAACCTAGTTTCTCTTTTAGAAGAGATAAATGCTCAACGCTTTTGCTATGAAGATATTTCTCGTCGAATTTATTATATTTTGCATTTGATAGCGCGACATCACTGCTGTCTGTAAATACACGTGCTTCCACAATAGACATGATTTTCTCCAATCGTTATTAGTTAAGGCAGAAGATACATTAAAGTTATGTAAAATAAAAGCAATAATTCTGTTTTATCCTTTTGGCCTACGTTCATTAGTACTTGGGAGTTGCTTCTAGTTTTTGAAACCTAGTCGCAGTTTTTTCACTTTCTACACTGAAATCAATAGCTTAGCTATGGCGAATGACGGCTAAAATTGCTAATTTACTGCTATGAATTTGCCTCTTACGAACACCACCAGCCAGAATGACAATGATAACGCATGGGCGGAACGTGGCGAATATTGGCAGAAAAAATTAAACCCCGTTCCCCAGTACAAAGCCCGGAAACGCCGCATATTGCACAAGCCGCTTGTATTGAGCGGCCATGGTATCCGGCTGAATATAGATCGCGGCACATTATTGATAAAATGTGGGTTCACTCATTATCCGCAAGAGCGGGAAGAACACCGCTTTTTCCCGCGAGACCGCCAATTACCCTCTCGCATTGTGATATTGGACGGTGATGGCAGTATCACTTTTGATGCCTTGCAATGGCTATCAGCACAGGGTGTCGCTTTGGTTCAAATCAATTGGCAGGGTCATCTGGCCAGTATTGGACAAGCAGATTATGCCGCTAACCCAGACTTAGTGAAAAGGCAGTTAGAAATTCGAGACAACGGTGAAGGTTTTGAATTTTCAAAATGGCTTATTCTCAAAAAAATAGAAAATTGCCATGAAACTATAAAACGTATTTCAGACAATTCTCCTGAAGGTGAATTGATATTGCAGAAAATAGAGGCTCAAATTTTGGCCTTAAAGAAAAATCCACCCGTCAATTTAAATTCACTTTTGGCTGTCGAAGGAATCGCGGCGGCAGCCTATTTCCGATACTGGTACACGCTATCTTTAAAGTGGAAAGGCCTTGGCCGGAAACCAGTTCCACAAGAATGGTTACGCGTAGGAACAAGGATTGGCTCTAACGATAGTAACCAGTTTGCCCTGCACCCGGTCAATGCCATTTTAAATTACGTCTATGCCGTATTAGAAAATCAAGTACGGGGGCAGATATTGGCTATGGGGATTGATCCTACAATTAGCTACATGCACTCCAGCGGTAATAACCGCCCTTCATTGGTATTTGACCTTATGGAGCCCGTACGCCCGGTCATGGATCAGAAAGTACTGGATTTTGTTATTAAGCATACGTTTTCGCCGGATGATTTTATTTTGAATAAAAACGGAATATGCCGCCTTCATCCTCAATTTGCCCGCGTCATTGTGAAATTGGTTCAAGATATGCCTGAAATAGAGACTATAACTGCCGCTAATTTGAAAAAGCTATTTGGCGGCAATATATCCAAAAAGGCTGTAAACAGCCAAAATTCACCAGAATTGAGCATTGTAAATAATTCGATTTAGCTAATTTGGCCTAATTAATTGAATTATTTCAAAATACGGCCTTAATAATTTCCTTTATATTTCGGTGAGCCCCCATAAAATTGGGCCTGAATATATTGAATTTATGCCAGAGGCAATTCTTGGATAATAACCACTCCCCGCAAGAATTACTGAATTTTTGGAAAAAGGGGAAAACCCTTAATGCGGCTTTATTTAAATTTACACCCTCTGAAATTCTGCAGAAATATGCCGAACTTGGCAGAACTCGCGAATTTATCGGAACGCTACGTATTGAAGATTTCAAAAGGTCGAGCTAATCCGTCCAATAAAACGCTGATGAAAATTCACCGCGCCATAAAAATTCTTGAAATCAAAAGTGCGGAACAAAAATCAACACTCGATAAAATCCGCGACAAAATGAAAGAGAAAAATATTTCCATCCGCGCCCTTGCCGCAGCACTGGACATGGATGCTTCAAATATGGCCAAAATTCTTACAGATCGCAGAAGTAACGAGAATATATTAATACGTGCACACGCATATTTGACAGACCTTAAAAAAACAGAGGCAGGTTTCCCCGCCTCTGTTTAGTTACAGTAAGGGAAAGTAGGGCAAAATGGTGAAGTGTTAGCTTTTCGCTGTGAACCAGGCTGAACTACAATTACTTGATTTTGCTGTTGCTGGTTTCCTGCTCTCATTTCATTGAGGGTGCGTTCAGTTTCTAACTCTCTTTGCTGTTGAGCGACTTTTGCTTGTAATGCCTGAGTTTCACGAATTTGATTCATGCATAAAGCCATTTCCGGACCATCCGGTTTCATGCCCCTCAAAAGACATTCATTGTAAATCGGATCGCAATTTAGATTTCTGCGTCCAATTTCAATTTCTGTGTTCTGATCCCACAGATAATTATTCTGGAGATCGCATAGCTGCTGATTGGATAAAGAAGAAATTTGCTGCGGTGACATTTGCGCCGCCGGAGAAGCGCAAGCTGCCAAACCCATGACGGCGCAAACTATAAGATATTTTCCTATTCGTTTCATATTCAGTCCCTTTCCCTTGTTTAGATAAAAACAAAGTCACCAGAGATGTCCTCTCTGGTGACCGGGAGTTAATAAGCCGTGTTAGAACGACCGCGACGGCCTTTAAGCCGAGGCTTTGGACATACGCCGCCGCCTCCCGGCCGTAAGGCACGAGAAGCGGCGTGATTTCGGACACGCCGACCGTCTAACACGGGGTTATTAAGCCCCGAAAATCCCCATATGGGGATTTCGAGTAACGCTATGATTTTATTGGATTATGGTCAAGAGAGTTATACGCTGGCAGCGTAATTGACAGATTTAAGGCATCTTAAATGTCCACAACGCGCGCTAATCATTATGTTCCACAGTGGTATCAGAAGGGGTTCCTATTCAATCCTACGGATAAGCTCTGCTACCTCGATTTGGCCCCGGATAAAATTTCGCTTCCAAACGGAGATTTCAAAGCTCTAAACAGCCTAAAATTCTGGAATACCTCCCAATGTTTTTATCAAACTGATCTTTACGCAACTTTTTTCGGATCATTTATTAACGACGAAATTGAGAGAAAACTGTTTGGCGAAATAGATGACATGGGTTCTAAAGCTGTTAGAGCTTTTATCTCAGAAGATCAGTCTGAATGGCATAATCATTTTTCCGATTTTTTTACTTACATTGACACTCAAAAAATACGGACACCTATCTCTATACCTCCGGGCGTTAGACCCGGGCTTCTCGTATATCAGGGCAGGGACTTAGGAGCCGCCACCGCCACCAGATCCATTATCGCGCTGCACAGTTCCTTCACGGCCTATGTACGGGTTTGGACCTGACCTCAGAAGCTTCAATTATCGGAATAAATCAGGGCTTAGATTTTTGTTGGAAATCGTTTTGCGCAGTGGGAAGGAGATTGTTCCGCGTGATGAAATCCGCAGCATTGCCAAACTTCACTTGGGAAATAGTAGACCTATCCGCCGCGTTGAAGCCCATGCGCTCATTTCTTACGCCGGAAATCATCTCATTTTTGTGCCAATCTGGTGTTACACCGCCTTCGCGCCATGTCAGGCTTTTGTAGTCGTTACCCGTCCACCCGGCAACGCAATCCGTTAATGCAGTCGCATCAAATCCTTTTTCTTTGGCTCCGGTAGCGGTCTTTAAGCAGCATACCTGCGTGGTCGTGCCCATAAGCAGTAAATGGCTTTCACCATGTTTTTCTTTACGTGTGCTTAAAAATTCGGTCATCGTGCCTGGGTTGCCACTTTCATCATGCGACGTATTGAATGTGCCGAATGCATCCTTACAAAATATTGCCTCGTTCATACGGGGTCCGGATGCGGGAATGCCTTTTTCTTTATTTCCAAACATGAAATCGTTGAAAATATCAAAGTTCTTGATGTCTTCGGCTTGTGGTCCGTTTTTGTCGCCTTGATAAAAATCCATTGCATCCAGATGGGTGCGAGACCGGACATCAGTACTGTTGCTTTGTGCCTCGTATAGTTGATTGCGGGTGCTCATCGTTACCCAGTGGACCGGAATACTGCTGCCACGCATATCGCTCAGAGTCTTACCCAGATGGTCCAAATAGGCTTTGGCATCCTCACGCTCCATCAAGGCAATACAGCCAAGTTGAACGTCAATCATCAAGGCTGCCGGTTTTTCTCTAAGGGCCATTTTTTTGTCCTACGCGAATATATCGGAAATAAGTAAAAATTATGTAAACATCATCCGATAGGCTGGATTGCTGTATGAAAAGAGGCACATAAAGCATACCGCATGTAAATTAGCGCATCTTTGTGGAATTGAAATGCCGCTCTAATTCAATCAGGGATTAACAACAGGGCTATGCGGCCTGTTCTGTTTCCGGTTTTGGTGACGGAGCCGCATGGCCGACAACGCACGGCGGTGAAAGTCGCTGCGATAAGAACGACAATACCGCTAAGGCACAAAGCCCCGCTCTATTCACCGGCAACGCCGAAAGCGAAGAAGATGTCGATGAAGTTCAATAAAGCCGCGTTAGGCGGCACTCGAACGAGCAAACCTCCGACTTCAAACCCGTAACTGCTTTGAATCCATTACTAAAACCCGATCGCAAAATTCCCAGATTAATAATTAAACAAAGTTTTAACCATTGTTCTATATTATGAAATCTATTTCTTTAGTATAAAACTCATGAGCGACATGATCGATCCATTGATAAGCGTCGTTATTCCTACTTATAACGGTGAACGACATATTATGAATGCGGTTCATACTGTGGCTAACCAAACTTATAAAAATTTGGAAACGATTATCGTCATCGACGGTTCTAAAGACGGAACGCGAGAACTTTTAGAATCGTACAGAGCAACCTTATCTTTGGAAGAACATAATCGTTTTAAGATTATTTGCCAGGAAAATCGTGGCGTAAGCGCGGCAAGAAATACGGGCATGTGCGCGTGTTCGGGGGATTTTATCGCTCTGCTTGATGGCGACGATACATGGCATCCCGAAAAGATTGCAGCGCAGGTCGCGGAAATCTCAAAATACCCAAAGCAGGATAGTATTTTTTGCACGACCAATCATGAAATCGTTGATCAAAAAACGGGCGACAAGCAGGTCCATGACAATGGAAACAGCTTGACGATTCTCGGCCTGTGTAAAAACACGGGCGCGCAACCAGGCACATGGCTTTTTTCCAAAGATATTTTTAGCGGTAAAGTCGGTGGTTTCGATGAGCGTATGTCTGTTGCGGAAGATGGAGATTATCTTATGAGGGTTTTCAATAGACAAGATATACGTGCCATCAATATCGACAGAGCTCTGACAACTTATAACGTTGGGAATGACGAAAGCCTTTCTTCCAGCCCCCTTACCGAAAAGAAGCTCAAGTCTTTTGCACTTAACTTTGAAAAGCACCACGACACTCTTAAAGACGCGTTGCCAACCGATCTTTACGATCGCTTTATAGAATGGCATACGCACATATTGCCTCCGAAAATGATGGAAGAATCGCTCCGGAAAATCGAACTTTGCGGACATCAGCAACCCAAGTCCGCTTCGAATTTAGCGGCCACACCCCGCATATAAGAATAGGGGGCTGGCCTACCCTGCCAATTGATTTGAACCAAAGCCACGCCCTGTGCTGATAGCCATTCCAGAGCATCGAAAGTAATGCTGCGATCACCGTCCAATATCACAATGCGAGAGGATGGATAAGTGATTGATTCCAATGCCGATAACAAAAAAACAACCGCTGCCAGTGAAGGGGGCGGTTGTTTGTATTTTTAGTCTGATAGGTGTGGTCAGAAATCGGAACTGTATCGCCTATCTCTATACCCCCGGCTTTATCAGCCGGGCTTTTTCTTGAGAAAGAGCTTGCCAATTCACTCCTTAATATTGTAATTATGTAAAATATGACTGGTTTGGGACTCAACAACATCGCGTATCTGGCGTTTCACGGGCCTGGCATCGGCCTGCGCGCGGCCATGAATGCGCGGGCCCGTTCATTTACCAATCCCTCCGTCCGCACATCTATACGGGAAGACTTTCCCCAACTCACCACCCTCCTCACAGACGAGTCTAGCCGCGCATCCAGACTGTGGGAAAATATCCAGACCGAACTTAGAAAACTGGATATCGATCCAAGCCAGCCGCAGACGATCTACATCGCCTATCCGCACAAGCATCCCGTACACAGGCCGCTGCACGTCAACGGCGCGCATGCCAGCGCGGCCACGTTCATGAAACGCGCACGCAAACTGGCGCCACATATCAACTGGGTCATGATGGACGCGATTTATGAACGTTCCGCCCTTAAACGCGGCAAGCGCACGCGCCACCAGCATTCATCTTATGCCTTTTCAAAAGCGCAGACCTACGGCGTTGACCCATCCCTGCAGACGAAAAAAGCGCCTTTTCTGATATCAGGCTCTGCGCCTGCAAATTTCGTCGTCATCGACGATTACAGCGAACAAGGCACGACGTTCGCAAGCCTGATCAGTTTTCTGGAAGCAAATGGCGGGCGCGTACTGGCCGCCGCTGTCGAAGGCACGTTCGGTCCTCATCACCTCAGACAGGAGAATGTTTCGTACTGGGAACGCGGCGTGTACATGCAAACACCCATCCGTGTTTATCTGGGCCAGCGATTTGAAGCCTCCGCGCGCAAAGACGGCATGAATCTGAATGCCGATGATTGCCTGCGCCTCTTCGAAGAATCCTTACGTCCTTACGGCTTGTCCATCGATACTTTGACTTTGGGCGAAATCACACGCCTGGGCAGCAGCATGTCCGATCACGCCGAACACTATCTAAAGACATCGTTCACAGACCTTATCGGATCGCTCAGGCAACCGATCCGGAAAAAGCCTTTTCTTTCCCGGATTGGCTTGCGTTTTTAAGCCATACGGTCTTTAACTTCGGTATGTCCAGCCCTGCCATTATCCTTATCAACCCGCAGCTCGGTGAAAACATCGGCATGTGCGCGCGTGCGATGTTCAATTGCGGGCTGACGGACTTACGCATCGTCAATCCGCGTGACGGCTGGCCGTCTGAAAAGGCCGTGTCGGCATCTGCGGGCGCGCTTGAAAATGGTGTGGTCGCAACGCTGTATCATTCCACCGCAGAGGCAGTTGCCGATTGCACGACCATCCTGGCGACAACGGCACGGCCGCGCGACATGGTGAAAGAGATATTCACACCGCGCGAGGCCGCCCGCAAATTACGCGCTGATACGAAATCCGCGATATTATTCGGCGCTGAGCGTTCGGGCCTTGTGAATGAAGACATCGCGATTGCCACGGGTGTCATCACCATTCCCCTCAATCCCGGTTTTACGTCGCTGAACATCGCGCAGGCGGTGCTGCTTGTAAGTTACGAATGGTTCACGGCGGGCGATGCCACCGCACCGGCGCAGCTTGTGACCGGCGAGTCCGGGATCGCATCGGCCAAAGAGATTGCCGAGCTGGTGGGCCGGATGGAAACGGAAATGGATGCAGGCGGTTTTTTCCGCTCCCCCGAATTGCGCCCTACCCTTGTCCGCAACCTGCAATCCCTGTTTGCGCGCACGCGCATGACATCGCAGGAAGCCAGCACGTTCCACGGCATTATTTCGGCCCTTATCGGCCTGCGCCGTAAGTAATATTGACTTTGTTCTTCTTTTGTTCTTATTGTGGGGTATGCTTACATCCCCGCCCGATACCGGCGTTGGCTGGCTGCTTCTGGACCTGAACAGCTATTTCGCCAGCGTCGAGCAGCAATTGAACCCGCGCCTTCGCGGGCGGCCCATTGCGGTGGTGCCGATGATGACGGATGGCACCTGCGCCATTGCGGCATCGTACGAGGCCAAGGCTTACGGCATTAAAACCGGCACCAAGATTTATGACGCGAAACAAATGTGCCCGGACCTTGTCTGCGTTCTGGCGCAGCACGATGTGTATGTGAAATTCCACCATCTTGTGATCAACGAAATGGCCCTGCACACACCGATCAACAAAATCTGGTCAATCGATGAAATGAATTCGCGCCTGACCGCGCAGCACCGCACGCGCGAAGCGGCGATTGATCTGGGCATGCGCATCAAACGCTGCCTTACCAAAAATGTTGGTGAGTGTATCAAATGCTCCATCGGGATTGCGACCAATTCGTATCTGGCCAAAACCGCGAGCGACATGCAAAAGCCGGACGGTTTGACCGTGCTGGAAGGGCGCGATCTGCCGGGGCGGTTGCTTGAGATGGATCTGCGCGATCTGTGCGGCATCGGCCCCAACATGGAAAAGCGTCTGAACCGCGCGGGCATATGGACCATGCCGCAATTATGGGACACGACGCCCAAGCAGTTGCGCACCCTGTGGGGCAGCGTGGAGGGCGAAAAATTCTGGTACCGCGTGCATGGCTACGATCTGCCCGATCCTGTTACCGGCGATAAGGTCGTGATTGGCCACAGCCGGGTGCTGGATACGGATGCGCGCCGTCCGGACCTTGCGCTGGATGTCGCGCGACGCCTGACCACCAAGGCGTGCCAGCGTATGCGCCGGCATAATCTGTATGCATCGCATTTTTCCATGTCGGTACGGCTGAAAGACGGACGGCGCTGGGGTGGTGAGCGGCATCTCAACCCGTCCAGCGACTCCCTCACCTTCGTGCGTATCACGGCGGAGATGTGGGACGAGATGATCGGGCGGCTTCACCCTTATGAGATCAAAAAGGTGAGCATCAGTCTCAACCATCTGCAGACGCAGGCGCAGACCACGGGCGATCTGTTTGAATATCGCGGCGGGCCCGTGATCGTGCCGCCGGAACCTGACGACGACAAACTGGATGAAGATGAATTTATCTCCATCATCCCGCAGGAAGTAATTGCCGTGCCGGAACAGAAACTGCGCCATGTCATGCCGCTGCCCAAAGACGACGAGGCATTTCGCACCAATGCACGCGCCAAGAACAACGCGCTTTCCGCCGCTATGGACATGATCGTCAAAAATTTCGGCCCCCAGGCCGTCCATTTCGGGCACCAGCCCAAGACACAGGCGGGCTTTGTCGGCACCAAGATCGCGTTTTCACGCGTGCCGGATGTGGAAGAGTTTACGGAATAACCCTGCCAAGACCGTTGTCAGATGCGTGTTTTATCCTTAGCTTTCTAGGCTCAACAAGAAAGCTCGCCTATGGCCAACGATCCCCTGCAAAACATTCTTCATTCCATGCTGCAGCGTATGGAGGAGATCAATAACAAGGTCGAAAACCTGTTCAGACAGGTACAGGAAAATCTGCAAGACGGTAATATCAATGCTGCTTCCAAGCGGCTGGTGCGAGATGAGGTCGCGGCATACATTGAATCTCTGGATAAATTCGAAGCATCCGCAATGCCGGGCGGCTATAACAGCCGTCTTAAGCTGGTAAACCAAGCCGTCGATATGGCCGGGATGAGGTCAGGCGATATCGCCCTTGAGTTTGGTGTTTTTCAGGGTGAAAGCTTGGCACTGATCAGCCGCAAACTTCCATCATGCAAGATTTACGGCTTCGATTCATTTGAAGGCCTGCCAGCATCCGAACAGATCTGGAAAAAGGGCCAGTTCAACAATCCTGAAGGACTAAAATACGCCGTGGGCCCCAACACTGAACTGGTCAAAGGATGGTTCAATGAAACGCTTGAACCATTCATGGCAAAACACGATATGTCGAAAGTGAAATTCGTTCATGTCGATTGCGATATTTATTCATCGGCCAAATACATTTTCGACACATTATTCGATCAACTGCCGCCTGACATCGTCATCCTGTTCGACGAATACTGGAATTACAAAGGCTGGAAGGGCGGCGAGTTCAAGGCATTTCACGAATGGCGCGCGCAATCCAAGCGCGACTACACCTATCTGGGATACATGGAATCCGGCCAGTCAGTCGCTATACGCCTACACTAGTTATCCGCACTGTGCCTTGTGGCGCAGGAAGTGGTCGGCGAGGACGCAGGCCATCATGGCTTCGCCAATCGGCACGGCGCGGATACCGACGCAGGGGTCGTGACGGCCCTTGGTGACGATTTCGGTTTCATGGCCGGATGTATCGATAGTGGCCTTGGGTGTCAGGATCGAACTGGTTGGTTTGACCGCGAAACGCACGACGATGTCCTGCCCCGACGAGATACCGCCGAGAATACCGCCGGCGTTGTTGGTCTGAAAATCGGGTTTGCCGTCTTTCATGCGGATGTCGTCGGAATTGATTTCGCCGCCGAGCGTGACCACTTCAAAGCCTGCACCGATTTCCACGGCTTTAACGGCATTGATGGACATCATGGCCTTGGCGAGATCGGCATCAAGCTTGTCGTATACGGGCGCACCCCAGCCGGCGGGGACGCCGGATGCGTGCACTTCGATGATGGCACCGGCGGATGATCCGGCCTTGCGCACATCATCAAGATAATCGGCCCATTTGGCGGCCGCGTCTTTATCGACGGTGAAGAAATCGTTCTGGTCGATTTGCGACCAGTCCCAGTTATCGCGGTTGATTTTATGCGGGCCGATCTGCGTGACAGCGGCACGAATGGTGACGCCGGGGATGATCTTGCGGGCGATGGCACCAGCGGCGACACGGCTTGCGGTTTCACGTGCTGACGACCGCCCACCACCGCGGTAATCGCGGATGCCGTATTTGGCGTCGTAAGTGAAATCGGCGTGGCCGGGGCGGAATTTGTCCTTGATGTCGGAATAGTCCTTGGATTTCGCATCCGTGTTTTCGATCATCAGGCTGATTGGCGTGCCCGTTGTCTGGCCTTCGAACGTGCCTGAGAGAATTTTAACGATATCATCTTCGCGGCGTTGCGTGACGAAGCGCGATGTGCCGGGTTTGCGTTTGTCGAGGAACGGCTGGATATCAGCTTCGGTCAGGTTCAGGCGCGGCGGTACGCCGTCAACGACAACGCCGATGGCGGGACCGTGGCTTTCGCCCCAGGTCTGGTATTGAAACAATGTGCCGAAACGGTTGCCGCTCATGCTTTTTCCAGACGTATGGTTTCTTTTTGCGCCGACAGCGTGCCGTGGTCGATGATGGCGACGGTCAGGCGGGAGATGGCAACGCGTTTGCCCGTGCCCTCTTCGGTGATGTCGGTCTGCCACACCTGCGTGCGCTTGCCGACATGCATCGGGGTACATGTGCCGATCACAAAACCGGATGTGACGGCGCGAATGTGGTTTGCGTTGATCTCGATCCCGACGGCGCGGTATTTTTCCGGGTCGATGGTCATCCAGCTTGCGATGGACCCAAGGCTTTCAGACAGGACGCAGGATGCACCGCCATGCAGGATGCCAAAAGGCTGGGTCGTGCGGTGGTCGACCGGCAGGCGCGCCTTCAGGAAGTCGGGGCCGACTTGCGTGAATTCAAACCCAAGATGCGCGGTCATGTTGGCGTTGCGGAAGTCTTTGAGGTCCTGAAGGGTATAATCCTTGAACCAGATCATCCGTTACGCCGCGTCTTTGGACGGGGTTTGCGACGCAGCCATCTGGTTGAGCAGTTCGGCCGTGGCACCGGCGGCTTCCGGCTGGACCATACCGACGGTGTGGTAACCACTGTCTACATGCAGGATCTCGCCCGTCACGCCCGAACCGAGGTCCGAGAGCAGATACAGGCCGGATTTGCCGACATCTTCGATGGATACGTTGCGTTTCAACGGCGCGTTGAGTTCATTCCAGCGCAGGATGAAACGGAAATCGCCGATACCGGATGCGGCCAGCGTTTTGATGGGGCCAGCCGAAATGGCGTTGACGCGAATGCCACGGCCGCCGAGATCGGTTGCGAGGTAGCGCACGGATGCTTCAAGTCCGGCTTTGGCCACGCCCATGACGTTGTAATGCGGCATGACGCGTTCGGCACCGTAATAGGTCAGGGTCAGGAGCGAACCGCCCTCGCTCATCAGTTTGGCCGCACGCTGGGCGATCGCGGTGAAAGAGTAGATCGAGATATCCATCGTGCGTTTGAAATTTTCGCGCGTGGTATCGAGATACATGCCGTCGAGTTCTTTTTTGTCGGAGAACGCAATGGCGTGAACAACGAAATCAAGCTTGCCCCATTTTTTCTCGATTTCGGCGAAGGCCGCATCGATCGAGGCGTCGTCGGTAACGTCGCAGGCGCAGACGATCGGGGATTTAACGGATTCAGCCAGGGGGCGAACGCGTTTTTCGAGTGCCTCACCCTGGAAGGTGAAGGCCAGTTCGGCACCCTGGGCGGCGCAGGCTTCGGCAATGCCCCATGCAATGGAACGGTCGTTTGCGACCCCCATGATAAGACCCTTTTTGCCTTCCATCAGCCCTTTGCGCTCAGCCATAAAAACCCCTTCGTTGAAGAGATGTTTTTAGCCGTTTTACGGATAAAAGGAAAGGCGGAATAACCGCCTATCTACAGCCCAGCATGCCCGGTTTTCCGCACTTTTACAGACCAGCACACTAGCGCACGGCCTCAAGCCTGCGGGCATGGTCCCAACTCAGGAGGGCATTATCGCGGTTGAGAACGGAAATATGGACGAATCCCCGCTCCGCCGCCCAGTCGCGGATCTGCTCCACCGTCTCACCGCCACGCGGGTAGATAAAGGCGCAAAAACGGTAATTACGGGTCACATCCATTGAATAGCCCATGCGCGCCATATAGGGGCAATTATTCAGCCGGTCTTTATCCGCGTCATCGAACAGGATGCGAACCTTTTTGGCGTCACGGTCAGATACCAGTCCCTCACGCCGTGCATGACCATTGATGTGCCAGCCGTTGAAGGTGAAGGCAAAGTCAGGGTGCAGGCGATAACCGTCAGGCACGATGCCTGTGGCCATTGAGCGCAATTTATTGAATGTCGCCTTAAACGTCGCGGCGACGCCGACGTGCAAATCCCCCATAGAACCCACCATATGTTTTGTATTTTCTTATCTGTTAATTGTGGCGGGGGTGCCGTTAAAAAAGGCTAAATAAAAGGCCGGATGCAATATACATCCGGCCTTTTCATGTGCGTGGTATTGACGCAATTAGTTGATGATCTTCCAGGTGCCATCGGCATTCTGGCAGGCTTGGCCAGTTGCGGTCTGCTGCTGGCCGCCGACGTAAATCGTCTGCGAGTATTCGCGGCAGTACGAACCGTTATTGGCACGACCATCACGAATCGGGGTGTAGGTGCCCGAGTTGCCGCTTTGCGGGTTGTTCCAGGAAATGGTCTGGCCGATCGGCGCAGTGTAGGCACGGTTTTGCGCCTGCTGTGCATAGGCAATGTCAGCCTTGTCGAGCGAAGCGCCGACCGACGAACCGACGAGCGCACCAAGCAGAACACCAACGCCGGTGCCGACCAGTTGACCCTTGCCACCGCCGAACTGCGAACCGGCGAGACCGCCGACCACAGCGCCGACGCCGGTGCCGATTTGCTGTTTATTCAGACCGCCGCCGGTATTGCCAGCGCCGTCATAGGTATTGTTGTAGCCTGTACCGGCGCAGCCCACCAAAGCAGTGGAGGCGATAAGCGCCGAGGTCAGAGCGATAAAACGAAGCGACATGTGTTCCCTTTCTTGGACATTTATGTGTCTCATTGATACTGATTCAATTGCACAGTAACTTTAGGGCAAAAGGATGTCGAAGCAATGACCATGTTGGAAACGGATATCCGTAATGCTGACCCATTAAGCCTATTCTACCAATGGTTTGAGGCGGCAAAAGGTTCCGAGCATGCCGATCCGGACGCGGCATGCCTTGCCACGGCGCAGGACGGGCGTCCCAGCGCACGCATGGTGCTGGTGCGCCGCGTGGACGAACGGGGCTTTACCTTTTTTACGAACGAAAACAGCCGTAAGGGCCAGCAACTGACCGCCAACGGTTTTGCGGCGCTTTGCTATCATTGGAAATCGCTGGAACGCCAGATACGCGTCGAGGGCAGCGTGGAACGCGCGGATGCATCGGAATCGGATGCCTATTATGCATCACGTGCGCGGGGCAGCCGTATCGGCGCGTGGGCGTCAGAACAGTCACAACCGCTGGATTCCCGCGAGACATTGCTTAAAAAAGTATCCGCGCTTGAGGCGCAGTATGAAGGCACCGATATTCCGCGCCCGCCGTTCTGGGGTGGTTTCCGCATTGTGCCCACGCGGATCGAATTCTGGCAGCAGGGTGAATTCCGACTGCATGACCGTTTTGTCTTCACGCGCAACGCATCCAATGGATGGGACGTGCAGCGCCTGCACCCGTGACAGACGATATTCTTGCATCACTGATTGAAGGGCATGCGGGCCTGACCAAGGCCGCGGCAGACGTGTCCGCGCGTTACCGCGAACGTAAAGGCAGTCTTGCCCTGCAAAACGCAACAGAGGCACTGGCCTACGCCGCAACGCGCATGCCCGCAACGCTGGCGGCGGTGGAACATGTGCTGGCGCAGACGAGCGGCGATGCACCGTCCAGTATCCTTGATTTTGGTGCCGGTCCCGGCACCGCCACCCTTGCCGCCACATCCATCTGGCGGCATGCGCGTGCGGTGATGATCGAGACCAATGCGCATATGCGCGGTGTTGCGCAAAAGCTGGTGCCGGATGCGTCGTTTGTCTCAGCGCCGGAAAAGGCCGACATCGTGATGGCCGCGTATGTATTGAACGAAATGCCGGATGCCGTGAAAACCGCGCGCGTTTTGTGGGATGCCACGCAGGACCGTTTGATTTTAATCGATACAGGAACACCGGCCGGATACGCGATGATGATGGGCGTGCGCGATATGCTGATAGCGGCGGGGGCACATATTCACGCACCCTGCCCGCATCATCTGGAGTGCCCGTATCAGCGCGAGAGCGATGGCTGGTGCCATTTTTCGGTGCGTCTTTCGCGCACGCGCCTTCACAAGCAACTTAAAGGCGCGGATCTGGGATATGAGGATGAGAAATTCATTTACCTGATCGCCGGACGAAAACCGGCACAGCCATTTGAAGCGCGTATTGTGGGATATCCACGCATCGGCAAAGTCATGCAATTGCCGTTGTGCACATCAGATGGGCAGCTTGAGAATGCGATGATCGCCAAGCGTGATGCGCATTACAAAACCGCTAAAAAAGCGAAATGGGGCGACGCGCTTTAAGCGTGATCAGCTGGCGTTGTCGCTGATCGGCACGCCGGGTTCCAGCTTGCTGGTACGGATGGCGATGGATGACCGTACGGCGGCGACATTTTCCGTCGCAAGCAGGCTAGAGGTCAGGAATTGCTGATATGCCTCCCAGTCCTTGGCGACGACCTTGAGCAGCACGTCGGTTTCACCGGACAGCAAATGCGCCTCGCGCACCTGCGGCCAGTCACGGATGCAGATTTCGAATTTCTTGAGGTCGGCATCATTGTGGGATGACAGCGAAACATGCGCGAACACGGTAATGCCGTAGCCGAGCTTGCTGGCGTCCAGAAACGCATGGTAGGACCGGATATAGCCGGAATCTTCCAGCGCGCGGACACGGCGCAGGCAGGGCGGCGCGGAAATACCGGCCTTTTTGGCCAGATCGACATTGGTGATGCGACCTTCGTCCTGCAGGGTCAGCAGGATTTTACGGTCGATTTTGTCGAGTTTGCTGCGCTTCATGGGTCCGCAATAGTTGATATGGTTAATTGGAATAATGCGTCTGTTATGGGACGGTCTTGGGATATAATCTTACCCAAAGACGTATGCAAGTTTTTAAAATGATGCAGCTGCACGCACGAAGGCTTCGGCGGAGACAAGTGTTTCGGGCGTTCCGATATCCAGAAACGGGCCTGTGGCCTCTATGGCGGCCAGTCGACCACCCGCGGCCAGCACAGGCGCGATATCGCGCTCAAACGAACATGAACGGGTCTCAAACCTCTTTAGCGATTCGGCGGTGAAGGCATAAAGACCCGCATTAATCAGGCCCGCGCCGGCGTTTGCGTCTTTCTCCCTGAACGTACCTACCATGCCGCCTTTGACCTCCAGCGCCCCAAAACGCCCGGCGTCCGGGACATGAATGGCGGTAATGGCCGCGCCGTGCGTGCGGGCGGCGGCGACCAGCGCCTGACCGTCCATACGGAACAGGACATCACCATTCATGACAAGAAACGGGTCAGAAAGCCCTGCGCCGTCCCGCGCAGACAGAATGGCCCCACCAGTACCCATGGCATCATTTTCTTCAATAATTCTTATTGGATATGGCAGAATGCTTAAGTTATCTCTGAATTGATCGGCAGTGCCTTTTCTGACAACCGGGATGATGCGCCCCAGGCGGACTGTCTTGGCCAAGCGGCTGATCGGGTAGGCCAGGAACGGCACCCCGCGCACCGGCAAAAGAGGCTTGGGTATGCCCTGGCTGAGAGCGCCAAGACGTGTCGCAGCGCCCCCTGCGAGGACGACCAGATCGACAAAATCAGTGTCTGAATTAAGGATCATTTCTTTCTCTGGGCGTAACCTGAATTTGGGATTTGTAAAAATTGGTGTTTTTTCAGTATAATGATCGTACAGCGGGGTAAAGGGATATAAAAAACATGCTGAGCTTCAAGCGCAGTTTTTCCTTTAAATTCATATTGTTAATGGCATGTTTTGTCGCAGGACAGGCGTTTGCCTTCGCCGCGCATGCGACACAGACCGGGGGCTCAAACCCGATTTGCGACCAGGAAATTTCGCAAGGTGTGTCCGATCAGCTCAACGCTTCGACGGACGGCGTGACCAATTTCCAACGTCAAAACTACACCCCGCCCGCCGCCCTGTCACAGGTTTCCAACAGTCCCTGCCTGTCCAAGGAACTGGGCCGTATCTCCAACCAGTTTTCTTACGCCCCGTCGCGTTACTCGCAACAGCTGACGGGCGGCCTTCTCTCTGCCGCCGGCCCGGTGTCGGGTATTATGCAGAAACTCTTCAAATCGGAGATCGACTCCATCAACTCGGCCGCGTCATCCATTGCCGGGATGCTGGACTTCCAGGGCATGGCATCCGATGTCATGGGCAGCCTGCTGGGCTCACTCGGTCTTGGCGATGCGTTCTCGTCCGAGCTGTGCGGCCTGATGGTCGATATGATGCTCAAATACATTCAGTGCGAAAAACCGATCAACCTGCCCAGCCTTGGCAACCTGTTCGGCAACCTCAACAACCTGATCCCAAACAACTGCGCGGGTAACGCCCTTCGTTCCGGCCTGTATGCCGCCGGTAACACCAGCGCGCTGAAAAATTATAACCAGTCTGTCACGCTGCCCACCGGCAATACCGTCAATATCGGGATGCCTGAAATTCTGCAGCTGGCGAGGTAAGATATGAAGCGCAGCTTTAAAAACCTGGCTATGTGTCTGGCGCTTGGCGGCGTGATGATGGCGTCATCCATCGCGATGGCAACGTCCGCAGCAAAGACCGACACCAAGAAAAGCGACTGGACCGAGATCATGCCCCGGCCCACGAATACCGACGCCGCGGCCACGGCCATCGCGCTGCAGGTTTTGGCAGAAGACATCAAAAATTACTACAACGACGGGAAGACACCGGTCAGCGCCAAATTTTTCAATGCCAAGGGCCTTGAGAAAGACAGTGTCCTGATCGTGACCTTTGTCAGTGAATCCACTTGCGGCACCATGGGATGCGCCACGACCCTGCTCAAGCGCGGTAAAAACAATCAATGGCATGTCATGGATAACACGCTTGTCAATTCCATCGTGACGTCCGATGCGCTGCTGCAACGCCAGCCCGCCTTTTATACCAAGGGCACGGGCAATGCGCCTTACCGCCGGTTCAACGCCGCGACGGAACGGTACGAGAAATGAGAAAAACGCGCGGGCCGTTTTATACCATCCTGTCCCTGTCGCTTCTGCTTGGCATCATGCTGGGCAGCTGGATTTTGCCCAACACGGCGCAGGCGCAGCAGAATTGTTCGATGCAGGGCTATTACGACTCGCTGGGCCGCAGTGAAAACAACGGCAATTACGGCGGTCGCGACTGTAACGGCCCCCCCGGTTCAGGCTGCGCATGCAATACCATCGGTTGCTGCGGCAAATACCAGTTCTGCCCCAGTACGCTGAGCGGCCTTGGTTATAACCGCACATCCTTCATCAACAGTCCGCAACAGCAGGAAGAAGCCATTCGCCGCTTCACTGATGCCAATTACCGCACGCTGGTTGCCGGTGGCGCAGGCCAGTATATCGGCCAGACCATCAACGGCGTGACCGTTACGTGGTCCGGCCTTTTGGGCGCGTCGCACCTTGGCGGTGCCGGCGGTACCTTACGGATGCTGAGAACCAACGGCGCCTATAATCCCAATGACGGCCATACCAGCCTGGCCCAGTACATGAATAAATTTGCAGGTTATGATACGAACGCCGGTTCAGGCGGAGGATTATGCGGACAATCATCAACGTCCCCCAACGCGGGCCGCAATGGCTATCAGCAGGTCTGCGATCCCGAGATCCAGTCCGCAGTGACGGCGCAGCTCGATGCATCTGTCGCCAAGGTGCAGGATTACATCAGAACGAACTACACCCCACCCCCGGCCCTGTCACAAGTGTCGAACAGCCCGTGCGTTTCGAAAGAGCTTGAGCGTATTTCGAACCAGTTCTCGTATGCGCCGACGCGTTACGCCCAGCAGATCACCGGCAACATCCTGTCCGCTGGCGGACCGATTGGCGGCATCATGCAGAAACTGTTCAAGTCGGAATTCGACTCCATCAACTCGGCGGCGGCATCCATCAAAGGCATGCTCGACTTCCAATCCATGGCCACCAACGCGCTTGGCAGCCTGCTCGGCTCGCTTGGTCTTGGCAGTGCGTTCTCAAGCGAGATGTGCGGCCTGATGGTCGACATGCTGCTCAAATACGTGCAGTGCGAAAGCCCGATCAAACTTCCGAATATCGGCAATATCACGGGCTCACTCAACGACCTGATCCCTAACAACTGCGCGGGCAATGCGCTGCGTTCAACGCTGTATGAAGCGGGCAACATGAAATCGTTGCAGACGCTGAACCAGTCGATCCCGCTTCCAAGCAGCATGGGAAGCCAGTGAACGCGCCCGGCTTCCTGAGACGTCTTGGTATTTCTGCAGCCGCGACAAGCGCGGTGTTTCTCAGCGCATGCATGAGTCTGAACGGCGGCCATCTGGCGCGTGCCAATGGGTCCCTTGTCGACAT
This sequence comes from Micavibrio sp. UBA6145, assembly GCA_002423205.1. GTDB lineage: Bacteria > Pseudomonadota > Alphaproteobacteria > Micavibrionales > UBA1664 > UBA6145. Next base: position 174,047 of record DIUZ01000002.1, on the reverse strand, counting down.
CATGCCGCAGGAAAGCAACAGCGACCCGCAAGCGGTGGCCATTGCCCGGAGTGTTCTTCAAAACGATCTTCGTGATTATTACAACGATCCCAATGTTGTTGTGTCGGCCCGGTATTTCAATGCCAAGGGTCTGGACCGCGACAGCGTGATGCTGGTGCGTTTTTCGGGTCTCAACACCTGCGGCACGATGGGCTGCGCCACACTTGTCCTTAAAAAGGACAAGACGCAAAGCCAGGGCTGGCAGGTTGTGGAAGACACGATTGCCAATGCCGTCACGGCGGCGCCGGGTGGGCGTGAACCCGCCTTTTACGTGCAGGGTACGGGTAACGCACCGGCCCATCGTTTCAACGCCGTGACCGGGCGTTATGACGGGCCATAAAGGCGCATAAGCGCCCATATAATCCTTTACAATCCGTCGTTTAACGCTTTTATAGGCGTGATGTTTCTGTCGCTTTACCGCCGTATCATGCCCTATGTCGCGCCGCTGGTGCGGCTTCTGATCGCGTACCGCACATGGAAGGGTCTGGAAGAGACCGCGCATAAAAGCGAGCGTGAGGGCAAGGCCACCATCGCGCGCCCTGCCGGGCCGATCCTGTGGGTCCACGCGGCGTCCGTCGGCGAGATGCAGTCGGTCCTGCCGCTGGTGCGCCACCTGCTGGACCGCAACCCTGCCCTGACCTGCCTTATCACCACCGTCACGGTCACCGCCGCCCGTCTGGTGCGTCAACTGAAAGATCCACGCATCCTGCATCAATACGCACCCTTCGATTGCCCGGGCTGGGTCGATGCGTTTTTAAACCACTGGAAACCCGCAGCCGTCCTGTGGCTGGAATCGGAATTGTGGCCGATTACGCTGGAAGCCATCAAGGCACGGAATATCCCGCTGATGATGGTCAATGGCCGTATGTCGGTGCGCAGTGCCACGCGCTGGTCCACGCATGAACCGCAGGGCGCACATCACGTCATGGGGCTGTTCGACGCCGTTCTGGCGCAAAGCGACGGCGACGCCAAGCGCCTGGCCAGCATTGGCGCGCAGAATGTCGTGATTGCCGGTAACATGAAATTCTCCCGTCCCCCGCTTCCATATGACGACGCCGCCCTTGCCGCTTTGCGCGAAAGCATTGGTGCACGCCCGGTTGTGTTGTTTGCCAGCACCCATGACGGCGAAGAGGAAATGGCAGCACGTCTTTACAAGGACCTTGTCATCAGGCATCCCGGCCTTTTGTTCATCATCATGCCGCGCCATGCCACGCGCGGGGAGACAATAGCATCGAAGCTGGACGGCTTGATCGTCGCGCGGCGTTCGCTGCAACAGCCGATCACGCCGGATACGCATATCTACATTGCCGACACGATGGGTGAACCGGGTGTGTTCTTCCGTTTAGCGCCGATTGCTTATATCGGGAATTCACTGATCAATTCACCGGGCGGCGGGCATAACCCGATTGAGGCCGCGCAGCTGGGCTGTGCTGTCGTATACGGACCTAATATGTGGAATTTCGCGCAGATCGACCATGACCTGCGCCTGGCGGCGGCGGCCATCATGGCCCACCGTGAGGCCGAGCTTGGCCGCACGCTGGACGATCTTTTGAGCACGCCTGACAAGGTTGCAGCACTGGGTGCCGCCGCCAAGGGTTTTGTAGAGGCGCAGAACGGTGTTCTGGACACGGTTGCGGGCCATTTGCGCCCGGTGCTGGATCGTGCTGGAATTGCGGCATGATTGCGCTTGTACCACCGGCTTTCTGGTATCAACCCGGATCCAGCCTGACATCCACGCTGCTTAAGCCATTGTCATGGTTGTGGCTGGCGGCAGCGTGCGTACGCCGTAAGCTGGCAAAACCTTATACATCGTCCATTCCCGTGATCTGCGTGGGCAATGTCATGATCGGCGGGACCGGCAAGACACCAACCGCCATCGCCCTGTGCCGTGCATTGGGTGCCTCCCGACCCTGTTTCCTGACACGTGGTTACCGCAGCGATACGCGCGGCGCAGTTCTGGTCACTTCGGCCGACGCACGCATGCATGGCGATGAAGCCGTTCTGTTGTCGCGTGTCGCGCCGGTTATTGTGTCGCCTGACCGCGCAGCGGGCCTGCGTCTTGCTGAAAAAGAAGGCTTCGACCTGGTCATTGCCGATGACGGATTTCAGAATCCCGGCTTTACCAAGACCGCCAGCGTTCTGGTGTTTGACGGCGGTGTTGGTGCCGGTAACGGCGCATGCATCCCGGCGGGGCCTTTGCGCGAAAAACTGAACGATGCGCTGGGCCGCGCACATGCGGCGGTCATTGTCGGTGACGATGTCACACAGTTAAGCGCGCGTCTTGGTACCATGCCGGTATTCCACGCGCAGTTTGAGACACATGCGAAGGGTACAGGCCCATATGTCGCCTTTGCCGGCATCGGCCGCCCGCAGAAGTTTTTTGATACGCTGGTGTCATCCGGTTACACGCTGGCTGAAACTGTGCCGTTTCCTGATCACCATGCCTATACACAGGATGACATGGACGGCCTTGCGTCACTGGCTGCGCGTCACAACGCAAAACTGATCACCACTGAAAAAGACCATGTCCGCCTGCCCCAAGGGGCCGCGATTGAGGCATTGCCGGTTGATGTGCGGATTGAGAACATGGATGCGCTTGTGGCCGTGCTGAGGCGCGCATGAGCACACGTTACCGTATCGAATACGCGCTTCTGCGCGGGTATCTGGGCCTATTGAAGGTCATGGGTCCGCAAGCGGCGTCCGCCACGTCGGGCGCGATCTTCGGCGCGATCGGCCCATTGATGGGGCTTTCAAAAGTGGGCCGCAACAACATCGCCCGCGCCTTCCCGCATCTGACGCGCGCAGAAGTCGATAAAATTCTGCGTGGTATGTGGAATCACCTGGGCCGCGTGGTCGGTGAATACCCCCATCTGGAAGACATCGCCAAAAACCGTACGACATTCCGCAACCCGGAGCGTTTTGCACCGCTGCGCGGTCAGACTACGGTTTTTTTCAGTGGTCATATCGGCAACTGGGAGGTGCTGCCCCCCGCCATGCTGTTCCAGCAACAGATCACCATGCATTCCGTTTACCGCGCGCCAAACAACCCGTCCGTCGATGCGCTGATTGTGCGCTTACGCGGGTTCGGCGGGGCATTGCGGTCATTCGGCAAGAACCGCAAAGGCCTGAGCGAAACCCTGCGGGCGCTGCAAAACGGCGAAAGCGTGGGTATGCTGATCGACCAGAAAATGAACACCGGCATTGAGGCGATGTTTTTCAATCGTCCGGCCATGACGTCGACGGCGTTTGTCGAACTGGCGCGTAAACTGAAATGCCCGCTGGTGCCGGGGCGCATTATCCGCACATCAGGCTGTCATTTTGAAATCGATCTCGGCGAAGCCATCCCCGTCGGTGAGCGTCCGACGGAAGAGATTATCGCGGATACGCATGCCGTTCTGGAGGCATGGATCCGCGAATATCCTGACCAGTGGCTGTGGATTCACCGGCGCTGGAAAAAAGGCGTTTAAGCCGCCTTTTCTTCCCCGGTTGCGACTTCCGGTGCACGGCGCAGTTTCAGGTAATACAGCGACGGCGCCGACACGAAGTAGGATGAGTGCGTGCCGATCAAGATCCCGATAAACAGGGCTGAGACGAAGCCGCGGATAACCATGCCGCCGAACAGCCACAGCGCCAGAAGCGCCAGAAGCGTCGAACCGGAGGTCATGATCGTACGGGCAAGGGTCGAGTTGATCGAATAGTTGATCACGTCCTGCATCGGCATTTTGCGGAATTTGCGCAAGGTTTCGCGAACGCGGTCGAAAATAATAACCGTTTCGTTGATCGAATAACCCGCAACAAGCAAGATGGCCGAAAGTGTTGAGAGGTCGAACGGCATCTGCGTAAGCGAGAACAGGCCGAGGATGCCCACAACGTCATGGATCAGGGCCAGCATGGCGCCCACGCTGTACTGCCAGTTGAAGCGCACCCAGATGTAACACTGGATCGCGAATAGCGCGAAGATGATGGCAAGAAGACCGTTTTTCTTGAGTTCTTCACCGACCTGCGGCCCCACGAATTCGGTGCGGCGGTAATCAACCGGTGCGCCGGCACCGGCGAAGGTTGCATCCAGTGTGGTGCGGATTTTGGCGATGGCGGCTGCCTGCCCTTCTGCGCCGCCGTCCTGTTCAGGGAAGCGAAGCAGCAGCGAGCGTTTGGAGCCCAGTTCCTGGATCGGCACTTCGCCGATATGCAGCTCTTCCAGGGATTTACGCAAAGCGCCAAGATCGGGATCAATGGGCGTGGCCACTTCCATCACCGTACCGCCGGTGAAGTCGATGCCGAAATTCAGACCCTTGATCGACAGGCACAGGATCGAGCCGCCAATGATGATGACGGATGCGATGAATGCGTAAAAGCGGTGACCGAAGAAGTTGATCTTCGTGTCATGCGGGACAAGCGGAAGAAGTTTTATGATCATGGTCGTCCCTTAAGCGGCAATGGTTTTTGGTTTTCTGACACGCAGATACGTGATGATCATCAGGCGGGTCAGCAGCATTGATGCAAAGAACGCGGTGCCGACACCGATGGATGTCGTTACGGCGAATCCCTTGATCGGTCCAGTGCCGAACGAGAACAGGATCAGCGCCGAAATCAGGGCCGTCAGGTTGGAGTCGATAATGGTGGTCTGGGCGCGTTCGTAGCCGATGTCGATAGCGGACAGAACCGAGCGACCAGCGCGCAGCTCTTCCTTGATGCGTTCAAACACAAGCACGTTGCCATCGACAGCAAGGCCGATGACCAGAACCATACCGGCGATACCGGGCAGTGTCAGCGTCGCCTGAAGCAGCGACATGATGGCCATCAGCATGACCATGTTGACGACGATGGCGATGGACGCGAACACGCCGAACAGGCCGTAAACGGTGCAGGCGAATATGATGACGAAGATCATCGCGAAGATGCAGGCCTTTTTACCGGCCTCGACCGAGTCAGACCCGAGGGTCGGGCCGACGGTGCGCTCCTCGACAATCGTCAGCTTGGCAGGCAGTGCGCCCGCACGGAGCAGCAGCGCAAGATCGTTGGCTTCCTGCACGGTGAAGTTGCCGGAAATCTGGCCGGAGCCGCCGCAGATCGCCTCGCGGATGCTGGGGGCGGAAATAACGGCCTGGTCCAGCACGATGGCGAAGGGTTTGTTGACGTTGGCCTTGGTCGTGTCACAGAAGCGTTTTGCGCCAAGGGCGTTGAGACGGAAAGACACGGCGGGCATGCCGTCCTGAAAGGTCGGCTGCGCATCGGTGAGCATGCCGCCGGTGATCAGTTCTTCCTTTTTCACGGAAATGGTCTGGCCCGGGTATTCCTGCATCGGCAGCATGACGTTACCGATACCGGCCTTGCCGGTGCGGGATGCGTCTTCGTCCACCAGCTGGAAGGTCAGCTTGGCGGTGCGGCCCAGAAGTTGTTTGAGGTATTCGGGGTCGTTCAGACCCGGCACCTGCACCACGATGCGGTCTTCACCCTGGCGGGCAATGACGGGTTCGCGCGTGCCGGTTTCATCGACGCGGCGGCGGACAATCTCGATCGACTGTTCGATGACGCGCGCGGTGAAGGTGCGGATTTTGGTGTCGGAAAAACGTGCGTCAATCTTGTTGCCGTCGATGTCGGATACGATCAGTTCCGGGTCCATCTTGCGGATGGCGGATTTGGCCTTGTCGGCATCGGCGGCATTTTTAAGGGTAATGACGAAAGCGTTCGGTTCCGTGCGGAACGCGGTGTATTCGATTTTGGCCGAACGCATCGCGCTGCGTGCCGCCTGGACTTCGTTGATCAGATGGTCTTTCAACGCCTCGCCTACGGCAACCTGAAGCATCAGGTGCGAACCGCCCTGAAGATCAAGGCCAAGGCTGACGCGTTTGCTGGGAAGCCAAGCGGGTGCTTTGCTTTCCCATGCAGCGGCCTGCTCTTTACTCAGCAGGTTGGGTGCCGCCCACGCGAACGCGGCGACACATGCCAACAGGATCAGTACGATTTTCCAGGTGGCGATACGGATCATTTTGCAGCCTGAGGTGCCGTGCCGGAGATACGGGTGGTCAGGGTATAGCGCAGGGCGATAACTTTGGTGGTGCCCAGATCAACTTCGATTTCCGAGTCGTTGATGACTTTGGTGATCGTGCCGACCAGACCGCCGCCGGTGACGACGCGGTCGCCTTCCTTGAGGGCGCTGAGGAGTGCCTGTTGGGTTTTCAGACGTTTCTGCTGCGGACGGATCAGTAGGAAGTAGAACAGGACAAACATCACAAGGATGAGGCCCATATTCCACATGAACGAGTCAGCGGCGGACGGCGGCGTGCCGGTGGCGGCAACAGCGTCGGTGGTGGCGGTAGCGGTAGAGGCAAGTGCCTGAGAGATAAGCATGTATAGAACTCCATCGGTTTAGGTCGTGGGTACTATACTGCCCATCAGGGTAAAAACAAGGCGGCCGGACGGGTTATTCCGGCATTAAATATCCCTGCGGATCCAATGACTTGGTGCCCTGACGGATCTCGAAATGAAGCTGCGGGGTTTTGGCCTGGCCGGATGTGCCGACGGTGCCGATGGTCTGGCCGCGCGCGACGCTTGCGCCCTTGGCCACGCGGGTATCGGCCATGTGGCCATAGACCGTGAAAAATTCGTTGTCGTGTTTGATCAAAACCAGATTGCCGTAACCCGATAACCGGTCGCCCGCATAGACAACCGTGCCGGCATCCGCCGCGCGGACCTGCGTGCCGGGTTTGGCTGCGATATTGATGCCTTCGTTATACAGGCCGTCGGCCTTGGAGCCGTAGGCCGACACCACCTCCCCCTGCACCGGACGGGCGAAGCGTCTGGCAGCGGCGGGTGCGGCAGTGCGTGGGGGGCGCGGTGCCGTGGTTGGGGTCTGGGTTTCTTGTTTGCCCCCTACCTGCATTGGCGGCTGCAATGTTTCGCGCATCACCTGGTCCTGCGGTACGGCGGCCAGCGGCGCGGGTTCAAATGATTGCAATGCGGCCTGTTGCGGGCGCGACAGGCTAATCACCTGCCCGTCATGCAACTGGTACGGCGCGTGGAGGTTGTTCTGCGCGATGATATCGGTGACGCGCAAATCGAACATGTTGGCGACACTGTAAGCGGTGTCGCCGTGGCGGGCGCGATAGGTAGAGGGCGGTGCCAGGCTGACAACACGCCCGCCTACGATGGCGGAGCCCGCAGAACTACCGTTCATTTTCAGGTCGTAGACAGGTGCAGGATGCTTTGCGGTGCCACATGCCGTGACCACCACACAAAGACCAAACAAAGCCGCGTGCTTTATGCCCATGCCAGAAGTTTGTTGATGTCAGGTTCCATGTCCATGGATTCCTCTGCCACGTTGGGCAGAAGCGGGACAAAACGCACCGGCATCAATTCCTGACAGGTGAATTCGGTGTCGGATACGCGTGTATATTTCACGAGCGTCTGCGCCGTTGCATCCGGCCCCACCGGGATACACATGATGCCGCCAATGGCGAGCTGGAACAAAAGATCGCGCGGCACTTCACCAGCGGCACCGGCGGTGACAATGATACGGTCGAACGGTGCCTGAACCGGCCAGCCCTTCATGCCGTCGCCAACCATGGTGGTGACGTTGCGCAGCTGCATGTTTTTGAAACGCTGTTCAGCAATATCAAGCAGCGGACGATGGCGTTCGATGGAATAAACGCGGCGGCAGAGCCTCGAGAGGATCGCGGCCTGATAGCCGGAACCCGTACCGATTTCCAGCACCTTCATACGGTCGTTGAGTTCAAGCGCCTGCGACATGGTCGCAACGACCAGCGGTTGTGAGATGGTCTGGCCCAGACCGATGGGCAATGCGCGGTCTTCATAGGCCTGGTCGAAAAACAGTTCGGGTACGAATTCTTCACGCGGAATGCGTTCAATGGCACCCAGCACATTGGTATCGGTGATACCGTGGCGGCGCAGGTGCATGACCAGACGAATCTTGTTTGCTTGCAATGAGTTCATTGTTTTTCTTAAAGCGTGAGGGAGGCGCGAATCGACCCCCTGATTCTGACCCCATCCGGGCGCAGACTCAAGGCTTTAACGTAAGGCGCTATAAATGCTTACGAATTCGACTTGGTGATTTTGTCGATACCGCCCATGTAGGGCTTGAGAACGTCCGGAACGATGACGGCCTGCTGGGCTTCATCCCAGTAGTTTTCAAGCACGGCGATCAGCGCACGGCCGACAGCAACACCAGACCCGTTGAGGGTGTGAACGAACACGTTCTCGCCGCCGATTTTCGTGCGGGCCTTCATGCGGCGTGCCTGAAAATCCCCGCAATTGGAGCAGGAGGAAATTTCGCGGTAACGGTCCTGACCCGGCAGCCAGACTTCGATGTCGTATGTTTTGTACGACCCGAAACCGGCATCGCCTGTACACAAGACAACCGTTCTAAATGGCAGTCCCAGTTTTTCGAGAATGGTTTCGGCGCATTTTGTCATGCGCTCATGCTCGGCTTCGGATTCACCGGGCTTGGTGATCGAAACCATCTCCACCTTGTAGAACTGGTGCTGGCGGATCATCCCCTTGGTGTCTTTACCGGCGGCACCCGCCTCTTGCCTGAAGCACGGCGTATGCGCGGTATAGCGGCGCGGCAATGTGTTTTCGTCGACGATGCTGTCCGCAACAATGTTGGTCAGCGGCACTTCCGATGTCGGGATCAGCCAGTCGCCACGCGTGGTCTGGAACTGGTCGTCACGGAATTTCGGCAGCTGGCCGGTGCCGTACATGGATGCGTCATTGACCATCAGCGGCGGTGATACTTCCGTATAGCCATGGTGCTGCGTGTGGGTGTCGAGCATGAATTGCGCCAATGCGCGCTCAAGGCGGGCCAGATGCCCCTGCATGATCACAAAGCGGGAGCCGGAGATTTTTACGGCGGTTTCGAAATCCATCATGCCCAGCGTTTCGCCGATGGCGACGTGGTCCTTGTGCCCTGCCCCGGTCTTTTTGGGCGTACCGACTTTGCGGATTTCGACGTTGTCGTGTTCGTCCTTGCCGTCCGGGATGTCTTTCGACTGCACGTTGGGCAGGCTGGAGAGCAGCGTGGTCAGCTCATCCGCGATTGCGCGTTCGGCCTCTTCCAGCTTCGGCAATTCTTCCTTGTACGCAGCGACTTCCGCCATCAGGGCGTCGGCGTTTTCTTTCTTGGCCTTCAATTGCCCGATCAGTTTCGATTTCTCGTTACGGACCTGGAGCATTTGCTGGATCTGCGTCTGCAAGCTGCGGCGGCGCTCGTCCAGTTCGATGATCATGGGGCTTTGCGCTTCAAGGCCACGGCGGGCCATGGCGGCGTCAAAGGCTTGCGGATTCTGGCGGATGTCTTTTAAATCGTGCATGGCCGACACGATAAAGCCATGGCTTACGCTTGTTAAGGGGGAATTTGCGTGCACATTCCGGGGGTTTTAACCGTTTTCGAACCGCGTCCGGCTGACGCCGTCCCCGTGCTGGTCGATTCACCCCATAGCGGTCGGGATTATCCGGCTGATTTTCTACCTGTCATTGACCACCTGGATTACGCGCATTGCGAAGACCGGCTGGTCGACCAGTTGATTGCCGGTTTTCCCGCCCTTGGTGCCACAATGCTGTGCGCCCATGCCCCGCGTATTTTCATCGACCTGAACCGTGCGCGTAACGATATCAACCGGCGTATGCTGTCCGATGCATGGACGGGCGACCATTTACGTCCCAGCGGTTTTTCGACATCGGGCATCGGGCTGATCTGGCAGTTCATCGACCGCCGCCCGCTTTATCCGCAAGGTATACCGAGCGCGGAAGTACAAAGGCGTATCGCGGATTATTACGACCCGTATTACCAGACCCTGAAAATCGGCGCGGCGCAGCTGGAATCACGTTTTGGGCGGTTCTATCACCTGAATATGCATTCCATGCCCACGCATATCCCGGCGGATATCGTGCTGGGCAACCAGCATCATCAAAGCTGTTCGCGCGAATTCATGGATGTGCTGGAAAACGCGTTTCGTGATGCGGGCATATCGCGCATCGCCATCAACAAACCCTATGCTGGGGCTGAGCTTACCCGCGTATTTTCACACCGCACCGGCAACGGCGAAAGCGTGCAGATTGAAATCAACCGCGGGCTTTACCTGGACGGGCTGGAAGCACACCCGGAAAAATTCGGGCAGATGCAGACGGTCCTGAACAAGGTTTTGCTGCGCATGGCCGATTACGCGTCGGCACCGAAAACATCGGTGAATGTATCGCGCATCGCCGCGTCCAGATCGTCCATGGAAACACGTTTTCCCAGCGCTGCAAGCGACGTCACACCGTAATCATTGATGCCGCAGGGCACGATGCCGGTGTAGTGGGACAGATCAGGATCGACATTGATGGAAATGCCGTGGAAGGCCGTCCAGTGGCGCACGCGCACACCGATGGCGGCGATTTTGTTTTCGGTGTTGCCGCTGACGACCCAGATGCCGACGCGGCCCTCCCTGCGTTCGCCTTTCACGTCGAAACGCGCCAGCGTGCGGATGATCCATTCTTCCAGTTGCCAGATGTATTTCTTCACGTCGGCTTCGGGCAGTTTGCGCATAACATAGGCCACGCGCTGGCCCGGACCGTGATAGGTGTATTCACCGCCGCGACCGGTCTCGTAGACAGGAAAGCGCGCATTCAAAAGATCGGTGTCTTTGGCGGATGTACCGCCCGTGTACAAAGGCGGGTGTTCCAGCAGCCAGACACAAGGGCGTCCGCCGTGTTTGGCAATGGCGTCGACCCGCCCTTCCATGAACGCGAGGGCGTCAGGATAGGCGACCGGGGCCGGTGATGTCTTCCACTCTAATTCCATTATGTAAACAATCTCACCCTTTTAACGGTCTTATTCGTGACACATGCGCAGGTTACTAAACCATAAGCCTGTGACCAATGGGCTCACTTATTCTGACGCGGTTTCTAAAGCCATAACTTTTTTCCTTCCCATGATGCGATGCACGGTGTAATCAAGTTGCCACCGAAGGGCGGATTTGTTACTGCTCCCGGGCCAAAACACATATGACGTGCGGTCGTGGCGAAATGGTAGACGCGCAGCCTTGAGGTGGCTGTGGGGCAACCCGTGAAAGTTCAAGTCTTTTCGACCGCACCATCATATGTTCTCATTGTTTAGCCCGTAGGATCAGATTCATGGACCAAAGTCTGCGCGACGCAGCCCTCGAATATCACCAGTACCCCACCCCCGGAAAACTGGCCATCAAGGTCACGAAGCCGATGACGACGCAGCGCGATCTTAGCCTTGCGTATTCCCCCGGTGTGGCCGCTGCGTGCGAGGAAATCGCTGCCAACCCCCTTAAGGCTCTCGACTACACCAGCCGCGGTAACTTCGTCGCCGTTATTTCCAACGGTACCGCCGTCCTTGGTCTTGGCAATATCGGCGCACTGGCATCCAAGCCGGTGATGGAGGGCAAGTCGGCCCTGTTCAAAAAATTCGCGGATATCGATTCTTTCGACATCGAAATCGATGAGACCGATGTCGACAAACTGGTCGATATCATTGCATCGCTGGAGCCAACCTTTGGCGGCATCAACCTTGAAGACTTCAAAGCGCCGGAATGCTTTGAGATCGAGCGCCGCCTGCGCGAGCGCATGAAAATCCCGGTCTTCCATGACGACCAGCACGGCACCGCCATCATCGTCGGCGCGGCCTTCACCAACTGGATCCGCATGACCGGCCGCCCGATGAGCGAGATTCGCCTTGTGGCGTCCGGCGCGGGTGCTTCAGCCCTCGCCTGCCTCAAAATGCTGGTCCAACTGGGCCTGCCCCGCGACAACATCACCGTCACCGACAAAAACGGCGTCATCTACAAGGGCCGCCCTGAAGGGATGGATAAATACAAAGCCGAATTCGCCATCGAAACCAATGCCCGCACGCTAGCGGATGCGATTGCCGATGCCGACGTATTTCTGGGCCTGTCCGGCCCCGGCGTGCTGAAGCCTGAAATGGCCGCGTCCATGGCCAAGGCACCGCTGATCATGGCGCTGGCCAACCCGACGCCGGAAATCATGCCGGAAGAAGTGCGTAAGGTTAAACCCGACGCCATCGTCTGCACCGGGCGTTCCGACTACACCAACCAGGTCAATAACGTCCTGTGCTTCCCGTTCCTGTTCCGCGGCGCACTTGATGTCGGCGCGACCGCCATCAACGAAGAAATGAAAGTCGCCTGCGTCAAAGCCATTGCCGATCTTGCGATGGAAGAAGCCACGCATGAAGTCATGGCGCTTTACGGTGACGAAGACCTGACCTTCGGGCCCGCATACCTGATCCCGAAACCGTTCGATCCTCGTTTGATCGTCAACGTGTCGATTGCCGTTGCCAAGGCTGCTGTCGCCACCGGCGTTGCCGCCCGTCCGATCACGGACTGGGACGCATACCGCGCACGCATGACGCAGCATACGTACCGCACCAACATGCTGATGCAGCCGCTGTTCACACGTTCACGCGACGCGGCCAAAAAGGTCGTCTACGCCGAAGGCGAAGAAGACCGCGTATTGCAGGCGGCACAAACCCTGGTCGACGACAAGCTGGCCCGCCCCATCCTGATCGGCCGTGAAAAAGTCGTTGAGATGCGTATCAAGAAACTGCGCCTGCGCCTTCAGGCCGGCCGCGATTTCGACCTGGTCGATCCCGAAGACGATCCGCGTTACCGCGATTACTGGACGCTGTTCCACCAGATCATGGAACGCAAGGGTGTGACCCCTGCCGTTGCCAAGCTGGCTGTGCGTACCAATCCGACCGTGATTGCCGCCCTGATGGTTCAGCGCGGTGAAGCCGATGCCATGATTTGCGGCGTCATCGGCCAGTACCATGAACACATGAAAATCGTGCAGGACATTATCGGCCTGCGTCCGGGTGTTGAAACCGCCGCTGCCTGCGTCGGCCTGATCACATCAAAACGCACCGTGTTTTTCTGTGACACACACGTAAACCCCAACCCGTCAGTGGGCCAGATCGTTGAAATGACGCTGCTGGCGGCTGAAGAAATGCGCCGTTTTGGTGTTGAGCCGAATATCGCGCTTGTGTCGCATTCCAACTTCGGTACGCACAACCACCCCAGCGCGATCAAAATGCGCATGGCTGTGCAGGAATTGCGCCGCCGCGATCCATCGCTTCAGGTTGAGGGTGAAATGCACGCCGACGCCGCGCTTTCGGAAGACATCCGTAAAGTGGTCATGCCGAACGTGGCGATGAAGGGTTCTGCCAATCTGCTCGTTTTCCCGACCGTGGAAGCGGCGAACATCACGTATAACGCCGTAAAGGTCATGACCGAGGGTGTCGCCGTCGGTCCGTTCCTTCTGGGTATTGCCAACCCCGTCCATATCGTCACGTCGGCCGCTACGCCGCGCGGCCTTGTCAACGTGGCGGCCATGGCTGCGGTGGGTGCGCAGGTCATGTCCGGTGACACTGCATGAGAAAAAGATTAATTCTCGCTATCGCCCTGCTGTTTATTACGTTTCCCGCATATTCAGCGGAATGTATGTCAGGGCTTTGCGGGAATTATTCGTCCAAGGATGATGGCAGTTTTACCGTCGGTGCATCCATCCTGATCTGGAATAAAAGTGAATTCCAGCGCTGTTACGTCGTAGCGCAGGACCCAAAAGTGTCCATCCTGAAATGCACGCGCGTGCGCAACACCAATACCAACCGCGTCAAGGAAATGATTGTCTATTTCTACCTGCGCAAGGTGAACAAACAATCCATCCAGATTACGTATGCCAATGAATTGCCCGAGGATTGCATTGCGAAGCCCAATTGCTGGCCGAACCACAGCATGTTCTTTCACCGCCTGAAAAAGCCTGCCCCCGCCGCAGCGCCGGAGACCGCACAATGACCCGATTTCTTGCCGTATGCGCTTTTGCTGTGGCTTTTATGACCGCCTCCCCGGCGCGCGCGGATATGTGCTACTCGGGCGCGTGCGGCCATTGGTCCAGCCTCAAGATTGATGTACTGGTGCGCGGCGATTCCATGATCTGGACAGACGGCACGCGCGGCGAATGCACAATTTTCGCCCAGGATGATTACATCACCGTCGTCGCGTGCAATGAAACCGCCACCGGCAAGCGCGGCAAGCGGGAAATGTATTATTTTCTCCAGGCGCTGGACGACGACATGCATATCCGCGCCAGCCGCGACCTGCCCAGCTGCCTGAGCCGCCGGTCATGCTGGCCGAAGCCGGGCGGCAATTTCGTGCGCCTTGCCAACCGCCCGTAAAGCTTCCCGAAAGACCTGCTTAATATTTTCTGGCCTTAAACCCTGACCCGCGTATAAGTAGGGCATGCGTACGGACAACAACCATCCGGACACGCCCGCAAGCGACGACACACCTATCGACCTGACGACCGAGCCCATGGCACAAGAGGGTGATATCGTTGTCGAATCGTCGCTTTCGGACGAGGCCATCGAAAGCATCCTGACCGCGCTCGATGACGGGCGCGATGATGACGTACGTGTTTTTCTTGAAGAACTTTCACCTGCGGATTCTGCCGAGCTTCTGTCTAAAATCGGGACCGAAGACCGCACATTCCTGATCGACCGTTTTTCACATGTCTTCACCGCCGAGGTGTTTTCATGGCTGGCACCTGAACTCGCGCGCCAGACACTGGAAGAAATGACACCGGGCCGCGTTGCCAAGCTGATCGCATCGCTTGAAACCGACGACGCCGTGCAACTGATCGAAGACCTGTCCCCGCGCGTCCAGAAGCAGATTCTGCTGAAACTATCCGCCGACGACCGCGAAGCGCTGGAAGAAGGCCTGACCTTCCCCGAGGATTCCGCCGGACGTCTGATGAGCCAGGACGTGGTATCCATCCCGCGTTTCTGGACCGTCGGTAAAACCATCGATTACATGCGTGAAGCGGCTAATGAACTGCCTGAGCATTTCACCGTCATTTTCGTCATCGACCCGATGTACCACGTTGTCGGTGAAATTCCGCTCAACCGTATTCTGTGTTCACGCCGCTCGGCCAAGATCGAGGATCTGGCGCTGGACGCCATTCACCCCATTCGCGCCACCACCGACCAGGAAGACGTCGCGCGCCTGTTCCAGCGTGAAGAACTGACATCCGCGCCCGTGGTCGATGAAAACAACCGCATCATCGGTGTGATCACCGTCGATGACGTGGTCGGCGTTATCACCGAAGAGGCACAGGAAGATATCCTGCGCCTCGGCGGTGTCGAAGGCGGTTCCGACCTTTACAAAGGCCTTGTCCCCACCGCCGTGTCGCGGTTCTGGTGGCTGGCAATCAATCTTGGTACGGCCTTCCTGGCGTCCAGCGTCGTGGGCCTGTTCGAAGTCACTATCGAGAAGATCGTGGCGCTGGCCGTGCTGATGCCCATCGTTGCGGGCATGGGCGGCAATGCGGGTACGCAGACACTGACCGTGGCCGTGCGCGCACTTGCAATGAAGGAATTGTCCCGCACCAACATGACCCGCATGATCGTCAAGGAAACAGCCGTCGGTTTCCTGAACGGCACCGCCTTCGCCCTTATCACCGGCGGTATCGCCATGTGGTGGTTCGACAGCCATTTGCTGGGCGTCGTCATTGGACTTGCGATGGTCATCAACCTGATCGCGGCGGGTCTGTTCGGTATTCTTATTCCGCTGGTGCTTGAAAAAATGAAGATCGACCCGGCGCTGGCGTCTGCCGTGTTCCTGACGACGGTGACAGACTGCATCGGCTTCCTGTCGTTCCTGGGCCTGGCTGCGTGGCTGATGATATGACGGGTTTGCTGTTTTCGACCTGCATCCCGCTGGCCGCGCTTGTCCTGCTGGGCTTTATCATCGGCAAACTTCAAAACATCGATCTTAAATCCGTCGCCACGCTTGCGATTTACGCGATTACGCCGCTGGTGGCGTTCGGGTCTGCGGCACAGCTGAATTTCACCCCTGCCCTTATCCTGCTGCCGGTATGCACATTCATTATTGCCGCCGTCATTGGCCTGGCCAGTTACGCCGTGGGCGTCAAATTTGTGGGCCGGAGCGAGGCTGGGTTGCTGCCCGTGGCATGCGGTTCGGGCAATACCGGCTATTTCGGCCTGCCCATTGCGCTGGCGCTGTTCGGGCCGGAAGCGGCGGGCACATATTTTCTGGCCAATCTTGGTGTGGTCGTGTTTGAGACCAGCGTTGGTTTTTACTTTGTAGCCCGCGGGCAATTGTCGTCGCGGGATGCATTCAAACGCGTGGCGGGGTTGCCGGTTTTATATGCGCTGATCATTGGTCTGATATTCGCAGCCTTGCATATCGGCCTGCCCGCACCGGCCATCAAATTATGGGATCTGTGCAAGGGCGCGTATGTCGTGGTCGGCATGATGATCGCGGGTATCGCGCTGGCGCAGGCCAGGGGGTTTGCCGTGAACCCGCGCCTGTCCGCCATCGCCTTTACCGGCAAGTTTTTGCTGTGGCCGCTGGCGGCGCTGGCCTTTGCCGTCCTTGATCCGGGCCTGTTCGGGGCGGATGTCCACAAGCTGATCCTTGTCCTGTCCATGGCCCCGGTTGCTGCCAACCTTCCCGCCTATGCGGCGGCCAATAACGCCCCGATCCGGGACGCCGCGATGCTGGTGCTGGTATCGACCATCGTGGCGATTGCCGCCATTCCGCTGGTTTTGCCCCGCCTGCTCTGAAAAGGCCTTGTTTTTGCCTTATAATTTCATCATGTTAAGCGCCAGCCATGGCCAGACGATCCCGTTCCGATTTTGATGATGACAGCAACCCGCGCAGCGGTTTGCTTGGCACTGCTTTCAAATGGATGTTCGTGCTTGCCATCTGGGGCGGGATTGTCCTGTCGGGTGTGTTGCTGTGGTATGGCAAAGACCTGATCGCCCTGACTAAAAAATCCAACTTTGAACGCAAACGCTCGGTCGTGGTTCTGGCCAATGACGGACAGACCGTGCTGGCCACTTACGGCGAGACGTCGGGCAACCGTGTGCGCGTGCAGGATCTGCCCCCGCATGTCGGCAACGCCGTCATGGCGATTGAAGACCGCCGCTTCCATTACCATTTCGGTGTCGACCCGATCGGTCTGCTGCGCGCGGCCGTCACCAACTTCACCAGCGGCCGCGTCGTCCAGGGCGGATCGACGATCACGCAGCAGCTTGCCAAAAACCTGTTCCTGAAACCGGAACGTACGTTCAAGCGCAAGATCCAGGAAGCCATTCTGGCCGTCTGGCTTGAGACCAAATACACCAAGGAAGAAATTCTGACCGCGTATCTGAACCGGGTTTATTTCGGTTCCGGCGCTTACGGCATTGATGCCGCCGCGCGTGTGTATTTCGACAAGCCGGCGACGCAGCTGACGCTTGAGGAATCCGCCATGCTGGCCGGTCTGCTTAAGGCCCCGGCCCGGCTTTCGCCCGACAATAACCCGGATGCAGCATTGAACCGCATGAACATGGTTCTGGACGCGATGGAAGATGCGGGCTTCCTTGAGACCAAGAAAGAAGAGAAACAGGCCAGTGGCCGCCCGGTACCGCCGCGCAAGCCCATCAACCTGCATGACAGCAACATGGGCAGCCGGTATTTCACCGACTGGGTGCTGGACCGCGCCAATGACCTGATCGGTGTTTCGGGCGCTGATCTTGTCATCGTCACCACGCTGGATTCCAAACTGCAGCGCGCGACATCTGACGCCGCAAAATCATCCATCGAACAATTCTTTAAAGTCGATACGGCCAAGCAGCCGCAGGTCGCCGTCGTCGCCATGGACCGTGACGGCGCCATCCGCGCGATGCTGGGCGGGCGCAATTACCGCGATTCACAATTCAACCGCGCAACACAGGCGATGCGCCAGCCGGGTTCGGCGTTCAAGGCCTTCGTCTATCTGGCGGCGCTTGAAAAAGGCGTGCAGCCGGGCGACCCGATTCTGGACGCCCCGATCAATATCGGCGGCTATACCCCGACCAACCACGACGGCCAGTATCACGGCGAAGTGCCGATGACATCGGCCTTCGCCCTGTCGCTCAACACCGCCACGGTCAATCTTGCGTCCCATGTGGGCATTGGCGCGGTTGTCGATGTGGCGCAGCGCGCGGGTATCGTGTCCGACCTGATGCCGACCCCCAGCCTTGCGCTGGGCGCATCCGAGGTCACCGCACTGGAAATGACGACCGCGTATAATACGATTGCCAATTACGGCGTGCCGACCGTGCCTTACGGCATTGTCAGCATCCGCGACGGTAATGACGACATTCTGTATCGCCACGAGGCCGTTGAAGAAGCACCGGTGCTTGACGCCAGCGCATGCCGTAAGCTTCTGGCGATGATGCAGGAAGTCGTCACACGCGGCACCGGCGGCCGTGCCTATCCCGGGTTCATGGTGGCGGGCAAAACCGGCACGTCGTCGGATTACCGCGACACATGGTTCATGGGTATTTCACCCGTCATTACGGCTGCAGTCTGGGTCGGGTATGACAACAACCAGAGAATGAACAAACAATACGGTGGCAACGCGCCCGCCGATATCTTCCGCCAGGTAGCCGCCGCCGCCCAGCAGGGCCGGCCGATTACCGCACTGACCAATGAAGACCCGTATGCGGTTGGCCTTGGCACCGCCATCTCCAACAATCTGGGCGGCGTGTTCAACCGCCTGTTCGGTGCCGACGGCCAGCCTGTCGACGGCGCTACAGCCCAGCCCCTGCCCGCCGCGCAGCAGCCGAACATGTTCGTCCCGTCGGAGCGCCGCATGCGCCCGATCATCGACGGTCCGTTTAACGATTAATTGATTACCCTTTAACCGCTGCCGACTGTTTGTCGTAGTAGCGTTTGCAGGCGGCGCGGATTTCCTGAAGGAATGCCTGTCCGTGCGCGTTGGTGTCATCCGTGATCTTGCGGTCCATCAGGCTGCGCACGACATTCAGGTACACGGTCAGAATCCCCAGCACATCGTTATCGACTTTTTTGATGTCTTCCAGAAACGTCAG
The DNA here is from genome assembly GCA_002423205.1 of Micavibrio sp. UBA6145. Lineage (GTDB taxonomy): Bacteria > Pseudomonadota > Alphaproteobacteria > Micavibrionales > UBA1664 > UBA6145. Next base: position 155,089 of record DIUZ01000002.1, on the reverse strand, counting down.
GACGAATGCCGATACGCGGCAGACCATCATCTGGCGGAACATGCCTGACATCGCCTTGATGTTCATCAGCTCGCGCGAGATGACGGGCAAAAACTGTTCGCGGTCGTAAGACAAGGCGCGGGCTTCATCCAGATTGGCGGCAATGACATCCATCGACGCGCGCAGATCGGGCGTGACGTCGATATCGACCTTGTCGAGATAGTCCTGCACCCGCGCCACGGCTGTCGCGTCCAGTTGGCCGGTGCCGACTTTCTGCTGCAGCTCGAAATCCGCCTTGAAGTAGCGTGGCAGGGTTTCGCGCGGGCCGTATTTATCTTTTTTTGCCATTATTCGTCGTCTTCCTTGCGGCGTTCGTCGCTGTGTTCATGGCCTTTGCGGCGGCGGCGATCGGGGCCGAAAAATTCGTTGGTTTCGACGAAGTCGCGCGGCGCATCAATCACGTAGGCGATGCGTCTGGCCAGTTCGTTGGCGGTGAATGGTTTGACCAGAAATTCGGTGACGCCCTGATCACGCGCGGCGGCCACGCGGGCGGTTGCGGCGTACCCCGTCATCATGATGACGGGCACGTTTCGTTTGGGGGATGATGCATGGCGGCGCATCCATTCGACCAGTTCAAGACCGTCGACCGGTTCCATTTCCCAGTCGGTGATGACGACGTCCGGGCGCTCTTTCAGAAATACCTGATACCCGGCATCGCCGTTGCGGGCCTGAAAGACCTTGCCTACGCCCAGCAGTTTCAGGGAATTGACGACAACCTCCAGCATCGGGGCATTGTCCTCGACGACCAGAACGCTGAGTTTGTCGAACTTGTACGGCATATCTTAAAAGTACCATAAACCAACACCCAAAGAAAAGCCGGGGGACGGCCATTCCTTGGGCGGGTTTTAAGTGCACTCTGGGGGAGGAGAAAAAACCTTATGCGTGGATGTAATGGCTGCCCGGTTGTTCGCGGCCCTTGCGGAAGTCGCTTAGGGCGTACAAATCTTCGCCAATCGCGGCCCAGTGGTGGGCCAGCGCGGTGTAGGATGCCGGAATGGTGCGTAAGGGGCGGCCACGGACCAGCGTTGCGTCCACATGGTCCAGGAAGTCGCCGGGGAATGCCAGGCGGGGTGCCATAAGCCCCATATCGACCAGCGTGCGGCTGACATAGGCGTCTGAATTGTCGGTGACATCGGCGGCGCGGTGGATGGCGGTCATGATGCGGACTTCCATGCGGCGGGACGAGCCTTCACGCAGGGCGCGGATGAAACCGAAGTAAATATCGCGCTCGGCGGGGCCGACATTTTCCGGCAGGCACGGCAGGATGGTGGATGTGTGCGCTATCGTTCTGGTGCGCGGTAACAAAGTGGTGGTCATTGGTAGCCTCCTTTGTTCGTCAGGCTTTTGCCCTTGAACAAAGGATCGCGCCCAAACCCTTAACGGAATCTGAATCCCTAAAGAATCTGCGCGGTGCCCTGTGGATAATGTCGGCTAAGGCTTTGGAACGGCGTTGCGCGCGAGTTCGTCGACCAATTCGTTTTCCGCGTGGCCCGCATGGCCTTTGACCCATTCCCAGCGCACTTTATGTGGCGCGATGGCCGCGTTGAGTCGTTGCCAGAGGTCCTGATTCTTCACGTCCTTGCGGTCCGCCGTCTTCCAGCCTTTGGCAATCCAGTTGGGCATATACTTGGTTATGCCGTCCATGACGTATTTGCTGTCGGTATACAGGGTGACGTCGCAGGGTTTTTTGAGAGCCTCAAGGCCGGAAATGGCGGCCATCAATTCCATGCGGTTGTTGGTTGTCAGCGCCTCACCGCCGCTTAAGGTTTTTTCGGTGCCATTAAAGCGCAGCAATACGCCCCAGCCGCCGGGTCCGGGGTTGCCGGAACAGGCACCGTCGGTAAATATTTCTACAGCCATTGATACCTGCATTCGAGTTTGGCGAGATATTCCATCGGGTTGTGGCGCGTGACCTGCGCCCCCGGCGCCGTGAAGAACCAATCGTATAAACGTGTCATGAGAATGCGTAAAGCCGCCGTGCGGCGCAGATGCGGAAATGCATTTTTCTCGTCATCGCTTAATGGGCGGATCTGCTGATACGCATTGACCAGTGCCGCCACCAGTTCCGCGCGCGGTTTGTTTTCGCGGTCGAAACACCATGCATTCACGGTGATCGCAAGGTCGTACACATAAGGCGCGGTGCAGGCGAAATAGAAATCGATAATGCCGCTAAGACTGCCGTTTTTGAAGAACGCGTTATCGCGGAACAGATCGGCGTGAATGGCACCCGCGGGCAGTTTCGACCAGTTGGCGCGGCGCGATTCAGCCAGCGCACGATCAATCGCGGCGGCCGTGTCGGAATTGATTTCAGGTTTCACCGCGTTGAACAGCGTGTCCCATTGTTCGATGCCGACGGGGTTTTCGCGCGTCATGGTGAAACTTTCGGATGCGCGGTGCATCTGCGCCAGCGCCGCGCCGATCTGTGCGCAGTGCTGGGGCAATGTTTCCATGCCGATGATCGCCTTGCCTTCCAGGAATTCGATGATGGCGGCAGGCTTTTCAAGGATGATGCCCTGTGCCAGCACGTTGGGCACCGGCATGCCGGCGGCGGCCAGATGCGTCATGTAGGAAAAGATAAACGGCAGATCGGCAGGTGCGGTGCGTTTTTCCACCAGCGTCAGGATGAAACGGCCCCTGGTCGTGGCGAGAAGGTAATTGGTGTTTTCGACGCCCTGCGTGATGCCGTCATGGCCGATATATTCGCCCACATCGCATATGCGAAGGAACGCCTTTACCTCGTCTGCATCGATGCGGGTGTAAACGGCCATATGTGGACGTTAAGCAACTTCCAACTGGCGCGGAAGCCGGAAAGTGACGTTTTCCTCGCGGATCGTGACGACGTCCAGCTTGATGTTGAAACGCTGTTTAAACGCCTCCACCACTTCATCGACCAGAACGTCGGGGGCGGATGCGCCGGCGGTCAGGCCGACGATTTTCGCCGCACCCAGCCAGTTCCAGTCAATATCGGCAGCACGCTGGATCAGCATGGCCTGCGGGCAGCCATAGTTTTTAGCGACCTCGACAAGGCGGTTGGAATTGGACGAGTTGGGCGCACCGATGACCAGCAGCGCGTCGATTTTGGGCGCGATGGCCTTGACCGCTTCCTGGCGGTTGGTGGTGGCGTAGCAGATGTCTTCGCGGCCCGGACCGGCGATTTTGGGGAATTTCTTTTTCAAGGCCTCAATCACCTCCGCCGTGTCATCGACCGACAGGGTCGTCTGCGTGGCATAGGCCAGCGCGGTATCGTCGCTGATGGTCAGTTTTTCGACGTCGGCGATGTTTTCAACCAGAATGACCGCGCCCTCCGGCAACTGGCCCATCGTGCCGAACACTTCAGGGTGGCCGGCATGGCCGATCAGGATGACCTTACGCCCCTCGCGCCAGTGGCGCTGGGCTTCGTTATGGACCTTGGTGACCAGCGGGCATGTCGCATCGATGGCGAACATATTGCGGCCCTTGGCATCGTCATGGACGGATTTAGCCACGCCATGGGCCGAAAATACGACCGGGCGGTCGGTGTGCTCGCCCGGGATTTCGGAAAGTTCTTCGACGAAAACCGCCCCCTTGTCCCGGAGGGCGTCGACCACGTATTTGTTATGCACAATTTCGTGACGGACATAGACCGGGGCGCCAAAGCGCTCCAAAGCCCGCTCTACGATCTGAATGGCCCGGTCCACACCGGCGCAAAAGCCCCGGGGTGCGGCCAAAAGGAGGGTCATGTCCATCTTGTCCATGCGCGCAACATAAGGCAGACTCTGTTGAAATGCTACCGGGCTGATTCTATCGCCCTTGAAGCCATTATTTTAAAGGTCAGGTTTTACACATGCGCACCCTTCTGCTCGCCTCCGCTGCTTTCGCCGCCCTGTCTCTTTCCGCCTGCGGTACCGTCAAAAAATGGACCGGCAGCGAGTCAGACGCGCCCCCGCCGCCGGCTGCCGCCACGCCTGCACCGGCCCCGGCCACGTCCGCCGCTGAGGCCAAGGAAATGTCCTCGGTCATGGGCACGTCCGACAACCCGACCCCGCCCGCCGTCCCGGTTGAAGCCGTCACGGCCGAAGACACCGCACCGTCGGCCATCGCCTCTGCTGCCAAGTCTGCAAACCCGGCCCCGGCCAACGCGCCGAAAGAATGCCCGGCTGTTGAAGTTCTGCCGGACACCAAATCCATCACCTATTTCGACGATCCGGAAGGCAAGCCCACCGGCACCATGGTCGCACGCGCATCACTGGTTGATATCAAGGGCGGCTGTGACTACACGAAAGACGGCGTCGTCGTTGACGTCGACATGATCATGCAGGGCCGCATCTCCGACAAAGGCCGTTACGAAGGCCGCAAGGACCTGGAAGCCTTCATGACCTTCCCGTATTTCGTCGCGGTCATGGACCCGGCCGGCAAGATGATCGACAAGAAAATCATGGCAACCGCCATGCGCTTCAAGCCGCAGGTCGATGATCTGGACCATGCCGAAAAAATCACCCAGACCATCCCAATGGACGACATCACCAAGGGCCCGCAATACACGATCACCCTTGGTTTCCAGCTGAACCGTGCCCAGCTTGAATACAACCGCGGCGGTTCACGCCCGGCGGCTGGCGGCCAGAAGCCGGTTGTCGACGAAGCCCCGAAAAAAGCGGCCAAGAAGTAACATCGTTTTTAAAAGAACGCTTACGCCGTGCGTTTGCGCGGGTGATGCGTCTGATGCGCGGTGGTCAGGTAATCCTGCCATACCGCGTCCAGCCCCTGCTTCAGTGTGATTTTATACTGCCAGCCCGTCGCGTACAGGCGGGTGCAATCCAGAATCTTGCGCGGTGCGCCGTCGGGTTTGGATGTATCAAAGACAATGGCACCCTTATACCCGGCAATTTCGCACAGCATATGGGTCAGGTCGCGGATGCTGATCTCTTCCCCCGTGCCGATATTCACCGGTGACGCGCCGCTATAGGTACCCGCCAGGTGCACGACGGCATCGGCCATGTCATCGACATGCATGAATTCGCGGCGGGCATTGCCGGTGCCCCAGACCTTGATATGCGAGGTATGGGACTGGTCGGTTTCCATCGCCGCACGAATTTTAAGCATCAGCGCCGGGATAACATGGCTGCGATGCGCGTTATAGGTATCGCCCGGGCCGTAAAGGTTGCACGGCAGGACGGAGATAAAGTCACAGCCGTATTGCTGGCGATAAGCCCGCACCAGTTCAAGCCCCGCAAGCTTGGCGATGGCATAGGCGCGGTTGGTGTCTTCCAGCGGGCCGGTCATCAGGTCCTCTTCGCGCATCGGCTGCGGGGCCATGCGCGGGTAGATGCAGCTTGAGCCAAGGAAAACCAGCTTACCCACGCGCGCCTTGGCGGCGGCGGTGATGACATTGGTTTCAATCTGCAGATTGTCGGTGATGAAATCAGCCGGATGCTCGGCATTATCGACAATGCCGCCGACGCGGGCGGCGGCAAGATAGATGACATCCGGTCGCTTTGAACGAATCCATTTTTCCACGTCTTCCTGACATCTTAAATCAAGTTTCTCACGTGATGGATCATCAATGGTTTTGATGCCTTTGGCGCCCAAGGCGCGGGTGATGGCCGCACCGGCCATGCCGCGCGAACCCGCCACCCAAATACGCGATCCCCCCATGAGTGCCATATTGCTCATCCTTGAATGCAGGACTTCACCTTAATAAGACGATTTTAAAAGTAAAGATCACGCCGGGCACCGCAAAAGTATGGGGTCAGCCGACCATTTCATCGACCAGCGCCCCAAAGTCGGTCTGCGGTGTCCAGCCCAGCGCCACACGCGCCTTGGCGGAATCCCCACGCAGGGCTGGGACATCGATGGGGCGAAATAAAGCCGTATCAATTTTCACGATCAACCGGCCATCACTCTGGCTGGCGGTTTCATCTTTGCCCTGCCCTGACCAGACCAGACCGGGGATGGCCGCGTTTACAAAATCGCGCACGGATTTGGATACGCCGGTCGCCAGCACGAAATCGTCGGGCTGGTCGGCCTGCAGCATCTGCCACATGCCTTGCGCGTAGTCGCGGGCGTGGCCCCAGTCGCGGGCGGCGTCAAGGTTGCCCAGCGTCAATGGCTGGCCGTCCCATGTACCGTTGCGCAGGGTCTTTGCGAAATTAGCGATCTTGGCGGTGACAAAATCGCCGCCCCGGCGCGGGGATTCGTGGTTGAACAGGATGCCGTTACACGCGAAGAGGCCGTAAGCCTTGCGATAAATGCGCACCATGTTGAAGGCATAGAGCTTGGCCGCGCCGTAGGGGCTCGCGGGCAGCATGGGCGATTCCTCGTTCAGGTCGCCACCTCCTTGCCCGAATAATTCGGATGTCGATGCCTGATAGAAACGGGCGCGGGGTGCAAGCGTGCGCACAGCCTCAAGGATGCGGGTTACGCCCAGTGCGTTGATATCAGAGGTGTGTTCGGGTTCGTCAAAGCTGACGGCGACATGGGTTTGCGCTGCCAGATTGTAGATTTCATCCGGCTTTACGGCGGCGATAATGCGCCAGATCGACCCGGCATCGGCAAGATCCCCGTCATGCAGGGTCATCTGGCCCATGAAGGACGACAGGCGGGTGCGGTTATCGACCGAGCTGCGGCGTACCACGCCGTGCACCCGGTACCCCCGGGATAGAAGGAGTTCAGACAGATACGATCCATCCTGGCCGGTGACGCCGAAGATCAGGGCTGTTTTATGCGCAGACATAGGCGTTATCGTTATCACCCGTACAAGCGGCGTCAAGCAGGGTTAACGCCTTGGCATTTAAGGTAATTTCTGGCGCTGGCGGGGCCGCCTTCTCTTTTCAGGCTTTACGGAACCAAGGTAAACGGTTAGGCTTTGCACCCGATGCCAAAAGCCGTTGAAAACATTGACGAAATGTCATTTGAAAATGCACTTTCTGAACTCGATCAGATTGTGCGCACACTCGAATCCGGCAGTTCGTCGCTCGAAGACTCGATCAAGGCTTACGAACGCGGCATGCATCTCAAGGTCTTGTGCGAACAGCGCCTGAAAGATGCGAAACTGCGTGTCGAGAAAATTTCATTATCCGCCGACGGTAAACCGACCGGCACGACACCATTCAACCCCGAACAGTAATCGATAGCGCCATGCCTTCACCACGCGAAGCTTCCCCGGAACTCCAGACAGCCATGGCCGAGATTGCATCCGGCATCAACACGACGATCGGCACATTGCTGCCCGAAACGTCGGAGCCTGAAAACCGCCTGATTGAGGCCATGCGCTACGCCACGCTGGGCGGCGGTAAACGCATTCGCCCGTTCCTGGTGTGCGAGTCCGCCAAGCTGTTCGGCGTTGACCACCTGCGCGCCAAGCGCGTCGCCGCTGCACTGGAATTCGTGCATTGCTATTCACTGGTGCATGACGATCTTCCCGCGATGGACAACGCCGATCTGCGCCGCGGCATGCCGTCGGTACACAAGAAATATGACGATGCGACCGCCATCCTTGCGGGCGACGCCCTTCTCACTTACGCGTTTGAAATTCTGGCTGAGCCGGAAACGCATGAAGATCCGCATGTGCGCTGTGAACTCACGTCGCTGCTGGCCAAATCATCCGGCCTGAACGGCATGGTTGGCGGCCAGATGCTGGACCTCATCGGCGAAAAATCGAAATTCGATGTCGGCCAGATCAGCCGTCTGCAACGTATGAAGACGGGCATGCTGATGTCTTTCGCATGCGAAGCCGGTGCCATTCTGGGCAAGGCATCGGAACAGCAGCGCAAGGCGCTGCGTAATTACGCGTTCGACCTTGGCCTCGCCTTCCAGGTGACGGACGATATTCTGGACGTCGAAGGCGACCCGGCTGAAACCGGCAAGGAACAGGGCAAGGACACGAAGGCCGGTAAATCCACCTTCGTGACCACGATGGGCAGCGAACAGGCCAAGATGCGCGCAGAAATGCTGGTGCACCAGGCCATCCGCCATCTGCACGTGTTCGACAGCCGCGCATCCACGCTCAAGGCGTTTGCGATGTACGTTCTGGAACGCCGTAAGTAAGGCGCGCCTTACGCCGCGTCTTTATGCAGCGGCACCTGCGCGACTTTGTCTTTGTAATCTTTCTTGGGATCGATACCGATCAGCATCTTGATGCCTGCCATCAGGCTTGAAGCATCGCGCCAGATCTGTGCTTCCTGCGCGTCGAAACGCAGCAATGCAAGTTTCGGATCATCCTTGCCCGTGTACCATGCTGCGATAAACGGATTCCACAGGCGGTCAATAACCGCGCGGTCATCACTCAATGTCACAGTGCCGTGGATACTGGCAAACATGTCATGCCCCTTGGAAGTAAAAGTCGCAATGGCGCGGTGGCTTTGGTCCAGCCCCTGCACGATGCCGCTGTCGTTTGATGTGAAGAAATAGATATACCCGTCAACATCGTCGCGCATCGCCGTCATCGGGCGGGCGTGGCCATCATCCACGCCGTGCAGGCCGAGCATCATAGTGCGGTCGGATTTAAGGGCCTTCCAGAACTGTTCTTCAAATTCGCGTGTATCGGTCATGGGTATCCTTTCGTTTGTCTTTGACAACAAACGGACGGGTCCAGCGATGGTTCCGATACTGATTTTAGGCGGCGGCCTTGTTGCCGGTCAGTTGCGCGCAGGCGCGGATAATACGCGTGCAGGCTTCTTTCAGGGCTTCGGTCGATGTCGCATACGAAATGCGGAAATGCGGGGACAGGCCGAAGGCCGAACCCTGGACGGCGGCGACGCCCTCTTCTTCCAGCAAATATGTCACGAAATCGTCATCCGACTTGATGACGTTACCCTTCGGCGTGACCTTGCCGATGCAACCCGCGCAGGACGGGTAGACGTAGAAAGCGCCTTCCGGCTTGTGGCAGGAAATGCCTTCGGCCTGGTTGAGCATATCGACGACCATGTCGCGGCGCTGGACGAATACGGCGTTGCGTTCTTTCAGGAAGGACAGGTCGCCGTTCAGCGCGGCCAGTGCGGCGGCCTGCGAGATGGATGACGGGTTGGAGGTGGAGTGCGACTGCACCGCCGCCATGGCCTTGATCAGGGTCTTGGGACCCGCGGCATAGCCAATGCGCCAGCCGGTCATGGCGAAGGATTTCGATACGCCGTTGGTGGTCAGGGTGCGGTCATAGAGTTTGGGTTCGACCTGCGCCACGGAGAAGTATTTAAAACCGTCATAGACCAGGTGTTCGTACATATCGTCGGTCATGATCCAGACATGCGGGTGTTTCACCAGCACGTCGGTCAGGGCTTTGATCTCTTCCTTGGTGTACGCAGCACCGGTCGGGTTGGACGGCGAGTTGAAGATAACCCATTTGGTTTTCGGCGTGATCGCCGCTTCCAGTTGTTCGGGCTTCATCTTGAAGAAGTTTTCAGCCGTGCACTCAACGAATACAGGCGTGCCTTCGGCCATCATGACCATGTCGGGGTAGCTGACCCAGTACGGTGCAGGAATAATGACTTCATCACCCGCGTTAAGCGATGCCATGAACGCGTTGAAAAGAATCTGTTTTCCGCCCGTACCGACGCTGACCTGGTCGGTCGTGTAAGTCAGTTCGTTTTCGCGTTTGAATTTTTCGACGATGGCTTTTTTCAGTTCAGGCGTGCCGTCGACGGCGGTGTATTTGGTTTTGCCGGCCTTGATGGCGGCAATCGCGGCGTCCTTGATATGGTCAGGCGTATCGAAGTCAGGTTCGCCTGCGCCGAGGCCGATCACGTCACGGCCGGCGGCTTTGAGTTCGGCGGCCTTGGTGGTTACCGCGATGGTGGGCGACGGTTTGATACGGTTGAGGCGGTTGGCGACGATCGACATTTGCTTTGTGCTCCCTTGCATACAAAAACTGGCAAAAACTGGAAATCGGGGTCGTTTTAGACCTCTCCCAGCGTGGGCGCAAGTGGTGTAGAATCAAAGCACGATGTTCAAGACCCGATCAGGCCCTCAGCGCTATTTCGACGGATGGGCCAACGCCTATGACCGCGACCTTGCCCGTTACGACTATGCCGTGCCGGAGGTGGTTTACGATGCTCTCGCCCCCCGGCTTTCCGGCCGCCAGCAGCAACGCCTGCTGGATATCGGTATCGGCACCGGGTTGTCATCGACCATGTTCCGCCTGGGCTTCCCGGACATGCACATTACCGGGGTGGATGCGTCGCAGAACATGCTTGATGCCTGCCGTATCAAGGGGGTGGCCGACCGCCTGTTCCGGTGCGATGTGCGCCATGACCTGATGCCGCCCGGCCCTTACGAGGCGATTATCGCCGCCGGGGTCATGGAATTCGTCGAACACCCGGAAGACGTGCTGGACCATATCATCCGGCACCTGAAAACCGGCGGGTATGCCGCACTGGCGTTTGAGACCCCCGCCACATCGCATCTGTACGGCAAACGCTGGTTCGGCGGCATTGTGGGGCAGTCGCCGCGTTCGGTTACGGTGCGCCGGGTCCATAGCCGCCTGCCGGTACCGCATGTCTATTGCAAATACCTGCATGCGACCGCCTATGTGGTCCAGTTGTGCAAATCAGCGGGGCTTGAGATCGTCGATACGACCCGATTCGAAGCGTATCGCCGCGGTAACGGCGATGTGGTCACCCACGACCTGCTCATCATCCGCAAATAAAAGATCCCAAGGCAGAAAAAAGCCCGCGAGAAGCGGGCTTTTTCATACCTTCCGGCATATCACCGGTGGTTTATCTTAGGCAGCAACGGTGACGTTGGCCTTTTTCATGGAGCTCGAAACCTGTTTGTTGATGGGTTCCATACAATCCATCATCATTTTGACAGCCTTCTCGGACATCTGAGCGGTCGCCGACATGGCGTCTTCAAACGATTCCTGAGCAATGCGGTTCTGGGTTTCGGCAAATTCGTTGATTGTCTTGCAGGACATCAGGGTTTTCCAGACATTGGCGTTCTTTTCGCTGGCTGCCTGGGCGTGAGACATGCACGCCTTCATCATTTCTTCCATGCCCTTGGCAAAAATGCTGCTGGACTGGGTCATCGCGTCGGTGGTTTCTTTGCCAATCGACATCATATCTTCGACTTGTTTCATACCGCCACCAGCAAACTTATCCATGCTGAAGGCCGTGTTTTTCGCTGTTTTCATTGTTACTGCTCCTTATAAATAACGACGTTTTCCGGGACGAACAAAGGGGGGAAAACGGCGCTGGAGAGTAACTCTTCAGCGCCGTTAGTGTTATTTCTTAGCCGTTTTTTTCTTCACGACTTTTTTAGCAGCCGGCTTCTTCTTAGCAGCCGGTTTTTTGGCTTTTTTAGCAGCCGGTTTTTTGGCTTTTTTAGCAGCCGGCTTCTTAGCAGCAGTCTTTTTCTTGGCAGCCTTTTTAGCAGCGGCCAGGACTTTCAACAGTTCACTCATGGTTAAACCCCCATTGTTGCAGTGCACAAAATAGGACAAATTCCTATTACAGTCAACAATGATACCTAAATGTGTGTAGGAGTCGAGTGCATGTGTAAAAAGATGGACAACGCCCTTTGAAAATTTTTACACTGGAAGAGAACACAACATCTCTCAAACTCAACGAAACCCAAGCTAACATGCAAAACGTGCACATCAAAAACACGACGAATTCTTGCGTGGAAAAAAATGCGCGCGCCTTCCGTTTTTTGGTTTTCGTATGCCTGATTTTCACGACTCTGATTCTCGGATTCGCAAATCTTGATTCTGCGCAGGCCAAATCTTCGTCCAAAAAACCATCCAAAGCGGTCAACACGAAACCCTATTCGGCCATCGTCGTCGATGCCGCCACCGGCGAAGTTCTGATGGCGCGGCAGGCGGACTCGATCCGCCATCCGGCATCGCTCACCAAGATGATGACTCTATATATGGTCTTCGCCGCGCTTGAATCCGGGCAGCTGCGCATGAATGACCGGATCACCATTTCATCCCACGCCGCATCGATGCCGCCGTCCAAGATAGGCATCCCCGTGGGTAAAAGCGTCGCAGTCGAAGATGCCATCCAGATGCTGGTCACCAAATCAGCGAACGATGTCGCGGCGGCCGTCGCGGAAAGACTGGGCGGCACGGAACGCGGTTTTTCCGCGAAAATGACGCGAAAAGCGCAGGCTTTGGGTATGTCCCGCACGACATTCCGTAACGCATCGGGCCTGCCCGATCCGCAACAGGTGACGACGGCGCGCGACATGGCCAAGCTTGCCATGGCTCTGCTGCGCGACTACCCGCAATACTATCGCTACTTCGGCGTGCGCAATTTCGAATATAAGGGCACGGTCCTTCCCAACCATAACCGCCTGCTGGGTGAGTACCCGGGTCTGGACGGTATCAAGACCGGTTACATCAACGCATCGGGTTTCAACCTGGTCGCATCGGCAAAACAGGATGGCCGCCGCCTGGTCGGTGTCGTCTTCGGCGGTCAGACCTGGCGCTCACGCAATAACAACATGGTGCAGATCCTGAACGCCGGCTTTGCCGAACTGGACCGCCGCCGCACATCGGGCACACAGGTCGCGGTCAACAACACCGCCCTGCCCATCCCGCTGCCCACCGCGGTGGACGAAGCCGCCGCGATTGCGGATGTCACGATGCAGGTACAGGAAACCGATATCGCCGAAGACGATGCCGCATATACACCGGACGATGGCCGCCGCATCACCGCGATGATCGATCAGGCGCAACAGCAGAATGCCGTAAACGCCGCCGTCTCACAGGCCGCCCCCAGCGTTAAAACCGCATCCGTACCGATACCAGCGCAGCGCCCGGCCCTTGAAATCATCCGCACGCCGCAGCCGTCACTTCCGGTGCAGGCGGCCGTTGCACCGGCTGCAGGTGCCAAGATCACCCATACGCCCACCACCCCGGCATCCGCCGCCCGCACGGTCATGCAATTGCGCGTTCCTGCCGCGCAGGCCGGCAGCATCCCGCCCCAGCAGATCGCCAGCAACCAGCCCCGCGGGTGGTCCATCCAGGTTGGCGCCTTCCCGAGCCGCGCCATGACCGATCAGGCGCTGCGCACCGCGCAGTCGCGCCTGCCATCCACATTACAGGGCGGCCAGCCGGTCATCGTTCCGCAGAACACACAGGCCGGCATGATCTTCCGTGCCCGTCTTCAGGGGTATGACCAGGGCCAGGCGAATTCGGCCTGCGCGCATCTGGGATCGTGCCTTGTCGTAGCGCCGGGTTCATGACAATGTGGCCCCAATTCCAGACCCAAGGGCCTAAATTTTGAATCTGAACTGGGACAAGCTCCGTATTTTCCACGCCGTTGCCGAAGCCGGCAGTTTTACCCGCGCGTGTGAAGCCCTTAATCTTTCGCAATCCGCCATCAGCCGCCAGATCAGCGCGCTTGAAGAATCCTTAAGCGTCCCGCTTTTCCATCGCCATGCGCGGGGCCTGCTTTTGACGGAACAGGGCGACCTGCTGCTCAAGGCGACCAAGGATGTGTACGAGAAACTGGCCCTGCTTGAGGGGCGCATTTCCGATACCAAATCCGCGCCGGAAGGCCCGATCAAAATCACCGTACCGACCTTCATCGGTTCCAGCTGGCTTGCGCCGCGTATCGATGCGTTTCGCCGCAAATATCCGAAGATGCGCATCACCCTTATATTAGATGACCGCATCCTGAACCTTGGCATGCGCGAAGCCGACGCCGCCGTGCGTTTGTACGAACCCGACCAACCGGATCTGATCAAGCGCAAACTGGCGCATATCAAATTCCACCTGTGCGCGGCGCGCTCGTATTTAAAAGACCACCCCGCGCCCAAGACGGCGGCAGATCTGAAAAAGCACTGGCTGGTGGGATACCCGGCTGGCGTTGCGGTACCGCATGCGCATACCGACTGGATCTTCCAGATCGCGAATGTCGACAAGGAGAGCGCATCGAATGTGATGCTGATGAATTCGATGGAAGCGATTCTGGCGACGGTCGAACAGGGTGCGGGCATTGCGTGCCTGCCTGATTTCATGGTGGTGAACCACCCGAACATGGAAATCATCCTGGACCAGTATCCAGCCCCGGAAGTGCCGATTTTCTTCGTTTACCCGCAGGAACGGCGCAATTCCACCCGCATACAAGTGTTCCGTGACTTTATGATGCAGGAAGTCGGCGGCGACGCCCTTTAATCTAAATTATTGATAATATTAAATAATCTAAGCCATGCAGTTTATGCATATCTGGCGTGTTGTTTTTGGCAGATTATTTAGTGGTGCGGGCGTGGGCGAAGCAGTAAACAGTCCTCGCCGACCTCGTTGTCGGCTTTACGTCTCTAGACGTGAAACCTCCCTGTTCAACTCGCCGGACCGAAAGGTCCGGTTTCTTTTTGGGCCCTCTTTTGGGGCCCTTTTTTATTACGCCACAGCGACGAGTCTGGGGGCAGAACCACGAAGCTGTGACGAAGATGAAATCAGTCTTTCAATGTCGCGGGCCAGTACGGCGTCTTCGCGCATCGAGGGATCAACGTAAACCACTTCAGCGCGCTGGCCGAAGGTCTGGCGCAGAGCGGCAATGGGTCCGACAACAAGGCGGCCGGACGTGCGGCAATCGCTGTCGTTGCTGTAGCAGACGGCGGTGTATTCATCAGAGGCGCGTTCAATAAAACGCTCGGACGAACCGATTTTGTCCTGGTTGCTGAGAAACTCAGGCGTCGCGATACCGGCCCAGGCCACGAGGCGGCAAAGATCGCCGGCTTCAAACGGGCGGGCAGTGACAAACTGGGGTGCGTTGCTCATGGGGTAGTCGCCTCTATTACGAATTGTTTTTGCTTGAGAGGCAGATTGCCTGAAGACGGGTCGTTTCCGATAATTCTTTGTTTCTATGTGCAATGCAAATTTTGCATTATAAACTTGAAAGCCACGGAATGCCTTGGTAAATTCAGGTCATGGAATTGACTGAAATTGAAGATTTCCTGGCCCTTGCCCGTACCGGATCCTTCCGCCGCGCGGCGGATTTGCGCCATATCACGCAGCCTGCCTTCTCCCGCCGCATCATGGCGATCGAGGAACGCGTGGGTGCGCCCTTGTTCGATCGTACGGTTACGCCTGTCGATCTTACGCCTGCGGGCGAACGATTCATGGTCCACGCCGAACAGATCAGCCGGTCCGTCGCCAAGGCCGTCGAAGACACGCGCAGCGCGTCGTCCGCCCTGCAAAACCCGGTACGTATTGTCATCTCGCACACGCTTGCCATCAGCTTTTTTCCCATGTGGTGGAAAGACTGCACGCGTGCGCAGCCTGATTTAACCGTGCGTCTGACGGGCCAGCGTATTGAACAATGCGTATCGGATCTGCGCGACGGGCTTGCGGATTTCGCGATGGTCCACACATCGGCCAACATGGTGCCGTTCGGTGATGTATCGGGCCTGCAATCCATCCGCCTTGGCACCGACCAGATGATTCCCGTTATGGCCAAGCGCCTGATCGGCACGCAGGCAGGGCTGCTTGCGTATGCACCGGGGTCGTTCCTTGGCCGCTGCGTTGAAGGCATGATCCACGATCTGCCCCATCACCGCCGCCAGATGGATACGGTGTTTGAAAGCCCGTCATCAGAAGTTTTACGCGCCATGGCGGTTGCCGGTTTCGGCATCGCGTTTCTGCCGGAGTCTTTGATCGAGGATGATCTGGCCGCGGAATTCCTGGTCCCGGCCCTGCCCAAGCGCTACCGCCTTGACCTTGAAATCCTGATCATCCGCCGCAATGCGGGCATGTCTGCGGATTGCGAAAACCTTTGGAAGCGCCTGCAATCGGCGTGACCTTTACAAAGGGTTAAACGCTGCTGCGCGGCACCAATGACAAACCCTTACAAACACTCGCAAAAACTGTAGAATAGTGGCGTGAGCACGAATACCTTCATCGCTCTTTTCACCTATGGCGGGGGCATGCGCGGGTTAGTCCCGGCGCACATCATGGCGGCTATCGAAAGCCGCACAGGCCTTGGCATGGCCGAAATGGTTGATCTTTTCACCGGCCCGTCCACGGGTTCCATCCTGAATGCCGCCCTGACCCGTCCGCACCGCCGCCGCCCGTTTGAGCCGCAATACAAGGCCAAGCACATGATCCGGTTTTACGAACGCGAAGGCGCATCGATCTTCCCGTATGACCGCTTCCGTGAATTCCGCGGATTGCTGCATGACTTCAACAACCGTACCGTCAAAATCACCAAACTCTCGCAGATGATGCGCCATGGCCATTACAGCGCACGCCATCTGGCCAAGGCGCTGTATGCGCTTTACGGGGATGCCAAGCTGGGCGATTCCGTTACATCGCTGGTCATCCCCTGTTATTCCCTTGGCGGTGAAGACCGCGAGGGACGCGTGGGCGGCTCTGCCATGTGGCTTAAAAATATCAAATCGCCTGCCTACAACCCCACAACGGCCAAGCCGCTGGACGTGACGCTGTACGACGCGGTGATGGCATCGGCCGCCGCGCCCACATATTTCCCGTGTCATGATTTTTCCGCCTATGACCCGAATAACGGCACATGGCGCACCGTGCACGCGATTGACGGGTCGATCTTTGATAACCCGTGTATTTCGTATCAGGGCGCGATCAAGCCGCACGTGCCGGAAGATTACCAGCCGATCATGGTCTGTCTTGGTACCGGCATTACCAACCGCCCCATTCATAAGGACGAATGGAACCGGTTTGGCGCGCTGGGAGTCGTTGACCCGGCCAACGATTTGCCGCTGATCAATATTTTCTTCCATGCCTCCGAAAGCGCGATGATGGAATCTTTCGGCAAGGAACTGGGCCGCGACCTGTTCATGTTCAACCGGTCCATGCTGGTGCCCATTCCGGGCGAATCCCTGCCGTCCGTCGATATTGACGATGCCACGCCTGAAAATATGGCCCGGCTGGAACGTTTTGCGCATATCATCCTGGAAGACAACAAAACCCAGTTCGATGAGCTGTGCCATATCCTTGTGTCCAACCGCGACCGCAAGCACACCCAGCAGAACGATTTCATGAAGACCCTCAAGCGCACGGTCCATGCCCTGACGGGTGGGGTCCTTGGCGACGAGCGCCGTTAAACCTTCACTTTGCTGCGCTGCCGGTTGTAATGGAACCCGAATCTCGCGGACTATAGGGGTGCATGAGCCGTGGCACATATGTCGCCTATAACGCGTATTTCGACAGCGGTGGTCCCTGGGGCCTGCTGGGCTCTTTTTACGCGGCTTATATCGAAGCTAAAATCCAGCGCCCCTTCCGGTCCCTTGTTGATGTCCTGAGCGGTTCATCCATGGGCGGGCTCAACGCTGAATCGCTTGCTGCCGATGCGCCGGCCGCGCGCCTGATGTACAGCACCTATGCCTGTTCCATGGATATGATAGACCGTCCAGCAATCTGGTCCGCAACCAGATCATTAATAGAAGCCTGGGCAGGAACTTTCTGGTCGATCATTACAATCACGCCATCCTGCGCAGGATGCTGGAGATGCATTTCGGCGAACGTACCATGGGTGAATTGCCGATTTCACTTCTGGTGAGCGCGCATAACATGACCAAAAAGCGCGATGAACTTCTGGGTTGCCTGCATGGCGACCTGTTCGACGTCAGTGCGCTGAAAATTCCGCTGGTCAACGGCAGCACGCCGCTTATGGACGGCGCCATGGCGACCACGTCGATTCCCGGCGTGTTTGAACCCCATCTTCTCAACGGATCGCATTACCGCGATAACGGGGCCATTGTTTCGGCCGGGCAAATTCACAAGGAGCTGGATGCCGCGCTCAAAGCGCGTCAAAGGGCTTTGCACGCCGCCATCAGGGGGTCGGCTGTGGAAAGCATAAAATCCGCTTTCGGGTCAATTGCGCGTCATACGCTTGGCGGTGCGCGAACGCTGGCCTCCACCGATAACGCCGTGGTACGGACGCTGTTTTTTGGTACAGGCGACCTTTCAGACATGCCGTATGACCATGCCAGACAGCAACGCGCCGGATTTATGGCCGCCGTCAGCCCCAATGAATACAGCAGCCTGCACGCAACAAAGCGCAGCGCGCAGGAACAGGACCGCCGCGACATGGAACGCCATTATGATCCGCAAACCATGGCCGTCACGGGCAGCCCGGCCATCACATCTTTTAACCGATCGATCATCCCGCGCCCCGGCACGGATGAGATCCATAAATTTCCATCGTCCAACCCGATGGACTGCACGCCGGCCAATCTGCACAAGGTATTTTATGTGGCGGCGCTGAATGTCGCCGATAACACGGCCAAGCTGGCCGGCACATTGCACGAAATTGCCACCACGCGCTTCGCGCAAGGGTCGATAGACCAGGCTGAGCACACGCATTTACGCCGCGCAGCCGACCGGATTGGCAAAGAAGACCCATGGCCGGTACTGAACCAGTTGATGGTTACAGATGCCAATGGACAGGGTGTTTACACGGATCATTCCCAAAAGCACCGCAAGGACATTGCGTGGCCGCATATGCGCAAGGCCGCCGCACGCACACAGCCGCAGATTTTACCCGCGGTCGCTTAAAACTTAATCACGTCTTTCAGGAAAACCGAAATCGTCCAGCGGTTGCGAGCCGTCGACATACTCGTCCCAGCGGCTGACCAGTTCGGCCAGCTGGGCATCAATGGCGCGCAGGCGGGCCCGCGCACGTTGCTGCATCACCTGTGCCACCATGCCGGTGACAGCGCGTTCAACGGCATAACCGCAGGCGGCAATCACGTAGATGATAACCATGGTCTTCGGCTGCATGATGATGGCGGTTGCGGCCTCCACCGAATTGGGCGCGGGGCCAAGCCACAATTCCAAAAGGAACGGCAGGCATCCGGCAAAGTTCATGACACCGACGCAGATCGCCTTGCTTTTCTGGCGTGACTTATCGATCAGGTTGGCGGCAATGGTCGGCATCAGACCGGCGAACAGGATGACGGTTGACGCCATGAAGGCAAAACCGCTGCCAAGGATCACCAGCGTCAGGAATTGTTTCTGCATCTTACCCATTACAGGATCCTCGCGCCGTTCAGATAAAGAATAACGATGCCAGCCATCAGGACGGTCGCGATCAGGCCGGCGACAATTACAGCTGTCTCACGTCCTTCGCGGCGGCCATAAAACTTGCTGTCATTGACGCGCATGGTCAGGTCTTCGCGTTCGGCCACCAATGCGCGGTAATGGCGCATGGCATAGCGGAAATTGGTGAGATCGCTGCGCAACAGTTCGGCGTTATCGAGCACGGCCAGCAATTTGTTCAGGTCGCCCTTGTCGCGCACTTCGTTGACCTTTTTACGAAGGTCACGGCGCACGTCGCGGTCATGGAAACGCGCGAATACGGGTTCGATGAATTCAGACATCCATTGCGTCAGGTTTTTGAGCATGGGGATGCGGTAATATTTCTGGATCGCCGCCAGACATTGCAACGTGCCCAGCGCATAACGATACGGTTCGTTCGATGCCAGGTCGTACAGATAGGGTTCAGCGACTTTACGGTCCTTCACGCACAGAAAGGCGATGGAATGACGGTCCATCAGGCGGGCAGGACGACGCGCGGGATCGGCGGCCATTTCTTCGCAGGCATTCAGGAATTCTTCGGGCGAACGGGCGTAGTAACGGCTGACCGCCGGCGAGAGACAATGCACATCCGGATTGAGGTAGTACAGGACGCGCTCAAGCCCGAAGCCGGGGCCGGGTTGTTTGATGTAGTTGCGCGACGGCTCAAACCGGGTGACGAACCCCGCCATGTCGTAATTCAGATCAGTCAGCGTTGTCATCCAGTAGGACAACAGCGTGCCTGAAAACAATTCAGCGTAGATCGGAAGGTTCTGGTTGGTAACGAAAGCTTCGGCCAACGCGGTTGATATTCCCTCCCCCGTCAGCGATACGTTTTTGTAACGGATAGGGCCGTCAGGATCGAGGCAGATGACGATGCGCGACAGAAGACGATCCCAGTAACCATTGCCGCGCCCGGCTTCTTCCGCCGAGCTTACGGCAGCATCGAAACGGTTAAGCATCATTTCATCGTCCAGCGAGCGTTTAATCCACTGGTACAGGTCACCGCTTTCGATCAGCTGTACGGCTTCGGACGGGCGTTGAAACAGATCGCGCGCAAGTGCGGACGGAAACGAATAGGTTTTGCCGTTGAATTCCATCGGACGCGCGGCGCGAAGTTTCTTTGCTGATTGTTTTGGGCTCAGGCGGCGGCCATCCATCCATGTCAGCACCTCGTCCAGTGTCCAGCGCGCGTTGCGGTCGTCATGCAGAAGACCGCGCAGCAGTTCCAGCATCGCGCTTGAGATGTGTTCGTCAGAGCCCAGCAGCGTGGAATACGTGCCGTATTGCATCTTGTTCTGGATGATTTCGGCGTCGGTTTTACCCTTCATCGGGTCTTTGCTGCGCAAGAGCATCGCGATAGTGACGCCCAGCGAATACAGATCATCCTGATTGGTGCCAAGGCCGCGGCCCGTCGGTTGCGCCAGTGCGCGGTCCACGGGTTCGTAAATCATCGGCTGGGACATGGACGGGGGAAGCGACAGCCCCTCACCCAGAACCACGTGATCGTAATGTTCCTTGCCGCCGTCAAACATGTTGGTGGCACGAATGGCACCATGCACGATGTCGTGGTCGCGCAGGTCCTTGAGGACGGAAATCATCGGCGTGACGATTTTTTCCATCACGCGTTCGCTTTTCATGCCGACGGCCAGATACTGGTCGGTTTCAACAATCGGTTTGCCCAGCGCGTTTTCGTAGATGAATACAAAACGGTTGATGCCGTGGTCCGGCATCTTGCCGATGCCCGAACCGATCAGGTGCAGCAACGACGGGTTGGCGACGGCCGCATAAGCAGGCCCCAGGCGGTTACGCGGCGTGTATTGCGGTTCGCACACATAGGCGATGAAATCACGCCCGTCAGTCCCCAGCGATTTTGCGGGATAGGCGCTTACATACATGTTCGAATATTTCGGGATGCGTTCGTTGGTGTCGATTTCAATCGCTTCACCAAACATCATCCTGCCCTTGGGCAAGGTCGATTTGTATACGGTACCAGGGACGTCCGTGGTGGTGACGTCCTGTGCCGGCGGGGCCGGTTCGGGAATTTCGACTTTCTTGTCTTTAGCCATAATATTTCTTTGGTGTTCTTCCTTATGTTTGAATTGTAAGGGAAAAACCCGCCGCGCACTATGGCTTGTCCTGCGCTTGATTCCTTTTTCCGGAAAAATATGTAATAATCGGGACTATATGACGCACGATTACGCTGACCACAAGGTTTCCGAGGCTTTGCGCCTCGCCGGGGGGAACGCCGCCAAGGCGCGCCGCCAGATCCAGGCATGGTTCTACGAGGACCCGAAGCTTCTGATGGAGCTGACCCGTCCGCACTGGAACGGAATCGTTGCCTATGCCGTCGACCGGGCGGTCGACCGGGCCCTGCGCGGTGAAGACGCCCCTGCACCCCGGGCTAAAAAGGGTGCCAAGACCGTCAAAAAAGAAGGTTCGTTCGGCAAGGAGATGCTGCGCAGTTTCGTATCCGAACACGCGGCCAAGTTCGGCCATGAAAGCGCGGCCCCGATGCCCGCGCGCAAGGCCGCCAGCCAGGACCATGTGGATGCCATCCACTTCCTTGCCGCCAAATCCAGACAGAAATCCAAAAAAGACCGTTAAGTCACGCGCGGGACGCAGTCATACGCATAACGCTTGAGCGCACGCTGGGGCGTGAACGGTTGCTGCGTCAATGCGTCCAGCGCAGCCAGATCCGGAAAGTCGACACCGGACGGCATGACCATATGTTCGGCGCGCAGGGTTTCCAGCATTTCCATCGCGATATTATTCATACGCACCATGTACAGATGCAGGTCGCCGCGATCCATGCCGCCCTTGCGCAGCATCAGTTCGGACATGATCTCAACCATGGCCTCTTCGCGCGCGACCGAGATATCGGCGTGGTAGCCGCCTTCGCTTGCGGGCATGAAGTAGCTGTACTGCCTGGCGATGCCGGGCGTGTATTCAATCGCATCGCGTATATCAGCCAGGTCTTCCCTGTATGCCTGCTTGATGCGTTCGTCGTGGTGCACGACGTAATCCAGCCACAGAACAAAACCATGCGCCACTTCGTGGCCGACGGTGACCGCCAGCTCTTCAAAATCATTATGCGCGAGGTATGATTCTTTTGTGCCATCGGGCCTGTTCGTTACGCTGTATTGCGGCAGGTCGATGTTGAGCGTATCGCTGTCATGTACGCCGCACGCGGTCTGTTCAATGGTAAGGCCACGCGCGTAATGCGCATCTTTTTGCGCATAATCAGGATCGATGTGACCGAGACGCTCGGCAAGGCGGAATACGTAACCGCTGCCGTTTACAAATTCACGCGCGTATTCCGGCAATTTCTGGATGGCATGGGCCACGCGGTCGCGGAACGGGATGAGACCGATTTTGTTTTCGCCGCATAATTTGAATTCCCGGCGCAGGGAACGGACGCGCGGAAACAGACCTTTCAGGAAACGGTCGCGGCGCCAGCCTGTGAAATTACGCAGGCCTGCCTCTTCCATGCGATCGCCGACGGCTTCCTGCACAACACCGAGAATGGTGAAAAAATCCTGCAGTTCTTCTTCGCGGCCCAGATTGTCGAAGGCCTGCGTCATCTGGTCATAGATTTTGACGCCGCTGGCTTTCCAGATATGGGGGATTTCGACCCGCGCCATATCGCGCATTTTTTTCAGTTTCTGATTATACCAGATACGGATTTCATCGCTGCACAGGATGCCGGTCTTCAGGCTGTGGCGCATCAACTCCTGATCATCAGCGGACAAAAGATCAAAGCGCTCGCTTTGCGTAAAGCGGATCAGCTTGAGGACCTGGGGGACGCTCAATTCCGCAATCTCTGCCGCGGTCAGCGCCAGGAAAAACTCTTCACGATTCTTGCGGGCCAGCGCGCGCTTAAAGCTTTTGCGCAGCTCGGCCTGCTGTTTTGTTACGCCCCTCATTACCCTTACCGCAATCTATTGTTTTGTTTTTCTTAGGACTTAACTAAGCTTTTGAAAATTTGCAACTTTTGCAGCATGATGTGGCATGGATACAAATCCCGAGATAACTGCGTTTTTATCAAGTTGCGGCTGGCATGATGCCCGCATTTCCGCCATCACGCCGGACTGGTCGCCGCGTCATTACTGGCGTTTAAAAAAATCGTCCGGCGAAAGCGCTGTGCTGGTACACGCCCCCAAGGTCATTCCGGGCCATGATCTGGGGGACTTTGCACGGCTGTCCGGTCATCTGCGGGCCCTTGGACTTTCAGCACCTGAAATTTACGGCCTGACGCCGACCCTGATGCTGACCGAGGATTTTGGCGACACGCCCATCGACACGGCATCGGTTGAACACGACGCCTACGCGATGGCGGTCGACGTGCTTGCGACCCTGCGCACGAATAGGTCGACCGAGGTCGTGCATTACAAGGACGGGTATATTTACAAAAAGCTTGCGCTGTATTCGCCGGACCCGGCGTGGCTTTCGGCCTGGGACACGGTTGAAAACAGCCTGCCGCCCGCACCGCAATGTTTTTCGCATATGGATTACAAGGCCGGGAATCTGCACTGGCTTCCCTTACGCGATGGAATCAAACGGATCGGCATTCTTGATTTTCAGGCGGCACAGACGGCGCCCTTCACATACGACATCGTTAACCTGCTGGAAGATGCGCGGCGCGATCTGGACCCGGCCATGAAAGCGCAGCTCAAAGCGCGTTTCAAGGACGCCCTGCCCGATTCATGGAAGCCCCTGTTCGATGACTGGTATGTCGTGATGGCTGCGCAATTCCATGCCCGCGTTCTGGGCCAGATCCGCCATATCGCCAATGCCGCGCCGGATATTGCGCCGCGCCTTGAGGCGTATCTTGCGGAGGAACTCAGGCATCCCGCGCTCAGACCACTTGCACGGTTTTTCTAAACCTACTTTAGAAAGTTTATAATTATGTCACTCTGGGCCTTTCGACTTCTGACGTTTCTCGCCGCGTTTTTGCTGTTCGGTATTCAGCCGCTGACGGGTAAGGAAATCCTGCCGATTATCGGTGGCGCGCCGCATGGATGGCTTGTGGCACTGGCTTTTTTCCAGACGACCCTGCTTGCGGGGTATGTGCTGGTGCACTGGACACGCAAACTTTCCAACATCACCGCGGGCGCGCTGTTCGGCATATTAATGGCGGCGGGCATTCTATTGTTTTCGCCGCAGATGCCGTTTACGCCGCCTGCGGATAGTCAGGAATTTTCTTTATCGCTGTTTGCGTGGCTGTGGCAGACGCGCGGACCCATCATGATCGCCATGGGGGCAATGGCACCGATGACCCAGCGTCTTTTTACATCCCTGCACCCGGATAATCCGTATCGCCTGTATGCGCTGAGCAATGCCGGGTCGTTCCTGGGGCTTTTGGCATATCCGTTTTTTATTGAACCGTTTACCGGCCTTTCGTTGCAGGTTACTGCATGGAAGGCAGGTGCCTGCATTATTGTCGTCCTTCTGGCCGCGTGCACATGGTTTGCGGGCCGCGCCATGCAGCGCCCGATAAAAGACGACACCGTTTCACAGGTACACGTTCGCGATATTTTTCTGTGGCTCGTATTGTCCGCCGTACCGGCAAGCATGCTTTCCAGTGTTTCCGCGCTTATCAACCAGGACATCGCGTCATTCCCGTTGCTCTGGGTTTTGCCGCTGGCGCTTTACCTTGGCACCTATATCGCCGCCTTTACCGGCTGGGTCGGTGAGGCACGCCTGCGTAATGCCACGTCCTATTACGGCACCGCCATTGCCATCATCGTGGGCATCTATGTGTTTGGCGCTATTCAGGCATCGCCTTTGCCGGGTGTGTTCCTGCTGCTGGCGTTTACGGCGGGTTGTTATTTATGCCATGAACGTCTGTACCGCCTGCGCCCGGCACCTGAGCGCCTGACACTGTTTTACCTGACCCTTGCGGCAGGCGGCGCGATTGGCGGGTGCCTGAATGCGTTTGTTGCGCCCGTCGTCTTTAACGCCACGCATGAATTTTATTTAAGCGCATTGCTGTCTTTGCTTGTGCTTGCCACAGGCGGCATGGTTACACCGCGCCTGCGGCAGATTACGCTTTTTGCGCTTTCTGTCTGCCTTGCGGTTGCGGGGGTTGTCGGGTTTGCGCCAAAAATACTGGCATTCGCGGGTGCCATCGTGATTTTCGCGTGTTTTGCGATTCTGGCCATGCGTCCCTATTTCCTGCTCGCCGGGTTTGTTGCCTGTATCATTTTTGGAACGCCGTTGGTTTTCAGCCAGGAAAACCAACTGTTGCAGACACGGAATTTCTTTGGCGTCCTGCGCGTGCTGGAAACATATGACGGTGCCGTACGCACATTCGTGCACGGCAAAACCATTCATGGCAGGCAATTACAGGCGCAGGATCAGCGCCTCGAACTTTTGTCCTATTACAACCGCAAAGGGCCGCTTGGCATTGTGATGGATCATGTTCCCGCCGGACATATCGCCGTTGTCGGCCTCGGTTCCGGGCAGATGGTGTGTTACCAGAGCGCGCGCCGGAAGCTGACATTCTATGAAATCGATCCGGATGTCGTCAGCATCGCCCGCACGTATTTCACCTTTCTGGATGATTGCGGGCCGAGCCCGGTTATCCTGGGTGATGCACGGCTGATGCTGCAAAAGACAAACGACGTTTACAAAGGTATTGTTCTGGATGCGTTTACGTCGGATGCCATCCCCACCCACCTGGTGACGCGCGAGGCGATTGCCCTTTACCGCC
Source organism: Micavibrio sp. UBA6145 (assembly GCA_002423205.1). Lineage (GTDB taxonomy): Bacteria > Pseudomonadota > Alphaproteobacteria > Micavibrionales > UBA1664 > UBA6145. Next base: position 129,371 of record DIUZ01000002.1, on the reverse strand, counting down.
AGCGCCTTGCGCCGGACGGCTTCCTGCTGTTCCATATCTCAAACCGGCATCTGGACCTGAAAGGGCCTTTAATGGCGCTGGCCCAGGATATCGGGTGGCAGGGCATGGCGCTGAAAAGCGAGGGCCTGTTGAAAGAGAACGATAACGACGCATCGGAATGGTTTGTCATGACCCCGGACGACACCCTGACAAAACGGCTGAAAAATGCGGGTTGGACGTCGTCAAAACCCGCATCAAGGGTGTGGACAGATGACCGTTTTTCGCTGCTGAACGCCATGCATCTTTAAAAAATGGGCAAAAGCCGATTTTGGCCCTGAAAAAGGTTGCATGGGGGGGGGCATTGCCCTATCAAGTTCACTTCAGGACCACACATTCAAAGGCCTGAAAACCATGCCAAAACGTACAGATATCAAATCCATCGCCATCATCGGCGCGGGGCCTATCATTATTGGTCAGGCCTGCGAGTTTGATTATTCCGGCACCCAAGCGTGTAAGGCGCTCAAGGCCGAAGGGTACCGCATCATTCTCATCAATTCGAACCCGGCGACGATCATGACTGATCCGAACCTGGCCGATGCGACCTACATCGAACCGATCACGCCAGGTATTGTCGCCCGCATCCTTGAACTTGAACGTCCTGACGCGCTGCTGCCCACCATGGGCGGGCAGACCGCGCTGAACACGGCTTTGGCTTTGGCCGATGACGGCACGCTGGACCGGCTGGGTATCGAGCTGATCGGTGCGAACCGCGAAGCCATCCGCAAGGCGGAAGACCGCCTGCTGTTCCGTAACTGCATGGACGAACTGGGTCTGGCATCGCCGAAATCGCGCCTTGTCAAAACACTGGCTGAAGGTATCGATGCTTTGGCTGAAGTCGGCATTCCTGCCGTTATCCGTCCGTCCTTCACGCTGGGCGGTACCGGCGGCGGTATTGCCTATAACCGCCAGCAATTTGAACAGATCGTGCGCGAAGGCCTTGATGCCTCGCCGGTTACGGAAGTTCTGGTCGAGGAATCCGTCCTTGGCTGGAAAGAATACGAAATGGAAGTTGTCCGCGACAAGAACGACAACTGCATCATCGTGTGTTCCATTGAAAACATTGACCCGATGGGCGTGCATACGGGCGATTCCATCACCGTCGCCCCGGCCCTGACGCTGACGGATAAGGAATACCAGATCATGCGCGACGCATCGATCGCGGTCCTTCGCGCCATTGGCGTCGAAACCGGCGGATCGAACGTGCAATACGGCATCAACCCGAAAGACGGCCGCATGGTCGTCATTGAAATGAACCCGCGCGTGTCGCGTTCATCCGCGCTGGCATCGAAAGCAACCGGTTTCCCGATTGCCAAGATCGCGGCAAAACTGGCCGTCGGCTATACGCTGGACGAACTGGGCAACGACATCACGGGCGGCAAAACCCCGGCATCGTTCGAACCGACGATTGATTACGTCGTCACCAAAATCCCGCGTTTTGCGTTTGAGAAATTCAAAGGCACCGACAACCGTCTTGGCACCGCCATGAAATCGGTTGGCGAGGCGATGGCTATTGGCCGCTCATTCGAAGAATCCATGCAAAAAGCGCTGCGTTCACTGGAAGTCAACCTGTCCGGTTTTGATGAAATCAAAATTCCGGCTGTGGCCGCGGGTGTTGAGCCGGATGCCGAACAGATCCGCGCATCACTTTCGAAACCGACGCCGCAGCGTATTCTGTATGTCGCACAGGCCATGCGCCACGGCATGAGCGTCGAAGACATCTATAACGTCACCAAGATCGATACATGGTTCCTTGAGCGTATCAAGCGTATCATCGACGCCGAAGCGGACGTAAAAGCGCATGGCCTGCCGAAAGATGCGCAGGCATGGTCGCAACTCAAAGCCATGGGCTTTTCCGATGCCCGCCTTGCCAAGCTGACCGGGGCGCAGGAAGAATCCGTCCGCAACGCCCGCCAGAAGCACGGCGTACGCCCGGTTTATAAACGCGTCGATAGCTGCGCCGCTGAAATTGCGTCTGTGACGCCGTATATGTACGGCACTTACGAGTATTTCCTGAACGGCGCGCCGCAATCGGAAATCGAGCCGACGGATAAAGAGAAAATCGTCATCCTCGGCGGCGGCCCCAACCGTATCGGCCAGGGCATTGAATTCGACTATTGCTGCGTCCATGCCGCATACGCGCTCCGAGAAGCCGGGTACGAGACCATCATGGTCAACTGCAACCCGGAAACCGTGTCGACCGATTACGACACGTCGGACCGCCTGTATTTCGAACCGCTGACGCAGGAAGACGCGATTGAACTGATCACGGCTGAAAACAACGCTGGCGCGAAGATCAAGGGCGTGATCGTCCAGCTTGGCGGGCAGACGCCGCTGAAATTGGCGAACTTCCTGAAAGACCAAAAAATCCCGATCCTTGGCACCGACCCGGATATGATTGATCTGGCCGAAGACCGCGACCGTTTCAAGAAGCTGATCGACAAGCTCAAACTGCTGCAACCGCCGGCAGAAATGGCAACATCCGTTGAAAACGCCGTTAAAGCCGCCAACCAGCTGGGTTACCCGCTGGTGGTGCGCCCATCTTATGTTCTGGGCGGCCGTGCGATGCAGATCGTCACCAACCAGGAAGAACTTGAAAACTACATGAAGAACGCCGTTCAGGTGTCGGGCAAAAACCCGGTGCTGATCGACACGTATCTGCAAAACGCCACCGAAGTCGATGTCGACGTATTGTCCGACGGCGAAGACGTATATGTCGCTGGCATCATGGAGCATATCGAGGAAGCGGGCATTCACTCCGGCGACTCGTCCTGTGTTCTGCCTCCGCACTCCCTGCCCTATAAGGTTGTGCGCGAGATTGAGCGCCAGTCGGCTGCGCTTGCCATGGCGCTTAAGGTCAAAGGCCTGATGAACGTGCAGTTTGCCGTCAAACGTAATGCCGAAAGCGGCGAGCACGATATCTACATCCTTGAGGTCAACCCGCGCGCATCGCGCACGGTGCCGTTTGTCGCCAAGGCCACGAATGTGCCGGTCGCCAAACTGGCCGCGCGCGTGATGGCGGGTGAGAAAGTCAAAACCTTCCGCGATGCCGGTCTGCTGCTGGGCATGAAGGACGACCATGTCGCCGTGAAGGCACCGGTGTTTCCGTTCAGCCGATTTGCGGGCGTGGACGTTGTTTTGGGACCTGAGATGAAATCGACGGGCGAAGTCATGGGCATCGACCGCCACATGGCACAGGCGTTTGCGAAATCGCAGATCGGTGCAGGTATGTGGCTGCCGCGTGAAGGCACCGTGTTCCTGTCCGTGCATGACGCGGACAAGGACGCGATTACGGGTCTTGCCCGCGACCTTCTGGGTATGGGGTTCAAGATCATAGCGACGGGTGGTACCGCCACGCATCTGAAACGCGCAGGCCTGGATGTCATGCGCGTGAACAAGGTGTCGGAAGGCCAGCCGCATATTGTCGATGCCATCATCAACCGCGATGTGCATCTGATCATCAATACGACGCTGACGCGCCAGTCGATGACGGACGGCGTTGAAATCCGCCGTACGGGCCTCATGCACAAGATCCCGTATTACACCAATATGGCGGCGGCGACAGCGGCAGTGCAGGCGATCCGCTCGATGAAGGCGCGGTCATTCCACATTGCACCGATTCAGTCCTATTTCCCGAGCGAAGCCGCTTGATTTGATTGAGTAATTCGCCGGGTTTGACATCAGCGTCAATGCCCCCTAGATTCAACAAATCCCGCCGGCAGGCGGGATTTTTGCTGCCCCAAAACAAAAACAAGATCACGGAATTTAAGACAATGGCATTAGATAAAGTCCCCATGACACCGCGCGGCCACGGCCTGCTGGTGGAGGAACTCAAAGAACTCAAAAGCGTGCGCCGCCCGAATGTGATCGCAGCGATTGCTGAAGCACGCGCGCATGGCGATTTGTCTGAAAATGCCGAGTACCAATACGCCAAGGAAGAACAAAGCTTCATCGAAGGCCGTATTGACGAACTGGAATCAGTGCTGGGCCGCGCCGATGTGATCGACGCATCCAAATTGCCGGCTACGGACCGTGTCATGTTCGGCGCGACCATTACGGTTGCCGACGATGATGATAAAAAGGTCGTCTATCAGATCGTGGGCGAACATGAATCCGACATCAAATCGGGCCGCCTTGCGATTGCGGCCCCCCTTGCCCGCGCATTGATCGGCAAGAAAACCGGCGACGTGGTGGAAGTCACCACGCCCAAGGGCCAGCAATCCTACGAAGTCATGAAGATCGAGTACAAATAATTGGCCGCAGCCCTGCGAATCGCGGGAATACTGGGGCATGCGCTTTCTTTTGCCGGCCCTTTTCCTGACATTCCTTGCAGTCCCCGTGCTGGCGGCGGACCCGCAATCGCCGCGTGATCCGGGGGGCTTTTATAAATTCCTGCATTCTTTCGCGCCTGAGACCGCCATCAAGGTATGGCGCGGCGGCAACCGTCCGGATCTTGAGACATTACTTACCCTGCGCGGCTTCGTTTACGGCGCGCCGCTTTACCTGCGCATCTTCAAGGAAGAAGGCGTGATCGAGGCATGGCTTCAAAAGGGTGAGCGGTATGAGTTATTTGAAGTGTACCCGATCTGCATCAATTCCGGCGCGCTGGGCCCCAAGCAGAAGGAAGGCGACCGCCAGGCACCTGAGGGCTTTTACGAGGCAGGCATTAAGCAGCTGAACCCCAACAGCAAATACCATCTGGCCATCAACATGGGCTATCCCAACGCCTACGACAAAGGTCTTGGCCGCACGGGTGCGCATCTCATGATCCACGGCGCGTGTGTGTCCATCGGATGCTACGCGCTGAGCGATGCCAATATCGAAGAAGTCTACGGCATGGCGCAGGCCGCGTTTGAAATGGGCGAAACATCCATCCCCATTCACGCCTTCCCGTTCCGCATGACGCAGGACAACATCATCCGCCATAAAGACAGCGAATGGATCGATTTCTGGGTGAATGAGCTTTTGCCGGCCTATGACGTTTTTGACATCACGCGCGTGCCACCGACGATGATGGCGTGCGAGAATGAATACGAAATCATGGATGGGCTGGATGAAACATCCCTGCCCAAATCATGTGCACCGATTACGGCGTGGAAATAATCGGCAAATTTACCCGACGAACGGGTCGTGCATCAGGATCGTGTCTTCACGTTCCGGCGATGTGGAGAGCAGCGTGACCTGGCACTGGATCAGCTCTTCGATGCGGCGCACGTATTTGACCGCGTTTGCGGGCAATTCCGCATAGGAACGAACACCGCGCGTGGTCTCAGACCAGCCATCCATGGTTTCATAGATGGGTTCAACCGAAGCCTGATCGGCCTGGCCTGACGGGTAATAGTCCAGAACCTTGTCGCCCAGTTTGTAACCGGTGCAGATTTTGACCTGTTTGAAACCGTCGAGCACGTCGAGCTTGGTCAGCGCGATGCCGTGAATTCCACCCTGCACCACCGACTGGCGGACGAGGATCGCGTCAAACCAGCCACAGCGGCGCTTGCGCCCGGTGTTGGTGCCGAATTCATGGCCCTTCTGGCCCAGCTCTTCACCGATCTCGTTTTCCTGCTCGGTCGGGAACGGGCCCGAGCCGACGCGCGTGGTATACGCCTTGGCCAGACCCAGAACATAGTTCTGCGTGGCGAAGCCCAGACCAGAACCGGCGGCGGCTTGTGACGCCACACAATTGGATGATGTGACATACGGGTACGTGCCGTGGTCGACGTCAAGCAACGCGCCCTGCGCCCCTTCGAAAAGGATTTTTTTGCCAGCCTTGCGGGCTTCGTTCAGCATTTTCCATGCGACGCCGATAAACGGCGTGATCTGCGGCGCGATGGCCATCAGGTCGGCGTAGATTTTCGCCGGGTCCATGGTTTCTGCGTTCAGGCCCTTGAGCAGCGCGTTGTGGTGGACCATCATCGCTTCGATCTTGGATTTCAGTAGTTCGGGTTCAGCCAGATCGCACAGGCGGATGCCGCGGCGTGCGGCCTTGTCTTCGTAGCACGGGCCGATACCGCGGCCGGTGGTGCCGATGGCTTCCTTGCCCTTGGCGGCTTCGAATGCCTTATCGAGGGCGGAGTGCACGGGCAGGATGACATGCGCCGTGTCGGCCAGCATCAAATTGGCCGGGCTGACCTTGACGCCCTTGGCGGCGACTTTTTCAATTTCAGCGAGGAAGGCCCAGGGATCGACAACGACGCCGTTACCGACGATGGAGAATTTGCCTTCGCGGACAACACCGGATGGAAGAAGGGCGAGTTTGTAGCTGATGCCGTCAATGACGAGGGTGTGACCGGCGTTATGCCCGCCCTGAAACCGGACGACGACGTCTGCACGGTTTGAAAGAAAGTCGACAATCTTGCCTTTTCCTTCGTCGCCCCATTGAGCGCCAACCACTGCCACGTTCGCCATATCGGTACTACCTTCCCTGCGTTTGAGAATTACGGCGCAACATGGCGTACAGGGGCTTGTAAATCAAGCTTTTTCTGGCTTAAAGAACCCGATCTGCCAGTCCATTTCCTCGTCGGAAAGCGGGAAATCCTCGCCATTCCGGGGGTATAGAAGCTCGGTATGGGGGACTTTGGCCAGTTCGCGCTGGAGGTCCAGGGCAAAGCGCATGGTCAGGCCCGCCCGCCAGGCCAGCGCCGTGACCGCCTTGGCGGACCTGGTTTCAAACATGCGTTTGACCGTGTCCAGCGGCAGCTTGGACCGCAGGGCCAGGCCCATCTGGATGAATTCATGCTCACGTAGGGCCAGCGCGTCGGCCATGACCGCGTCGTCGAGTTTTCCTGTTTTATGGAGGATGGCGAGCTTGTCCTTGGGCGTAATGCGGTTGCCTGCATCGTCGACCAGAAAACGCATGCGGCGTTTGACCGTGTCTTCGATTTCAATGCGGGTGGCGTCGTCAAAATCGGTACGCGCCAGAATGAATTTATGCAGCGAGGTGTCGACGAAGCGCACGATCTCCTTCATCAGGAAACCCGGCAGATGTTTGCGCAGGCATAACGGCTTTTGCCATTCGGGCAATTCACGCGCGCTTTCGACCACGCGCACCAGCGCGTCGTTGGACAGCATGGCACCGTCATTGGCAATCAATGCGCGGCCACCCGATACGCTGCGTTTTTCCACTACGGCGTCGGATACGCGTTCGGACACAGTGCGGCGGCTGGCGATGGCCTCCACCACCCAGTCCTGCGGGTGTTCGGAGAGAATATCCAGCAGATCTTTATCAGGCAGTGCCGCGCAGTAACGCAAGATCGGTTCCGACACCTGACGTTCCAGATCGCGGGCGAGCTGCGTTACCACGGCGGGCGGCGCGCAGGCCATGTCCTTGAGCACGGATGACAGGGCAATGCGCACCTTCAACACCTCATCGAGTGCAAGCACGCCCAGCGCCTGCGCCGCGAAGGCGTAAAGCTGGCTATGCTGCGCCTCGGATAATTCAGGCAGCAATTCCATCAAACGCTGGGCCAGCGCCATACGCACATCCACGCTTTTATCGCGGGCGATGATGGGGCTGACCTGCAAGGGGGTGGAATCGTTTCTGGCAACGGCCAGGCGCACATCTTCATCGGCGTCTGCGGCCAGGTAATACAAAATCTCAAGATGTGTGTTCGGATTTTTCGCGAGTTTCAGGCGGTCGCGTTTCGTGGCGCTGGCGGCCAGCGCGCGTTCCTTTTCATAGCGTACAGGGTCTTTTTCCTGACGCAGGCGAAGGCGGGGTTTAGCCCCTTTAAAAAAGGTTTTTATAAAGCCGAGCATGTGGCCCTCAGGCTACCTTGGTTCGACCCTTTTGGGAATTGGCCCAGACATCAAAAGCGGCGGCAGCAACCGTATCGATGGACAGGCCATCCATCAGGCAGGGTGCGGTTTTGCTGTTATAGCCGGGGTAATCGATCAGCTGCGCGAAGTTTTGAGGCGTGGCGATGAAACCGGCATGTTTGCCCCACGGACGATAGATATGCGGCCAGCTGGGGCCGAATAATCCCAGCGTAGGGATACCGGCGGCGGCGGCGGAATGGGTCAGGCCGGAATCATTCCCGACAAAGAAATCACAACGCGCAATGCACGCGGCCGCCAGATGCGGCGAGCCCTTGGCGATCAGGTCGATGCGCTGATGTTCGGGGATACTTTCGAGTACCGGCCTTGCCTGCGCTTCCTCACCGGGAGCTGCGATCACGGCAATGCGCGCGCCGGGCAGGATGCCACCCTCACCGGTCAGGATTTTGAGCAGTGCGATAAAGCGGTCTGCCGGCCAGGTCTTGGCAAACCAGTTGGCGGCGGGGCCGACGCCGATGACGGGGCCGCCGTCAGGGATCAGCATTCTGGCTTCGGCCATGATGCTGGGTGAAAACCACAGGCGCGGGTCCGGCGTGTAGGCCAGTTTCATAACGGATGCGTTTTGTTCGACCTTATGCCGCTGGCCGTCGATATGGGGGCCGAAGATGAATTTATGCTTGGCAAAAATCAGGCGGGAGACAAGCGAATTGCGTAAGTCCACCACCATGTCCCAGCGGGTAAAAGCAACCTGACGCCAGAGCTTGCGCCAGTGGCCGGCGCGTTTTTCTTTTTTAAGGGTGATGACGCGCTCGACCTGCGGGACGGGTTCGAAAAAACCGGTCACCAGCGGCCCGCAGGCGACCGTAATCCGGGCGTCCGGGTATGTGCTGACCATATGGTTCAGCAGCCCCATGGATAAAACGGCGTCCCCGATACGGGTTGCGGTGATAAACAGGATCTTCTTCATCGGGGGCAGAATGCTATATAAAGGGGCCTATGACAAAGGGTTATTACACCATATTGCCGGGCCGCAGCGCCATTACCGTGTCGGGTCCCGACGCGGCGGATTTCCTGCAGGGGCTAATCACCAATGACATGGCACATGTATCTGCGGACCAGCCGGTGTACAGCGCCCTGCTCACGCCGCAGGGCAAATATGCCTTTGATTTTTTTATGACCGCCACGGCGGAGGGGATCGCGCTGGAAACAGACAGCGCGTCTGCGGATGATCTGGCCAAGCGTCTTGCGATGTTCAAACTGCGTAAAGTCATCACGATTGATGTGAAACCGGTTGAAGTGTTTGCCGCATGGGGTGGCGATGCGCCGGGCCATGCGCGCGATCATCGCCATGCCAATCTGGGATATCGCACGCATACTGCGCCGGATGGTTTTGAAGCGGCAGATTTTGATGTCTATGACCGCATGCGCCTTTCGCTGGGCGTTCCGGATGGCATACGCGATTTCGCGCGCGGGGAAGATACCGTCGCCGACATGAATTTAGAGGCATTGAACGGCGTATCCTTCACCAAGGGGTGTTACATGGGGCAGGAACTGACCAGCCGCATGCATCATCGCGGCCTTGCCAAGCGCGGCCTGTACCCGGTCAAAATCACGGGTGATATCTTGCCGCCCTTTACCGACATCATGATCGATGGAAATTTGATCGGGGAGATGCGGTCCAGCAACGGCGATCTGGGCCTGGCCATGTTGCGCCATGACGCGCTGGCACAGGCGGCAAAGGCCGGGATAACCCGCATTTAGGGCCGGAACCATCGTGCGTTTTCCGGCGTTCGCTTTTTCATGGGTAAGTTTGACAAAGGTATCAGCGATAGCGAATTCGCCATGTGGCGGGCCATATTCGCGTTTGCGTTCGCAGACCATGACGTTTCACCGGAAGAACGCGCGGTGCTGGACGAATACCGCACCAGCATCAATTTCTCACAGGAACAGCTTTTGATATTAAGCGGCGATTTTGCCAATCCGCAGGATGTCGAGATCGTGTATCGCAAGATCACCCTGCCTGAACACCGGCATAAATTCTGCGCGATTGCGCGGGCGCTTGCGTGGTGCGACGGCGATCTGGACCGGCAGGAAGAACGCATCCTGAAGAAAGTCGCGTGCCTGAAAAGCCCCGAATATTCCGACGACCTTAAGAAGTCGCGCGAGCATACGGAGCTTCACGACTATTACGAGCAATACGAGAAAAACGGCATGATGGGTTATTTTCAACCCAAACCGCTTGTTGAAATGCGCGTTTAACCTGCTTTTTTCAACGGTGCCGGTGTTTTAACCGCTGATTTGATTGCAGCCTGCGCTGCGGCCAGACGTGCGATCGGCACGCGGTACGGTGAGCATGATACGTAATCGAGGCCTGCGGTTTCAAAGAAAGCAATGGAATCCGGGTCGCCGCCGTGTTCGCCGCAGATGCCGACCTTGAGGTCAGGGCGGGTTTTGCGGCCGCGTTCGACACCGATTTGTACCAGCTGACCCACACCCTGTTGATCCAGTGTTGCGAACGGGTCGCGTGCGAAGATGCCGGCGTCCTGATAGGCGGGCAGGAAATTGCCTGCGTCGTCACGGCTCAGGCCCAATGTGGTTTGCGTCAAATCGTTGGTGCCGAAGCTGAAGAATGCGGCTTCGTGTGCGATGTCATCGGCCATCAGGGCTGCGCGCGGCAGTTCGATCATCGTGCCGACCTGGTAATCCTTTACGCCCACCTCACCCGCTACGCGGTCGGTCATGACTTTGAGGATGCTCAGTTCCTTGCGGGTTGCGATCAGCGGGATCATGATTTCCGGCAGGACGTCGCCGACTTCTTTGGCGGCTTCGAACACGGCGCGGACCTGCATCTCGTAAATTTCCGGATACGTGATGCCAAGGCGGCAGCCGCGGTGCCCGAGCATTGGGTTTGCCTCGTGCAGTTGTCCAAGACGCTGGCGCACACGTTTTTCCGGGATGTTTGCGGTTGCAGCGAAGGATGCGATGTCGGCGTCCGAATGCGGCAGGAATTCATGCAGCGGCGGGTCAAGCAGACGCACTGTCACGGGCAGTCCCTTCATAATCGTGAACAACGATTTGAAGTCGCCCTTCTGCATCGGGGCCAGATGGTTGAGCGCGGTGACACGGCCAGCGGTGTCTTCGGCGAAAATCATTTCCCGCACGCGCTGGATGCGGTTGGGGTCGAAGAACATGTGTTCGGTGCGGCACAGGCCGATACCTTCCGCGCCGAAATGGCGGGCGGTCGATGCGTCGTCCGGTGTTTCGGCATTGGCGCGTACGCCCATGCGGCGGGCGGCGTCGGCCCATTGCATCAACTGCGCAAAATCGCCCGAGAGTTCAGCCTGAATGGTGGGAACGCTGCCCAGGATCACCTCACCCGCGCTGCCTTCGATGGTGATGATGTCACCCTCTTTGATTTCGTAATTGCCGACCTTCAGGGTTTTAGCCTTGGTGTCGATCATCAGCGAACCAGCACCCGCAACGCAGGGACGGCCCATGCCGCGTGCGACGACGGCGGCGTGCGATGTCATGCCGCCGCGTGACGTCAGGATACCCTGCGCCGCGTGCATACCGTGAATGTCTTCCGGCGATGTTTCAACACGCACCAGCATGACGGCGTCGCCGCGCTTGGCCCATGTTTCGGCGTCGTCGGCATTAAATACGACTTTACCCGTGGCCGCGCCCGGCGATGCGGGCAGGCCCTTGGCGATCACTTCTTTTTTGGCCTTGGGATCGAGGGTCGGGTGCAGCAACTGGTCAAGCGCGGCAGGATCGACGCGCAGGACGGCCTCATTCGTGCTGATCAGGTTTTCACCGACCATGTCGACGGCGATTTTAACGGCGGCGGCGGCGGTGCGTTTGCCGTTGCGGGTCTGCAGCATGTAAAGCTTGCCCTGCTGGACCGTGAATTCGATGTCCTGCATGTCGCGATAATGTTTTTCAAGGATCAGGCGCACCTCGGCCAGTTGTTTGAACACGGCGGGCATGGTTTCTTCCATGGCGGGCAGTTTTGATCCTTCGCGTTCCTTGGCCGCGATGGTCAGTTGCTGCGGCGTGCGGATACCGGCGACAACGTCTTCGCCTTGCGCGTTGACAAGATATTCACCGTAGAAAAAATTCTCGCCCGTGGACGGATCGCGCGTGAAGGCCACGCCGGTGGCGCAGTCATCGCCCATGTTGCCGAAGACCATCGCCTGAATGTTGACGGCGGTGCCCCATTCGGCGGGGATGTTGTGAATGTTGCGGTAGGTGACCGCGCGGTGCGTCATCCATGATTTGAACACGGCACCAACGGCACCCCACATCTGTTCCTGCGGGTCCTGCGGGAAGTCACGGCCCAGGCGTTCCTTCACCAGTTGCTTGTAATCTTTCACGATGGTTTTCCACTGCGCGGCGGTGATCTGCGTATCCTGCGTGTAATTCAGGCGGCGCTTGGCGGTATCAAGAATGTCTTCGAAATTGTGGTGGTCGATATCCAGCACGACATTGGCGTACATGTGGATGAAGCGGCGGTAGGAATCCCATGCGAAACGCTCATCCCCTGAACGCACCGCCAGACCCTCGACCGTCTGGTCGTTGAGGCCGAGATTGAGGACCGTGTCCATCATGCCCGGCATGGATGCGCGCGCGCCGGAACGCACGGATACCAGCAACGGTTTTTTGACGTCGCCGAAAACGCAGTCGACTTCTTTTTCGATTTTGGCCAATGCCTTGGCGACCTGGTCTTCCAGTCCTGCGGGGTAGGATTGGTTGTTGGCGTAAAAATGGGTGCAGACTTCGGTGGTGATGGTGAAGCCCGGGGGCACCGGCAGGCCGATCGACGACATTTCAGCAAGGTTTGCGCCCTTGCCGCCGAGGAGGTTTTTCATGGACGCTTCGCCGTCCGCTTTGCCGCCGCCGAAACCGTAGACCCACTGGACCATTAAACCCTCGCTTGGATGTATGAAATCGAGGGGACTCTAGCGGGGATTCCGCGCTGGTTCCAGCGCCTTATAACTTGGGATTTTTTGGTGTTTGCGGCATTTGCGAAGGTTTGCGATCAAGCGGCAGACGCCCTTTACCGCGCGTGCAAAAGCACGGCCTATGGCGGCCCATCCTTCAGCTTCATGACCTGTGTGAGGCGGTATGTACATCGCGCTTTCCGTTAGAAAAATTTCAACAGCATCAGGGCCAGATCGTCGTCGATCTTGCGGGCCTCGCCCGCCGGCACGGTAATCCGGTCATAGGTGATACCATAACCGTCCGGGATATAGCCAATTCTGGCATAGAGGCGCTGGGCGTCGCCGTAGCCGGCATGCAGGCCCACGGACAGGCCCATCCCCATCTTATCGGCCTGCCGGGCCTGATTCTCAGCCATTTCTATGATGGCGGTGGCAATGCCCCGGCGGCGATGGCCGGGCGATACCCGCAAATCCTGAATTTCGGGCAGATCCATGCGCTGGTAGACCTGATATTTGGGGGTCCAGTTGATATAGGCCCCGCCGATATCCGTGTCCCCGTCCGCCGCGAGGATGACCGTCCAGTCGCCGGAGACCATGTTTTTACGCAGGGCGATATCGTCCGATCCACCCGGTTTATAGTTAAAAAATGCCGCCGCGCGGTCCACGTGTTCGCGGCTCAAAACCGCCAGTCTGAAAGCTTCCGTACCCATAAAAACCATGGTAGCGTGGCTTTATGATCACGAGAACCATTTTCCTTGCCGCCCTTGTCATGCTTGCCGTTCCGGCGGGCGTCAAAGCGCAGACGGCGAACACGACCAATAATTTCACGACGACATCGGCCCAGCGCGAAGCCGCGCAGCAACAGGCGCTGACGCAGAACCAATACGGCAGAAGCACCGCGCGTAATTCGGGCAACACCTCTGGCACCCTGTCCCCGTCGGATGAAGATTTCCTGACCCAGATGCCGGTCAACAATTTCCCCGGCGCGCAATCGCTGGACCGTGACGGTGACGGCGTCGCGGACGGCCAGCAATTTGGTTATAACGGCATCGGCGATCCGTTCAGCGGTTTCGGCCAGCCGGAAAAGAAAAAGATCATCTACAAATACACCCCGAAATCGAGCACACAGCTGCGCCGTACGATTCAGGATGACCGTATCGAAGACGGTTACGTCCAGGGCTATATGCAACAAACCGGCCCCAAAGAATAATTTTCAAAACCATACAAAGTGATTTGCCATGACTGCTGAAAAAGCCCCGGCTCAGGAAGCCAAGCCTACGGATTTGATGAAAGACATTGTCGCGCTGTGCAAGCGCCGCGGTTTCATCTTTGGCGCCTCCGACATTTACGGCGGCATTAACGGCTTCTGGGATTACGGCCCGCTGGGCGTTGAGCTGAAAAACAACCTGCGTGACCTGTGGTGGAAATCCATGGTCCTGTGCCCGCCGATCGGCCCGGACGGCGAACCGGTTGAGATTGTCGGCCTTGATTCCGCGATCATCCAGAACCCGAAAGTCTGGGTCGCATCCGGCCATGTCGGCGGTTTTGCCGACCCGATGGTAGATTGCAAGGAAACCAAGAAACGTTACCGCGAAGATCACATTGACGTGCTGGTGCCGAATGATGGCAACGGCGCGTGGCTTGCCGTTCCGCAATCGGACGAAGACGACATTACCCCGTCACGCATCAAAAAATTCGGCAAGGGCAAGACCGAGGGCGATTACACCCGCAAGGCACTGAACAGCATTCCGTTCGCCGACTACGGCAAAATCCTGGGTCCCGATGCCAAGGAAATCGGTACGCTGACCGAACCCAAGGCCTTCAACCTTTTGTTCGAAACAAAAATCGGCGCGGTCGCATCGGACGACAACATCGCGTATTTACGCGGTGAGACGGCGCAGGGCATTTTCATCAACTTCAAAAACGTCGTGGATTCCAGCCGCGTAAAAGTGCCGTTCGGCATTGCACAGGTCGGCAAGGCATTCCGCAATGAAGTGAATCCGCGTAACTTCGTCTTCCGCTCGCGAGAGTTTGAACAAATGGAAATGGAATTCTTCTGCCATCCGAAAGATGCGCAAATGTGGTTTGATTTCTGGAAGGCCGAGCGTCAGAAATTCTGGCAGCAGATCGGCCTGTCGGGCGACAACATCCTGATGCGCGAACACGGCCAGGACGAACTGGTGTTCTATTCCAAGGGCACGTTCGATATTGAATACAAATTCCCGTTCACGGCACCGGGCTTCGGCGAGCTGGAAGGCATTGCCTACCGCACCGATTACGACCTGACCCAGCACCAGACGCATTCGAAACAAAAACTTGATTACTTCGACCCGGTCACGAACGAACGTTTCATGCCCCATGTCATCGAACCGGCGGCGGGCCTGACGCGCGGCGTTCTGGCCCTGCTGTGCGAGGCGTATACGGTCGATCCGTCGCGTCCGTCGGGTGTGTATCTTAATTTCCATCCGTCCGTGGCACCGAAAAAGGCGGCCATTCTGCCCCTCACCGCCAAAGACCAGCACCCGGTGCTGGCGACCAAGCTGTACATGGAGCTGCGCGACGAATTCGTGGTCGATCTGGATATCAAACAAAACATCGGCAAGCGTTACGCCCGTCAGGACGAAATCGGCACGCCGTATTGCTTTACCATCGACGACCAGACCGTTGCCGACGGCACGGTCACGGTGCGTGAGCGCAATACGATGAAGCAGGAACGCATTCCGATGGACAGCGTGGCGTCTTACCTGCGCGAAAGAATGAAGCGCGCTTAAGCCGGTTGCAGAGCGTTGTCCTTGCGGCGCTTTGTCTTCAACGCCCTGCCGAAGTCGCCGATCAGACGCCCCAGAGAAGCACGGTCAAAGATGCCGAATTCTTTCAATACACCCTGATCCACATGGGCTTCAAGGCGCGTGGCTTTCATGAAATTTTGCATGGCTTTTCCGAGGGTGCGGCCCTGTACCGGATCCTGCGTGTCTTTCAGCGTGGCCGAAAAACTACGTGCGACAAACAGTGCGGGCGCGATAATCAGCTGATGCATTTCATTATCTGAACGCAGGCCCAGCATGTATTGCACGTTGCGGTCCTTGAAATCGATGCCGTTGCGGTCCGCGTCGCGGAACATGCCCACCACGATGTTGTGCGTGGTGCCGATCTGTTTCGGGTCGATCTTGTCCAGATGCAAAAGCATAGTGTAGGCAAATGCCAGACGGTCGAGGGATGCATACTGTGCAGCCTCCCCCTCACTCAGGCCCATCGCCTGCAAATGCGCCGTATCTGACAGTGTCAGGCCGTTCTGTTCCAGCAGGGCATAAACCTGCAGCATGCGGGGCGACCATGACGGCCTGTCTCCACGCATCATGTCACGCAGTATATGGTGAGATGCGCGCATTAACAGCATCTCGGAGCGTACTTCGTTCAGTTCATCCCAATCCATGCGCTTGATGATGCGGTCTTCGGATCCGACCAGGTTACGCAGGGTAAAAACATCATCAATATGCATGGCACGGTTTTCGGGCTGCAGGGTCGGGTCAAAAACGATGTCGGCCATCATCGGCAACGCCAGTGACGCGGACAGGCGTTCGGTTGCATTCATCCACTCTCTGCTGACGCCGGCATTATTCATGATCAGATTGACGTATGCGTCGTCCAGAAACGGCGATTCAATGACGGAACGCATGCGGGCGATGTTGGCGATAATGTCGCGATGGAAGGCACCGCTGGACACCTGGTCCACATCGGCGGTGGTGATCCGGCGCTGGCAACGGTGATGCAGTTGATCCAGGCGTTTGACGGCCATGTCCTCGCAGAAATCACGGAAGGTACGGTATCCAAGCGGTTCAAACATCTGGTCAAACCATGACAGGCGCTCAAGATTGTATTCGTCCCGGACCAGGCCAATGGCATGGGCGATACGCCAGCCGCGCGCCATGTCGTCCGGCTTTTTGGCAAAGACATCCAGTACATGCTTCAGGCGGCCATAGACGGTATCGGTGAGTTTCTGGTTGATCGCCTGTGTAGTGTCATTGTTGGGAAAACCGATACCCATACGCGCAGAAAATTGCATGATTTCACGCATCTGGCGGTGTTTGACGCTTGACGGGCGGTCACTGTTAAGGATGGCCAGGTGTGCGCGCGGCGCAAAACTGGAGAGCGCCCTGCGGACCGTTGTCACGCTGACCGCGTTGGAGGTCATATCCGGTGGCAATTCGGCGCCGTCATCGCGCTCATTGTCAAAGCCCAGCGCCTGATAAGCGTCGCGCATTTCGCGCATGGCCTTCAGATACTGGAACGGCCCGACAAGGGTGATCCCTTCACGGAAAATTGCAGATTCAATCTGCATCGCGTAATCGAACAGGCTTTCTCGCATGCGCTCGACGAAGTCTGCGCGACCGGCAAGACCCATGGCTTCGTATGCGTCGTCCTGCAACAGCGCGAAGCCGCTTCGGCCCAGCCAGCGGCGGGCCATTACGAAATCATGATACTGGTGGGCATCCAGATTCTTCAGGGACACCATGCCCGGCCCCTTGGCCAGTGCGGCATCCAGGCATTCCTGCGCGCCGGCCAGCGCGTGCTGCGCATTCAGATCGGCCAGATTGCTGTAATTGATACGGGCGGCATTCAGTATGTCGTTATCGGCCAGGCTGAAGCCGGTGATGATGGCGTCATGGCGCAGATCACGCAGTGCGCACCAGCCCTCGGCCGATGGTTTCATGCGAGTGATTTTTACCAGACGCTCGGCGGCCTGTTCCTTCGTGATGACAAACGGGTTGCGGTCGGCGTCGACCAACTGTTCCACGCGTGATTTTGTATCCTGCTCGACACTCAGGAATTCCGCCAGATCCTTGCCCGTCAGGCGCTTGAATACCAGCGGATGGTCCAACGCGTTCGGATTCATAAGGTTCAGGCCGTTGCGGATCACTAACAAAAACTCAGCATTTTTGAGCGTGTCCTGCGGGGCCAGCGCCATGCGTTCCACCGCCGTATTCATGGCAAGATCAGCAATCTGTGACAGGTGCATGCGATGCTGCTGTTCGCTGCCGTCGAGAGTGTGCAGCAACGCCACCTGACGTGTTGCATCCAGTTTCTCAAACCGGTTTTCGAATTCCATGGCATAGACCAGA
This sequence comes from Micavibrio sp. UBA6145, assembly GCA_002423205.1. Lineage (GTDB taxonomy): Bacteria > Pseudomonadota > Alphaproteobacteria > Micavibrionales > UBA1664 > UBA6145. The sequence continues at coordinate 111,502 of DIUZ01000002.1, read as the reverse complement.
CGTTGCAGCGGGTCTTCGTCGTCGCTGGTGGCAGTTTTCCAAAGCGTGCTGATATCTGCATCATCAAACAGTCTTGCCAGCGATGCAGCACGTTTTTCGTCCATGCCGGTGCGGGTATGGAATTCATCCGACAGCAGGGTCAGTCCCAGATCATCCAGCAGCTCCAGCGCCGGCTTCATGACCAGATACAGTCCCTCGCCGGTATAGGCGATGCGGGACATGGCCAATATTTCCTCAGCCCGGCGCATGCGCGTCTTTTCCAGCTGCGCGGCAAGGCTGCGCGGCGACGCGGACGTCCGGGCCATTGCCGGCGTGCCGTCGATGCGGTCAAAGGCGTCGTCAGCGTTGAGAAGAATCTGCAAACGCTGCTCCGTTTTCAGGGCGGGCTGATAGGTGTAATTGAAATCACGGTCGATGGCGGCAGGCGCAGTTTCAGTCAGCGCGGCGAAATAGGCGTCGCGGTCCAGCATGATCGCCGCGAACGCGCCGGGACGGTCGAAGGCGATATTACCCTTTTGCAGGTAATCGCGTACCTCCATAAGCGAGTCATAAACATCGTCCGGATTACCCTGCGCGCGCGTATCTAAGACCATATTGGCCTGAAGGCTGGCATAGGAACTGTTCAGGCATTCCATCATATGGGTGTAACTGCCATAGCCGAATTTCTGGAGTACATGGAAACGCCAGAAATCCTCCCCCGCATGGTCGGGGTCAATGTCTTCGGGTTCTTCAACCTCGCCAAACATATCACGCCAGCGTTCCAGATTTTCCATGAGGGCATAAAGCTCACTCACATCCATCTCATGGTTTTCCAGCGCCTGCAGGTCTTTGGTAATCAGCACATCCAGCATGCGTTCAAATTCATGCTCGAACGTTTCGGGCGTGAAATTGGTACCGGCAAAGGTGGAGGTATCTTCCAGAACGCTTTCATCGTTCTGCATGGTAGCCCATGCGTCTATGATTGCCTCGCCGTAACTGCGCCCGTTGCGGTCAGACCAGCGCAGTTTTGATGCCTCACGTAGACTGGTGCGCAGTTTTCCGCGTGTGGCACGGTATTCCAACGTATCAAGATAACCCGCTGTAAAACCCAGTGCCTCCGCCAGATGATCGTCGAGCGTCTGGATACCCAGACGGTCAAAGCACACCGACCATATGCGTTCGATGATGCGAAGCGCGCGCGGGTCGTCTTCATCCGCGTCCAGCATGGATTGCGCCACCTTGGCGCTCTGGCATGCAAGGTCTGCATAAGATTTTTGAATCGCGCCGTAAAACGCTTCGGATGAACCGCCGAGATGCGCATAGGTACGGTCGGAGAAAAGGCGGGCATTGGTTTTGAACAGCCACTCCATAGCAGCCTCAAAATCCAAGGCCGGGTGCTGGTCCAGCGTTTCGGGCGTTGCTGTGAAACCGGACTTAGATACCGCGCGGTCATAGGCTGCGCGTGCCGCCTCCATCGCGTGGCGGGATGCGATCTGGATCAGGTGGCCGTGGCCGCGCAGGCCCGCCTCTTTCCACGTCGCCGATATATGCAGCGGCTGCTGTGCTTCGATCAGGCTTTCGACAAAATCGGTTACAGCCGTAAAGGCATCTTCGCCCCGGGTTTTGATGTCGGGAAAAACGATTGGCGCGGACTCCCCCTCATCCGGGGTTGCCATGATGGCGGCCTTGATGGCAGTAACGGTTTTGTCCCGGCTTTGTCCGGCTGGCTTTGTTTTGCCCATTGCCTTTTCGCTATCCCTGTTGTTTCCAGAAGTAGCGCAAAAGACCGGGACTTCGCAAAGTTTTTAGCGAACAAAAAAGTTAACGCCCCGAAAGGGGCGCCAACCTAAAGACTATCGGGACTTACCGGGCGGGATTACCGGGTCAGGCGGTGGCGAAACTGGCCGGGCTGCGTCCCATGCTGTTAAGCATCGGTTCTGTGCCGGGGTTCGGGCCCTCGGTGCGGCGTGCAGGCATTAGCCGACCCACCATGCGGTCAAGTCCACCATGGCCGGCGCGACTATGGCCGTCCTCGGTCGATGCCGCCTTGTAATACAGCATCAGGAAGATGCGGATGGACGCGGTAAGCGACAGGCCCGGTTTGCGGCGCGTGGCCACCAGCGAGCATAGCTCGTGCACGGAGCAGCGTTCACGGTCTGCGATTTCCCTGAGCGCCGTCCACATCTGCGCCTCAAGGCGTATGGATGTGCGTCTGCCCAGAACGGTGATATTGCGGCTTACCAAAGCGGACGATGCCTGGGTTAAGGCGTCAGCGGCCTTTTCCATTCCCGCACTTGTGTGGTCTTGCATGGTCCCCCCTTAGAATTTCAGCAAGAAGTTGAACAATTTGGAATTCCTCAACTCAAGATAGTGATTCCTTTTTTAAATTTCAACATTTTGTAGAAGCGGCAAAATGGCGCCCCCCAAATGAAAACAATAAAAAACCCGCAGAAATCCGCGGGTCTTTTGCTTTTTTGCCTGATCCTGACAGATCAAAAACGAAATAATATTTTAAATATTTTCAACCTCTGGTTGTGCGGCCCATGGCGAGATACTTCTCACGGCGGTGCATTTTCAAGGCATTTGCGTCCATTCCGTCCATGGATCTGAGCGCGGATTCGATGGTTTCGGCGACATTGGCGATGGCGGTTTCGCGGTTGCGGTGGGCACCACCGACGCCTTCGCTGATGATGTCGTCGATAAGACCGTTGGCGAGCATGTCCTGGGCCGTGAGCTTGAGTGCGACAGCCGCTTCCTTGGCGTGCGCGGCCGAACGCCACAGGATCGATGCGCAGCCCTCAGGGCTGATGACCGAATAGATGGAGTGTTCGAGCATATACACCTTGTTCGCCGTGGCGATGGCGATGGCACCGCCAGAGCCGCCCTCGCCGATCACGACGGTGACGACGGGCACGCCGACCTTGAGGCACATTTCAACGCCGCGCGCGATTGCTTCAGACTGACCGCGTTCTTCGGCATCAACGCCGGGATACGCGCCGGCCGTATCGACCAGGGTAATGATGGGAAGCTGGAATTCATCAGCCATGCGCATCAGGCGCTGGGCCTTGCGATAGCCTTCAGGGCGGGCCATGCCGAAATTGTGACGCAGGCGTGTGGTGGTGTCGTTACCGCGTTCCTGTCCCATCACGACGACGGAACGGCCACGGAAACGGCCGAGGCCGCCGATCAGGGCCTTGTCTTCCGCAAAATTGCGGTCACCGGCCAGCGGTGTGAAATCCTCGATAATCGCCTTGGAGTAATCCAGAAAATGCGGACGATCCGTATGGCGGGCGATCTGAACCTTCTGGTCAGGCGTGATGGATCCGTAAGCGCTTTTGAGAAGACGATCGATCTTCTTTTCCATGCGGCCGACTTCCTCGACAACCGAGAAACCGGGTTCGCCGGAGCTTGCCCGCAATTCGCGGATCTTGGCTTCCAGTTCAAGGACGGGTTTTTCAAATTCCAGGACGCTCATGCAGAATAATGCCTAGTGTTGTTGAGGCGCGAACCTAACAAAAAAGGCGCCCACCGTCTAGGATTAGCGCCTTTTTTATAAACAATGAAATTAAGGACTTAGCGGCCAGCGTTGGCGCGGTTCATCGGGTGTTTTTCGACAACCTTTTTCTTGATGTCTTCACCCAGCATGTGGGTGTAGATCTGGGTCGTGGCGATGTCGGCGTGGCCGAGCATCTTCTGAACCGAACGCAGATCAGCGCCGTTACGCAGCAGGTGCGTGGCAAAGGCGTGACGCAGAACGTGCGGTGAAACTTTTTCGACAGACATATCAGCAGCTTTTGCCAGTTCTTTGAGAAGCTGAGCGAAGCGTTGACGGGTCAGGTGGCCAATAACCGAGGTCTTGGACGGGAACAGCCACTGGCCGCGCGCGCCATCATCATCAGCGCCTACGAATTGCGGGCGGATTTTGAGATAGCTGTTCAGCGCCTTCTGGGCCGGTTCGGACAGCGGGACCATGCGTTCACGGCCGCCCTTGCCCGAGATGATGAGGAATTGCGAGCCTTCATTGACCGAAGAAATCGGCAGGCCGACCAGTTCGGATACGCGCAGACCGGTCGAATAGAGCATTTCCAGCAGGCAGACGAGACGCTGGCTGTTGGCGCCGCCCATGCCGGCAGCCGTCTTGATGAGGTGCGAAACTTCGGCCTCGGTCAGGGTCTTGGGCAGGGTACGGGTCTGTTTCGGAGATTCGATGGTGCTGGTCGGGTCGTCTTTACGGAAGTTTTCCGAAACCAGGTAACGGTAGAACTGGCGCAGGGCAGAGAGGCGGCGCGCAACGGTGCGCACGGCGATCTGGGCCGTCTGTTCGCCCTTGGTGTGTTGTTTGTGTGCGAGTTCGCCCAGATAGTCGCGGATGTTCGCGGTGGTCGCCTTGACGATGTCGACGCTTTTCGGTTTCAGGTAGGACTCAACGTCGATCAGGTCGCGCTCGTAAGCGTGACGTGTGTTCAGGGCTGCGCCCTTCTCTGACATAAGCATGTCGAGAAAACCTTCGATCTGCTTGTGAAGCGGTTGCTTCGGTTTAGCAGGACGGCCCGGACGAGGCATTTGAGTATCTCCTAAAGTTAACCAGTGTTAATATCGCAACTTTGTATTTAAACCACAATGGAAGCAAGTGTTAACTTTCATTAACGCAGGACTTCCAGCCCGAAACGCCTTGAATAGCGTCCCAAACCGGCACGATTTAACCCATCGATTACCAATGCCACCTGGGTTGGAATGACCTGATCTGGCGGGATGGCTCCGTATCCGATCAGTAGCAGCGCGACGGACTGACCCGTCTGATTATTTTTAATAACATTGGACAAGCGCTGCGTCAATCCAAAGGAAGGCATAGAATAACTTCTGGAAAATGTCAACGGTAAAATATTTTCATAATCATACAAGTTAGTCTTAAGGTTTTTCGATGTTTTGCCGTCTTTGGGGCTTAAAGCCAATCCCAGCAACAGGGGCAATGCCGGGTCCCTGCCCAAGATTCGGTTCGCCTGGTCCGGCCACTGGGTTTTCCAGAGGTCCATTTCCTGCGCTTCGTTGCCGCTGGGGGACATGATCGCCTGAACGGGCCAGAAGGGCGAAATACCCGGAAGGCCGTTCTGGTCATCCCAGTCGCGCCAGGCCGAGGGCAGTTCGTCTTTTTCATAGGCGGTGATGCGGGTCAGACGCCAGAGATAGGGTTTATTCGCGCTGGCATGAATGTCGAAATCCTCAAAATACACGGACATCGGCCAGAACGCCGCGTCCGGCAGGTCGCCCATAATATCGAGGGCGGAGCGGATGGTCTGGTCGCGGGCGGGCAGATCCTTGTTGGAGGCAATGCGCTGGTACATCACGGTCGGGACCATGCAGGGATGGATAGCACCAGACGGATTGGTACCCAGATTCTGGAGCAGCAGCGCCGAGTCATAGTGCGGCTTTTCATACAGCGTGATCAGGTCGCGCGTGGTGATGATGCCGCGACGTGCGGATTCAATCGCAAGACAGGTCTTTTCCGGCACATCCAGACCGGTATCCATATTGTACAGCACCGAAAGCAGCAGCGGCGGCAGATTGCCGGCCTGCGATGTCAGGTAGCGCAGCGTGCCTTCGTTGATCTGTTTGGTGGCCACGGCAAAGGCCATGTCTTCCACGCTTAAGGAACGGTAACCGCCCGCCCCTCGCCCGCGCAGGTAATTACCCAGTTGCGGGAATTCGACGAATTTCTTTTCGCTCAGCAGGCGGTCGCGTTCAGCCCCCCCGGCCATGAACTGCACGCGGCACAGGCGGTTGAGTTCCTGCCACTTGGCGTTGCCGGAGTGTTGTTTCTGCACGGCCTGAAGATCGAGACATGCGGCGGACAATTGACCGCGCAGCATCAGTATCTGCTGGTTGCGCAGCACCAGGTCAAAATCATCGACGTTTTCGGGAACGACGGCGGCATACAATGTCTCCGCATCGCGGATCGCGCCCATGGCCAGAAGTTTATCAAGACGCGCGATCAGCACATCGGGCGCATTCGGATTTACCGCAACCGGGTTACCCTTGTCATCGACAGGGGTTTTCCCGTTTTTGTCGGCACCAAGCGCGGGCGCATCAGACAGAAGCAGGCGGCGGGCCAGTTCGTAATAAATGGGCGATGCATATTTATCCGGCAGCGACCGGATCAGCAGCAGGGCCTCGGCGCGTGACAGGCCGGACCAGATGTTACCGTCGATCTGGCCGTTCTGGGCGCTGGTGAGCGTGCCGCGGGTTTCGATATCGCGCAATGACGCGGCGCTTGCGCCCGTCGAAAACAGGGCGAGTGACAGGGCGGTAAGGACAAGGGATTTGATGCGCATGATGTAATGATAGTTATAGGAATTTTGCACAAATGAAAACGCCCTTTGAGGTCTTCAAAGGGCGCTTTCGCTATATCTTATGCTGAACCAATTACTGGGCAGCAGCCGGAGCAGCCGGGGCCGGGGTAGCCGAACCAGCGGTGTCAGACGATTGAGCCGGGACCGGGGTCGGTGCCGGGGTCGCGGTGACGTCAGACGTCGGAGCGCCCGGAACAACAACCGGGGTGGTTTCCGAAGCCGGAGCAACCGGGGTAGCAGCAGCCGGAGCAGCTTCGTCCGATTGTGCCGGAACCGGGGCCGGAGCCATGGTGGTTTCAGCCGGTGTGACTTCGGTGGTGGTGGTCGTGGTGACAGTTGCGTCGCCAGCAGCCGGAGCCGCCATCATTTCAGCCTGGGTGGTTTCGACCGGAACGTCTTTTTTCGCGAAAAATGCGAAGCCGCCGATGACCAGCAGAACGAAAACGACGATACCGATGACAAAGGTTTTGCTGTTATTCTCAGCCATAATAGTCTCACTTCCAAATTTGGTTAAAGAACAGAACGCTTCTATTCGACAGGCTTTTCATGGCATAACGCCTACCATGATGCAAGACCACAGCATTAATCAGACTGATAAAACCCTCATAAAGCCCACAAAACCCATTGTTTTGATCGGCATGATGGGTACTGGCAAAACACAGTTGGGCCGTGATGTGGCAAAAGCCACAAGTTTGCCATTTTTTGACACCGACCAGGAGATTGAAGCCGCGTCCGGTTATACCGTATCCGAATACTTCGCGCGTTACGGCGAAGACGCGTTTCGCGACGGCGAATTCAAGGTTATGGACCGTTTGCTGGACGGCACACCCAAAATCATCGCGGCGGGCGGCGGTATTATTGTTTTGCCACAGACACGTGCCATTTTGCGTGAGCGCGCGATTACCGTGTGGCTGACAGCCAGTGCGCGCACGCTTGCCAAGCGGTGCGAGGGCAATAACAAGCGCCCCTTGCTGCAAAATGGAAACCCGGAAGAGATCCTTTCCACGCTTTTGGAAAAACGTCGTCCCTTGTACGAAGAAACCGCGTGTTTTACCGTATCCACTGAGCGCGTCGATCACGATGCGCTGAATGCGATCCTGAAAGGTGTGGAGACGTGCCAGCCAAAATAACGAAGGTGAATGTCGTACTGGACGGCGCACGCGATTACGACATCGCCATCGGCGCCGGTGTGCTTGAGGCATCCGCCAAGCGTTTCAAAGGCCGCCGCGTGCTGACCATTTGCGACAAGGGCACGCAAACGCATCTTCCCGATTACCTGAAAGAAAACGTTCTGATCCTGCCTGAGGGTGAAGGCACCAAAAGCTGGACCATGCTGGGCAAAACACTGGACTGGGTGCTTGCGCAAAAACCGGACCGCCAGACACTGATCGCCGCGTTCGGCGGTGGTGTCACCGGCGACCATGCAGGGTTTGCCGCCGCCATCACCCTGCGTGGCATTGATTACGTGCAGATACCCACGACATTGCTGGCGCAGGTGGATTCATCGGTCGGCGGCAAAACCGGTATCAATGCCAAACAGGGTAAAAACCTGATCGGTGCGTTTTATCAACCCAAATTCGTGCTGGCTGATACGTCCGTCCTGACCACCCTGCCCGACCGCCAGATGCGCGCGGGTTACGCTGAAATCGTTAAATACGCATTTCTGGGCGACCGTGAATTTTTTAAATGGCTGGAAAGCAACGGCAAGAAAGTGCTGGCGCGCGATGACGCGGCGCTTCGCTATGCGATTGCAAAAAGCTGTCAGATGAAGGCGGACATCGTCCATGCGGATGAACGCGAAAGGGGGGCGCGCGCGCTTCTCAATTTCGGGCATACATTCGCGCACGCGCTGGAATCAGCCTGCGAATATGACCGCCGGATCCTGCATGGTGAAGCCGTGGCTGTGGGCATGTCGCTTGCGTTTGACATTTCGGCACGCATGGGACTGACGCATGAAAACGACATCGCCGTAGCGCATATGAAAAAACTGGGCCTGCCCACACGTATCGCGGACATTGCCAAATTCCCCAAGATCACACCCATGGCGCTGATCGCGCTGATGGCCAACGACAAAAAAGCTAAGGGCGGCCGCCTTACGTTTATCCTGTCCCACGGCATTGGCGAAGCATTCGTCACACAGGCCGTGGACATGACTTGCGTGCACGACGCCCTGGCTTCCTCTATGGAGAAATAATCGATGGAAATGGAATTGCAGCTTAGATGGGGTACGTGGGAGATGGCGGCAGCCATCGGCGTATTGCTTTTGCTTTCCGCATTTTTTTCGGGTGCTGAAACGGCACTGACCGGCGCGTCCAAGGCGCGCATGCACGCGCTGGAAATGGAAGGTAACCGCCGCGCGGCCATGGTCAACAAGCTGCGCGAACAAAAAGACCGGCTGATCGGCGCGATCCTGCTGGGTTCGAACATCGTCAACACGTTGTCGTCGGCGCTTGCCACATCGCTGTTCATTCACCTGTTCGGGGCGGAGGGTGTTTTGTACGCCACCGGCCTTATGACGGTACTGCTTCTGATTTTCTCGGAAGTGCTGCCCAAGACGTATTGCATGATCCGGGCAGATTCCGTCGCCATGGCCATTGCGCCGATTATCCGCGTATTGATCTGGCTATTTACGCCGGCGCTGGTCCTTTTGTCGGCCATGCTTGCGGTGATGATGCGCCTGATGAAGCCGCAGAACACGTCGAACACCGAAGAAGAACTGCGCGGTGCCATCGAACTGCATGAAACCGAGGAAGAATTACGCACACATGCCAAGCGCGCGATGCTGCACTCCATCCTCGATCTTGCCGATGTCGATGTCAGCTCGATCATGACCCACCGCAAGGGGGTTGAGACCGTCGATATTTCACAGCCTATTTCGGTCATCATCGACCAGGTGCTGGACAATGCGTATTCACGCCTGCCGGTGTTTCGCGATGATGCGGACAACATCATCGGCATATTGCATGCCAAGGCGCTGCTGCGTGAAATTTCAGCCGTAAACGGTGATTTTGAGCAGGTGGATATTGCGCGTCTTTTGTCAGACCCGTGGTTCATCCCGGAGACCACCATCCTGTTCGACCAGTTGCAGGCATTCCGCGAACGGAAAGAGCACTTTGCCATCGTCGTCGATGAATATGGCGGCTTCAAAGGCATCGTGACGCTGGAAGACATTCTGGAAGAGATTGTCGGCGATATCGAAGATGAACATGACGTCACCGTGCCCGGCGTGCGGGCACAGCCCAACGGGTCGTTCGTGGTCGACGGTACGGTTACGGTTCGCGATCTGAACCGCGCCCTGGGCTGGGATTTACCGACGGAAGATTATTCGACGATTGCGGGGCTTGTCCTGCACGAGTCCAAGATGATTCCGGCGGTGGGGCAGAACTTTACGTTCCACGGGTATCGCTTCCGTATCCTCAAGCGTCACCGCAACCAGATCACCCTGATCCGCATTGCGCCGGAATCAGCGACGATGGCGGCGCAAACCAATCCGCAATCGACATTCCTTTAATTCAGCGTTCCTTTAAATGCACGGGGTAGCCGATTTCCAGCGTCCGCGACGGCGGCAACTGGAAGCGGTCAACCGCGCGTTCGGCCGTGGCTGCCAGGAAGGCGAAGATGATGTTCATCAGGTCGTTGATGCCTGCCGGTTCCATCGGTGAAATCACGCGTTCATGGCCGATGATGTACAGGGCCTCATCCACCTCCAGACCCTCGGCGGCCAGTACCGGGCCGATGGTCGCGGGGATGTTGATGACCTGCTGATACCCGTAGCGAATTTCAAGTTTGATGATGCGGTTATCGATACGCACGACATTGATACGGTCTTCCGGCTCCACACGCGGGCGCGATGCGATCCGGATAGAGATGATGACGATCTTCTCGAACTTGATATGAAGCATGTTCGCCAGACGCTCCATCGGCACAGGTGCCATGATGCCGGTGCGGGAGAAGAAAATGCCGGTGTGCTTGACCTCGGCCAGCGGCGCGCGGTCTACACGTGCGGCGAATTCTTCGATCGGTTCTGTGAACTCCATGTGGCGTTCAATAATTTTTTCGAGGCCGCGATGCCAGGTCAGCATGCACATCAGCACGAAAGCACCCATGACCAGAGGCACCCAGCCACCATCGAACGTCTTGACCAGATTGGTGCCGAAATAGGCCATATCGATGACTACAAACACCAGGCATATCGGCACGGTGATCCAGCGCGGCCATTTTGATTTGCGGTACATCCAAACCATGAACAGCAATGAGGTCATCATCATGGCCCCGGCCACGGCAATACCGTAAGCCGCTGCCAGCCTTTCAGAACTTGGGAACAGAACGATTAATCCGAGAGTTACACACATCAGCGCGATGTTGAGACGCGGGATGAATATATGGAGGCTGTTTTTCTCAGATGTCGATTTGATACGCATCGGCGGGAAATACCCGATCTCGATGGCTTGGCGGGCGACAGCAAACGCGCCGGTGATCATGGCCTGCGATGCGACGACGGTCGCCAGCGTCGCCAGAACCAGCAAGGGAATACCGAACCAGCCGGGAGCAAGCTGGAATAACGGGTTCTCGACCTGCCCCTGAGAGGCGAGCATCAACGCCCCCTGCCCAAAGTAGTTAAGCAGCAAACCCGGCATGGCGACGAAGAACCACGCATAGCGGATGACCTTGGCACCGAAATGTCCCATATCGGCGTATAAAGCCTCACCGCCGGTAACAGCCAGAAACACCGCGCCAATCATAACCGCCGACATTGCCGGGTGGCCTACTAAAAGGTGCCAGGCGTAAACTGGATTAACGGCTTTAAGAACTTCCGGGTTGTCTATGATGGCATTGGCACCAAGCACGCCCAGAACAACGAACCACACGAAAACGATGGGGCCGTAGAGCATGCCGATTTTTTCCGTGCCAAAACGCTGCGACATGAACACACCGATCAGCACAGCGATCGTGATATACAAAATCCAGTGTTCGATACTGGGGGCCACGACCTTAATACCCTCGATGGCCGAGAGGACCGAAATGGCCGGTGTGATAACACCGTCGCCGAACAGCAATGCAGCGCCCGCAAGCGCCAGAAGAAGCAAGGTTCCGTTAAAGCGCGTCCTGTTCTTTTTCTGGTCGAGCTTGAGGCCGGTGATGAGAGCGAAAACCCCACCCTCGCCGTCGTTGTCGGCGCGCAATATAAAGCACAGGTATTTGGTAGAAATCGTGATGGTCAGTGCCCAGAAGATGAGCGAAAGAACCCCGAACACTGCCGTATGAAGATCAATGCCGCTGGCGGACGCCACGCGGAAGGACTCCTTAAACGCATAGAGCGGGCTGGTGCCGATATCGCCAAAGACGATGCCGACCGCGCCAATGAGCGCCGTTACGGTAAAGGGATGTTTATGGCCGGTCTGACTGGGTGATTGCATTGTGCCACATGCTAACCTGAACGCTTTACCGGCGCAAATCGTCCTCGAACAGATCGGCCAATTCGGATGTCAGGGTCTGGCCCAGATCCTCGACATCGCGGATCGTCACGGCCCGTTTATAGTACCGGGTGACGTCGTGGCCGATTCCGATCGCGCATAATTCAACGATTTCGCGCTTTTCTATCCAGCCGATGGCCCGCTGTAAATCCGTTTCCAGATAAGTGGAATTATTGGCCGACAGCGTCGAATCATCGACCGGGGCACCGTCAGAGATAACCATCAGTATCTTGCGCCGTTCCGGGCGCACGGCCAGACGGGCATGCGCCCAGATCAGGGCCTCCCCGTCGATGTTTTCTTTCAGCAGGCCTTCCTTAAGCATGATGCCGATATTGGCACGGGCGCGACGCCACGGGGCATCGGCGGCCTTGTAGATGATATGGCGCAGATCATTCAGGCGTCCCGGTTTGGGCGGACGCTGTGCCCCCACCCACGCATCCCGTGATTTACCGCCCTTCCATGCCGTGGTGGTAAAGCCCAGCACTTCCACCTTCACGCCGCAGCGTTCCAGCGTCTGCGCCAGAATGTCGGTCGACAATGCGGCGATGGTGATGGGCCGCCCGCGCATGGAACCGGAATTGTCGATCAGCAGCATGACCACCGTATCGCGGAAATCGGTGTCTTTTTCCAGCTTGAAGGATAGCGGGCTGCCCGGTGTCGAGACAACGCGGGACAGGCGTGCGGGGTCGAGAATGCCTTCCTCCACATCGAACAGCCACTGGCGCTGCTGGCGTGCCATCAGGCGGCGCTGCAAACGGTTGGCCAGACGGCGGATCATGGTCTGAAGGGGTTTTAACTGCTGGTCCAGCAATGTGCGCAGGCGCGCGCGTTCATCGGCTTCGGCCAGATCTTCGGCGTCGATGGTTTCATCGAACTGCGTTGTATAGACCTTGTAATGTTCGGGCCGGTCGAGGGGGCCGGAGAGATCGTTCGGGCGCTGCGACGCGCCGGCCTTTTCAGATCCGCGCTGTTCCGATGCGCCGCCTTGCTGTTCGTCTTCGACGCCCTGCTGTTCGCCTTCTGCGCCGTCATCGCCGTCGCCCATGGCACCGGATGCGGCTTCGCCCTCACCCACTTCGTCGGTTTCTTCACCGGCGGCGGTTTTCTCGCCCATGCCCTGGCCCTTATTCTGGCTTTTATTGCCTTCAAGGTCGCCGTCTTCATCGGGGTCATCGCGGCCCGGGTCCATGTCCAGCGCGCGGATCATCTTGTACGCCAGGCGCGCGAACGCGGCCTGGTCGTCCAGTTTATTGCCTAAGCTTTTAAGTCCCTTCGCGCCGACGCGCGTGTCGACCCATGTGCGCCATGCATCGGCGACGGCCTTTGATGCGGGCGGCAGTTTGCCGCCTTCGAGCGCTTCGCTGGCCAGCGCAAAAAGGCCGTCTTCCAAAGGCACCATCACCTGTTTTTCAGGGTTGCCGTAGCCTTTGCGTTTTGACTGGGCTTCAAGACTGCTGCGCAGGTTCAGCGCCACGCCTTTGCGTTCGCGTGCGCCCAATGCTTCGACACGCACCTGTTCCAGCAGATCGAAAATCGTGTGGGACTTGCTTTCAACGGGCGCAAGGTCCGCATGCTTCTTGGCATCGTGGTGCAGGATGTGCAGGGCGGCGGCGTCGGCCGCACCGCGTACTTCGGCGCGGGATGCCAGATCCAGATTTGCCGCAGGCAACGGCAATCTTGCGGTTTTCTTGCCGACATGGCGCAGCACGCGTTGCTGGCCCGACTGCATGCTGGACGGCACCGGCCCGAAGGTGGTGTCCAGATTTTCAGCATTCTCGCCCGCCATGGCGCGCAGGGTTGCGGCCGTGACCTGGCGGAACATGTCTGATTTATTTTGATCCGTCATCTTTGACCATCAGCTCCACGCCGAAGGCGCGCTGATAATACTCGGCCACAACCGGGCGTTCGAGTTCGTCGCATTTGTTCAGGAAGCTGAGGCGGAAGGCTTCTTCGCGGTTGCCGAAGATGCCGGTGTTTTCAGCCCATGACAAAATGGTGCGCGGTGACATCAACGTGGACAGATCGCCGTTTTTGAAACCATTGCGGGTCAGTTCCGCGACCTGGATCATGGCTTTCACTTCATCTTTGCCGGTCTTATTGTTCAGGGCCGGGTATTTTTTTAAGACGACTTCCATCTCGTGTTCAAGGCTCAGGTAATTGAGCGTGACCACGATGTTCCAGCGGTCCATCTGGCCCTGGTTGATCTGCTGCGTGCCGTGATACAGGCCGGTGGTATCGCCAAGGCCGATCGTGTTCGATGTGGCGAACAGGCGGAAGTATGGGTGCGGACGGATGATGCGGTTTTGTTCAAGCAGCGTCAGGCGGCCTTCAGCCTCCAGGATACGCTGGATCACGAACATCACGTCGGGTCGGCCGGCATCATATTCGTCGAACACAAGCGCAACCGGGTGCTGCAGCGACCACGGCAAAATGCCTTCTTTGTACTCGGTGACCTGTTTGCCCTCTTTCAGGACAATCGCGTCCTTGCCGATCAGGTCGACGCGGGAAATGTGAGAATCAAGGTTGATACGCACGCACGGCCAGTTGAGTCGTGCGGCGACCTGTTCGATATGCGTAGATTTACCGGTGCCGTGCATGCCCTGGATCATCACGCGGCGGTTATGCATGAAGCCAGCGAGAATGGCGCGCGTGGTGTCGGGATCGAAATGATAGGAATCGTCGATCGGCGGGACGAATTCATTCGCGCCGCTATACCCCAGTACCGGCCAGGGGCATTCGATGCCAAAGGCGGCCCTGGTGTCGATGACGCGGTCGGGCTTTCCGCCTTCGAACGGGGTCAGGTTGGTGGAGATTGATGTTTTTCCGGGCAGAACGGCCATTTTCGTCGCTTTCAGTATGGTGTTCCAATCTAGAAAGCCAATGCGTCAATAACAAGGCTTAATCGCCGCGGATTTTGTCGTATTTCTCGTGCGCCGCTTTCAGAATCGTATAGGCCATGTTGACCTTTTTGACGATTTCCTCGGCCTGCTTGTTGTTTGGATTGCGATCGGGGTGGTGTTCTTTCATCAGGGTGCGGTAACGCTCCTTGATTTTAACGAAGGTCACCGGCGGTTCCAGCCCCATGATCAGCAGCGCCTCGCGCTCCGGGGTCTGGCCCACGGGCGGTATGGCCTGTTCCTTTTTCTTGTGCGGTTCATCTTCCGAGAAACTGCGGTAGCTCTGCGCACGGGCGCGAAGGGTTTCTTCCCAATCGGGGGCGGAAGTGTAGATCCAGGTCGGGCGGTCGCCGAACATGGCGTTTTTGATCTGCGCCTCGATATCGGCCTGGCTCATACCGTCAAAAAAATCCCACGCCTTGTTGTATTCCTGAACATGCTGGAAGCAGAAATGATAGTAATCCTGAAGGCCCCGGTCCTTGGGGGCGCGGAACTCGCCCGCCTCCGGACAGCCGGGCATATCGCAGGCATGGGCCCTGGGCTTCGCCTTGCCTTCGGCGAATTCCGGTGATTTTTCCTTGAGTTTGACTCTTTTTGGCGTCATGAATCCCCTGATATGCAGACCGTCGCCGACAAACTCAAGGAAAAACTCGCACCCCTGAACCCGGTGCGGCTGGACGTGGCCGATGACAGCGCCAAACATGCCGGCCATGCAGGCAACCCGGACGGGCTTGGACAGACGCATTTTACCATTACGATTACGGCAAGCTCGTTTACCGGCAAAAGCCGCCTGCAACGTCACCGCATGGTCATGGACCTGATCCAGCCGGTATGGAACGACACCACCCTGCACGCCCTGTCGCTGCATGCCCATGCACCGGGTGAGGATAGCGGTCAAACGCCGGTTGCGTGATTGGAATTCAATACTTTAGACTTGGATTTACAGGGGGCGATTCCTTGCCCCTTTCCATAGTCATTTGACACGCCATTAACGCCTTTAATGCCATTATTTCTTTACAGCCAGAATAAGCTTTTGAAATCGCCGGGAGAACGCCGCGAATGTTAAAAATCATCGGCCTTGTCGGCGTCATTTTCTGTACCTTCGGCGGCTTCCTGCTCGCCGGCGGCAAGGTCTCCATCATCACCGATGTTATTCTGCACGCCCTGCCCGGCGAAGGCCTGACCATCATGGGCTGCGCCATCTGCGCATTCATGATTGCGAACTCCCCGCACGTCATCAAGGAATCCCTCCACTACCTGAAACTGATCACCAAGCCCGAAGCGCACTCCAAGGAAGATTATCTTGAGCTGCTGGGTATGCTGTATCTCGCGTTTCGTACGGCCAAGCAAAAAGGCTGGCTTGCGATGGAAGCGCATATCGAGAACCCGGAAGAATCCGACATCTTCCAGAAATTCCCGTCCTTCATGTCCAACCACCATGCGCAGACATTCCTGTGCGATTACCTTCGCATCATCTCGCTTGGCAATGACAACCCGCTGACCATCGAGGCGCTGATGGACCAGGAGATCGACACGATCTCCACCGAAAAACGTCATCCCGGCCACGCCATCCAGACCATGGCCGACGGTATTCCGGCGCTGGGCATTGTCGCCGCGGTTCTGGGGGTTATTAAAACCATGGGTTCGATCACCGAACCGCCGGAAGTGCTGGGTGAGATGATCGGCGGTGCTCTTGTGGGTACGTTCCTGGGCGTTTGGTTCTCATACGGCTATGTCGCGCCGCTGGCCGGTGCCGTGAACAGCCGCGCAGAAAGCGAGATCAAATATTACGTCTGCATGAAGGTTGCGATCCTTGCCCTGCTGCAGGGCTGCGCCCCGCAGGTTGCGGTCGAATTCGCGCGCAAAACCCTGCACCACGAAGTGCAGCCGACCTTCCTTGAGGTTGAAGAAGCCACCAACAAAGCCACCGCGACAGCATAAGGCGGGACCAGATGGCGGGGCCGCAAAAAGACGAAAAAGAAAAACTAGCCCCGATCGTTATCAAACGGATCAAGAAGGGCGGCGGCGGCCACCATGGCGGCGCGTGGAAAGTCGCGTATGCCGACTTCGTGACGGCCATGATGGCGTTCTTCCTTTTGCTGTGGCTGCTCAACGTCACGACCAAGGAACAGAAAAACGCGATTTCCAATTACTTCGACCCGACCCACCCCAAAGTGTCCTCGTCCGAGTCCGGCGCGGGCGGGATCATGGGCGGTATGACCATGAGCCCCGTTGGTGCCATGTCCAGCGATGTGCAGCCGCTGGTCCAGACACCGGAACAGACCGTGAGCACGCACGGCAAATTGTCGGGTGATACGACACCTGAAGAACAGGCCGAAGCCGCCGAGATCGCAAAACTTGAAGAAGAACTGCGCGAGAAAGAAAACAAACGCTTTGAAGCCGCCGCCGAACAGCTCAAGGCCGAGATCGCCAAGTCGCCCGAGCTTAAAGATCTGCAGAACAACATCCTGATCGACATTACGCCGGAAGGCCTGCGCATCCAGATCGTGGATGACAAGGGCCGGTCGATGTTCCCCTCAGGTTCCGCGGTCATGTATGATTTCATGGCCAAGATCCTGACCAAGATATCGGGCGTCATTACCGCCCTGCCCAACCAGGTATCGGTGCGTGGTCATACCGATTCAGCCAAATACCGCGTGCCCAACACCTATGATAACTGGAACCTGTCCGCCGACCGCGCGCAGGCATCACGCCGCGTGATCATCGCCAGCGGCCTGCCCGAAGGACGTATTGAAAACGTCATGGGCCGGTCCGACCGCGAACCGCTGGAGAAAGATCCGGCATCCGCACGCAACCGCCGCATCAGCATTATCCTGATGCGCGAAAAGCCGTCGAAAGAAACGCTGGAGAAAATGAAGGCACAAAATGCCGCCGCATCCGAAGCGAAAAAGGCAGCAGATGCCAAAACCAATCCGCCCGTGATTATCGTCGACGATACCATCCAGGGGCCGCCGACGCCGCAACCGGGCACGGCCAAACCGGGTCAGCAGGCCCCGCGTGTGGAATACGTGCAGCCGCAGAAAAATACGCCGCTGCCGGTAACACCGTCGACGGATAATTTCCCCCGCCAGCCGCAAGTGCTACAGTTCGATTCAACGCCGGCTGCGCCCAACGCGCCGCTGTATGAAGGTCCGGTCATCGCGCCGATCCAGAACAAACCGCCGCGCATCACGACACCGGTGTTCAAACTGGAGAGCGAGGCACGGTCAGAACAAAAATCAGTGACCCCGGCGACCACCCCGGCGCAGAAGACCATTACCTTTGGCGATGACGTCCCGGCGCAGGCCCCCCCTATCCGCCGCCCCGCCCCCGTAGCCCCGGCACCGGTACCAACCCCGCAGGCAGCGCCTATTCCTGCGGCTCCCGCGCCGGTTGCGCCCATCCCGGCCCCGGCAAAGGGTAAAGAGCTGCAGTTCTAAAAATTGACGAAAAAGCATGCGGGACTTTAATCTGCCCGGATGCGTGTGCGTGCCGAATTCCATCTCAGCAAACCCAAGAGCTGTTCCATCGCCGAGGACCAGAGGGAAACGCGTGAATACACCCTGCTGAGCACGCAGTTTGATGCCGTATCATTCGCGTCGCCGACACTCACGCACCGCGCGGTTCTTGATGTTACGCCGGAGTATGCCGTGCAGCGCATGAAAGACGGCGCATGGCCCAGCCCCGGCAGCTTCACGCGGCTGGCATGCCCGTGCAGCATATGCGTGCCGATGCGTGTGGTGATTCAGGATTTTCATTTTGCGTCTGAACATCGCCGCGTCATGGCCCGCAATGCACATCTTGATGTAACCATACACAAAGGCGTTCCCCCTTTTGTCAAAATGCATGATACCGAACATGCGCAATTGTATATGAACCATATGCAGGCGCGTTTTCCAGGCGGGAACGACACACCGCGCAATATAACTGAAGCCAAGACAGCTTTAAAAAACCTTGGTGCATTCCCCGGCATGGATGCCATGCATCTCAATCTGCGCGATGAAAAAGGGGTTTTGCGCGGCTGCAATGTCTTTCATGTCACTGAAAAATCATCATATGCGACAGCATTTTTTTATGACCCGGCGCTGCGCCAGAACAGTATCGGCATGGCGCTGACCCTGCATGTCATCGCACATTTACGCGAACAGGCTTTCGAACATCAGTATCTGGGCGTCGTCAGCCGTGTGCCGTCTGCCTATAGCTGGAAGGACCAGCTGACCCCGATGGATCTTCTGATCGACGGTAAATGGCAGCGTTTTAACGGCAAAGGTGATTTCCGTGGCTTGCGTGTCGATCCGACGAAGGGCTATCCCGCGCCGCACGGCCAAAGGATTTCATGAGATCCACAACATCGATACACCGCGCTGTCATTCCACACTGCAACATCGCGGCCGTGGATAAGCCGATGGTGATGCTGTTCCTTATTCTTGAACCGCTCCATCGTCAGGATGCGCCGCCCTTGCCAGGCGAAGTCACGGCGGATGCGGCATTTGCAAAACAACAACTGCTTAAAGGTGCAACGCCCGTGCCGGGCAGTTTCATTCATATGCAATGTCACTGCAATGTGTGCGTACCGATGCGTGTGGATGTGCAGGGTTTTCGTCCGAACACGGATTTACGGCGCGTATTCACGCGCAATGCGGGTCTTTCTTTCAGTGTGCATGAGGGTATCAGCGGCCCTTATGAAACGGACATTCCTTACGAACATGCGACTCTGTACCGCAAGTACATGAAATTCCGTTTTCCCGATCTGCCGGATACGCCACATACGGATCACGAAGCATCCAGTTTCCTGCTGGATTTTGAACGCATGCCCGGCATGAACGCCCAGCATATGGATATGCGCGGCGAACATGGAAAATTGCTGGCCAGTGCCATTTTCCACACCGCGCAGGATTTTGCCTATGCGACCGCGTTCTTTTACGAACCCGCGGCACGCGCAAAAACACCGGGCATTACGCTGATCATGAAGATCATCGAGCATTTGCAGGAACGGGGTTTCGAGCACCTGTACATGGCGTCGATCACGCGCAAGCCGTCGGCCTATAGCTGGAAAGACAAGTTTTTGCCGATGGATTGCCTGATAGACGGGCAATGGACGCGCATTGAGAACAAGGCGCAGTTTCGCCTGTTACGCGTCGACCGGACGAAGGCCTATCCGGCCCCGCGCCAGATTTGATTACACTTTAAATTTATTGTCCGAACGGAAGCCTTCGGGCGGGGTTTTACCCTGGCTTGCCCGTGCGGCGGACCACAGCTTCATGTTGTGCGTGCGGGCCGTGCTGCGGCCTTCGGTGAAGGGCATGCCTTCCTTCATGTTGAAGGTGATGGCATCCGAGAGTTTGCCGCCATTGTATTTCTGCAATGCGACGCCCTTGCCGCGGCCCATTTCGGGCACGTCGGCCAGCGGGAAGACCAGCAATTTACGGTTTGAACCCACAACAGCAACATGATCGTCCGTCGGTTTGATCTTCCATGTGACGACGGCGGAATGCCCCTCGTCCACGTTGAGGATGATCTTGCCGTTTTTGGTTTGGGCCATCGTGTCCGGTGCCTTGACGACAAAGCCACGCCCATCGTCGCCGGCAATCAGGTAACGGTCTTTTTCGTTATAGATATAGATGGAAATGATGTCGTCATGCGCGGGCATATCGATCATCAGGCGCACGGGTTCACCAAAACCGCGGCCCGAGGGCAGTTTGTCCGCACCCAGCGTGTAGGAACGGCCGTTGGATGCAAAGATGACGATCTTGTCGGTGGTCTGGCACGGGATGACGAAACGGTTTTCGTCGCCTTCCTTGTGCTTGAAATCGTTGGGGTTCAGATCATGGCCCTTCATGGCGCGGATCCAGCCCTGGGTCGAGCAGACCAGCGTGACTGGTTCTTTTTCGATGAACTGTTCTTCGCTGACGATCTGGATCTGGGACGGTTTGCCCATCTTGGTGCGGCGTGCGCCGAGGGCCGTGTCTTTGCTGAATTGTTTGCCCAGCGCCTGAATCTGTTTCTTGATGACGGTCCACTGGCGGCGTTCGCTGCCCAGCAGGGCTTCGAGTTCGGATTTTTCTTCCAGAAGCTTGGTGTTCTCGGTCTTGAGTTCCATTTCCTCAAGCTTGCGCAAAGAACGCAGGCGCATGTTGAGGATGGCGTCGGCCTGCACTTCGGTCAGCTTGAACGCCTTCATCAGCACAGGTTTGGGTTCGTCTTCGGTGCGGATAATTTTGATGACCTTATCCAGGTTCAGATAGGTGATCAGGTAACCCGCAAGAATTTCGATGCGGTTTTCGACGATGCCAAGGCGGTTTTTCGAGCGGCGAACCAGCACTTCCTGACGGTGGTTCAGGAATGACTGCAGGGCTTCCTTGATGTTCAGGACGCGCGGCGTGCGACCGCCTTCCAGAACGTTCATGTTCAGGCCGAAGCGGATTTCAAGATCGGATGAACGGAACAGTTGTTCCATCAAAAGCGCGGCTTCGATGTTGCGCGATTTCGGCACCAGCACGAGGCGCACGTCTTCGGCGGATTCATCGCGAACGTCATCCAGCGTGGAGATTTTTTTATTGGTGATCAGGTTGGCAATATCTTCGACCAGCTTGGCCTTTTGCACCTGATACGGCATCTGCGTCACGACAATCTGCCATGCGCCGCCTTTAAGTTCTTCGGTTTCCCATTTCGCACGCAGGCGGAAGGACCCGCGGCCCTTGGTATAGGCATCGATAATGGTGGCGCGGTCTTCGACCAGCGTACCGCCCGTCGGGAAGTCGGGGCCCGGCACCATTTTGATGATATCGGCGATCGACGGATCGCCGTCGATCATGGCTTCCATTGCCTCGCATAGTTCGGCGACGTTGTGCGGGGGGATGTTGGTGGCCATGCCGACAGCAATGCCGGATGATCCGTTGGCCAGAAGGTTCGGGAAACCGGCGGGCATGACGATGGGTTCGGATTGTTCACCATCATAGGTCGGGCGGAAATCAACGGCGTCGTCGTCGAGACCGTCCATCAGAAGCTCGGCCACGACCGTCAGGCGTGCTTCGGTGTATCGCATGGCGGCGGCGTTATCGCCGTCGATATTGCCGAAATTGCCCTGGCCATCGACCAGCGGATAACGGACGGCGAAGTCCTGCGCCAGGCGCACCAGCGCGTCGTAAACCGACTGGTCACCGTGCGGGTGGTATTTACCGATGACGTCACCGACGACGCGGGCGGATTTTTTGGGGCCGAGATGCGCCTTGAGATTCAACTGCTGCATCGCGTAGAGCAAGCGGCGGTGGACGGGTTTGAGACCGTCGCGCACATCGGGCAGCGAACGGGACGTGATGGTCGACATGGCGTAGGCGAGGTAACGCTGGGACAGGATTTCCGTCAGCGCCTGCTCAACGATGTTGCCGGGGTTGTCGCGGATGGTGTCGTTTTTCTTGGCCATGGTTGTCGTGTTTAGCGTTAAAAGCCCATAAAACCAAGCGCTTTATGGCGTTATAAAGAATTCCGGCAGGCGCAGCCGCGCCTCGGGCATATCGAAGGTGGTGTGGGCGAACAGCCGGTGCTCGATGAAATGGCCGGATAATTTCAGGCCGGCGGCGATGTCTTCCGGTGTCGCATTCCCTTCCCCGCGCAGGAAGCCGGGCAGCGGCAGAAGCCGGTCCTTGTATGCGCCGGCACCGGACACGCTGACCGCGCCGCCGGATTTGGGACTGACATAGTGAAGGTCTTCGGTATTGCCGGTGACCACGCATTTGGACAGGTCGAGACCAAAGCCCATTTCGCGCAGCAGGGCCAGTTCCCAGAAGACGATGGCAGCACCCCAGACTTCGCGGTTCAGGCCCAGACAATCAAGGAATGCCTGCGTTCCCGCGTATAAACGCGGATGCGGTTCGCGTTCAGGCACGCTGCGTTCGATCAGGACACAGACGGATTGAAGCGCGCAGAGCGCCGCCGCGTCATCCAGCCATGCGGCGTTGATGCCCTGTGCGTCGCTGATGGACAGTGTGCCCAGTTGTTCAACGCTTTTGGCCGACCATTCGGCGTCGATGATGGTGCCGGGCTGGAGGCTGGCGCGCAGGCGCTGGCTGCTTGCGCCGCCATAGATATAACCGGCATGGCGACCATGGTTTGCGGTCAGGACGGATGCCACCGCCCCGCCTTCACCATGCGGGCGCACGCCAATCACTATCCCCTGATCCGTCCATCGTTCCATGGGTGTCTTTATGCACCGATTCGGGCCTGTCTGGCCTGTCTTGTGTTATCTAATTAGCTAAGCTAAGCTTAGTCTATGAAAGTCAATATTCATGCCGCCAAGACCAATCTGTCAAAGCTTGTTGCCGGGCTTGAGGAGGACGGCGGCGAAGTGTTGCTGTGCCGGGCCGGGACGCCGGTGGCGCGGATCACCCCGGCGGGGCGATCCAAAAAGCGTAAGGGCAATCTTCTGAAGGGCGAAATCTGGATGTCGGATGATTTCGATACGCCTGATGGCAGCGCATTCGGGATCAAGAAATGACCGGATATTTGCTGGATACATCGGTACTTTTACGGTTTTTGAGCGATTTTGATAGCTTAAATGACCCCACAAAGGCCGTTTTTGCCGATAATGACGCCAGAATCATGGTATCGGCGGCCAGTTTCTTTGAAATTGCGGTCAAAAAGGCCATGAAAAAGGCCAAGACACCCGATAATTTGCCTGAAATGGTGGCAAAATCAGGTCTTGAAGTGCTGGACCTGACGCCGGAGGTCACGTGGAAGACCCTGCGCCTGCCTTACCACCATACCGACCCGTATGACCGGCTTTTATTGGCTCAGGCGGCTATAAACGGGCTTACAATCATCACATCCACCCCCTATTTTGACGCCTATGGCATCCCCATCATCAAAACCTGACCCTATCCTTCCCGCAACACCGTTCTTCATGATCAGGCACGGCGAGACCGTGATGAACGCGCGTCGCCTGACCTGTGGCGGCGGGGTTGATACCGTATTAAACGACGAAGGCCGCCGGCAGGCGCATATTGCGGCGCAGGTTCTGGACGCGATGCCGGCTGACAGCCGCCCGTCCCTGATCATCCATTCCGACATGAACCGCACGCGGGAAACCACGGCGATCATGAACGCAGCGCTGAAATTACCCGTTCTTGGCGACAACGAACTGCGCGAGCACATGATGGGCGAATGGGAACAACAACCATGGGACAAGGTCTTCCCGCATTTGCGCGGCGATCCGGATGCCGTGCCCCGGGGCGGCGAAAGCAGACGCCAGTTCAGCGCGCGTATCCGCGCGGCCATGACCCGTCATTTAAACGCGCACACCAGCGAACGGGTGCTGTTCGTCACCCATGGCGGCGTATTTCATTCGTTTCAGGTCATGCATGACGTGCTCGACCGCAATCTGTTTACGCCGAACGCCACCCTGCACCATTTCATTCCGGAGCCTGCGCATGATCCCATGCCGTGGCGTGTGACCTTGTATGAGTGGAAGAACGAACTGCGCCAGGGACCCGCGCCGATCTGCCCCAGCCAGCCCTATACCGCAAAATGAAAAAGCCCCGTTGGATCGGGGCCTTATTCATGAAACCTGATTTCAAAGCTTAGGCAGTCCAGTGACGGACATCGCCGGTATCGACGTGGATGAATTCGCGGCGCGGATAGTAACCGACGCCACCGGCAGCCAGCGTCAGCGCGACCTGGCGGACGGTTGAAGCAGGCGAGCCCGGAACGCGGATATCAGCGGCCTGACCCTTCATGTGATAGGAATTCTGGGCAACATTGCCGGATGAACGGCGCAGCATGGCGTTGGTGGCCGGGGAACGGTAGCCCGAGAGCACCGTCAGCGGTTCCGAGCAATCGCAGCGTTTTTGCAGTTTGGCCAGCACGTCGACCAGGCGGGGGTCGATCGGGTGCGCGTCGCCGTTGTAGTGGTCGCGCATGATGTGGTTGATCTGGCGGAAAGCGCGGGGGACGTAGTATCCGCCGACGCGGTAGACACCTTTGAAAACTTCGCCGGTGTGGGCGTTTTTAATCGAAATCGTGTAGCCGATGGTTTCGCGTGCGGCTGCGGGCAGGATACCGGCGAAGCTGGCGGCGATACCGGCAAACCCGGCGAGGCCAACTTTCAGCAGTTTTCTACGCGTTAAAAAATTCTTCATTACAAATCTCTTACTCTTGTTGGAACAAGTCGTACTTCTGAAGCGTATTAGTTTGTAGTGTGGGTTAGAACCGCTTCCCCGTGCTGAGCTTCCTTGAGTGCGGGTTCAATAATGTCCGACACTCGCGTTAGGATCTTCTGGGCGTTCCTTTGGGTTGTTAGTGCGTTCTTAGTCAAAGCATCGTACCGGGGTTTATCCAGGCCGTAAATGTCCGGCCCAAGTACTAACTGGCGGCGATCATTAAACCATGCGGTCACGTAGTCAAGATAAATAGGTATTTTATTTTCTATAATCACATCTGCGGTCCGGTTACTGGCCACCAGATTGGCGGTTTTCTGCCGATTCCAGTCTTTCTTCGTCCCCAGGATGAAATCGGCCAGATCGTCCGGACGGGCCACCCGGACGCAGCCCGAGGACTGGGCGCGCATGGAAATATCGAATAATTCTTTGTGGTTGGTATCGTGGAGATAGATGTCATACGGGTTCTCCATGATCACGCGGTAACGGCCCAGCGGGTTGCTGTCACCTGACGGCGCGGTGAAACGGACCTGCATCAATTCATGCGGGGTCCATTGCGACCAGTCGACGGATTGCGGGTCGAGCGCCTGCCCGTCCTTGAACAATTTCACATTATGTTTGCGCACCATTTTGGCCGGATCGGTCAGAAGCTGCGGAATGATGTCCTGTTTCTTGATCGTAGTCGGCACCGTCCATGTCGGGTTTATGCGCACGCCCGTGATCTCGGTGCGGAAGGAAATGGTCTGGCGGCGGGGCTGGCCGACCACGACCGGCATGGTCATCACCGGCTGGCCGTCGTCATAGGCGGTGAGCTGGTAGCTGGCGATGGAGACATCGATGCGGCGGTCTTCGCGCATGCGGCGATGCGGTTCGCGCAGGCGCTGGAGATTGGCCAGGATCTGCGGGCGTTCGTCCGACGGGGCGCGGTTGAGGATGCCCAGCGTCATGGGACCGATGGTGCCATCGTTATCAAGGACATGTTCGGTCTGGAAGCGGCTGACGGCCTTGGCCAGATCTTCGTCATATATATCGTCGGCCGTGTCTTTGGGCGTGGCACCGTAAGCAACCATGCGGGCACGCAGCGACGGTACGGCGGCACTGCTCATGCCGGGTTTGAAGGTGCGGCCAAAGCTCAGGCGCTGGTCGTCCGGGCTTGGCATATGCGCGTCCGCGCGGGCCAGGCGTTCCTGCAGATCGCGGTACAAAGGCGTATCCGGTGCCAGCGAGGACAGTCTGTCGGTGATGTTGCCTGCAACCACGCGGGACAGGGTCGTGGCATCGGCCTTCTGGCCCATCAGGTCGGAAGCATAGGCCCATATATTATAGCTCCAGTACAGCTCAGCCTGTTTCCAGCCATTGGCGTCGACCGGTTTTTCAGCGCCCAGCATCGCGCGCATTTGCGATACGCCATAGGTTTCAGGGTCAAGGCCGTGCGCCCTGGCACCGTCCAGAATGGCGGGGATGCGGGACGCATGGCTGGTAAAGCCGCCGCCTTTGCCCGTCCAGAGGGGTTTGAAATCACGCGCGGCGTAAAAGTCGCGCAAGGTGGCCTCGACCGTGGTGCCGGTGGATTGAATAGTCTGCGCCTCCACCGGTTTGCCGCCGCCCAGGACGATCAGGCACAACAGGACAGAACCGCACAAGGCCGCAATGGCCGGTACGTAGTGTTCAAACTTTTCGATGATTTTCATCCGTGACGCCTTTCGACCTGTGTCTCGCGGGCGCGCTCGATGGCGTTGCGGAAATTCACAGGTTCGGCCAAAGGCGGCAGGACGATTTCGCCCACCCCCATGCCGCGCACCATGACGGTGCCGAAATTCAGCATGCGGCCCAGCACCGACTGGGTGACATGGACGGATTCAATACGATCGATGTTCATTTCATCAACATGCCGGGCTATGACGCCTTCCTTGATGACCAGACGCTGGGTGGTCACAGCGATTTCCGTGGTTGCACGGATGACCATCATGTGTGCAAACAAAAGCATGCCCAGAACAAGAAATCCGAACGCACCAAGGCGCACATAGGTGTTGATGTCACGGATGGCGGTCACATACCCGCCCTGCGCTTCGACGACGGCGGACCAGCCCTGCCAGAACATATGCGCGGGCAGATTGGGATAGAGGATATTCATGCCGCTATGAACCTTCCACCACATGCCAAAGCCCAGAACGATCAGGCAGCCGATGAGGCCGAAGATCAGCCAGAACAGGGCACCGGCCATGTAGATCCAGTGAAAGCGCCCGATCACGAGCACTTTTTCATTACCGGTGATGGATTGCTCGATATAGCTCACGAAACCCTGTTAATCCCCTAATGCGATGCCGAGGGCGCGTGCGGTGTGCACCATCGCGCCCTTGATATCGACCTGTTGATACGCAGCAATCGCGTCGTCGATGGACACATCGATCACGCCGCGGTTGGACCACGACACCATGCGGTCGAATTTACCGGCAGCGACAAGGTCAACGGCGTGAACGCCGAAGGCCGATGCAATCAGGCGGTCGGAATAGGTCGGCGGGCAGCCGCGCTGGACGTGGCCGAGCACGGTGACGCGGGTTTCAGAACCGGTCAGTTCGGCCAGTTGGTGGCCGATATACTGGCCGATGCCGCCATAGCGTTTCTGGCCGTCGGCGAAGGTGATTTTCATGTCTTCGCCGGTTGCGGATTTGACGGCCTCGGACACGATGACCAGCGCGAAGTTACGCCCCTCGTCCTTGACCTGTTTGATCTTGGCGGCGACCTTTTGAATGTCGTACGGAATTTCCGGGATCAGGATGACATCGGCACCGCCGGCAATGCCGGCGCAGATCGCGATGTGACCGGCGTCGCGGCCCATCACTTCCAGAATCATGACGCGGTCGTGGGACGCCGCCGTGGGTTGCAGGCGGTCCAGCGCCTCGGTCGCGACGGCGACGGCGGTGTCGAACCCGACGGAGACTTCGGTTTTGCCGAGATCGTTGTCGATGGTCTTGGGTACGCCGACCATTTTAAAGCCGCCCTGCTTGGCGAGTTTTTTCAGGATCGCGAAAGAGCCGTCGCCGCCGATACCGATGATGGCCTCAAGCCCCAGCGATTTGATACCATGGATAATGTCGTCGGACAGGTCCTTGAGCGAACCGTCCGGCATCGGAAATGCAAACGGGTTGCCCTTGTTTGTCGTGCCCAGAACGGTGCCGCCCTGGCGCATCATGTTCGAATCCGCGACGTCGGGCGTCAGGATACGCACCTGCGGCGGGTCGCTGATGAGGCCGTGGGTGCCGTCAAGGATGCCCACCATTTCATAGCCCAGGATATGGGCGCGATGGGTCGCCGCGCGGATAACGGCGTTAAGGCCGGCGCAATCGCCGCCGCTGGTCAGAATTCCGATTCGTCTTTTGGTCATGTATTGGTTGTACCAAGCGCACGGGCATTTAACAGGCGCATTACGCCATTCATTCACAACGAATTTTCATGCCCGCCCTGCCCGGTTTTTCGGGCTTTTCAGGGGTTTAACAAAAAAACTTAAAGAATATCGGTTGTTATGATACATATAGGGCCGATTTTAACGGCAAAAGGGCTAGCAATTTCATGGATGAAGCATCCATTCAGATGAAAGAAAAGCTTGAGGTACTGCGTACTGAACACCGCGACCTCGATGCTGTCATCAATCAACTGACCAACGCCCAGCCCGTCGACCTTTTCCAGTTACAGCGCCTCAAAAAACGCAAACTGGCGCTCAAGGACATGATCAACAAACTTGAAAGCGGGCTTCTGCCCGACATCACTGCGTAATGGCACCGAAAAAGCCTGTCGTCGGCATCATCATGGGGTCCCAGTCAGACTGGGAAACAATGAAAAATGCGGCTGATCACCTCGATATTTTCGGCATTCCTTACGAAACCGCCATCGTATCCGCCCACCGTACGCCGGACCGCCTGGTCCAATACGCCAAGACCGCCAAAAAACGCGGGCTTCGCGTTATCATCGCGGGTGCCGGCGGCGCAGCCCACCTGCCCGGCATGGCCGCGTCGATGACGCCGCTCCCGGTCTTGGGCGTTCCCGTTCTTTCCAAGGCGCTTAAGGGTATGGACAGTCTTCTGTCCATTGCACAGATGCCTGCGGGCATTCCTGTCGGCACGCTTGCGATTGGGGAGGCTGGCGCCAAAAACGCGGGTCTTCTGGCCACCGCGATTCTGGCCATCACCGACGCCAAACTGGCGAAAAAGCTTGATTCCTTTAGGGACAAGCAGACGAAATCGGTTGCTCAAAAACCAAAATAAATGTGATAAACTGATCCCTATGTGGTCAGGAATTATCGCCAAGGCTGAAAAAGCCACTGCATGGGTCGGTCGCTATTGCGATCTCGACCGCGCGGCACGCTGGCACAAACTTGCCCTTATCATTGGCATGACCGGCTGGGCCGGACGCTGGATTCTGGTGGCGTTTCTGGCAACCGATGTCATGGTCGAAAGCGAACCTGCGCAGGCTGCCACGCCCGGTATGACACAGACAGACGATTCCATGAAAACCCTGTTTTACGCGGCGGCCATCATCACCTGCATGGCGATCAAATGGGCCGGCTGGACATATGGCGGCGTGGGTTACGTGCATCACCGCCGTAAAAACTCCGAAGCTTATTAATTCCCCCTTGTTTCCAGACGCTTGCACGTCTAACACCTGACCTATGGCTTCAAAGATCATTGGCATGCTTGGCGGCGGGCAACTTGGCCGTATGTCGGCACAGGCGGGTGCAAAACTCGGCCTCGAAACGCATGTATTCTGTCCCGAAACCGATTCGCCGGCATCGCTTGTCGCGGCATCGACCACCAATGCCGCCTATGAAGACCGCGATGCGCTGGCCAAATTCGCCGCATCCGTCGATGTCATCACATACGAATTCGAAAACATCCCGGTTGAGACGGTTAAATTCCTTGAGACACTCAAACCCGTCTATCCGTCGTCGCATGTTCTGGCCATCGCGCAGGAACGTATTGCCGAGAAAACGGCCCTGAACAATTTCGGCATTCCGACCACGCGTTTTGCCCCCGCCCATAGCGGCGCAGACATTCAAGCGGTTATGAAGCAATGGGGTACAAGCACCTGTATCATAAAGACAACCCGTTTTGGATATGACGGCAAAGGTCAGGCCTATGTGCGCGGATTGGATGAAACCGACCGCGCCTTCGCGTCCTTAAAATCTGACATCGTCATTGTCGAAGAACCGGTTGATTTCGCGTGTGAAATCTCGGTCATCGTTGGCCGTGACCAAAAGGGCAATGTCGGCGCATTTACGCCGGGTATCAATGTGCATGAAAACCACATTCTGAAGACCACGTCGGTCCCTGCCCCGGTTTCGGCGGCGCTTTTAGATCAGGCCGAAGACCTGGCCCGCCACCTTGCTGAAAAGATCAATCTCATTGGGATTCTGGGCGTTGAGATGTTCGTGACCCGGGATGAACGGATTCTGGTCAATGAAATCGCCCCGCGCCCGCATAATTCCGGTCACTGGACCATCGATGCGTGCGAATGCTCGCAGTTTGAGCAGCATATGCGGGCGGTTGCGGGCCTTGAGCTTGGGTCGTTCAGCCGCCACCACGACGCGGTCATGACCAACCTGCTGGGCGATGAGATTTACGCCGGGCGCGCGCTGGTGCCGGACGGCAAAACATTCTTCACCGATTACGGCAAGACGGACGCCAAGCCGGGCCGCAAAATGGGGCACGTCACGGTGCTTGGGACCGAAGTGAAATGAAAAAGGCCGCTGATCAGCGGCCTTTATTTCAGGCGGGCGTAGCGCGGCGGCGGGGATGCTGCGCCGGGCCCCAGCATGCCAGCGGGGCGAAGGTTTCAAACATATGCAGTGCGTCTTCCAGATTTTTGCGTAATTGCGCCGGCAGGTCGGTGCGTTTCAGTATGTGTTCCATGGCCGTGCCGTGCAGGCTGATGAAAAAAGATCCCGGCTTGCCCGGCACATACATGTCGACATAGGCCGGCAGCGCGTCGGGATTGTAACGCGGGCCACTGACCGAATAGCCCAGCTTCTGATAATCCCCGGTTTTCATCATATCGACAGCCAGATCAGCATCCGTCAGGGTCAGGACGTAAAAGCGGCTCGGCTTGGTCGTGGACTGGGTAAAAACCGGTGCAAGTTCAGTCATTTCCATTCTCCTCATTCAATCTGGAGCGTTTACATATGCATAAGCATGCGCCGGCACGCAAACAGTTGACGTGTTGCGCCGCGCCAAGAGGGTTTGGCCCCTTGGTTTGACGGGTGAAATGGCTTAAAACAGGGGCGAAACAACTTTAAGGCCCTTACACGATGTCATCCGCCCTTTCTGCCAAGAAAACAGCCGCCACCGCCCCCCGCGTCGAGACCGATTCCTTCGGTCCCATTGATGTGCCGTCGGAAAAATACTGGGGCGCACAGACCCAGCGGTCGCTGCAGAACTTCAAGATCGGCGGCGAGACCATGCCCAAGCCCCTGATCCGGGCTTTCGGTATCCTGAAAAAATGCGCCGCGCTCGCGAACGCGGATTTGAAAGCGCTCGACCCGAAACTGGCCGAGACCATTGCGCAGGCAGCGGACGAAGTGATCGACGGATCACTGGATGGCAACTTCCCGCTGGTCGTGTGGCAGACGGGTTCGGGCACACAGACCAACATGAACGTGAACGAAGTCATTTCCAACCGCGCCATCGAAATCATGGGCGGCGAGATGGGATCTAAAAAACCCGTGCACCCGAACGACCACGTCAATATGGGCCAGTCGTCGAATGACAGTTTCCCGACCGCGATGCATATCGCCGCCGCCGAACAGGTTCACCACGAACTGATCCCGGCGCTGGAACACCTGCACGCCGCGCTGAATGCCAAGGCCAAGGAATTCATGGATATCGTGAAGATCGGCCGTACGCATTTGCAGGATGCGACCCCGGTCACGCTGGGCCAGGAATTTTCAGGCTACACCGTGCAGATCGCCAACGGCATCAAGCGCGTGAAAAACTGCATGCCGCATATCCTGCAACTGGCGCAGGGCGGCACGGCTGTGGGCACCGGCATTAACTGCAAGGTCGGTTTCGACAAATTGTTCGCCAGGAAAGTGGCTGAATCCACCGGTCTGGATTTCGTCACCGCCCCCAACAAGTTTGAGGCGCTGGCCACGCATGATGCGCTGGTTGAACTGCACGGCGCGCTGAATACGATTGCCGTATCCCTGATGAAGATCGCCAACGATATCCGCCTGCTGGGTTCGGGCCCGCGCTGCGGTATCGGCGAAATTTCACTGCCGGAAAACGAACCGGGCTCATCCATCATGCCGGGCAAGGTCAACCCGACCCAGTCGGAGGCACTGACCATGGTCTGCGCACAGGTGATGGGCAACCATGTCGCGGTGTCCATCGGCGGTTCGAACGGGCATTTCGAACTCAACGTGTTCAAGCCGGTCATCATTTACAACACGCTGCAATCCATCCGCCTGATCGCGGACGGCGCACGTTCGTTCACCGATAACTGCGTGGTTGGTATCACCGCCAACCACCAGCGCATCGACAAGTTGCTGCATGAGAGCCTGATGCTGGTCACCGCGCTCAACCCGCATATCGGGTATGACAACGCGGCCAAGATCGCCAAGAAGGCGCATCAGGACGGCACGTCCCTGCTGGAGGCCGGTACGGCGCTGGGCCTTCTGGATGAAGCCAAGTTCAAGTCGTGGATCAACCCGGCTGACATGGTTAAGCCGCGGGACTAATGAAAAAACGCTCGGTCACCCTGAAAGGGCACCGCACAAGCATCAGCCTGGAGCCAGAATTCTGGTCCGGGCTGGAGGCTATTGCGGCCAAGCGCCGCAGCAGTGTCCAGAAGCTGGTCGAGGAAATCGATCTGGGGCGCGGAAATGCGAATTTAAGCAGCGCGTTACGCGTATTCGTCCTGAAACAGGCTAATGCCTAAATTCTGTCACATTTCGAATACGTTACCGGATGTTACCCACATTTTCTTGTAATTTTATTAGCGATATTATACAAAGCGGCACTTTCGAAAAAATGGAGTCGCCTTTGAACGCCGCTAATGAAGCCCACATGTATCCTGACACCGTCCGCACGCTGGACGAAAAACGCGCTTATCATCTGACGCGCGAAGCTTTGCAGGAGTCACAAGACGAACATGTCCGCCGCACCCGCAAAGAAAACCCGGAAACGATTTTCACGCATTATTTCAATTCGGTGAAACAGCGCGAGCTGCACCAGCACCGCGCCGCATTTGCCGGTTATCTGCAATCGCTGTCCACGCAGGATGCCGACGTTCAGAAAGAAGCCATTCAAGGTATTGTGCACGCGTGGAAAGACACGCTGCCCAGCCAGCTGATCACTATCATCGGCCAATTGTCGGAGATCGTGAACCAGAAATGGTACGGATCGCAGCAGCATGAAGCCGCCCTGCTGGGCGTTGTCGATGAAATCGCCTACAGCGCCTATAAGCGCAACGACAATACGGCCATCAGCCTGCTGAATTCCATCCTGAACCCGTATAATCGCATCGGTTTCGGCACCAAGATCCTGGATTACGTGGCCAGCAAAGCCTACGCCGAAGCCGCCAAAAACACGCAGCGCGAATTGCAGTACCTGCCCGCCCTGCGCGCTTAAGCTTATTTCACTAACTGATTAAAGACCCCCTCCAGCAATTGCTGCCGGGGGTCTTTTTGTGTCTGGGGCTGGGGCTGGATTTCTACCGGCGCAGGCTGCTCAGGCGCGGCTTGCGGCGCGGCCGGGTCGGTCACGGTGGGTGCCGGGGTCGGCGTTACCGTGGCTGGTGCCTGTTGCTGGGTCTGGCCGCCGCCAAGCAGGTTGTTGATCAGTGCGCCTGCCGGGCTGTCATTGCCCAGCTTCTTGCCGATCAGGTCCTGCACCTGACCGCCGATTTTATTGCGGACCAGATTGTCCAGCGCCTGCGAGCTGATCTGTTTTTGTGGTGCGTTCAGCGGGCCCGACAGGCTGATGCCAATCACCGGCACGTCCTTGGGCTGCGTGACCTGAACATTGCTTTGCGTGTTCATGGTCCAGTTCACGAAGCTGACCATGCCGTTGGTGAGGACGATGGCATTGCCGTTCGCGGTTTCCAGTCTGAAGTTATTGATCGGCATGGTGCCGGCCTGAATGGAGAAGGTCTGGCTGACATCCTTGAATGCCGTCTGGCCGCCCGTGAGGTTGTTCTGGGCAAAGCCGCTCAGGACACCTTTCCAGCCGCCGTCAAACGCCTCGACGATATCCGCCGCCAGCTTGTCGATATTCATGCCGTAGATGATGAGGTTGTCTGCCTTGACCTTCGCCTCACCGTTCAGCGAGCCCACAAGCTGGTATGCCGATGCGCCCGCACCCTTGATATCGATGGCAACCGAGCCCGTGCCATCGGCACGCTTGGTGGTCGACGATGTCAACGCCTGCATGAATGGGCCAATGGCGACGTTGTTGACGTCGGCCTTGAAGGTGACGTTCAGCGGCTGGCCGGTGCCGGCAGATGACGCATTCACCTGACCGTCCAGCGTACCGCCGTAAATACCGCCGGAGAGTGGCGATACCTTGAGTGCGCCGTCTTTCAGGGTGACGCCCGCCTTGGCGGAGGAGACCGTCCATGTGCCGTAACGCAGCGTACCGGCGTTGAGTTTCACATCGACATTGGCCGCACGCAGGAAGGCGGTATCAATCGCCTCACGCGACCACTGGCCCACGGGCGAACCGGCGTCAGCCGAAGCGGCCGTGGCAGATGTTGCCGATGACGATGTTTTCGCGGTCTTGTCCTTGACGCCGAGCAGCGCGCCGACATCCAGCGTGTTGCTATTGATCTCGGCGGTGATATTCGGCTTGTCACCAGACAGGTCGGCCTTCACCGAACCGGTGATATCGGACGGGCCCAACTGGCCTTTCAGATCGCTGATCGTATAGACCTTGCCGTTGATTTTCGCGGTGCCGGTGACATCGGCCGGTTTACCGGCGATGTTGGGGTTGCGCACGCGCACATTGATCGTACCCGGAATTTCAGGTGAGAACGGATCGTCGAGACGGCCCGTTGCTTCCAGCGTGTAACCCTTGGCCTGTACGGATGCGGTGACATCCATGCCCTTGCGGCTGCCGACGGCTTTAACCGCGCCGTTGAAGTCGGTGATTTTCTGGTCGAAGGGTTTGCCGGTGATGGCGGTGACGAAGCTGTCCAGATTGCTGGTCTTCAAGGCTGCCTGCATATCGATGCCGGAGAGTTCTTTTAGGTCAGCAACTTTCCCGGACGCGCTCACCGTGCCGCCGCTGAGCGTGCCACCGGCACTGGTCAGGTTGAGGGCAGACTTGCCGTCGTAATCGCCAATCACGCGCAGTGCGGTGATAATCAGGTCACCCTTCACAAGGCGGTCGACGGTGATATCGAACTTGGTCGCAAAAGGAAGCTGCGGCGGGTTGATTTCGAAATCGAATTTAGCGGGCGCGGCGCTGTCTTTGCTGGCGTCCGATTTTGCCGTCGATGATTTCGATGCGCCCTGCCCCTGCGGCGCAGGCAGTGTCCATGACGATGCACGCAGCTGCGCGTTCAGAACGGGTTTAGCACCGGTGACATAGGACACCGTGCCTGCGATTTGCGGTTCGCCAATCGCGAGCGAGCGGATGGTCAGGGTGGCAGCGTTGCCTTCGATGCGGAAGGCGGAATCCAGCGTAGCGCTTTGCGGCATGCCGGGTTGTTTGAATGTGTCTTCGCTTACCACTTCCAGCCAGCCGGCCAATGTGGCTTTCAGGTTCGGCAGTGTGCCGGTGGCGGTACCGGCGATTTCGCCCGGTGTAGGCGTGGTTGCGGCCGCCATATTGATATTGCCGCCGCCGGGAATGGCGGCGAGCGTGACAGCAACATTGCCAACACCCTTGGATGCGGTGACATGGCCCGTGAATGCGCCGGTTTTCTTGCCCTTGTATTGCAGGCCGGCGGCGGCCAGACGAATATCGGCCGTCAGGTCAGCCGGAATGGTGAAGCCCAGCGGCACCAGCGTGGATGCGGGCGCGGCTGATTTTTTTGCCGGCGCAGCGTCGTCTTTTTTACTGTCTTTTTTGGAGTCCTTGCTGGCGTCGGCAGCGATTTTTTCCATCGCATCGACATCCAGAACATCATTGGTTTCAAAAACGCCTGTGATGTTTTTACCACCCGGGCCCATGGCCGCATCGACGCGGGTATTGAATTTGGTTTTGCCTACGATCAACGTGCCGTTGGTCAGGCTCACGCGCTCAGCATTGCCGGAAAGCATGCCGGTCAGTTGCGTCCTGTCGCCCAGCGAGGGCACAGCCGCGGTAACGCCGATATCTTTCAGCAGCCCGGGCAGATCACCCAGCGTGATGCTGGCTTCGCCCTGAATGGCGGGTTTGTCGCCCGCTTCCATGATGCCGGAATATTTCAGCGATGCGCGGTCGTTTTTTTCCTTGATGTTCAGCTGTACCGGAAGGGTCTCACCCTTTTTGTATCCGCCGGTGGAGAGCGAGATATCAAAACGCGCATTGCCATATGTGATGTCACCATCGCCGTCAAACGGGCCTGAGAGCGTGTCTGCCTTGATGTGCAGATCATTGATGCCGATGTTTTGCGTCGTGCCCTTGGCTTCATCGCGGATAGTGACCGAGCCATCTTTAATGTGCAGGCCGTTGACGGCGATGCTTTGGCCTTGTGTATCGGTTGCGTTGGCGACCACCGGCTGGCCGGTGACGGGATCAGTGGCGGGTGCCTGAGCATCCTTCACCGGCATGTAGTTATCGGTGCCGTCTTTGAACGTGACCAGGTTCAGAGCCGGTTTTTCAAATTTGATGTCGGCGATTTCAATCTTGCCCGCGAGCAGCGGGAATAGCGCCACGCGCACATTGGCTTCTTCGAGCGTCAGGAACGGATCGCGCCCGCCCTTGGCGACCGTGACACCCTTGATGGAGGCGTGCGGGGCCGGAAGGATGGCGAGGCTTAATGATCCATTGATACCAAGGTCGTAACCGGTGGCTTCCTTCACCTTGGTCTGGGCCAGGGTGCGGTACTTGCTCCAGTCGATGAAACTGGGAACGATCAGCAGGACAGCGATGACAGTGACAGTGATGCCGAGGGCGATCGACAGGCGCTTGGTTTGCATATTCCATATCTCCGGTTAGATGCCAAGAGTATGGGTGTGCTTTCTGGCCAAATCAAGGCCGCGCCCGGATAAAAATCCCAGCAAAAACCGGATCTTACTTCTTACCGTCGATATAGTTTTGCGTGAGATTCAGGAATTCGCGCAAAATTGGCGATGCTTCCTGCTGGTAGGCCTTGCGCTGGCCGGGTGTCAGTT
Source organism: Micavibrio sp. UBA6145 (assembly GCA_002423205.1). Classification (GTDB taxonomy): domain Bacteria; phylum Pseudomonadota; class Alphaproteobacteria; order Micavibrionales; family UBA1664; genus UBA6145. The sequence goes on along the minus strand of DIUZ01000002.1, from coordinate 74,344 downwards.
GCGCGACAACCAGTTTGAAGGCGTCACTGAACAGGCGGTTGACTTCGCCAACGCCGCCGGTGGGACGCGCGGCTTTAAGGCGTTCCTTCATCAGGCGGATGACGGCGCGCACGGCCAGGTCGGATTCCTTGAGCTTGTCGTCCATGACCTGACGGTTGATGATGATGAGATTGCAGTCCTGCAACGTGCGCGCGGTGGCCGCGCGGGGTTCGTCCAGCACAAGGGCGGCTTCACCGATAATGTCACCCTGGTAATGCTTGGCGATTTCGATTTGTTTGCCGTCTTTTTCCTGCAGGAGGGCCACACTGCCCGACTGGATGATATAGGCGGTCATATCACCTTCCTCGCCCTGCACGAAAATGTCGCGTCCTTCGGCGACATAACGACGTTCGAGAATGGGGATCATTTTGGCCATGGCGATAATGGTAGCTGGCCCCTATAGGGGGTCAAGCCATGTATTGGCCGCCATTGGCGGTCAGTGTTGAGCCGGTGATAAAGGCGGCCTTGTCAGAGGCAAGGAAGGCCACGATATCAGCAATTTCCGAAGGCTTGCCCATGCGTGCCGCCGGGATGGAACGGATGATACCGTCCAGTACTTCCTGTTTCATCGCGCCGGTCATTTCGGTTTCGATATAACCGGGGCAAATGGCGTTGACCGTAATGCCCTTGGCGGCGGATTCCAGCGCCAGTGCCTTGGTGAAACCGATGATGCCTGCCTTGGCGGCGGAATAATTGGTCTGGCCCAACTGACCTTTTTGCCCATTGATGGACGAGATGTTGATAACGCGGCCAAAGCTGCGTTCACGCATGCCGCCGATAACGGCGCGGCACATGTTGAAGCAGGATGTCAGGTTGGTTTCGATGACCGCGTGCCATGCATCTTCTTCCATTTTATGCAGCATGGAATCCTTGGTGATACCGGCGTTATTGACCAGCACGCTGACGGGACCCAGGTCTTTTTCGATCTGTTCGACCCCTGCCCGCACATCGGCAAAGCTTGCGACATCGACCTTGTAAATATGGCCGCCGGTTTCAGCCTTGAAGGCGTTCGCGGCATCAATGTTACCGTGATAAATTGCGGCGACTTCGAAGCCATCCGCGATCAGAGCCTTTGATATGGATGCGCCGATACCGCGCGTGCCGCCGGTTACAATTGCAAGCTTTTTGGACATTAGATTTTTTTCCATTCCATCGTGTTGTCACGTGCCACAGTCAGGGCGATCCCCATGCCGCCGCCGATGCACAACGTGGCCAGACCTTTTTTAGCGTCGGTGCGGGCCATTTCATGCAGCAAGGTGACCAGCACACGTGCGCCGGATGCGCCGATCGGGTGACCGATGGCTATCGCTCCGCCGTTAACATTTACTTTGGATGGGTCGAGTTTGAGTTCTTTCACAACGCAGCATGCCTGCGCCGCGAAGGCTTCGTTTGATTCAACCAGATCCAGATCCGCGACTTTCCAGCCCGCTTTATCCAGCGCCTTTTGGCTGGCCGGGATCGGCCCGGTACCCATGACAGCCGGGTCGACACCGGCAGTGGCCCAGCTGACGACGCGGGCAAAGGGTTTGAGGCCGCGTTTTTTGGCCTCGGATGCGCGCATCAGGACAAGGGCGGCAGCGCCGTCGTTGAGGCCCGATGCGTTGGCGGCGGTGACCGTACCGCCGTCGGATTTGAAGGCGGGCTTCATGCCGCCGATGGCTTCGGCGGTGACGCCGGCGCGGGGGAATTCGTCCTTGTTGAAGACGATGTCCTCTTTCTTCTTCCTGATCGTGACGGGCACGATTTCAGCATCGAACTTACCGGCCTTGATGGCGGCCTCGGCGCGTTGCTGGGACTGGGCGGCGAAGTTATCCTGGTCAGCGCGGGTGATCGCGTATTTTGCTGCGATATTTTCGGCCGTCATGCCCATGTGATAATCGTTGAAGGCATCCCACAGACCGTCCTTGATCATAGTGTCGGTCATCTTGGCCTCGCCCATTTTGACGCCGCCACGCAAATGCATGGCGTGGGGGGCAAGGCTCATATTCTCCTGGCCGCCGGCGACGACGATATCGGCGTCACCGCACAAAATGGCCTGTGTCGCCAGCGCGACCGTGCGCAGGCCGGAGCCGCATAACTGGTTCACGCTGTAAGCGGTTTTTTCCTGCGGGATGCCGGCGGCGATGGCGGCCTGGCGTGCGGGGCCCTGTCCCTGTCCTGCGGTCAGGATCTGGCCCAGTACAACTTCGTCGACCTCGTCCGGTTTGACGGCGCAATCAGCGAGTGCGCCCTTGATGACAATGGCCCCCAGCTGGTGGGCGGGGGTGTCGGCCAGTGTTCCATTGAATGTGCCAACGGCGGTGCGTTTGGCGGCGACGATTACGACGGGATCGGTGGTCATGTGAGGGGCCCCTTTTTTGAAAGCGTGTGCGCAACCTATATAAGGCGGAGGTCAGCATCAAGGACGGGTTTTTGTGCGGTGCAACCTTATTTGTTTTTAAGCCACGCCGCGACCGGTTGCCATACGGCCGTCATGGCTCGGTCGGATGCCATCATGCCGATATGTCCGATGTCGGGGCTTATGCTTTCTGAGACGGCAATTTGCTGCGCGATGGCGAGCGCAGAGGGCGCAGGGACCAGCTTGTCATTTCCGGCCGCAACCACGAATGCCGGCACGGTGATGTTTGACGCCACGACCAGGCTTTTGCCGATGGTCCATACGCCGTTATGCGGCTCATTCCCGACATACCACTGATTCAATGCCTGCGCCGCCGCGGGCGCGGTCAGGTCGACGCCGTCATTCAGCCAGTCTTCGACGATGACAAAACGGCGTGCCTTTTCGGATGCCTGATCCATATCCGCAAAGGCACGGAATTTGTTGAAGGCAAAAAGCGGGTCGATGGAGGCGAACAGGGCCTGTATCCAGTCGACCGGCAGGGTGCCGGTGGCTTCCATCACGCCGCTGGCGGATACGGCGTAGCTGCTCATGCGCAAGGGCATGTTGGGATCGCCCGCATGGAAATCCCACGGTGCGGCCAGAAGGGTCAGGGAACGGACATTCGACTGATCCGGTAAGGCAGCAACAGCCCCCGCCGCCATGGTCCCGCCCATACAATAACCGATGACATGCGGATTGGTAAGCTGACCCAGCGCGGGGTAGAGGCGCGTGGTGATGTAGTCATCGACGGTGAATGTTTTTTCAGCCGGACCGGGGGCACCCCAGTCGAGAATATAGGGATCGAACCCCTGCCCCTTCAGATAGGCCACGAAGGAATGCCGTGCGTCCAGATCAAGGATGTCATAGCGGTTGACCAGGGACGGCACGACCAGCACCTGTACCCCCTCGCCGTCTCCGGCATGGAGCAGACGGGTGCTGCCCCTGGACCATACGGATTTATGCTGCGGCTTGTCTGCCCGGAAAGACGACGCGCGGTAAGCATCCAGACCACGCATCATGTCGGCTGTCATATCGGCCACGACCCGGGTTACGTCATCGCGCTTATCGGGGTCGCTGGCCACGGGCCAGGCGGCAGCCGACAAAAGGCAGGCGGTGGTGAAGAGATGCAGGTTAAAGGGCTTGGGCCCGTCGCGATACGCGGTATGGCGCATTGCTGCGTTTTCCCTAACCCCTTGCAAGGACTCAGAAATTTTTGCTGCGCGTGGTGGGGCTTTTCGTTTCATTGCTTTTGTGCATATATATTAATTATATCCGACTACAATATCATCAAGGAGTTTCACGTCATGGTACGCCCGCGTAAGAAAAAGGACGATGTCATTATCGTCAAGAAATACGCCAACCGCCGTTTGTACGACACCGGCCGTTCGTCGTATGTGACGCTCGACGATCTGTGCGAGATGATCAAGGAAGGCCAGGAATTCGTCGTTCAGGACGCCAAGACGGCGGAAGACCTGACGCAGCAGGTCCTGACCCAGATCATCGTTGAACAGGAATCCCGCGGCCAGTCCATGCTGCCGCCCAACTTCCTGCGCCAGCTGATCAAGTTTTACGGCGACGGCATGCAGGGTCTGGTCCCCAACTACCTGGAACAGGCGCTGGCCAATTTCGTTACCCACCAGGAAACCCTGCGCAGTTCCATGTCCAAGTCGTTTACCGGCATGATGCCGGGCATGAACATGATCCCGGGCGCAGGCGCGTTCGAGGAACTGAACCGTAAAAACATGGAGATGTTCTCGCAGACCATCGGCATGTTTTCCCCGTTCAAGGCTGGAGACGCCAAGGGCGGTGCCGCCCCTGCCGGTCATACGGCAGACAGCAAGCCGCAATCGCGTGATGAGCGCGTAAAATCCCTGAAGGCCAATATCACCAAGCTTCAGGAAGAGCTGCGCGGCCTCATTCAGTAATTGTCATTGCGAGAAGGCCCATAAGGGCCGACGAAGCAATCCATGCATATGTACGACCAGATAAGCCGTATGGATTGCCACGTCGCTTCGCTCCTCGCAAATAAGATATAAAAAAGGCCCCCGGACAGAGGGCCTTTTTCATTTACTGGGACACTGGTACTTAAACGTTTGACGCGGTTTTAGGTGTGGTCGTACGCAGTTCATGCGTTTTGGGCAACCACACACGCTCGATCGACGGGAAGCCGAACGCATAACCCTGAATATTGCGAATACCTTCATCGCGCAGGAACTCTGCCTCTTCCATAGTCTCGGCGCCTTCGGCGACGGTCTGAAGGCCAAGCCGCTCGGCCAGCTCCAGCAGCGATTTGACGAAGATCTGGTTGACGGGGTCCGAGATGTTGCGGATGTAATGCTTGTCGATCTTGACGATATCGACCGACAGTTTCTTGATCTGGCTGAACGATGTCTGGCCCGCGCCGAAATCATCAAGCGCGATGCGGCAGCCCAGTTCTTTCAGCGTATTGAGCACGCGGACGGCGGATTGTAGGTCATCCATCGCGCTGCTTTCCGTGATTTCGACGATCAGGCGTTTTGCAACAGCCGGGCGATTGGACATCAGCGACACCGCAGCCCGCAGCCAGCCGGCATCGACCAGCGACATGGGCGAAACATTGACGGACAGGCTGATATTCGGGAATTCGGACAGTTCCTTGACCGCGGAATGCAGGGCGTAGATATCGAGCAGACGCATCATGCCCAGACGCTCCAGCGCGGGTACGAATTCATCAGCGCGCACAAGGCGGCCGTTGCTGTCGACCATGCGGATCAGGCTTTCATAAAAAATCGTGTTCTTGGAATCCATGTCCATGACGGGCTGGAAGGCCATGCGCATGCGCCCTTCTTCCAATGCCTTGTAAACGGCATGACCACCAGCCAGAAGCTTGCGGGCCACTTCGCGTTCTTCGGTCAGCGGGCTTGAAACGATAAAGCAGCCACGGCCTTTTTTCTTACCTTGCGCCAAAGCGGCTTCGGCACGGGCAACGACATCGCTGCCTTTTTCGTCGGTGGTGATCAGTGCAGCGCCGCCAATCGACAGACCGATAACAACCGGGCCATGCAGCGTCAAAACAGGGGTGGAGGTAAAGAGTTGCAGCAAAGCCGCCGCCAGCGCATCAGCCTGGCTGTGCGGCAGGTCTTCGAAAATCAGGCCGTATACGTCACCGGACATGCGTCCGACGGCAGCCTTGCCCGCGAGAAACGCGCCGAGGCGGTGTTCGACTTCGACCAGGACGGTATCAACAAAAGATGCGCCGTGTGCGGCATTGAGCAGGCCCACACGGTCCAGACCCAGAGCCATGAAATAGCCGCGGTTACGCACCGCGCTGGAGCGGCTGAGCAGGATGTGTTCGATGGCCGATGAAATAGCGTTACGGGTGGAGAGGACGTTGACGCTGGCCGCATAGGCGGTTGCAGGGTCGTACATCATGATACCCGAAAGAACGGCCGCGCCGGTTTCTTCTTCGCATGCAATACGGCCTTCCAGACGCATGGCGCGCTGGGTGCCGTCACGCATGCGAATGCGGAAGGGTTCACTGACGCGAATGGTACGGTCTTCGCCCGCGGTGCCCAGATGATGGGCATGGTCCTGCAAGGCGGTCATAAAATTGGGGAGATCCTGCGGATTGATCAGAAGCTTGAGATCATGGGCCGTACCCGGAATATCCGTCTGCGAAACGCCCAGAACGACGGCAGCATTGCCGTGCCATTCCAGTTTCCCGTCGGCGATACGCCATGAGAAGCCCACCTGACCCAGATCGGCCAGCGTTTTTTCGAAGAGTAGGGTTTGGTCTTTGAACACGATGCTTTTTCCTGCTTTGACCCCATTCTACGGATCGAAGGTTAGGAAAAAGTTATCGAAAATTTTAATTAAATTTTTAGGTAATTTTTAAGAAACGGCGGTATTCCGCCATTTCTGCCCTTAAAAGGTTAATCAGATCACGCCTTCCATGAAGCGGGCCAAAGAATCCCGGGTGCTCATAGCCTGATCGAACTGGGTAATGTCGCCTTCGTGGGCGATGACGTTGAAGGTGCCGTCCTTGTAATAGAACACCATGGCGGCCCCTGCCCCCGTGCCGTCCGGCATGACGCAGGCGACATCGGCGACCGCGAAGTCCTTGTTGTGGGCGAACTGGCCGGCATCGAAGGATTCGTCAAACGTGCCGGTGCAACGCTGGCGCGTCTTGGCCAGGTACGCATTCACCGCCTGCTCAAACCCGCCGGGGCTTTGCATGATGGCCTGTTCAGCCGTGCCGAACACCGTACCGGTGTCCCAGCGGAATGCGCCGAATTGCGGGCCTGAAACCTTGCTGACCTTTTCAAATCCCGACACCATGGGGATACCGGCGCGGCGCAGATACTGCGCGATGTCAGACCCTGACGGGCCGACATTGACGGCCGGTGCATACGCAACTTGCGTCGGCGTCACCGGCATCATGGCCGGGGCCTGCGCGACGGTGGCGGTCACAACCATCGGTGCCATGGGTTGCGATGCGGGGACCGTGTCGTAATCGTTGATGGGGCGCGAGATATGCGATGCCCGAACACCCGGCACGGCGGCGGCGATAACGGGGGCAGCCTGCATAACCGGTGCGGCCTGTACCGGTGCAGCCTGCACCTGTGCGATCTGGTTGCGGGCGGCAGCCAGTTCTTTCGCAAGGCGGATATTCTCGGACTCAGCCGCGTTGAAGCGTGTCTGCGCCTTTTGAATATCGGCAGATGCCGAGGCCTGCGCGATGTTCTGGGCTTCCTTCATTTTGTAATTGGCCGCAGCGGCAGCGTTGTCCATAGCCGCGCGGTCGGGCGCTGCGGACAGACGCTGGTTAACTTCGCTTGCCAGAACCTGGTTTTGTGCGCGCAGGGAAGCAATCTCGCTTTGCATGGCACCGCTTTCCGGGTTGGCGCTGCGGCCACCGGCGGCAAGTTCGGTTTGCAGTTTTTTGTTCTCGCTGACCAGAGCCTGAACATCAGCCACGGGCACTGCAGGCATGGTGGACGCGACGGCAGCGCTCTGCGCCTTGATGCGTGCGTCGATGACGTCCTGCTGCGTTACTTTGAGTTGTTTTTCCAGCTTGCTCTTTTCCGACTGAAGGTCGGCCAGCTTGTCCTGCAATTCTTTCAGGACGCCCGTAGGTTCACCGCCAGACGGTATGCCGGCCGCTTCGTTTTTGGATCTTTCGAATTCAAGTTTGCGGGCCAGGTCCACACGCTCGGCTTCCAGCGCCGCGATACGCGCATTGGTGCCGTCTTCGGTGGGTGTCGCCGCTTTACCCGTATCCTTGGGCGACAGGCGTTCGCGTTGCAGCAGGTTGCGGTATTCGTCACGCTCAGCCGTCACGGAGGCGAGCGATGACTTGGTTTCAGCCAGGGCGCTGGCAATCTGGTCATCACCCGAGTAAACCGTCGCGGTTGCAGTAACCGGGGCCGCGGCAGGCGTGGCTTTCGATGCCAGTTTCTGCGCGAGCATTTCGTTATCGCTTTTCAGGACAGATACCTGTTTTTGAAGGCGTTCGGCGTCAGCGCCCTGCGCGCCGGTGCCTGCGGACATGCTTTGCACGGCCAGTTTTTCAGCCAGCATCGCGTTATCGCTTTTCATCGACGACAATTGTTTTTGCAGCTGGGCCACTTGCGCATCCGTCGATGCGGGCAGCGAGGCCTGCTCGCTGCTCAGGCGTTTTTCAAGCTGTGCGTTGCGCAGGCTCAAATCCGCAACATGGCGGGCAAGTTCTTCCGCCTTGCTGCCGGTTTCGCTGCCGCCCTGCGCCAGCAGGGCTTCGAGTTTCTGGCGGCGTGATTTTTCGGCTTCGAGGAGTGCCAGCGTTTCAGCCTGATCGGCGGCAGCCTTGCGGCCCAGCTCGGCAATTTTCTGGTTGGTGGCGGCGTCGTTGCTGGTGGTCATGACGCTGGCTTGGGCGGCAGCTTCGTTTTGCGTTTTTGCAGCCTGTAATTGCGCCATCAGTTCGCTGTTGCGTTGTTCCAGCGTGGCGAGTTGTGCGGACATCTGCGCAACCTTGTCGTTGCTGGCGGCGGCTTGCAACTGCGTCATCTGCTGTTGCATGGCGGCGTTGGCTTTCGCCAGACGAATGGCTTCAGCGTCAGCGGCACCGGCGACGGATTTCGCCTTTTGCAATTCATTTTCTGTTGCCTGGCGGCGGGCTTTTTCAACGGCGGCCTGCGGATCGTTTGCGGGCGTGGCCTTTACGGTTGCGAGTTGCTGCTGCAGACGCGCGACTTCCTGGTCGCGGCCCTGCGATGAAGATTGCAGTTCAGCCATCGCGCGTTCGGATGCTTCGCGGCGTGCGCGCTCGATATCCACCTGCTGGCGGATTTCATTGGTGTTGCCGATGCGGGAGAGTTGCGCCTGCAGTTCAGCAATCTGTTTATTGGTTTGTGCGCGTGATGATTCCATCTGCGCGATCTGGGCATCCAGTTTGGTGATTTCGTCCTGGTAGCGTTTGATTTCGTCTTCGCTGGCGCCGACTTTGTTTTTGCCGGCGGTTGCGCCCGCGAGCTGTTGCTGCGCGCGGATCAATTCACCGTCAGCGGCGGTGGTGCGCGATTGAAGTTCAGCCACCATTTTTTCGGCGGCGATGCGACGCGCGCGTTCGGTCACCAATTCGGCGTCATCACCGGGTACGGTGCTGGCGCTTGCGGCTTTTGCCAGGCGTTTGATGTGCGCGTCTTCGGCGGCAAGCACCCCCGACGCAGACAGGACAAAAGCAGAAACACCGACGCCCAGAAGGGCCAGCAGATTGTTGCGCGAAACCATGGATTTAAAACCTCTCGTAACGGCGGATTTTCGCCGTGCGTAAAGGATATCTGCGTCGGGTTAAGTTTGGAAGCGGAAGTTAAGGCGAAAACCGCATCTGCGGCATTCGTGCATCAGAAGGCTGAGCTTTTGATAATCAAGGCTTTTTCCCCGGTATCCGGGTCCTGATTCAACTGCCCGGCCGGGCGGCTGCCCTGATCCTTGTACTGGGCCAGAACCCTGGCCACGGCGTCCTCGAATTTACCCTTCTGTTTGAAGGTCTCGGGCAGCGGGTAATTTTCTTCCGTCATCCACACGACCCTTACGCCGGCCTTCTCACCCCAGTGTTCGAATATATCGCGCAGGGATGTACCGCGCAGGGCTTCCCACGTGCCGGTGGCCGAGGGCTTGGGCGCTTTGGATGCGGTTTTTTTGGATGATTTTTTGACGGTTTCATCCACCACGGGCTGGGCCTTGGCGGATTTGGCGGTATCGCCAATCGGCTCCATCTGTTTCATGCGCTGTTTTTCCATGGCCTTGAGGGCCACGGGCGAACGCGGTCTCCATGTATCGGTACGGGTGGTGAAACTGTTGCGGGCGGGCGCGGGTTCGGCATCGACTTTGCTGCGCGACGGGGCGGCTTTTGCCGGTGATTTCTGACCGCCGGTCATTATGGTCACGGGTTTGTTCTTGCCGCTGTACTGGGCCAGCAATTGCTGCACGGCGTCGTTGAAATTGCCTTCGTATTGCACGTCGCGCGGCAGGACAAGATCGCCCATCAGGTCGACCTCCACATTCACGCCCGCCATCATACCCCAGGTCTGCAGCACGCTGCCGAGATTCTCACCGGCGCTGGCAACCCATGTGCCGTCACTGCCGGTGACGACGGTTTCGGCGGCCTGCTCATCCGGGGATTGCTGCGTTTCGATGACAGGTTCGTTACCGCTGACACGTTGTGAAATGCGTACCACGTTATCCTTGACCGACATCTTCAGACCCGGCGCAGTCAGCGCGTTGCGCATGACATTGACCCAGTCGTCGCCCGGCTGCCATGAGATGGGCGTCATCGGGTCGACATCGTCCAGCACGAAGCGGTAGCCGGTCGGAATAAGATTGGGCATGGCCAGCGCCAGCGGCGTTTTGGTGCCGGCGGTATCAACCCGCATGGTTTCAATAGGCGTGTCGCGCGTGATCTTGCCCGCCGTGACACCGGGGCCGGTGACGACCACGGGTACGGTCATATTTGCGCCCATGCATTCCTGCAAACGGGCGAGACCATCGGTAAAACCCGTGGTCGCGAAGTAATATGGTTTCTGGTCGATCAGCAGGCGGAAATTGCCGAGGTCCGTCAGGCGCTCAACAAATTTTTTTCCGCCGCCCGCCTGGTCCAGCGACAGGGACAGGGTGGATGCGTCGGTCGCGACCGCATCCATCGTGTAGGAATCGCTGGCGAGGTTCAGGCCCACGGTTGATGCCTGACCGGCGGTCAGGTTTTGCTGGCGGGTATCGACGGTCATGCCTACGATGCCGGCCTTGCGGGCGTGGATGCCCACGATCATGCCGTTGTCGAATTCAGCGACCATCAGGCAGCCCTGCTGGTCCGGGTGGTCCTTGGCGTCAAATGCGGATGCCTGCGACGGACCGACCAGCCATGCCGACATGGGCTTGGCGACCGGGGAACGCACGGCTTCGATTAAGTTGGGGGCCGCCGATTTGGGCGCGGCATAGGCGGGCAGCGCCACCACAAAGGCGGACAGGCAGGCCAACAGTGCGAATCGGGAGAGAGATTGCATCGGAGCGCAGTTTACCCCCTGCGCAATAGCCCGCCAAGGGCTGACAAGATGTTGTTAAGCGGTCTTTTCTTTCATGAGCTTGGCCGCCAGCGAGGCTTCCAGGAACATGTCGATGTCGCCGTTCAGCACGTCATCGGACTGGTTGGTTTCGACTTCCGTGCGCAGATCCTTGATCAGCTGGTACGGGGCCAGAACGTAGGACCGGATCTGGTGGCCGAAACCGATATCGGTTTTCTCGCCGTGGGCGGCCATCTTGGCGTCCTCGCGTTTTTTCAGTTCCTGCTCGTAAATGCGGGCTTTGAGCATGCTCATGGCGCTGGCGCGGTTCTTGTGCTGCGAGCGGTCGGCCTGGCAGGCGACGATGATGCCGGTCGGAATGTGGGTGATACGGATGGCCGAGTCGGTCCGGTTGACGTGCTGGCCGCCGGCACCCGATGCGCGGTATGTGTCGACCTTCAGGTCTTTGTCCAGAATCTCGATATTGATCGTGTCGTCAATGATGGGCGATACGCCGACGGACGCGAATGAAGTGTGGCGACGGGCATTTGAATCGAACGGCGAAATACGCACAAGGCGGTGCACGCCGTTTTCGGATTTGAGCCAGCCATAGGCGTTCGGGCCCTGAATTTCGATAGTGGCGGATTTGATGCCCGCTTCCTCGCCGTCAGACTGGTCCAGGATCGTGACCTTGTAATCATGCTGTTCGGCCCAGCGCACATACATGCGCAGCAACATCGACGACCAGTCCTGCGCCTCAGTGCCACCGGCACCGGCGTTGACTTCAAGATAGGCGGAGTTGGCGTCGGCCTCGCCGGAGAGAAGCGATTCCAGTTCTTTCTTGGCGGCGTCTTCCCTGATGGCGACGAGCGCCTTCTCAGCCTCGGCGACAATACCGGCATCGCCTTCGGCTTCGCCCATTTCGATCAGGCCGATATTGTCAGCCAGTTCGTTCTGAATTTTTTTGACGGCACCGATGCGGTTGGCGAGCGTCGTGCGCTCGCGCATCAGGGCCTGCGCCTTGGCCGCGTCGTTCCAGAGATTAGGATCTTCCGCGAGGGCGTTCAGTTCATCGAGACGGGAAAGCGCGACATCCCAGTCAAAGATGCCTCCTCAGCAATTCAAGGGATGCGCCGATCGCATCGATGATTGCCTGGTTTTCTGCTTTCACGTCTTTTGTTTCCTGATCTTAAGCGGCTTCGGCTTCGACGATGACGTTGCGCTGGGCGGTTTCAAAATGCACCAGCATGTCAGCAGCGGCCTTCACCAGCATTTCGTTGTCTTCGTAGGTCATGTGCGCGGCGTTAGCGCCGGCGAACTGGTTGGCTTCCAGAATTTTATTCGCTTCGCCGTACACGGCAACCGGCTTGTTCATCATGAAGAACGACGAAACGAAGCGGCGGGTGTGCGGGTTGGTCATCAGTTTGTCGACGTGACGCGCGCCGCCGGGGATGATCAGCATATCGAAATCAGCGCCGAGCGATGTTTCGAGTTTGGCGTCGGACGGATAACAATGGCCCCATGTGCCCTCACCCCATGTGTGGATCAGACCGTTTTCCGGTGAGACCACGAGACCGCGCTGGCGCAGCGTGCCGAGTGCGCGTTGAATTGCGGTCATTTCAACTTCGTTGACGCCGCTGGCTGTGAGAATAGCAATTTTAGGGGAGTTGTTCATGACACCTTCTGATTGTTTTTGTGGAGGCTTGTGGCGCGATATAAGCCTGAATCGACCCTCACCCGTCAAGTAATTTATGGAACAAAATCAGGGTTTAATCCGTTTGCCGCAGTATGGATATTCACACACCCGACCAGACGCGTTTTCGCGATAAACGGGTCGTTCTCAAGTACATTGGGTACGGCATCATCACATTAGCAGCCCTATTGATCTTCGCCGTCGCGGGGGTGATCGCTCTTCTGGAGTCCGATTATCTGCGTGGCCGACTGGCCAGTGCCGGATCGTCCAAGATCGGGCGGGAACTGAGCATTGCCGGGCCTTTCGACATTCAATGGGGCTGGCGCGAAACGCGTGTGCATGCGGAGCAGGTGTCTATTTCCAACGCGCCTGAGTTTGCGAGCGAGCACCCCAACATGCTGGAGATCGGTTCAGCCGATTTCACAGTAAAGCTTAGTAAGCTGCTGATTGGACGCCTTGAATTACCGGAAGTTACACTCAGTAATCTCAAGCTTGTTCTTGAACGTGCGGATGAAAAGAATGCGAATTGGAAATTTCCCGCGCTGACATCGGGCCACATTGCGGCTGAAACCATTGTGCCTGACGCGCGCAGCAACTTCCCCATCATTGGTGAATTCACCATCAATGGGGGCAATATCATCTTTAAAGACGCCGTCAAAAATCTTGATATGGATCTGAAGCTTTCGTCGCTAAGCGGCGGTGGCGGCAGTAAAAAAATCGACTTCAACATGAATGGCGATGGCACCATCTCCGGCAAAAAATTCAAGCTGGATGCGACGGGCGGATCGCTCACATCGCTGCGCGATACTGACAAACCTTATCCGCTGCAGCTCAGCCTTGTGATGGGTGAAACCGAAGTCGCACTGAACGGCACGTTCATGGACCCGCTGAAGGTCGAGGGCGTGGATACGGATATCTCCCTCAAAGGCCCCAACCTTGCGGATTTGTATTACCTGACATCCATCCCCCTGCCGCCGACTCCGGCCTATAACCTGACGGGCCACCTGGTGAAGGAGGGCAATCTATGGCACTTTGACATTCCCAAGGGGCAGATCGGTAATTCCGACGCCAAAGCCACGGGTTCATACGATGTGAGCGGCGAGCGCGGACTGCTGAAGGCAGAGATCGAATCACAGAAAATGTACATGGACGACCTTGGCGGGTTTATCGGCCTGAAATCCAAGGGCAAGGAAACCGTCGCCCCCAGCACACGGTTTTTCCCGGATGTGCCCATCGACCTGTCGCGTATGCGCAAATCAGACCTGGATGTAACACTGACCGCGCATAGTTTGGACGCGCCGGGCTGGCCGTTCGATTCCCTGAAGGCGCGGTTCAATCTTGATCAGGGACTTCTGAAGGTCGACCCGATCGAGGCCGGTATCGCCAGCGGCACGATGACCGGCTCGCTGATCCTGGACGGCCGCAAGGATGTGCCGCATCTGGAAACCGATATCATGCTGCGCCGCCTGTCGATGAAGCGCTTTTTTGAGAATACGCGGTTTGCGTCATTGTCGTCAGGCCGGATTGGCGGACGATTTGTGCTTGTGGGTGACGGCAAATCGCTGGCAGAGGTTTTGTCCGGTGCCGATGGCCGGACCAGCGTGATGATGGCGGGCGGGCAGATCTCACAGGTACTGGTGGAGGCTGCTGGGCTTGATGTCGCGCAGATTACGCCGTTGCTGCTGAACAACGACAAGACCACCAATGTGCGTTGCGGCGTTGCGGATTTCGGTGTCAAAGACGGCTTGCTGACCTCGGACATTTTTGAGCTGGATACCGGGGATTCCCATTTGAGCGGCAATGCCACGATCAATCTGCAGTCTGAGACCATCGACGCGCAGATGGAATCGCAGCCCAAGGATATCTCACCGATGACGGCGCGCACGCCGATCCGCATTTCCGGCCCGCTTAAAAAACCCAGCGTCAGCATCAACCCGGAGAAGCTGGCAATGAAGGCGGGCGCGGCCGTCGTGCTGGCCCTGCTGAACCCGCTTGCCGCCGTCATACCGTTCATTGATACGGGCGGGGGCGAAGACGCCGATTGCCGCGCCCTGATCCGCGAGGTGCGGGCCCGTTATGACGGTGATATCGCAGGCCCGGCCGCGTCAGAAGCGCCGGCCATGGTTAAAGCCGAGTAAGCTTTCCGGGAATCCAGTCATCAGCCCTTCGGTCCCTTTTTTTATTATGAAAAACAATTCAAATCATTATTTCGATTGCGGGGAACCAGCATAACCTTGAACGCGTTCATGTTTTTGATTGCCAGTGAAGGTGCGTTTCTTTATACGTACCCATAACAATTTTACGCAAAACGAGGAGCCAACCCATGTTTTCTTTCCGCCGATTCGGCCTTATGGCCGCGGTTCTTACCCTTTCCGCATGTACCGGCGGCGGTTACAGCGAGAATGACGCGCTGAACAAGGCTCAGGCCACGGGTTCGCCCTTCACCCAGCAGCTGACGGCTGAGTACAAGGCATTTTCCAACTATCTCCTTCAGAACCTGAAGGATTACGCTGACTCCGTTCACTTCTCGCGCAAGGGCCTGTCTTCGGCTGCCGGTGAAAACGTGATGCCGGAGCCGGTCAATGACTGGAACCTGGCTGCGGCTCAGATCCCGCCATTGTCCAACGCCCGCGCACGCCTGATCTCGGCATTTGACCGTGGCGCACGCGAAATCATCCCCGGCCAGTCGGCCGTGGCTCAGGCCCGTTATGATTGCTGGATCGAACAGGACGAAGGTTCTGTGAACGACACCAACAAAAAAGGTAACCTGGATTGCCAGGCTCAATTTGAAGCAGCCATGGCTGCTGTTGAAGCGGCCCTTCCCGCAGCTGTCCCGCAACCGGCACCGGCTCCTGCCGCTGTTCCGGCACCGGTCGGCATGATGGAAGGCACCGGCGAACCGATGGCACTGAAAGAAGCCATGTACCTCGTGTTCTTCGACTGGGATAGCTCGGTCGTCGGCACCGGCGGTGCTTCGGTTCTCGACGCAGTCGTGAAAGAAATCAACACGCGCGGTGTCAAAAACATCAGCATCGTTGGTCACACCGACCGTTCGGGCCCGAATGACTACAACGACAAGCTGGCCATGCGTCGCGGCAACGCGATCAAGAAAGAGCTGATTGCACGTGGCGTGTCTGCTGACATGATCTCCGTCTCCGGCCGCGGCGAGAACGAACTGCTCGTCCAGACCGACGACGACGTCCGCGAACCGGCTAACCGCCGCGGCGTCATCACCTTCCAGTAAGGTGATTGCAAACCAAAACGAAAAGGCCGCTTCAAAAGCGGCCTTTTTCTTTGCCTGTTCCTCTTAAAAAAACAGTTCAGCGATTACGGATTGGTATTCGGCGGCACCTGCGGAATATTGCGCGGCGCTTCCACGATGGGGTGCACGATCGGGGCCATGTTACCGAACATGTCGACGGTCATGGTCTGCGGACCCGAAGGGTTCATCGCGCCGTAGCCCAGCGGGCGGTGGTTATAGATGAAACCGTAAGCCTTGTACGGGAAGCCGAAGGCCTTGTGATCGTGATTCCAGAAACGGATGCTGGTCCAGTCATTGGCGGCAGATACGTCTTCGATGGTCACGCGTTCATATGTCAGGCGGCGGGACATGAAGTCATCGCCCCAGTTTGTGTGCGTGACGCGAATTTCGCGGGGGGCGATGGTATCGACCACCACGGCCAGGTGTCCGCGCGGCAGGCGCGACGTCTTGGCCAGAACCAGTACCGCGCCGGGGGCCGGGACATTGCCACGCATATAAACGCCCTGCGCCTTGTTCCACCATGTGTGGGCATCGCCATAGAGCTGAATGTCGGAGACGCGGCGGGCGTAAGGCACGCATTCCTCGCGCTTGAGTTTCATGTAGCCGTCGGAATTGGCGTCGCTGAAGGCGCAGCCGGACAGCAGCACACACGCAGACGCAACAAGGGTCAGGGCCTTAAATCTCATGGATTCAAGGGTAGCTGACTCGTTGTTAGTTCTCTATCGCGGTAGGGGCAACAGTGGCCGGCATCGGCTGGACCGGGGCGTAGACAGGCACGGCAACCGGGCGCGGCGGCGCGCCGAAGGTGACGGGGCTGCTGAGCAATTGCATGTTATCGCCCAGATTCTGGCCCACGGCCTTGTCCACGTCATAGATCATGCCGGTGATCAGGTCGTTCAGCTGGCTGTCGCGGTCGGCGAGCGAGGTGCCGCCCGGAAGGGTCAGCTTGCGTTCCAGCGTGAAGGCCGCCTTCACATCCGGAAGGGTCGTGCGGTTATTGGCATTCAGGCCCACGCGCATGGTGACGGTGTATTCAAGCGGATTGGCCAGCGTAAAGGCCTCAGCCACCTTGCCGGTGCGGGGAACTTCGCGGGTGGTCAGGGATGCCTGCTGGATTTCAAACACAAGCGTGCCGTTGGTGCCCCCCGCACGGAGGCGGCGATTGGCGTAGTTTTGCAGGGCGACAGACGGGCTGACGCGGGGATTGCCGGATGCGGCGGTGTTATTGACCACCTGGACATTGCCGATGTTCAGGTCAACCGGCGCGTATTGCGAAAAGGTCATATCGGGGCCGCCCGCGCTGGGGGCGACAGAGGCGCAGCCCGTTAAAGCAAGGGCCGCAGCAACACTGAGAAGAAATTGGCGGTTCATGATGTGAACTCCGTTGTGGTGGGGTGATTTCAATGGGTTTTGGCGGTTTCGTCAACCACCACGGTTTCCATCGTATCCGAATTGAAACGGTAGGTCTGGCTGCAGAATTCGCAGGTCATCTCGATCACGCCGTTCACCGATGCGTGTTCGCGGTCGTCGGGCGTCAGGGTGCCCAGCACATCGCGCACGCGGTCGGGTGAGCAGCGGCATTTCTTGATGACGGATTGCGGCGTGAAGATACGCACGCCTTCCTCATGGAACAGGCGCATCAGCAATTCATGACTGTGCAATGTCGGGCTGACCAGTTCGTCGCCGGTGACGGATTGCAGCAGGATGGATGACCGATTCCATTCGTCTTCTTTTTCGGCCGCCTGTTCAGGGCGGAAGGGAATGGCGTCTTTTGCGGTCTCGTCGGTGCCGATGGAGGCATCGGGCATGCGCTGGAGCATGATGGCCCCTGCCCGCCAGCCGCTGTTGGCGTCGTAGGATGCGTTGACCTTGAGGGTCGTGCTGATCTGTTCGGACTGGTCGAAATAATGGCTGACAGAACCGGTCAGCGTATCGCCGGTCAGGGCGACGATGCCCTGGTAACGGTCGGTGTTGGCACCCTGGTCGACGGTAAAGGCCAGATAGCCCTTGCCCGTCATCTGACGCAGGTCGAAGCCCTCATAAGGGCCGTCGGTCGGGCGTTTTTCAGCGGCTTCCATGGCCTTGATCAGGTCCTGCGCATACCCGGCATAGGCGCGTATGGCACCCGCCGTCGTGACATCGGCCACGATGGTGCGCACCGGCCCCTCGCTGGATGTTTGCAGGGTGAAGATACCTTCGTATTTCAGCATGGATGACAGCAGCAGCGACGTCGCCACCGTCTCCGCCAGCAGATGCGCCACCGGCAGCGGGTAATCATGGCTGGACAGGATATCGTTCAGCGTGGCCCCGATACGGACGACACGCCCACGCAGGCCCGATGCCTCAAGCTGGAACGGCTGGATGATGTCATCATCCGGCGTCTTGGCGGCGGTGGCGTCAGCGTTATCGTTGGCAATGCGTGTCATGAGCGAATTTTATATCCTGTTCTGATCATTTGCCACGCCGCAAACCACAATACGACGCACAATACGGACAGCATGATCAGGCCATTGCCCAGCGGCATATCGGCGTGACCGGTGAATCCGTAACGGAAACCGTCATTCATATAAAAGAACGGGTTGGCATGCGCCAGTGCCTCGAACCCGGGGCTCAAATGGCTGGCTGAATAAAACGTGCCTGAAAGCATGGTCAGCGGCATGACTATGAAATTGGTCACAGCGGCGATATGGTCGAATTTATCGGCCCAGATACCGCCCAGCACACCGATCAGCGCCATGAACAGCGAACCCAGCAAACCATACACGCAGATGGCCCAGATATGCGTGACCGGCAGATGCGCAAACGGCACCATGACGGCCACCGTGACGATCCCTACGCACAGGCCGCGCAGCAGACCGCCGACGACATAACCCGTGAGCAGCTCAGCCGGCGATAGCGGCGGCATCAGCACGTCGACGATGGAGCCCTGGATTTTACCGATGATCAGTGAGGATGATGTGTTGGCGAAGGCGTTCTGCGCCATGCCCATCATCAGCAGACCCGGCCACAGGAAGACCAGATACGGCACGCCGTTGATATCACCGCGCCCGCCCGTGCCGCCGAAGGCGACCGAGAAGACGATGTAGTACATGACGGTGGTGATGACCGGGGCGACGATGGTCTGCCAGTATACTTTAACAAACCGGCGCAATTCCTTGGCGGTCATGGTGTACAGACCGATCCAGTTGATGCCCTTTACGATGCGCGGTTCCAGCGTTGCCGATGTCATTATGTTCCCTTAACCTGTCCAGTGATGGACAAAGATAAGCCAAAACGCAAAATCGTCAAACGGCTCTCGGAAAGCTATTTGCGCAACAGTTCTTTGTATTATCTGCAACGCCACCCCACCTCGGTCAGCCATTATATCAGCGTGATGGAGCGCAAGATGAAACGCTCGCTCAAGGCCCATCCGGACCAGGATATTGAGCCGTTTTTAGCGTTTTTAAAGGATAAACTGGTGGCTGAATTTACCCGGGCCGGGTTTTTGAATGACGAACTCTACGCCACCGCCCTGGCCGGGTCCCTGCGCCGCAAGGGCCTGCCGCAGCGGACGATAGCCATGAAGCTCAAACTAAAGGGTGTGGAAGCCCCGGACGCACCCGAGGGGCATGACGACCTGAATGCCGCGCTTATCTATGCCAAGCGCAAGCGCCTTGGCCCCTTCGCAACACGGACGCGCGAACCTGTGAAGGATCTGGCGGCGCTGGCGCGCGCGGGGTTTTCGTATGATGTCTGTAAACAGGTGATGACCATCAACACCGACGATTTGCCGGATATCGCGCTGTAATTACTCGCCCTTGGCCTTGAACTGTTTGACGTTGCTGGCGGTTGTGGCGGGGCGGGTTTCTTCCTGCGGGACGGCGATGCGTTTGGCCGGGATGACCAGAGTGGCGGTCGTGCCTGCGCCTTTGCGGCTGCTCAGTTCGAGCTTGCCGTCATGCATGCCGATCAAAGCGTGAACCAGCGTGAGGCCCAGACCGGTGCCGGAATTGTGACGCGAGAATGCGCTTTCCACCTGGCCGAAGGGCGAGAGGGCAATTTCAATTTCGCGCTCGTCCATGCCGATGCCGGTATCGGTTACCGATATGCGCATGTCGCCGCCGACCGTGTAATCACAGTCAATCGTGACACGGCCTTCAGGCGGGGTGAATTTGATGGCGTTGGACAGGATGTTCATCAGCATCTGTTTGAAGGCCAGTTCTTCGCCGATGAGTTTGGGCATGTCCTGATGCAGGTTATTGAGCACCGTGATGCGGCCCGCTTCGGCCTTGCTGCCCAGAAGGCTGACGCAGGTAGACGATACGCGCGCAATGCTGAACAGGCTTTCATTCAGGGTGCGGCCACCGGCCTCGATGCGGGAAATATCAAGGATATCGTTGATGATAGACAGAAGACGCTTGCCGGAATCGTTGATGTCACCGGCATAATCGACATAGGCGGGCTGGCCGACGGCACCCATCGCTTCGTTCTGGATGATTTCAGAGAAACCGATAATCGCGTTCAGCGGCGTGCGCAGTTCATGCGACATGTTGGCGAGAAATTCGGATTTGGCGCGGTTGGCCAGATCGGATTGCAGCTTTGCGTCCTGCAACGCACGCTCGGCGGCTTTGCGCTGTGTAATGTCTTCGATCGAACCTTCGTAATAGATCAGGTTGCCGTCATCGTCGCGCACGACACGGGCGCTTTCTGAAATCCAGACAATGGCACCGTCTTTGCGTTTGATCTGGGCTTCGTGGTTACGGACAAAACCGAAATTCTCGAGATCGCGTTCATAACGCAGGCGATCACGCGGATCGACATAGATCTTGCCGATATCGACAACGCCTGCGACCAGTTCGGAATAGGAATTATAGCCAAGAATACGGGCCAGTGACGGGTTAGCCGAAAGGATGCGGCCATCGGCACCGATCTGATAAATACCGCCTGCCGCGTTTTCAACGATGGTGCGGTATTTTTTCTCGGTCTCGGCCAGGGCGCGTTCGGCGCGGCGGCGTTCTTCCACGTCGGTGATGGTGCCGACCACGCGGGTCGATTTCATGTTGTCGGTGCGCACCATTGAAAATGCGAGTTCGACCGCGCGGTATTTACCGTCGGCGGTGTGAAGACGGGTGATGGAGCGGTATTCGCCGGACCGTGTACGCACCATGTTGAGGAATCCACGACGCTGCGGGTCCTGTTCAGCCGGGTGCAGCATATCGAACAGGTCGCGGCCCATGCTGTGCGGAATGGTGAAGCCGGTGATCTTTTCCCAGGTCGCGTTGACGAAAAGGATATTACCGGCGGAATCGGTTTCGAAAATAATGTCGGATACGGAATCGATGACGCCGCGATATTCACGCTCAGAGCGTTGCAAAGCCTCGTACAGGCGGGAGGATTCATCGATCTGATTTTTCAGCTCCATGTTCTTGCCGCTCAGGGCATTGTTCATGGCGGACAGGCGCAGGGCCTGGCGGTGGTTGTTACGCACATATAACGTGCCGATCATGGTCAGGGTCAGGCCGAACAGCAGAAGCAGGAACGGCACGCGGGCGATGAAGGCCATGCGCATGTTTTCCTCGATCCGCATGGTCACATCGACTGAAATATTGCCGAAAGGCTGGCTCCAGTCCTGCGCGCTGACATGCAGGGGCATCCATGATCTGCCGTCTTCTTCGCTGGTGCTGCGGCGGTCAATCTGCAGCATATGCACGCCGGTATTGCCGTCACGGATGATCAGGCGCTGGATCGAAGGATCTTTGACCAGGCCGTCGCGGATCAGGCCGATGCCCGGCTGAGTCAGGCCCACGACAATGCGCACCACGCGCCCGCCTTCAATCACCGGATGGAACACGGCGATGGACTGCGTGCTCATGGATTTGTCGGTCTGGTCATAGCTGAGACCGGCATTGATGATGTCGGTGCGCACGATCAGCGGCGCGCCGGTGGTCATGGAATTGAGAATCTCCGCATTGATGGGCGTGGGAAACGTGCCGAACAGCGAACGCGACTGCCATGTGCCGGCAGCGGTTTTTTCGTACAGGCTCATGGCGCTGAACAGGTCGCGGTTGGGGATAAGGGTCTGAAGGTCACCCGCACCGCCGCCGCCGGTTGCCACAAGTGCGGTTGCCCGGCTGGCGGCGTTCATCGCCTCGGTCATCTGGGTGAATGACGTATTCATGGTCTGATTGATCTCTTCGCCCAGCGATTTCACATCTTCGGCGCGCATCTGGGTGATAAAAACTGTCAGGGTCACAAACGCCGTGATCGTCAGGATCAGGCCGTTGAGAAAAACCATAAGTTGAGTTAAGCCGCTCCGGCCGGTACGGACCGAAAAGGCCGCCGGGCGGTTGAAGGCTGATTTCAGCCCCTCACGCGGTTTTTTTACGGACATTTGAAGTCCCCAATGGAAAGCGCGGAATCGCGCCCTAAATCGTTGTTTCAGGCCCTACTTTGCCAGACTCCGGTTAAGGAAAAACTAAGAGGTATTGTAAGTATTTAGTAACGAAGGTTAACAAAACCCTTTACGACCTTAACCTTTTATGGTTGTTTAAAGTATTAATTTGTCTGTTGCAGCATTTTCAAGGAGGCCCATTATGGTCCGTTCGTTTTTTGACCCGAATATGATTAAACAAATGATGCCCAAACAGGGCCTTTCCGCCACGCCGGCTTTCGACATGGGCGTTATCATGGAAACCATGCGCAAAAATACGCAAGCCATGACCGATGCTGTCCAGCTCGGCATGGAAGGCGTTCAGCAGGCCATGTCGCGCCAGGCCGAACTTCTGAGCCGTATGGCTTCGGACAATTCGGATTTCGCTTCGTCCCTTCTGACCGAAGGCACGCCGGAACAAAAAGTCCAGCGTCAGGCAGAACTGATGCGTAAATCCTACGAAACCAGCATCCGCAATGTGCGCGAAGTTTCGGACATCATCGCCAAGTCGGGCGAAGAAGCCGCCGAAATCATCAACCGCCGCGTGTCGGCAAGCCTGACCGAATTCAAGTCGGCCTTCGACCGCGACGCAGACAACATTGCCCGTGCGACCAAAACCGCCGCCAACGAAACGGTCAAGACCGTCAAGAAAGCCGTGAAAGCCGCCAAAAAGGCCGCTTAAGATTTTTTAATTCCTCCTCTATTCTGACCCCCGCCCTTAAAAAGCGGGGGTCTTTTTACAAAGGTGTTTTCATGGTCACGATTGATGATTTCCTGAAGCTTGATATCCGCGTCGGCACTGTTGTCGACGTGCAGCCATTCCCCGAAGCTAAAAAACCGGCACTGAAGGTGTTCGTGGATTTCGGGCCGGAGCTGGGTATCAGAAAGACGAGCGCACAGGTGACGCAGAACCACGGCGATGGATCATTGCTTGGCAAGCAGGTCGCGGCGGTCGTCAATTTCCCGCCGCGCCAGGTGGGGCCATTTATGTCAGAGATTCTAATTCTGGGTTTCCCAGACAGTGACAACAACGTCACGCTGGTGCACCCGGCGAAGCCGGTGCCGAATGGCGGGCGGTTGTATTAAACGTCATTGCGAGGAGCCGCATTCGCGGCGACGCGGCAATCCATGCGATCTAACCGATAATGCTACCGTATAAATCGTGCCATTCGGGGTTCATAGCCTCGATCAAAGCAATCTTCTTTTTTCTTGAGCCCGCTTTAAGTTGCTTTTCGCGCGTGATGGCAAAACCCATATTTCCAAGCAGCTCGTAATAAACAAGATTTTTACACCTGTATTTCTTGGTAAAACCATCCATCATTTCGTGACGGTGTTCATGAGCGCGTTTAATCAAATCCGAAGTCACGCCTACATATAGCGTGCCATGCGGCTTGTTGGTCATGATGTAAACAGCTGGCTGTTTCATTGTTTTATCTTATGCATGGATTGCCGCGTCGGCCTACGGCCTCCTCGCAATGACTACAGAGGCAGGTGAATGACCACGCGCAGGCCGCCGATGGGGGCGCGGTCGAGCAGGACGCGGCCGCCGTGGCTTAGGATGATGTCCTGCGCGATGGCCATGCCGAGGCCCAGACCGCCGGTCTTTTTGCTGCGGCTGCCTTCAAGGCGGAAGAAGGGTTTGAAGACGTCTTCGTAATTCGCTGGCTCAATCCCCGGGCCGTCATCGTCAATTGTAAGACCAGCCCAGCCGTTGTGGTCGTCGGCCCAGAGGGTGATTTCGGTGCGGGTCGCGTATTTGCGGGCGTTTTCGACAAAGTTGGTGAGCGCACGTTCCAGCGCATTGGGGCGGATTTCGAGGATCAGCGAGGCCGGGGTATTCATGATGACCGGGAAACCCTGGCGCTGCGTGTTCAGGGCAAGGCGTTGCAGGATCGGTACGACGTCGAGGGCCTGCGCGCTTTCATCGCCCTCCCCGCGCATGAATGCCAGATAGCCTTCGACCATCGCTTCCATGTCGTCGATGTCTTCGCGCAGGGCAACCGTGTCCGGGTTTTTGCCCATCATTTCCAGTTGCAGTTTCATGCGCGTCAGCGGCGTGCGCAGGTCATGACTGATGCCCCCCAGCATGGCCGTGCGTTGCTGGACGGTACGGGTGATGCGTTCCTTCATGTTGAAGAACGCCTCCGTCGCGCGGCGGACCTCGCGCGCGCCGGTGGGTTTGAATGCCTGTACATTGATGCCCTTGCCGAAACGTTCGGCGGCAACGGCAAGGCGGCGGATCGGGCGTATCTGGTTGCGCATGAAGAACAGCGAGATCAGGAAGAAGGTCAGCGCAAGGCCGTTGAGCCAGAGTACGAAGATATAGCCGGAGCTGTCATACATGCGGCGCTGGGGCATGGAGACCTGTAGCAGGCCATCCCTGAGCTGTACGAACACGTCGATTTTTTTGTGATCCATGTCGACATTGACCATGAACGGGCGGCGCACCTGATCGACAATGGCGCGCGATAACGTATCGGTCAGGCCCGGACCGTCACCGGCATCGGTCAGCAGGGTTTCGTTTTTGATCTTGGGGCTGTAAGTGAACAGCATGTCCAGATGCGTGGCCATCAGGGCCTTGAGGATTTCGATCGTGTCCTTGTCCTTGGGCGCGCCTTCGATCTGGTCGGACACCGCCGCGACCTCACCCGCGACGGCATAGGCCAGGCGTTCGGTCATGCGGGTCCAGTGGCGGTCGAAGAAGATGTATGTGCTGGCACCCTGCAACAGCAGGATGGGCAGCATGATGATCAGCACGGCGCGGCCGAACAGGCCGCGAGGCATCAGGTTGCGGGGTTTGGGCAGTTTGATGGGCAGCCTCATGCGCCACCCTCCGCCGTAGCGCGCAGCAGGTAACCCTGTCCACGCACGGTCTGGACCATCATGGGGAGTTTGGGGTCGTCACCGAGTTTGCGGCGCAGGCGCGTGACCTGCACGTCGATGGTGCGGTCACTGCCGCCGCTCAGCCCCAGTGACGCCGCCAGCGCCTCGCGGCGGACAGGCAGGCCGGGTTTTTCCGCGAGCACGGTCAGGAGTGCGACTTCGTTGCCGGTCAGGGCGACAGCCTGTCCCTGCTGGTCATACAGACACCGCGCGGCGATATCGAACACCCACGGGCCGATGACAAGGCGTCCGGCAGTGGCGGGTTTCTCCGCCTGTCCGGTACGGCGCAGGATGGCGGCAATGCGTAAGAGAAGCTCACGCGGTTCAAACGGCTTGGGTAAATAGTCGTCGACCCCAGCCTCCAGCCCCGCGATGCGGTCGGCGGAATCACCCATGGCGGTCAGCATCAGCACCGGCATCTCCCGCGTCTTGCGGATGAAGCGGGCAAGGTCGAGACCGGATTCACCCGGCATCATCACGTCGAGAATGGCAAGATCGAAGCGCAGCATATTCATCTGCGTGCGGGCACCTGCGCCGTCGGGCGCGGCGGACACCCAGTATCCCTGCTGGCTCAGGTAACGCGTCAGCAGCTGGCGGATGCGGTCATCGTCATCCACCACCAGGATATGCGGTTTGGCCAGTGTGTTCATGCTGCGATGCCGCTTGCCTTAGCCTTGGTTTAAGCTATTGATATTAACCCCTAAAACATGAGGCTACAATGGGTGCAATTCCTTTCGATCAACGCGACGGTTTTATCTGGGTGGACGGCAAAATGCTGCCCTGGAAGGACGCAAACGTCCATTTCCTGACCCATGGCCTGCATTACGGGTCATGCGTGTTTGAGGGTATCCGCGCCTATAACGGCAAGCCGTTCAAACTGACCGAACATAACGCCCGCCTGCATAAATCTGCCGGTATACTGGGCATGAAAATCGATTACAGCGTCGAGCAGCTGGACCAGATCTGCCGCGATGTCATGGCCGCCAACAAGCTTACGGATGCTTACCTGCGCCCGGCCGCATGGCGCGGGTCTGAACTGATGGGCATTGCATCGTCCGAGGCGCCTGCGCATGTCGCCGTCGCGTGCTGGGAATGGGGTAAATACTTCCCGCCCGAATTGCTGGAAAAAGGTATCAGCCTGACCCAGTCGCGCTGGGTCAAGCCGGACCCGCGTTCGGCCCCCACGGAATCAAAAGCTGCCGGCCTGTACATGATCGGCACGCTGGCCAAGAACGAAGCGGCGGCGGCCGGTTATACCGACGCGCTGATGCTCGACTGGCGCGGCTATGTTGCGGAATCGTCGGGTGCCAACCTGTTCATGGTTAAGGACAATGTCCTGTACACCCCGATTCCGGACTGCTTCCTGAACGGCATTACCCGCCAGACCGTCATCGCGCTTGCGAAAGAGGCGGCTATCAAGCTGGTTGAAAAACACATTCAACTGGATGAGCTGATGGGTGCAGACGAAGTGTTCCTGACCGGCACGGCGGCTGAGCTGACCCCTGTCGGCAAGATCGACGGGCGGGACTATACGGTCGGCCCGATCACGCGCCAGCTTCATAAAATGTACGAAGACGCTGTGAATGCTTAAGGAACGCACTAAATCAGGGGCTATGCGTATTTGCATAGCCCTTTTTTCATGCCTGTTGCTGGCCGCGTGCGGCCCGCGATATGTGCAGGATTACGATTTGTTCCCGCCCGCGACGGCTTCGGGCAAGCAATGCGTGACCGAATGTACGGTTATGAAGGAGTCTTGTGAAAAAGACTGTTACCGCGACGCACTGATGTGTGAGCGGGCGAATAACCGCGATGATTATTGGGGCACCAGGTATGGCTATGGCCGACGCGGGAGTTACTGGGACCAGCGTTTTGGGTCCGCCTTCCCGTCCGGTTCGTCCGGCGCATATTGCAGCACCGCGTCATGCGCACAAGCCTGCCGTGAACAGCAGCTGCAATGCCATACGAATTGCGGCGGCACAGTACAAGCCCGGCCGCCGCGTTGTGTTTCAGGATGTCAGTAATCTTTAGACGTTAAAGCGGAAGAGCATGACGTCGCCGTCTTTGACGAGGTATTCCTTGCCTTCCTGACGCATCTTTCCCGTTTCCTTGGCTTTGGCTTCGCCCTGGCAGGCGACGAAGTCTTCAAATGAAATGACTTCGGCCTTGATGAAGCCGCGTTCGAAATCGGTGTGAATGACGCCGGCGGCTTCAGGCGCTTTTGCACCGGTACGCACGGTCCATGCGCGGGCTTCTTTCGGGCCGACGGTGAAATAGGTCTGCAGGCCCAGCATGGTGTGACCGGCGCGGATGATTTTATCGAGGCCGGGTTCGTTGAGGCCGACGCTTTCAAGGAATTCTTTCTTTTCCGCAGGGTCAGCCATCTGTGCGATTTCAGATTCAATCTGGGCGCAGATAATGACGGCGTTGGTGCCTTCAGCTTTCGCGCGGGCCTCGACCTTTTTGGTCCATTCATTGCCGGTGGCGGCGTCCACTTCCTTGACGTTGGCAATGTAGAGTTGCGGCTTGGACGTGATGAGTTGCAGCAGTTTCACCAGCGGTTTCTGGCTGTCGTCGAGCTTGACCGTGCGGGCGGGTTTGCCCGCTTCAAGCGCGGCTTTGATCGGGGTGATGATATCCATCATCTCAATCGCGTGCTTGTCGCCGCCCTTGGCCTTCTTGGCCATGTTGTTAGCCTGTTTCTCAAGAGATTCCAGATCGGCCAGCATCAGTTCGGTTTCGATGACGTCCGCGTCACGGATCGGATCGGTCGAACCTTCGACGTGGACGATGTCGGCGTCTTCAAAGCAACGCAGGACGTGCAGGATGGCATCGGTTTCGCGGATGTTGGCAAGGAACTGGTTGCCAAGGCCCTGCCCCTGCGATGCGCCTTTTACGAGACCTGCGATATCGACGAATTCCAGCTGGCTGGGGACGATTTTCTGCGAACCGCCAAGTTCGGCGAGTTTATCAAGGCGTGTGTCCGGGACGGCGACGCGGCCAACGTTCGGTTCAATCGTGCAGAACGGAAAGTTCGCGGCCTGTGCGGCGGCGGTGGCGGTCAGCGCGTTGAACAGCGTTGATTTACCGACGTTGGGAAGACCAACAATACCGCAATTAAAACCCATTTTAATTCACCTTTGTTTCGTTTGAAATTCTTGTCATGAAATCATCGCCGTGACCGGCAAGCAAAACTTCGATCTGGCGCGAAATTGCGGCGATCACAAGATCAACCGTGTGATGTTCGCTGGAATCGAAATCAGAAAGCACATAACCCGATACACGTGATTTATCGCCGGGGTGGCCGATGCCAATACGCACGCGCTGGTAATTCTGGTTGCCCATGTCGGCATCAATGCTTTTCAGGCCGTTATGGCCCGCAGCGCCGCCTCCGATTTTCACGCGGACCTTACCGCAGGGCAGATCAAGTTCGTCGTGCAGGACGATAATGTTAGCGGGCGGGATTTTATAGAAACGCGCGGCCTCGGCCACGGACTGGCCGGATCTGTTCATATAGGTTTGCGGCTTCATCAGCATGGTGCGGTCGCCGTTAATTGAACCTTCTGAAATCTGGGCGGAGAATTTATTACGCCATGCGCCGAAATTGTAATCAGACGCGATGCGTTCGGCAGCCATGAAGCCGATATTGTGACGGTTGCCTTCGTATTCGCGGCCCGGATTGCCAAGCCCCACGATCAGCCATGAAAATGACGCGCCGCCCACGGGCGATTTTTTTCCAAGGGCGGCGCGTAATTTGGTGAACATGTAAAACCTTCCAGAAGGAAGAGAAGATTACTTCTTCTTCTCGTCTTTACCGGCGGCAGGTGCGTCTTCAGGTTTCGAAGCTTCCGTAGCCGGAACTTCGCCAGCCGTCGGCGCAGCGGTGTCGATGACTTCTTCGGCGCGCGGCGCGGCAAGCGTCGCAATCGTGAAGTTTTCAGCATCCTGCACAGCCGGTTTAACACCGTTCGGCAGTTTGATGTCAGCGAGTTTGAACGAGTGACCGATGGACTGGCCCGAGATGTCGATGGTGATTTCATCGGGGATCGCGTTGGCCGGGGACATCAGCGGGATTTCGTGGTTAACAACCGTCAGGGTCGCGCCGTCTTTCAGCGCGGGGCAGTTGTCGTGACCAACGAAGTGCACCGGAACTTCAACACGAATGACCGTTTTCTCGGTCACGCGCAGGAAGTCTGCGTGCAGGATTTTGTCTGTAACCGGATCCAGTTGCAGATCACGGGCGATGACGAGGTGTTTTGCACCGTCAACGTTCAGATCGCACAGAGCGGTGTAGATATGACCCTTGAGGTATTCATTGGTCAGCGGCTTGGTTTCAAGGCTGATCGTAACGGGTGCTTTGTTGTCGCCGTAAATGACGGCGGGAATACGGTTATCGCGGCGTGTTGCGCGGGCGGCTCCCTTGCCTGACCCCTCGCGTTTATCAGCCGTCAGTTGGATATGTGATTTAGCCATGTGACGTTCCTTACAAACATGTGGTTATCCGGACCTCCAGGGGTGTCCGGGAATGCGTGGTTTTTACGCATTAAGCGGCTGAAAAGCAAGGAAAAGATCACGATGAAGGGCATCGTGACGGTTTTTTAACAATATAGGGTATAATAACAACACCTTAACTGTGTGAAACGACCGCCGTCCATGCGCCTCAAGGAACTGCCCTACACCCCGCAAAGCGATTACAACCTGGTGGTCTATGCCCTGCGCCTTGGCGTCCAGCTCTGGCCGCTATGGATAGCGCCGGCCCTTTATACGGGGGCGTGGCGCCTGTGGCGGGATGCCTTTGGCACGGCTGGCCTTCTGACATGGTTTGCGCCGCTGGTGTGTCTTATGGCGGTTACCATGCTGGTGCCGGCGGCCATTTCGCTCAAGCGTCTTCGCCTCGGCAGCTGGAATACGGTGGATGCCGCCAGTATCGCCACCCTGCTCGCGCTTTCTTACAATCTTTATCAATTGTGGATGGCCCTGAACTGGAACGACGGTATCTGGCAACTGGCGACGGTGTCTCAGGCCCCGCTCACGCAATTTGCGGTGCATGCCGGGCTTGCGGCGCTGGCCCTGTGGTCCATGCTGCGCATGTCGCCGGGTGTATGGCTGCGCCATCTGACCGAGTCCCATGAAAACCTGCCCGCCATCAAGGGCGATGTGGTGGTGCCGGACGCCAAGGGCGTGCGCGATATTTCGCCGGCCGAACTGGAAGCCCTGCTCAACAAGCGCGTCATCGGCCAGGACGTGATCGCCGCGCAGACATCCAAATCCATTGCCCGCCGCATGGCACAGCAGCGCCGTGGAAAACCCGTATTTACCGGTCTTTTTGCAGGCCCTACCGGCACCGGCAAAACCGAACTGGCCAAAACGGTGGCCGAGGCGTTGTTTCAATCCGAAGATTCGCTGTTCAGGGTTGATTGCGGCAACGTGATGGGTGAAGCGGGATTGCAGACCCTGATCGGCGCACCAACGGGGTATATGGGGTCGGACAAGCCGGGTGCCTTGACCGCGCATGTCACGCGCTTTCCGCATTCCGTCATTTTGTTCGACGAAATCGAAAAGGCCGCGAGCACACAACCCGGTGCCACGTCACAACAAAGCCCGTTATTCCGCCTGCTGCTTTCGCTTCTGGATGAAGGACGTTTTACCGAGCAGTCGACGGGCCGGACCGTGGATGCCAGCGGGTGCGTGATTTTAATGACATCGAATGCGGCGCATGAGGCGCTATCATCGCTTTATAAACGCTACTCCGCCGACCCCACCGCCCTTACCCGCGCGACGAAGGATGAATTGCAGAGCGTGTTTTCACCGGAATTTCTGGCGCGGATTGATCTGGTTACGTGTTTTTCGCCGCTGGACGCCACCGCGCGGTCCAAGATCATCGTCAAGCAGATCGCACGGCTGGCTTCACAATACGACGTATCGGTTGCGTCCATCGACGCGACGCTTATTTCCAGGGGGCTGGTGCAATGGCAGGCGCTTGAAAAATACGGCGCGCGTGAAGTTGTGCGCTGGATTGAAGACCAGTGCGCGGATGCGTTTATCGCCGCCAAGAAGGCAGGACTGCAACGCGTGGATCTGGCCGTGAACGGCGATACCGTCACGGCAGCGAAAGCCGCGTAATATCTTTTATTTGAAAAGGTCGGAGACGGATTTTTCGTCGCTGATGCGCTTGATCGCTTCGCCGATCAGTTCGGCCACGCTCAATTGCTCAATACCATCAGCAATGCGCACGGATTCCGTGGCGGCGATGGAATCGGAGATCACCAGTTTCTTGATCGGCGACGCCGAGATACGGGCGACCGCACCACCCGAGAGAACACCGTGGACGACATAGGCGAAAATGTCATTGGCACCCTGTTCCTTCAGCGCGACGGCGGCGTTGCACAGCGTACCGGCGGAATCGACGATGTCATCGACCAGAAGACAGTTTTTACCGGCAACATCACCAATCACGTTCATGACTTCGGACACGCCGGCAGCGGGGCGGCGTTTGTCGATGATGGCAAGATCAGCGCCAAGACGTTTTGCGAAGGCGCGCGCGCGCACGACGCCGCCGACATCGGGCGATACGATGACAAGGTCATCGGCCTTGGCCGCGCGTTTTTCCATGTTGGGTAGGAAGACCGGCGCGATGATGAGGTTATCAAGCGGGATATCGAAGAAACCCTGAATCTGGCCGGCATGCAGTTCCATGGTGAGAACGCGGTCAGCGCCGGCTTCGGTGATAAGGTTGGCAACCAGCTTGGCGCTGATCGGGGTACGCGGGCCGGTTTTACGGTCCTGGCGGGCGTAGCCGAAATACGGGATGACAGCCGTGATACGGCGCGCGGAACCGCGGCGGCACGCATCAATCGTGACCAGCAATTCCATGAGATTGTCGTTGGCGGGGTAGGATGTGCTTTGAATGACGAAGACATCTTCGCCGCGAATGTTTTCCTGCAGTTCGACGAACACTTCCATGTCGGAGAAGCGGCGGATTGATGCCTGCGCGAGGCTTGCGCCCAGATAAGACGCGATTTTTTCGCCGAGCGGTCTGTTGGAATTGCAGCAGATCAGTTTCATGCGCTATGCGGTCCCGAGAGTGTTAGAAGACGGGGGCATCATAACCGCCAAGCGCCTGAAATCAAGCGCGCTTTAAGGAAATGGCGGAAACCTGCCGTCCGGGCGTCGGTTCCCCCTTCAGGGAGGCGCGCCGATGGCTGAAATAGCCGCTGTTTTCGGGGTAGGCGTCGATGTCCAGAATATCGATTGCTTCAATCCCGGCGCGCTTCAGGCGAAAGGCACAGTAACCGGGCAGGTCGAACAGCCATTTGCCTTGCGTGGCGGCAGGCGTGAAAAACGCAACCGCGCTTTCATCTTCTGCAACGAAAGGTTTCTCAAAACCGTGACTGACTTCGTAGCTTTTGTGCGCGATAGCGGGGCCGACAGCTGCGCGGATATTTTGTGCGCCAAGTTTTTTCATGGCTGCAATCGTATTTTCAAGAACACCCTTGACCGCGCCACCCCAACCGGCATGCGCCGCACCCACCACGCCCTCAGCTTCGAACAGGACGGGTACGCAGTCAGCGCTTAATACGCCAATCGCAACGCCGGGCTGGTCAGTAACCAGCGCGTCGCCCTGTGTTTCAGCACCGGGCCACTGGCCATTTGTGATGGTGAAGCAATCCGGTCCGTGCACCTGTTTCAGGATCGCGAATTTTTCAGGCGCGACATCCATGGCGCCGGCCACGATTGCGCGGTTCTGCGCAACTGCTTGCGGATCGTCATTGACCTGAAGACCGGTATTGAGGGAAGAAAAGCGTCCCGTGCTGACCCCGCCTTCGGATCCGAAGAATCCGTGTGTTGCGGTGATGAGCGTAGAGGTGACGAAAGCGGGCTTAGTAGATGGAAATGGCATCGTTCCTGGCGTTCATGGGTAAGATTACCCCGCCATCATCCTGAAAACGACGATAATGTCCATTGGGCATCACACTATACGCACCGGGGAAACTGACCGATTTGAAAATACCGCGGAACAGCGAATCCCAGCGGGCATAAGATCCGGCCATGGCTTCGCAGCTCATGAAGATGCGTTTGCCATCATATTGTGTGGCAATGGCAAGCGCGTGCATCGGCACGTCCTGCCCCATCCATTTTTTACTGAAATCGACCTGTGCCATCACGGCGGCGGCCATGCCCAGCGAACCGGTGGTGCCGTAACTGGCGACACGCACATTGTTGGTGTCGGGACGGGTGTAAAATTCGGTCTGGAAGGTGCGCGCATCGAATACCGATGCTGCAACCTGCAGGCCCATATTGGGCGGCGTTTCCATGTAACGGTTGTCGCGGCTGACATACAGGCTGCACGCAGCGTGATCGGCACCCTGCGGGGCCAGGATGGACAGGCGCATATTCGGCTGGTACTGCGCCTGGCGCAACCAGTTGTCGGGGAATGCGACCTGCATGTCGTAGGTCGGGTCCTGCCAGACGAATACTTCGGCACGCGCCAGACTCGGGGTCAGCGCAAGGATGGTTGCGAGGGTAAAGATCAGGTTTTTCATGATGTTACGCTTATAAAGTGGACTTATGGCTATGGCAAGTATCGCAAGCCATGCTTAAAGAAACGTTTATAAGCGCCTGTTAGTTCAAATCTATCCGCGCCAGAAGCCCATGACTTTGAACGCCTCGTCCAAAATCGGCTGGGCAATCGCGTTGGCGCGCTGCGCCCCGTCGGCCAGAATACGGTCGATTTCAGCCGGGTCGGCCAGCAGGCCGTTAAGGCGCGCGGCCATGGGGGCCAGCCCCGCGACGGCGACATCGGCCAGCGCGTTTTTGAACGGCGAAAACTGGCCGCCGCCGAATTTGTTCAGCACGTCCTGCACGGTTTCGCCCGAGAGCGCGGTGTAAATCGAGATCAGGTTTTCGACTTCCGGGCGGCCCTTCATTTCTTCCGGTGTCGCCGGGAACGGCAGGATATCGGATTTCGCCTTACGGATTTTCTTGGCAATCGTGTCGGCATCGTCGGTCAGGTTGATGCGGCTGTTATCAGACGGGTCCGACTTGGACATTTTCTTGGTGCCGTCGGTCAGCGACATGACGCGGGTTGCCCCCTTGACCAGAACCGTTTCGGGTTCGGGGAAGAAGTCAGCCTTGTAACGGTGGTTGAATGTGCGCGCGATTTCACGGGTCAGTTCCAGATGCTGGCTCTGGTCGTCGCCCACGGGCACATGCGTTGCCTTGTATGTCAGGATATCCGCCGCCATCAGCACAGGATAGGAATAGAGGCCAAGCCCCACCTTCTCGCGGTTTTCGCCGCCCTTGTCCTTGAACTGGGTCATGCGGTCGAGCTTGCCGACCTGGGTCATGGTCGAGAGCAGCCAGTTGAGCTGCGCATGCGCGTTCACCGCCGACTGCGGGAACAGGATGGATTTTTTCGGGTCGATACCCGCCGCCAGATACGCCGCAGCAATTTCGCGCGTGGCGGTCGCCAGCTGCGCGGCGTCATACGGCATGGTGATCGCGTGGAGGTCGACCACGCAGTACAGGCATTCGTAATCCTCCCCTTGCATCTTCACCCAGTTTTTCAGGGCGCCGAGGTAGTTACCAAGGTGCAGGCGGTTGGTGGGCTGCATGCCCGAGAGGATACGTTTTGTGGTCATGATCTTATGCGTTCTGTTGCGGTGGTGTTTTTTTGAAATAGGCTTTGATCTCGGTCAGAGTCAACGCGCCGGTGGCGAAGATTATCGCCAGATAGACCATGCCGCCGCCGCCCACGAGGGCACCGAGGGATGCAAGGCGCAGGATACCGCCGGATGTGAAATTGTCGTGCAATCCATGACCCAGAGCATAAACGACAACCGCCATGGCTGTCGAGGCGAAGAGAATGCGCGGCATGACGCGGCGGAAGCGTTCGTCGAAATGCAGGTGTTTGCGCTGTTGCAGGATATAATACAGCAGGCCGATCTGGACCCAGCCCGCCAGGCCAGTCG
Organism: Micavibrio sp. UBA6145; assembly: GCA_002423205.1. Lineage (GTDB taxonomy): Bacteria > Pseudomonadota > Alphaproteobacteria > Micavibrionales > UBA1664 > UBA6145. The sequence continues at coordinate 39,194 of DIUZ01000002.1, read as the reverse complement.
CGGTGGCAATGCCCGCCACGCCAAAGCCGAAGCCGAATACGAGGGTCAGCGCCACGACAATGTTAAAGACGACGGAAATACCGGCGACGATGACCGGGGTTTTCGTATCCTGCCGCGCGTAACAAGCCGTGGCCAGCACCTTGCCCGCGATATAGGCCGGCAGGCCGATGGAATAACCGGCCAGCACTTGGGCGGTCACGATGGCATCGCCTGTGGTAAACGCGCCCTTCTCAGACGAGAACAGCGCGGCGATAATGGGGTATGACGCAAGCGCCAGCGCGAGCGCGGCGGGCAGCGCCAGAAGGAAGCAGGCCTCGAGCCCCCGGTTGAACAGGTTTTCAACTTCGGCCTTGTTGTCATTGGCCACAGCCCTGGACAGCATGGGCAGCAGCGCCGCGCCGATGGCGATACCCACCGTGCCGAGCGGTAACTGGTTGAGGCGGTCGGCATAATACAGATGGCTGATCGCGCCCGTGGGCAGGAACGACCCGATGACGATATCCGCGAACAGGTTGATCTGGACCACGCCCGCGCCGATGATGCCCGGCACCATCAGCCTGAACAGCTGGCGGATATGGGGCGAGAGTTTGGGCATGGTCGGTTTGACGATGATGCCGATGCGGTATGCACACCACCACACCCATACGAGTTGCACGACACCGGCAATCGTCACGCCCCAGGCAAGCGCGTGACCGGCGGTGGGGAATAACCATTGTGTGAGCAGCAGGCACACGACCATGGTCATATTGAAAAAGATCGGTGCGGATGCGAACGGTGCAAAACGGTCATGCGCGTTGAGCACGCCGCCGAGCAGCGCGGTCACCGACATCAGCAGCAGATACGGAAACGTGATACGCGAAAACAGAACGGCCAGTTCATAGCGCGTGGTGCCATCGCCAAAACCCGGGGCCAGCACCCACATGACCAGCGGCATGGCCAGCATGGCGATGATGGTGAACGGGATAAGGATACCCGCCATGACGCCCATGGCGCCTTGCGCGAATTTGAGCGACGCCTCGCGCCCCTCCACCTCGTTGATTTTGGAATAGAGGGGTACGAAGGAGACCGTGAAAGCGCCTTCGGCCGTGACGCGGCGGAAAAAATTGGGGAGCTTGAGCGCCACGAAGAATGCATCGGCCACCGGCCCGGCACCGAGGATATGGGCGGTCAACAGGTCGCGGACAAAACCGGCAACGCGGCTAACCAGGGTCAACCCCCCTACCGTAACCATGGCTTTGATCAGCTTCATGTGGAAAAACCCTTAAACATCTCTCGATTGGTTGCGCATTTGGTTTTAAGGTAACCAAATCTACAGGCATCATCAGCATTCAAGGCATAACGTCAATGGGCACCACGTCAACGGCTTACGACCTGTCACCCGGTGACATGTCTTCGGGCGAAAATCCGGAAAAAGACTGGTTTGGCGTACGCCGCGTTAACCCCACCGATAAAACCAACCTGGTTCTCGACGTCTTTCATTCCGTCGCCCGCAAATACGACATTATGAACGACCTGATGTCGGGTGGTGTGCACCGCGCATGGAAAAACCGCCTGATCCGCATGATCCGCCCGCGCAAGGACTGGGCGTATCTGGATGTGGCCGGCGGCACGGGCGACATCGCCTTCCGCCTGCATGAAGCCACCGACGGCCAGGCACCGATCACTGTTTACGATATCAATGCGTCGATGCTTAAAGTCGGCGAAGCCCGCGCGATTGACCGCGGCATCCTGCATCATATGGACTGGGTTGAAGGCAACGCTGAAAAACTGCCCTTCCCGGACAATTCTTTCGATGTCTACACCATCGCCTTCGGTCTTCGGAACGTGACGCATATCGACCGTGCGCTGAAAGAAGCGGCACGCGTGCTCAAACCGGGCGGACGTTTCTTTTGTCTCGAATTTTCCCATGTCGACAACCCGGCCATCGCCAAGGCGTATGATTTCTATTCTGAGAAGGTCATCCCCAAGATCGGCAAGAAGGTCGCCAACGACGCCGATTCGTACCAGTACCTGATCGAATCCATCCGCAAATTCCCCCGCCGCAACGTGCTGGCCAAGCGCCTGATCGCCGCCGGGTTCAGGGGTGCCCGGGTCACGCCGCTGTCTTTTGGCATGGTCGCGGTTCACGAGGCCCGCAAATAATTCAAAACTTTCAAATGGTTGCAGTTTTGGTTTTCTCAACTATCTGAATATAAAAACATAATCCGGATGCATCGGTATTCTGTAAATTTGCATCCGGCCTCAAACAGGGCTATACCACCGTTATAAAGTTTCCACTGAAGGAAGGTTCTTCATGCTTCGTATTACGCTTTTGACCGCAGTTTCCGTTCTCGCCATTTCGGCCGCACATGCTGAAACCGTTGCACCGTCGGTCGACAACAATTCGCCGACGAAATTCCAGGCCGCCATCCAGTCGATCAAATCCTGGTTCGGTTCGGACTCGCCGGTCACCGTCACGCCCATCGCCACCAATGACGACGCCATGGCACCGATCGTTGCGGGCAGCATGCCCAACCCGAATGATATCGAACCCGCCGCAGGCGACGATATGCTGCAAGTCCCGCCGCCGTATATCGGCCCGGGCGGCATGAACGCGGTTGCACCTGCCGCTGGTGAACCCGCCATTGGCGGATCGCCCGCTGCATGCTCGGCCACGACCGAAGACTCCACGATCTGCGAAGCCCCGTCTGACGCCGCCAAAGCCGCTGACGCACCGGTCGACACCACGACCCCGCGCGCCCCGGCTGAACCGGCATCACAACCCGAAGCCATGACCCCGTCGGCACCGCTGCCGACCACGCAGCCTGCCGCTGGCGACGTTGCCAAACCGGTCACCGCAAAATAAGCGAACAGATTTTTCTGAATTTAAAAAGCCCGGCAATGCCGGGCTTTTTTGTTATGCGGGACGGGCCTTCAAAACGTGTAGAACGCATGGGTTTTTCGCCTGAACAACTGTTTCAAGAACATCAAACCCGGCATTGCGGATGCAGCGGGTGAATGTGGCCACATCGAACTTAAACGCATTGTGAAAGTACAGTCGTTGCCCGCGCTTGACCTGAAAATTTTCATCTTTGATTGAAAATTGCATCGCTTCTTTGGCGATGAAGCTGACAGCGCATGCCTGTGTTGAGGGGATGAACTCAACATCGACATCAAACCCATCTGGATTGAATTTTCCCTTAATCGGCAGATCACGCAACATCAGATGAGGCAGCGTCAAATACAACTCTTTTTGCGCCATATATGCCCGACGCAGGGATTCCAAATCCTGATTTGCATCCTGGGTGATGACAAAATTGCGACTTGCGGAAGCAAAATGTGTACGTATGCGCGACAGGCTTGCGGTCAGCATTTTTTCCGGCAATCCGGCCACCAGCGGATCAACCGGGAGATTACACAATGTCAGACCAAAGAGAGTCGCTAACTCGACAGGAATGCTTTTTCCGAATCTAAAATTATCCTGAACAAAATCAGCATGAATAACATTCGCCTGCACATGCGGAAACGCAACAGCCACTTCCTCTTTTGCGCCTAGCAGGGATTTTTCCGACACATCTACGGCAATATATTCTTTTGCAGATTTGCCAAAAGCGGAAATGACCGGGAAAAGCTTGTCCCTTACAGCATCTCTCGACCCCGGACCCATATCAATAATGCGCACATTACCGAAATCGACTAACAAGGGCAGACGTGAAGCCCCCCTTATCTATAATCGCTTTTTCAGCCCGAAAAACATAATACGCATCGCCATTGCGGGCAGCGCGCGCAACTTTTTCCCACGCATCAACACCACAGGCTTTATCGCCTTCAAATTTTGGATTTGAATACAGCCATTTGCTTAAATGACCAGATCGGCGCATAGCAAAAAAATCTGCCACGTCTTGCAAAAACTCTGCATTTTGCAATTGTTCAGTCTCTTTTATGAGATGACCAGACATTAAGATACACCAACTGCCAGCACGAGCTTGTTACCCGGCGGCATATATGTTTGCGTTTTGAAGCCAGCCTTGTTCATCAGTCTCTGTAAAGCGTAAGCGGAAAAATTGAACGAATTGCTGGCGTTCAGTGTTGTGCCTTCAGGAATATAAAAATGGCGTGAACCGATGGAAAAATTCTGATCTTTCGTGGCCACCATGCCATGCGAGCATTGTGACGTCAGCGGCCACCACTGAACTTCTGGTTTCCATGCAAGCGGATCGAAATTGCCACTGGGTTTCAAATCATTCGCAATTTTGTGAGGAATGACCATGTAATAATCCTGATTGAGGGGGCCTGTATAACAATCAATGATCGTGCGTTCATCCATATTGCCATCATTGACCAGCAACATCCGGTCTCCTTCGCTCATGTTATCGCGAAGATGTGACAATAGCCTCAATGCTTCATGTTCTGGATCGCTATTGGCTGCAGTTGGCAGATTGCCGAATGTTGATCCCAGAAAAAGAAACAACTTGTTGCCTTTTATGCCCTGCGTGAATTGTTCCTGCGTGAAATCAGCGCGACGGGGCATAACATGCCTGACGATTTTTTCATCTTTTAGCGGTTGTGCTGCCTTTAAAAATTCTGCCGCAACATCGACCGGGACATATGTAGAGTTTGCTCCAATACGTGAAAGCAGCGCTTTGATCGCCGGACGCAAGGTGCCTGGCCCCAGATCAAAAATAAAATCCGGATTAATTACAGTGCGTGCAATAAAATCCAGCGATTGCACCAGTGCACGGTCACCTTCGCGCGAGACGTAATAATTTTTTGCGCGCGCCGCCAACTCTTCCCAAATAGGACCACCAGCCGCAGGACTACCTTCCGGAACATATTCATAGCGCCACTTACCCAGATGGCCAGAACGCAAACCAGAGAACCAGTCGATGATATCGCGCTCAAAATCATAGGCAGATTCTGTAACACGTGATTCAAAAGAGAGTACATCAGCGATGCGCATCACATCACGCGGGGTTTCAGTACATGCAGGATGCAGGGATTTTCTTTTTCCTCGACGCTCTGTACCACGTCGAAACCAGCTGTGCGTGCGGCGGACAGGAACGTCTGCACATCGAATTTGAACGCGTTGTGGAAGTAGAGGCGCTGATCTTTCCTGAGCGCAAAAGCCTCATCTTCGATAGAGAAGGACATGTTTTTCTTAGGGACAAAGCAAAGCGCACATGCCTGCGTGTCTTTAAAATAATCAACTTCCAGCCGGAATCCTTCCGGATCAAAACCGGATGTCACGGGCGTATCACGCTGAATGCGGTATAGAAGTCGCATATAATGATCTGAAAATGCCTCGTATGCACGCTTGAGTGATTCTGGATCCTGATTAACATCCTGCGTCACCATCAGAAATCTTTCCCGTGCGGAGAAATGTGATTTCAGACGCTGAAAATACGATGTGAGCAATTTAGAAGGCAACCCCGGAACACGCGGATCAATCGTCATGTTGCAAAGCGTAAGGCCGAAAATGACGGCGACCTCCCGCGATACTCGATCTCCATAAAAAAAACTGTCCTGGATAAAATCGCGTTCGAGCGATCTGGCTTCCATAGGCAGACCAGCGGCCAACACTTCTTTTTTTGCCATCACCAATGTATCCCGGGAAACATCAACCCCGACATATTCCACTACGTTTGGGGTATAGGCCTGAACAAAAGGCATGATTTTATCGCGCATTGCCTCTTCCGATCCTGGCCCCAGATCAATCATCCTTAATTTGCGAGAGAAAACATCTTTCAGTCTCGGGATGGCATTTTGAATCACACTTTTCTCTTTTAGAAATACATAATAATCGCCTCCGCGCTTGGCTTCTTCGATCCCGCGCCTCCAGGTCTCGGTGCCCAGTACCTTGTCACCCTCGAACTGCGGGTTTGAATACAGCCATTTGCTCAAATGACCTGCGCGGCGGCCGGAGAAAAATTCCACGATATCGTTCGTGAATTCCAGCTCCGCTTGGACTTTTTGTTTTAAAAGTGCGGGGGGTGAAGATATCATGATGCATTCACCGTGCGTGCCTGTGCCCACATTTTTTCAAAATCCTTACGATAGAAAGATGTAATTTTGGGTTGATTGATAATAAAAACTTCAAAATTATCGTTTTCAAAACTGATAATTGCTGTCTTTTGGGCATAGATGAAGAATGAAATCTCCCCAAACGAATTCGCAGGCAACCATCGATAAGATGCGTAGTCTCCTGTGAAGTAGGTGTCGTTTTCTTTGACAAGAATACGGAACTGTTTTGGCTTATGCTCCCTCATCTTCACGATGTAAGCATCATTGACGCCACCCGCGCCCCACTTATCGAATTCTCTTTCGTCGACATTGCTGACACAGACATCGAGCGATGCAATTTTGGCTTCTGCAAGAATATCTTCGCGGAATGCCGCAAACCCTTCCCGTCCCTGAAGCGTAAGAACCTTGTTCTGCCTCGGCCTGACGCCGCCGTCGGCTTGAAACTCGATACCGCCCTTTTCAAGTGCGCCGACGATGGCACCCAGCACTTCCACCGACCCGTTCGATCTTCCGGTTTCGATGGCGGAGATGGTGGTTTTGACGACGCCGACGCGTTTGCCGAGGTCTTCGGCGCTCCAGTCGAGCATGGCGCGGGCGGCTTTGATCTGTCCGGGGGTTACCAACATATTATTTCCATAACTTATTGTTTGTCTATTCCCCACCTTAACGCTTGTTGTAAAAAGTGCAACCATTTTGTTCAAAATACATTGACATAACCTCGTCTGTTGCATATTGTACAACCATAGTCGCCTTTGAACAAAAAGAAGTTAACAAACAACCGGTTCAAGGCAGGGGGAATAAATGAAGACATATCAATCGGATAACATGGCAGACACCGACATGGCCGCACTGGAACGCCGCTACGGCGCGGGTTTTGCCCAGTACCTGGCCGACCAGATGGTCATCGCCAATACCAGCCGCGCCATTGAATTCCTGGACGTCAAACACGCCAACGACACCGTCGCCGAATACCGCGCCCGCATCCGCACGCTGATCGCGGCGTGCCGTACCGCCGGCGCAGCCGCCGAGACCGCCCTGCTCCGCCGCCAGATCGCCGAGATGCGCACCATGTACCGCAGCGCCTTTCTCGACAGCCGCGTTCTCATGGATGAGTACCTGCGCCGCCTGCAGACGCAGGGCATGGCCGCCATGCACCAGACCACCATTTTTGCCAAAGCAGCCTAAAAGAGCTGCATTTATAAAAAAACACCAAGGGGGAATACATGAGCTTCGATGAAGAACTGGGCGCACGCCTGCGCAAAATCCGTCAGGAAAAACGCATCAGTCAGGATTGCCTGGGCCAGTGGCTTGGCGTGACGTTTCAGCAGATCCAGAAATATGAGAGCGGTGCCACGCGCATGCCGGCGGAAAAACTGGCAAGATGCGCCGTCATGTTCGGCGTGCCGGTCGGGTATTTCTTTGGCGATGCGAATGCCGACCATCTGGACGAAAAATCCCTGCGGCTGGCCGCGGCGATTGCCGGGTTACCGTCGGAGGAGATCAGCCGCCCGCTTTACCAGTTGGTCCTGGCGCTTTACCGGGTCAATTCCATGCGGACAGCCGCGTAAATACCCTTTTTTTGGGCGGCGGACCGGTCTAGGCTTTGGGCATGCAAACGACATCCATCGCCATCACCAAGCTGCCGCATGCGGCAGACATCGCCCTTCCCGCCTACGCCACCGCGCAAAGCGCCGGTATGGATCTGGTCGCCGCCATCCCGGCGGACCAGCCCATCACCCTCGCGCCCATGCAACGGGCGTTAGTGGCGACGGGCATTGCCATTGCCCTGCCGGTTGGGTTCGAGGCGCAGATCAGACCGCGCTCCGGCCTCGCCGCCAAAAACGGCGTCACGGTCCTGAACAGCCCGGGCACGATCGACGCGGATTACCGCGGCGAGATCAAAGCGATTTTGATCAACCTGTCCGATACACCCTTCGTCATCGAACGCGGCATGCGCGTGGCACAGATGGTTGTGGCGGCACATGCGAGCGTGCAGTGGAATGAAGTTGAGACGCTGGATGAAACGCAGCGCGGTGCGGGTGGGTTTGGAAGTACGGGGACGAAGGCGGCGTAATGACATGCAATTGCATACGTCTTAATTCCGCTTTCAATTAATACCCTTAGCGTTTACATGGTTAATAGATGTCTTTGGAGGTATCTATGGCAACTAAAAAACCTGCGGCTAATGACACAACTGAAGTTATTGAACCGGGCAGAGTAAAACGCCTAATCGTTCAAAATTTTCGTTCAATAGGCATACATCCTGTCACCATTGATCTGAATGATATCGTTGTATTAGTAGGCCCAAACAATGTGGGTAAAAGCTCAATTTTAAAAGCTTATGAAACCATCATGCAGGATGGCTCTAAGGCTGCAGAACTTTTTAAAGAAGATTTTCCTAATGAAAAATACGGAAACGACAGCACTCCAACAATTATTGAGCTTCACACGATTGCCACAAAATTTCCTCCTTCCAGTAAATGGGTAAGCATAGAAGAGGGCGAAAACGTCATTAAAGAAAGATGGATCTGGAAAGAACCCGGAGCTCCAAAAAGAGAAGGTTGGGATGCCATTCTAAACACATGGAGCGATTCTTTTCCGTGGGGACCAGCGAATGTCGCAAAACCCAAGAGGCCTCAAATTCATTGGGTAAGGTCTTTTGACAGCCCCAACACTCAAGCAGAAAAAATTAATAAGCTTATCACTGAGATGATTTCAGAAAAGGCAATGAATCTGCCTGATGAAGACGGTGCCACCAGGGAGGACGGAAGCCCTAAAACGCAATTTGAAGTTTTATTAGAAAAGGTTCAAAGCTTTCAAAGACGAGCCTTTGATCTTGCAAAAACAGATGTAAAGCTTATTGAGAAAAAACTTACAGATTTGGTTGCCAATGTTTTTGCAAGACATGTGGTAGAATTTTCACTTCACCCCCCTGTCGACAAAGATTTAAAACCTTTTTCCAACGGTAGTGACTTAACGTTGGGATATGAAGACGGCTACAAATCGCCCTTAAAAAATCAAGGAAGCGGCGCTCAAAGAACTGTACTGTGGTCAGTTCTCAAAATATTATCTGAACAATCGATTAAAACAGCTGATAGACCAAAAGTGCTTTTAATCGATGAGCCTGAATTGTGCTTACATCCAAGCGCAATTAGAGATGCTTGCAGAGTTTTATACGATTTAGCAAAAAAGGCAGGGTGGCAAATAATTGTCACCACTCACTCACCCGTTTTCATCGATTTAGGACAAGATAACACCACAGTGATAAGAGTTGAAAGGTCAACCATTGGAGAAGTTTACGGCACCACTTTATATAGACCTCAAGAAGCCAAACTAAGTGACGACGATAAACAAAACCTACAACTCTTAAATATTTATGATCCCTATGTAGCAGAGTTCTTCTTTGGTGGACGCGTAATAGTTGTAGAAGGAGATACTGAGTACTCTGCGTTTAGATACGTAATGTCCGAGACAGCCGCCGGACATATCACAGGTATTAGTCCAGTATTTTTTGAAAATATTCATGTGGTCAGAGCCAGAGGAAAAGCCACCGTAGCGTCGCTGTGCAAGATTTTGAATCATTTTGGGACCAAGTACAGTGTACTTCATGATACAGACGAACCGGAGATTACATTAAAGAGTGGAAAGACTCAGAAAAACTCAGCATGGACACAGAATCAAAAAATTCTTGAAGTCGTTATGCAAGCTCCGGATCCCACCAAAATTAGATTACTTGCTTCTAAAATTAACTTTGAACATGCCTTTTTAGAAACAGAAGTTACAAAAGATAACCCATATAACGCAGTAAAAACCCTTAAGCAGAACAAGCAAAGCTTAATCGGAGTAGTGAACTTACTTTCCGCATTAACTGATCATTTAGCGCCCATACCTGAAGGCGCAGTGGACGCAAAAAACCTAAAAGAAGAAGATATCAAAGTCGCAGCATAAATTTTTACCAAACAGCCTGAAAAATTTTACTTATAAAACAAACACATAGAATAAAACCAAAATAAAACCAACGAACAAATCTCTTAAAATGGCTGTGCATCACGATTACTGGGCGGATGACATTCACTTGCTCTTTTTCGTATAAATAACCATGTCCCAGACAGCTGAAAAAGACACCGCGACACAAGCCGCCGATGCGCCTGCGCACACGCCGATGATGGCGCAGTATCATGAGGTGAAGGCGGCGCATCCGGGGTGCATGCTGTTTTACCGGATGGGCGATTTTTATGAGCTGTTTTTTGAGGACGCGGAGATTGCGTCCAAGGTTCTGGACATTGCGCTGACACGCCGCGGCAAAACCGGCGGTAATGATATTCCGATGTGCGGTGTGCCCGTGCATTCCCATGAATCCTATCTGTCGCGTCTGATCCGTGCGGGGCACCGTGTGGCGATCTGTGACCAGGTGGAGACGCCGGAACAGGCGAAGGCGCGCGGCGGATACAAGGCGCTGGTGCGCCGTGATGTCGTGCGCGTGATTACGCCGGGGACTTTGACGGAAGACACGCTGCTGGATTCCAAGGCCGCCAATTACGTTGCGTGCGTTTGCGGCAATGCCAATGCACTGGGGTTAGCGTGGCTGGATATGTCGACGGGTGCGTTTTATACGCAGCCGCTGAATGCGACCACCCTGCCCGCCGCGCTGGAGCGGATTGGCGCGCGGGAAATCCTGATCCCTGAGCGTCTGGCGTATGACAGCGTCATGGAAGATGCGTTTGAGGATCTGGGCAATGCGCTGACCATTCAGCCGAATTCATTATTCGATACCGAGAACGCGGCCACGCGCCTGAAAGATATGTTCAGCGTGGGGACGCTGGATTCATTCGGGAATTTTACATCCGCCGAGATTGCCGCCGCCGGGTCGCTGGTCGATTACGTGGCACGCACGCAAAAAGGCGCGATGCCGCGCATGAGCCCGCCGCGTGGCCTTGCGCCGGACGCGGTGGTGGAGATTGACGCGGCCACGCGCCGGAATCTTGAGCTGACCCGCACGATGGTGGGGGAGCGCAAGGGTAGCTTGCTGGATTGCATTGACCGCACGCTGACGGGCGCGGGTTCGCGTCTGCTGGCGGACCGTCTGTCGGCACCGAGCCGGAGTGTATCCGAGATCAACGCGCGGCTGGCGCAGGTCGCCCTGTTCGTTGAGCGCGGTCATGACCGGGCGCAGATGCGCGGGACGCTGAAATCCATGCCGGATATTGAACGCGCGCTGAGCCGCCTGTCGGTCGGGCGCGGCAACCCGCGCGACCTTGCCATGATCCGCGAGGGCATCGCGGCAGCGGCGCAGGTGCGCACGCATCTGATCGAACATATGCGGGATGAGGCCGTGGAACCGATCAGCCAGTCGCTGGCGTCGGACGGCGGCATTCATGACCTGCATGACACGCTGATCCGCGCGCTGGCGGAAGACCTGCCCGCGCTGAAAGGCGACGGTGGTTTTATCAAGCGCGGGTATCATCCGGCGCTGGATGAGCTCAAGGCCCTGCGTGATGATTCCAAATCGCACATGATGCGCCTGCAGGCGCGTTATGCGGGCGATACGGGTATTTCGGCGCTCAAGGTCACGCATAACAATGTGCTGGGCTATTACATCGAGGTGCCGGCGCGTCATGCGGATGCGCTGATGGTGCACACAAAACCCGCGAATGACCAGCCCGCGTCTAATCCGTTCGTGCATCGACAGACGCTGGCCAATGTCGTGCGGTTTTCGACGCCGGAACTGTCGGAGCTGGAAAGCAAGATCGTGTCCGCCGCCGACAAGGCGCTGGCGCTGGAGCTTGAAGCGTTTGAGGATCTGACCAAAAAAGTCATCGCGCAGGCGGAGACGCTGGCGCGGTTTGCGCAAGGTTTGGCGAAACTGGACGTTGCATGCGCCCTTGCCGAGCTTGCGGCGGTCAAGAATTACAGCCGTCCGGTCATTGATGACAGTCTTGCGTTTACCATCACGCGCGGCCGTCACCCGGTGGTGGAAGACGCGCTGAAAGACGCGGCGTTCGTGCCCAATAATTCAAACTTCAGCGAGGCGCAGCGCCTTTGGCTGCTCACGGGTCCGAACATGGCGGGTAAGTCCACGTTCCTGCGCCAGAATGCGATTATCGCGCTGCTGGCGCAGATGGGCAGCTTCGTGCCGGCACAGGCCGCGCATATCGGTATTGTGGACCGCATCTTTTCACGCGTAGGCGCGTCGGATGATCTGGCGCGCGGCCGTTCGACCTTCATGGTGGAGATGGTGGAGGCCGCCGCGATCCTTAATCAGGCTACGGAGCGGTCCCTTGTCATCCTTGATGAAATCGGGCGCGGCACCGCGACGTTTGATGGCTTAAGCATTGCGTGGGCGTGCCTTGAATACCTGCATGACGTATGCAAATGCCGCGGCCTGTTTGCCACGCATTACCATGAGCTGACCAATCTGACGGAGCGCCTTGCGCATCTGTCGTGTCATGCGATGAAGGTGCAGGAATGGAAAGGCGATATCGTCTTTTTGCATGAGGTCATCGATGGCGCGGCGGATGAATCCTACGGCGTGCATGTCGCCAAGCTTGCGGGTTTACCTGCGCCGGTCATCGCGCGTGCGCAGCAGATCCTGGATGAGCTGCACAAGTCGGAGACATCGGGGCAACTGGCGGCGCTTGTCGACAACCTGCCCCTGTTCTCAAGCGTTGTGAAGGACAGCACGCCCGTGTTGCCGGCGGCGCTGAAAGGTTTTCTGGACAATCTCAAACCTGATGAGATGAGCCCGCGCGAGGCGCTGGACGCGCTGTATGCGCTTCAGAAGGTTTATACCTCTAAAGGATAATCGTTTTCTTGCCCGCGAGCATCACGCGGTCCTGCGTATGCAGGGTGACGGCGCGTGTCAGCACGCGGCGTTCAATGTCACGGCCCTTGGCGACCATGTCTTCGGGTGTGTCGGCGTGGGTGATGCGTTCGACATCCTGTTCAATGATCGGGCCTTCATCGAGGTCGGCGGTGACGTAATGGGCGGTTGCGCCGATCAGTTTGACACCGCGGTCATGCGCCTGATGGTAAGGTTTCGCGCCCTTGAACCCCGGCAGGAAAGAATGGTGGATATTGATGATGCGGCCCGCATACCGGGCGCAGAAATCGTTGGAGAGCACCTGCATATACCGTGCGAGGACGATGAGATCGGCGTTTGTGTCGGCGACAAGTTTATGCAGCGCGGCTTCGTCCTTTGCCGCGACATGATGAAACGGCACGTCGAGCAGATCGCGGATTTCGAGTTTGTCGCGCGTGTGGTTACCGGCAATCGCGACGATATCGGCGGGCAGATCACCGACAGATTTGCGGTAGAGCAGATCGGCCAGGCAGTGACCCGCCTTTGACACAAGGATAAGGACACGCGGGCGGTCGGCTTCGCGGCGCAGGGACCAGTCCATACCGAATTTACGGGCGATGGGTTCAAACCCGGCTTTCAAGTCGGCTGCATCGGAATCCAGCGTCATCCGCAGGAAGAAACATCTTGTATCAGCGTCTTCGTACTGGGCGGAGCTGGCAATATTCGCGCCGCGCTCGAAGAAATAGCCGGACACGGCGGCAACGATGCCGGGTTTATCAGGGCATGAGAGTTTGAGGATATGGCGCGTCATTTTAAAACCTCGTGGGCATGGCGGAATAGCCGATATACAGACCGACCAGAATAAGCGCGGCGCAGGACACGATGTTCAGCTTGCGCATCGATGTGCGGGACAGGAAGTTGCGCGAGAGCGCAATGGGCACGGCATAGGACAGCGCGACCAGCGCATCCGCCAGCACGATGACAAAAGCGCAGATGGCGAATGTCATCGGCGTGACCGCACCCACCGTCATGATGGTCGGCAGCACGCCCGCGAAAAACAGGATGTCGAACGGGTTGGCGACCGTGAGCATGAAACCGGCGGCGAAATTTTCGGTGAAGCCGTGTTTGCGGGCGATCACTTCGTTTGCCTTGGCATCGGGGTCGAGTTTTTGCAGGCCTTTTACGCCCAGCCAGATGAGATAGGCCGCCGTCACCGCCTTCAGCACAATCGACAGGAACAACATGTTTTCGGGCAGGAAGCTGTAGCCGAGCACGACCAGTGCAAAGAACATGATCTTGACCAGATTGGTGCCGACCATGAAGGAGATGACGCTGGGCAGTCCCTCCCCCATCGCTTTGCTGGCTACGGTCATCATGCCGGGGCCGGGCTTGGCCGCGAGTACGGCGACACCAAAAAACAGGGTGATCAGGGCATCCAATGTCATGCCCGAAATGATGCGCTTATTTGCGGTACCGGTAAAGATAGACCGGGTCGTCGGCAGCGTCCGGTGCGAAGTCGGGCAACGGGAATGCGACGGATATCACACTCGCGCCGTTTTTGAGTTCTGCCGCAAATTTCGGGGCAAGCCGGGCCATGTGCCACGGCGAGAGGTAACAGAACACGACATCGGCATTGGTGAGGTCGGCGGCAAACAAATCGCCGCGGTGCACCGGCCCGGACACGCGGCTGACCGCCCACGGGATGAGCGAGCGTTCATAGGCGATAACAGTGGCATTGGGCAGGGCTTTGCGGATACGGCGGGTCATACCGCCCCAGCCCGCGCCCAGTTCAACCACCAGCTTTGCGTCACGGGGCATCATGGCCAGCGCCTTGCGGCGGGCGGCAGGCAGGGTTGGCACCGGCATGATGCGCAAACGCTGCCCATACCAGTACAAAAGCCCGATTATGGCGATTCCGCTAATCATAATAAATGCTTGCATACGGTTATTTGTAATTGGCATCGCAATTTGATACAAGGACGGCCATGAAACAGACCGCCAAAAAGCTTCCCAAAGCGCTCAAACCCGCCCCTAAAGTCGGGGTTGTCTCGCTCGGCTGCCCCAAGGCACTGGTGGATAGTGAGCGCATCATCACCAAGCTGCGGTCGGAAGGGTATGAACTTTCGGGTTCTTACGAGGGCGCGGATGTCGTTATCGTCAACACCTGCGGCTTCCTTGAAAGCGCGCAGAAAGAGTCGCTGGACACGATCGGCGAAGCCATGGCCGCGAACGGCAAGGTCATCGTCACCGGCTGTATGGGCGCAGAGCCGGAGAAAATCCGCGCCGTGCACCCGAAGGTGCACGCCGTCACCGGCCCGCACCAGTATGAAAGCGTGATCGAGGCCGTCCACGACATCGTGGCACCGGTGCATGAGCCGTTTATCGATCTGGTCCCGGAAGCGGGACTGAAACTGACGCCGCGTCATTACGCGTACTTAAAAATTTCCGAGGGCTGCAACAACCGCTGCACGTTCTGCATTATTCCAAAACTGCGCGGCGATCTCGTGTCGCGTCCGGCGGCGCATATCATGTATGAAGCCGAAAACCTGGTGAAAGCCGGCGTAAAAGAACTGCTGGTTATTTCGCAGGACACCTCGGCGTACGGCCTCGACATCAAATATGCTGAAAGCCAGTTCAAGGGCAAAAAGATCAAGGCCAAGTTTTTCGACCTGGCCGAAGCGCTGGGCACACTCGGCATCTGGGTACGCATGCATTACGTGTACCCGTATCCGCATGTCGATGACGCGATCAAGCTGATGGCGGAGGGAAAAATTCTTCCCTATCTCGACATCCCGTTCCAGCACGCGGCACCGAATGTTTTGAAAAACATGAAACGCCCGGCGATGCAGGCCAAGACCCTGGACCGCATCAAGGCATGGCGCGACATCTGCCCCGAGCTGACCATCCGCTCATCCTTCATCGTCGGTTTCCCCGGCGAGACGGAAGAGGATTTCCAGTTCCTGCTCGACTGGCTGGTCGAGGCGCAGATCGACCGCGTTGGTTGTTTCAAATACGAACCGGTTGACGGTGCCACGTCGGAAGACCTGGGCCTGCCGGAAGTGCCGCAGGATGTGAAAGACGACCGCTGGACGCGCCTGATGGCCGTGCAGCAGGAAATCTCGCTCAAGCGCATGATGACCAAGATCGGCAAAACCATTCCCGTCATCATCGACGAAGTCGACGGCGAAGGCGGCGCAAATGGCCGCTCACAAGGCGACGCGCCCGAAATCGACGGCGCCGTATACCTGCGCGATGTACCGGCAGAAATCAAAGCCGGCGATATCATTCCTGTGCTGGTTGAAGACGCGGATGAATACGATCTTTATGGGGCTCCGGCTTAAGCGGAAATAGCCGCTTTAACGACTGCGATCGCTTCATTTACAGTCGCATTCTTTTGTGCGCCTTCTTTTACTTTGCGAAGCGATTTGCTTTCAGATCTTGCGACAAGTTTACTTGCTTTAGCCGCTTTTTCACCTTCAAAGACTTCCCGCTTAATTACCTCGTTTTGCAACAGCTCACGCACATCATCTTCAGTTACTTTGATGTCTGCAGAAAGTCGTTTTAACTCTCTTTTCACTACATTTACGACAGGATCGCTGAGCAAAACAGCACCTACGGTGAAACGGTTTAAAAGCTGCTTCACGGTGTAGTGTTTTTCAAGATTGTCTTTTTTCATGCCTTCTTTAGCCAACAGGCACCAGTTCTGAAGATGCTCTGCATTTTTTGGAGAAAACTCCAGTGTGTGCAGTGTCTCAGTCAACTCTGCATCAATAGGCTTGCCAAAGATGACTTTATAAATGCGCCACTCTACGGCGTTGGTAAGAATAACCCAGTCAGCGCCCTTATTAGATGCGTAATCTACTGCTTGTTTGACATGCTGATCTTTTAACTCAAGGCCGATGGCTTTGATTTCAATAAGGAAGGAAAGATCACCATCAATCTCTACCGCCAGATCACAAAAAGTGCCCCGGATGGCGTGCTCAGAAGTAATCTCTTTAAATTTATCAAACCCGAATACACATTCCAGCATGTCTGTAATGATGGTAACGGTATCTGACTCGTTGACGTCCTTTGCTTTTGCAGCAGCAACAATGGGCTGAAACTTCTTCATTGCTGTTTTAATTCTATCGACAGCTTTAGCAGGCACGAACGTCATGACTATACCCCTGTTTTGTTTGTTATTATTCAATAAATACCGTTTTTGATTGAGTTACAAGTCGGGTACAAAACATGGAATTAAATGAATAGATTTGACTTGTTTCCCCAATCTATGCCATATATCCCCCGCATTTGGTTTTTATGGGCTTTTGCCTTTCAATCCGCCACCGAACGAAATCTGTTCTGAAGCGGGCACGTTTATCCAGCCTCTTAAGGTTGCTCTGAACGTAAGCACATTCCCGCGAGCGGCGACTTTTCTTCCGATTTATTCATCGAAGAGTTCCCGGTCACCCGGCTGCAACTCCGCACTCTTTGCACAACGCAAAGAGGCGTTAACGTTTATTATCCAAGGAATACAATTACTATGACTATTGAATCCACCCTGCCTTCCGCTGATGCCGTCAACGGCTTTGAAGCGTTCAACCTGCCGCACGCTTTGCTCAAAAGCCTCGAGCACATGAAATACACCAGCCCGACCCCTGTTCAGGCGCAGGCCATTCCGGCCGCGATGAAGGGCAAAGACGTCCTGGGTTCGGCACAAACGGGCACCGGCAAAACCGGCGCGTTCATTATCCCGATCCTCGCCCGTCTGATGACGGACATGCATGCATCGGCCCTGATCATGACGCCGACACGCGAACTGGCATCACAGATTTTGGTCGTTGCACGCCAGATGATGCACCAGAACAACACGATTAAAACCGCCCTTCTGATCGGCGGCGAGTCCATGGGCCGCCAGCGCGCACAGATCGCAGGCCGTCCGCGCCTGATCATCGGCACGCCGGGTCGTATCAACGACCACCTTCGCAGCCGTTCCAATTTGTTCGCGACTGTGAACATGCTGGTTCTCGACGAAGCTGACCGCATGCTGGACATGGGTTTCACGCCGCAGATCAACGAAGTCATCAAGTGCATGCCGGCCAAAGACCGCCAGACGCTGATGTTCTCGGCCACGTTCCCGAAAGAAATCATCGCGTTCACGCATACATACATGAAAGACCCGATCCGCGTTACGATTGAACCGGAACGCACGTCTGCCGCGAACATCGTTCATGAACATGTCGAAACCAATGAAAGCGGTCGTTACCAGGTCCTGACGGACGAACTGTATAACCGCCAGGGTTCGATCATTCTTTTCATCAAAACCAAGCACGGCGCAGACCGTATGATGAAACGTCTTGATGATGACGGTCACTCGGTTGACGTCATTCACGGTGGCCTGACGCAGAACAAGCGCGACCGCGCGATTGCCGGTTTCCGTGCCAAGAAAACCCGCATCATGGTCGCGACCGATGTCGCCGCCCGTGGTCTGGACGTTCCGCATATCGAACACGTCATCAACTATGATCTGCCGCAAGTTGCGGAAGATTACGTCCACCGCATCGGCCGTACCGGCCGTAACGGTCAGGAAGGTCGCGCCCTGTCATTCCTGATGCCGTCCGAGCGCGGTAAATGGAATGCCATTCAGCGCATCCTGAACCCGGGTCAAAAACCGGAACGTAGTGGTTCACGCAGCGGCGGCGGCAGCAATTACGGTGGTAACCGTGGTGGCAATGGCGGCGGCTTCAACAAGAACCGCAATTTCCGTCCGCGCGAAGACAGCGCATTCGAAAATCGTCAATTCCAGCCGCGCCAGGATAAAGCGCACCTGATTGATCCGCCGATGAGCGCATCGCAACCGGCACGTGCCGAGCGCAGCGAACGTCCGGAACGTTCAGAGCGTCCGTTCCAGCAGAAGCGTGACTTCGGCCAGAAACGTGACTTTCAGCAACGCGACAAGTCGCACCTGATCGATCCGCCGATGAGCGCATCGCAATCATACCAGCCAATGTCGGACAGCGATTTCAACAGCGCACCCCCGGCCCGCATGGAACGTGGCGAGCGTCCGTTCAAACAACGTCGTGAAGAACGTGGCAACAATCGCGGCAACGCCCCCCAGGGGCCGCGCGGTGAATTCGGTAAGAAAAAGCCCTTCCACGCCAAAGAACGTGACGGCAATGCGCGTAAGTTTGACCACGACATGCCTGAGCGCAACTTCAACACTGAAGGTGCTGGCGGCGAAGCGCGTTTCTCGATGGATGCCGATCGTCCGGCGCGCGAAGGCGCAGCGCATGAGCGCAAGCCGCAGGGTGCATTCTGGCAACAGAAGAAAAAGAAATTCTTCAGCAAAGACCGTAAACCGGGCGGCGCACGTCCGAATAAAGGTTTTAAAAAATCTGCCTGATATTGGCTGACGTAAAAAGTTTCCTGTATGGGGAAAGGTTTCAACAACCTTTCCCCATATTTCTTTGTACAATGAAACACCGCGGCTTTTCATGGAAGCCGCATTCCCCATATGGCCAGACTTGTCAGCGACGGCGGCGGCGAGCGTATGCCGGCTGTCGGATGGGCTGGTGATGGTTTTCAGGGATATGCGGAACCTTTTTCAAGCCCACACGTTTGTCATGGGAACAGCCTTCGAGGAGGAAACTTATGGCTATTACGACTAACAATTCCCGTTTCATTATTGGTGCCCTGATTCTGGCCGTTTTGGCCGTGGTTGCGTTCAGCATCCTCAATGCCCCGGATACACGTACCAGCGGCGAAAAAATCGGCGATGCCGTCACCAAACTTGGCGATGGCCAGGGCCTGGATGATGCCGCACGCGAACTTCAGGACCGCACCCCTGCCCAGCGCATCAGCGACGGTGTCAAGGATGCGACCGACGGCAATCCGAACTAAGCATTAACGAATTTTCGGCCCCCCGGGGCCGGAAACAGCCGCCCGTGCGAAACGCGGGCGGCTTTTCGTATGGCACAAAACCACATACCATAGGTTTATGAGGGGAATTCTGGCCGCATGCGTGGCGCTGGTCTTCAGCGCCTGCGCCTATACCGTTACCGACATGCCGTCGGCCCCGTATTCGTCGCTTGAGAATGAAATACGCCATGAGACCGGCGATGTGCTGGTCAAATACCTGGCCGCGCAAAAACGCCTGTGGCATGTGGCGGGGCCGATCATGATCGCCAATGCGCCGCTTTGCCCACGCCGCACGGTAACGCCGGGCTTTACGGTGCTCAGCGATTTCGACCTTCCCAAACAGTTACAGGGCGTGGCGTATGAACGCGCATTGCTGAACCGTGATGCACAGGTACAGGCGGTGTTCGGCACCGATGCGTTTGATGCGGGTATACGGCCCGGCGATATTCTGCTGACCATGGACGGCAAACCGGTGCGCAATGCCGGGCATTTCCGTGCGCTGATGAAAAAACGCGTTGTGGGTGAACGCCTGACATATGGCCTGCTGCGCAACGGCCAGCCGATGACGGTAGAGGTGCCGTTTATTGATATCTGCCGTTACCGCCTTGTGTATCTGGCCGCGAACCGCGATGTGAATGCGTGGACGGATGGCCGTGCCATTTATGTGACGCAGGGACAGATGGATTTTGCCGATGACCGCGATCTTGCGATCGTCATGGGACATGAACTGGCACACAACGTCATGAACCATACACAGAAAATGAAAGTGAACGGCGTTCTGGTCACAACACTGGCGCACTGGACCGACAATGCGTTTGACGTGGTGGGGTTCGAGACCCATTTCGAAAAGCTGGCGCAGATGACGCTGGCCGAATTTTTTCAGACCGAATTTGAGCGCGAGGCCGATTATGTCGGCATGTACTTAAGCGCGCGTGCAGGTAATGATATCAGCATCGCGGCGGCGTACTGGCGACGGTTTGCGGCGGAACACGGGCTTGATTATGTGCGCCTGCCCATACATGAAATGCGCGACCATCCGGATGCGCCGGAACGTTTTGTGACGATGGAGCAGACGGCCAGGGAAATTGCCGCCAAGATCCGCAATGGCGACGACCTGATGCCCAATCTGTCGCGCGGGTATAAATACGGTCAGAAATACTTCTGGTGGGAACGCGACAATAACGACGCCGATGACGAACCGGATAGCGATGTCTTGAACCATTAGAGCAGGCCCTTACATTACCCATATGCCGAAAACAATATTGGTGGATGTATTGCAGCCGGGTCTGGACGTCGTGTTTTGCGGCACTGCGCCCGGCCATGCCTCCGCCGCTGCACGCGCCTATTACGCGCACAAGACCAACCTGTTCTGGCCGACGCTGCATGCCATCGGCCTTACGCCCCATGTCTTTGCGCCGCATGAATTCCCCAAGCTGACCGATCTTAAAATCGGGCTTACGGATATCGCCAAATACGATCAGGGCAGCGACGATGAGTTGCTGCCGGGATCGCTGGGTCAACAGGCGGCGGAGGCATTGCGGCGGCGCATCCTGAAATGCCAGCCGCGGTTCCTGGCCTTTACCAGCAAGACCGGGGGCGAGGCCGTGATGGGCAAAGGCCGCCATTACGGACCGCAACCGGACATGATAGGGGCCACCAAGGTGTGGATCCTGCCGTCCACGTCGTTCCGGGCCAGACGGTCATGGAATGTGGCGTTTTGGCACGATCTGGCGGCGGAAATCGGGGTTAAAAACGCCAATATTGACGGGCTGGCTGTTTCCCGGTAGTTCTATCGCCCAGAGACGGAGGGGTGGCAGAGTGGTTGATCGCATCAGTCTCGAAAACTGAAGTACTCGCAAGGGTATCGGGAGTTCGAATCTCCCCTCCTCCGCCAACCTCTAATACGAAGACCTCCTCGGAGGTCTTTTTTATTGATCAAAATCCCAATGGAATCTCTACTCTTCGGCTTACGTAATCCCAGGAGCGTCATTTCAAGCCAGAAAGCTTTATCTGGTCACGCACGCAACGTACGCGCGCCAGGGCCTCGTTCGTATGGCACCAATGAGTCCCGCCGGCCTTGAGGTACTGCACCAGCGCCTCTTTCTGGGCGTTAGGTTTCTGCTTGGATGTCCAGTATTGACCGTAGGGAATGGTATCGCTGGTATCGAACCGGGCATTGTCATTGCGTCCCGCTTGTACGACGCCGTTGTAAATGGCATTCAATTCCACGTCGCTGGGCTGGCGAGCATTCGCATGACCTTTTCTGCGCAGTTCGGCAGCGTGATTTTCACCTTTATGCCATGTCTGATATCCATCCAAAGCACCGGCAACGGGTTCGATAGCCATGACGATCCCTGTATCGGGTGATACCGGACCGACAATCCAGCCATCCGGCAGAACGTCGCCAATATTATAGGCGCGCTGGTCAACGGCCCCATTGATAACGCAGGGCTCATTGGTTTGTTCTCTTGCGGGCGCTTTAAGTTTTATAGTGCCGTCCGTTAAAATCGTTACATCGACGCCCTTCAAAGCTGACAAATCGATGGTGAGACCGCTTGTTTCAGATTTTTGGAGGGTGACGCCCTCAAAAACCCCCTTCAATAGAAGTTGGTTTTGGTTCTCTTGGTTCGATGTCGCCACGGTAAAATCCCTCGGAAGTTCTTTAGGATTATGGAATTCGCAGTAGCAATAAGCCGTGTTTAACTATGTGTCAAATTCTTCAGGTCCGCAGATCTAAAGTTGTCTGAAATCGCCCTCGACCAGCCATCTCAGCAAGCATTTGAAAATAATGGGCTTTGACCCTGCGCGGCTTCTTCGGTGGGGGTGCTTGAAAATAACCAGGTTTTATCAAAAGGCTGCATTGCAAAGACAGGCGATAAATATGGTCGTCTGCTTCTCTATATGCGCTGTGACCTCATACCCAAAGGGTATGCGTGCGTGCAAACATGTGTAACAAATTTCAAGCCAGAGTTAGGCAGACCCCTCCACCATCTTTTCCAGCAAGCTACATATTTACCGATTTTAATTCCGCAAATTCATCTGGCGCTGCGGGCGTTCGGATTTATCTTCTGCGTCTTTCTTATCCTTGTTCTGGCCCATGATTTTGCCGACGAAGGAGCCGCGGAATTCGTCCAGGCTTTCGTTGGCCTTGCCGGTAAAATTACGCAGTTGCTTGGTAATGACCGGCACGTCCTTGAGTGCGGTTTCAAGGGCTGACTTGCGGCCCATGATGACAGGGCGGGGTTCACCCGCTACCTGCATTGGCGGCAGGGTGTCGCCCTTTTCGGGGGCGGTGATATTCAGACTGACAAGACCGGTGATGCTGGTGCGGGCAAGTTCGGCCTGCGTGGTTTTATACACGGGCACATCGTTACGAAGGCGGATATCGACACGGACATTCGGATCATCCGCCACGGGCAGGCGCAGGCCTTCGACCTTGCCCACGCGTATACCCCGATAAAGCACCTGCGACCCGGCTTCCAGCCCGCTGACTGAGTCAGGCATCAGGATGGTGTATGGCAGATAGTCTTTCTGGTTTTCGCCCTGAACCCAGACCGTGAAGCCGATCATGGCCGCGATGCACAGGCAGACAAAAAAACCGATAAAGGCATAGGGTGCTTTGTGTTCCATCTTAGGCCGCCTTTCGTGTGGCAGAGAGGTTGTTCATACGTTCGCCGTGGAAGAATTCCCGGATCTGCGCATGATCGTTGTTCAGCATGTCTTCCAGGCTTCCTGTCACGATGCGTTTATCGACAATCATGGCGATGCGCGTGCAGATTTTGACCAGCGTGTTGAGATCATGGGTGATGATCAGGATAGTCAGATCCATCTTGCTGGTAAGTGAGAGGATCAGTTCATCGAAATCATCTGCCGCAACGGGGTCAAGTGGCCCGGTGGGTTCATCCAGAAACAGGATTTCAGGTTCCATCACCAGCGCGCGCGCCAGTGCCACCCGGCGTGTCATGCCGCCGGAGAGTTCGGACGGGAATTTGGACACGACGTCTTTTTCAAGACCGACCTGTTCAATCGCCCTGGTCACGCGGGTATGGATGTCTTTACCCCTGGCCGCACGGTATTCGCGTAAAGGAAATGCGATATTGTCGAAGACGTTCAAACCTGAGAACAGTGCACCGTCCTGAAACAAAACGCCAATGCGGCGAAACAGGGCGCGGCGATCTTTTTCCTTTAACGCGTATGGGTTCTGGCCCAGTAATTCCACCGTGCCCCCGCTTGGTTTCTGAAGGCCCAGCACCGTGCGCAGAAGGACGGATTTACCGGAGCCCGAGCCGCCGATCAGGCCAAGAATCTCGCCCTTTTGTAGATGAAGATCCAGATGGTCATGCACCGTTTTTGCACCAAAGCGGTTGGTGATGCCCTTGGCGTCGATCACGTTGCTTTCCATCACATACCCGCCCATGAAAATAGAAGCGAGAACAGCGCATCAGCCATGATGATGCAGAAGATGGATATGACGACCGCACGCGTGGTGGCATGCCCGACTTTTTCAGCCGAGGCCGCGACACGCATGCCCTGATGCGTGCAGATCAGGCTGATCAGCAAGGCGAACACCGGTGCCTTGATCATGCCGACATAAAACATGGTCGGCGTGATGATATCCTGCAAACGCTGGATATACTGAGGGAACGACAGGTCGAGCTGCCACACGGACATGACGTATATACCGGTTATACCGACTATATCCGCGATGAAGGTCAGGATCGGTAATGCAATGAGCAGTGCGATGACGCGCGGCACCACCAGAACCTCAACCGGATTGAGGCCCATGCTGCGCAGGACATCAAGTTCGCCGCGCAATTTCATGACACCGATTTCAGATGCGAACGCGCTGCCTGATCGTCCCGCAACCATGATGGATGTGATCAGTACGGCCATTTCACGCAGCAGCGATATGACCGCCATATTGATGGTAAAAAGATCAGCGCCGTATTTCTGTAGCTGGTTGGCACCCTGATAAAACAGCACCATGGTCGTGCCGATGGACAACATGGCAATGATGGGCAGTGCCTGCCACCCGGTTTCATATAAATGCCGTGTGATGGAGGCTATACGCAGGCGGCGCGGCGAGAGAGCGGCGCTCAGGAAGCGTACAGATGCCTCCCCTGTGAACGCGAGCAGATCGTAGACATAGGAAAAAGCATCGCAAAGCCCGCGCCCCACGGCTTCAAAGGGCGCGACGATAGGCCCGTACCAAGCGGGCATGGTTTTCGCGTCTGTAACGGGCATGGCTGTTCCTCCCCGCACAAACCGCGAAACAGGCCATAAAGTTCCTTAAATTATCAGGGTTATAAGACGGTCACTTCGACGCGGTTGCGGCCATGCATGCGCGGGGAAAACACCGGCACCATTAAGCCCTTATTTTTTTCCGGAACTGAATAACGGCGTGGCCCGTTGGAGGTATGTATATCAACCATTCTCGAGGATTTTGACATGACTGCGAAGCGTTTCGGCCTGATGGCCATGACCGTGGCGACCCTGGCACTGGGTGCCTGTTCCAACCTGAATACAACCCAGCAACGCGCCCTTTCGGGCGGTGCCATCGGCGCGGGTACCGGTGCGGCGGTGACGGTTATGAGCGGCGGCTGCGTATCATGCGGGGCTGTGGTTGGCGGTGCCGTTGGCGCTGCGGGCGGCCTTATTTATGACCAAATGAACAAGTAAGACTGGTTTTAACCGGTTTTACCAAAAGAAGCGGGATTTCCCCCTGTGGGTAGTCCTGTTTCTTTTTAATATAACCATGAACTAAAAGCGGCTACATACGTTGGCCTCTCACCACAACCTCTTTGGAGAATAAAAATGAAAAAAACTGCCCTTCTCATGATCTTTGCCGCAACGCTCGGCCTGGCTGCCTGCGACAACAAAGGCGCTGAACAGGATTCGAAAGAAACCACCTCTGCAACGTCGACGGATGCCAGCGGCACCACATACACGACGGAAACCACCAAGAAAGTTGACGTGGAATCCGATGGTCGCAGCACGACCGTTGAAACCAAAGAAACCACCGATCCCCAAGGTCTGATGAACAAGTCGACCATGGAAACCGAAGTCAAAACCGAGACTACCCACTAATCGGTTGTCCGAAAATAAAAACCCCGCCTTCACCGGCGGGGTTTTTTGTATTCTAAAGCTTTGCACCCCGTGCTTTTAAATCTTCGATCAGGGCCTGGACCTGTTTTTTTGATACTTCGCGTAAACTGCCCTCCGGCAGATCGCGCAGTTCAAACGGGCCGTAAGATACGCGGATCAGGCGGTTCACGACGCAGCCAAAATGCTCCATCAGTTTTCTGATCTCGCGGTTTTTACCTTCGGTCAGAACGATGGTGTACCAGCAGTTTTTGCCGGTGGGTGCGCGGTCTTCGGTAATTTTTGCGCCGCGATATTTGACGCCCTGGGTCGTTACCCCTCTGCGGAGTCTTTCCATTTCTTTTTCGCTGAGGCGTCCGTGGACGCGCACGCGGTAGACGCGTTCAAGCGCGGTGTCGGGTGACATCAGCGCCTGCGCCAGCGGGCCATCAGACGACAGCAACAGCAGGCCTTCGGAGTTAACGTCCAGACGGCCCACGTTCATGAGGCGCGGCAGGGACGGATGGCGCAGTGAGGGCAATTCGTAAATCGTCTTGCGGCCTTCCTTGTCAAAGGTCGTGACCAGCACGTCGAGCGGCTTGTTGAGGATGTACAGTTTGGGCACATCACGGGTTTGTTCGGATACGGTCTTGCCGTCGACGGCGACGACATCCCCTTCATTGGCGGGGGTGGTGATCTGGGCCAGTTCACCGTTAACGGTGACGCGGCCCTCGGCGACAAGGCGCTCGGCCTCGCGGCGGCTGCCGATACCGGCTTTTTGCAGGAAAACATTTAAACGCATGAGGGCATATTAGCGCGGTGCGAAGCGGATGGCCAGATGGGTAAAAAAGCTGGTTGCGCCCAAAACCAGGTACGGGCGACCATAAGCAGCCAGCGCCCTGAAGGCATTTTCGAGGTTGGCGAAGTTTTCAATCATAACGATGGCGCGGGTATCAAGGGTTTCGCCAATAGCGTGGAGGACGAACAAGGTTTCATCGAAATTGCCGGTCTGGAGATGGATCAGCTTTGGCACAGATGTCTGGAACAGGCGGCGGTTTTCAGGAAGCGTGCGGGTGCAATCGCCGCCGATCAGGCGGGCGCGCTGGTCATTGGCCGGATAGATGGCACCAGAGAAGGCGTAGAACCGTGAATCCGCGTTAGTGTTGATACCGGTCCATGTGCTGAGCGAGCGGCTGTCCCCGCCGAAACCGTACCAGGCAATAGGCGTTGCGCGGAAACGGTCGCACACGAATTGTTCAAGATCAGATTTGTCGGCGAAAAAGCGCACAGCCGGATGGATATACGCAGCAATCCAGGTGCGAAAAGTATTGTCGGCGATAGTCTGCGGGACGCCGGATAATTTCGGGGCCAGCGCCAGACGCAATTTCAGCGGCAGGGCGGCTATCGATTTCTTCAGGAAAGAAGCCATTCCGGCTACTGTACAACAATTACCGGAAAACTCAAATGCGGCCCATTAACGCGCCGGGATTGAGATAATCGAAGAAGGTGCGGCTGGAGGATTCGTTGACAATACCCCCGGACAGGACCGGGCGTTCGACCAGCTGACCGTTCTGAAATACCAAATCAAGATTGTATTTAAAGCCCTGTTTGGTGGTTTTCAGGCGTATAGGCGATTCCAGGCCATGGCCGCTTTTCACGTTTTTGTATTCAAGGTGATAGCCATACAGGCTGGTCAGATAGCGATGCGCGGCGTCGCGTTCCCGGGCAGAACTGAATGTCTGCATGGAATTGGCACCGTACAAGGCCCGGACAATTTCATCACGCGAAAGCGCTGTCATTTCATCGCGGTTCCGTCCCAGAATGGACATCACCTGTGATTCCCCCATGCCGGGTTGCAGTTGCATCACGCGTGATTTGAAATCGTCATCGGACTGGAAATAGGCGGCGTTGATGGTTTCACCACCGCCTGGAACGGGAGCGTAATTAGCGCATCCTGCAACCAGCAGCACCGCCATGATCATCGGGGCGCACACGTATTTCCGCATTCTACAATTCTAACATTCAGGTGTTAAAAATTCGTTTGCTATACGGGATCGGCCAGCGTGACCAGAATGGCCTGGTGGTCTGAAAACGGCTGGGGTATCACGCGCACGCTAATCCGGCTCAAAAGCGGTTCGGAACAGATACATAGATCCAGCGCCAGTTTGCGGCTATGGAAGGTAAAGGTATGGTCGCTTTCCTTGGAAATCACACGCAGATTGCTGTTTTCTACCAGCGGTGCCAGTTCGCTGAAGCCGTGCATGATGTTGAAGTCAGCCAGCAGGATGGCGTCACCGCCCGCCTGGTCAATCATGGCCCGCACCTCTTCGAATTGCTGGGCGCGTACGCGGGCATCGAGCGAGAAATGCGCAAAGAACACATGCACGTTGCCGGGCAGAACGATGCGGTACATCAGGCGCTTGGTGCCGTATTTGAAATAGAGCCGGTCAAACAGCAATTCATCTTTTGACAGGAAGGCGCTTGACCGTCCGCGGCTGAGCGGCATGTGACGACGCCAGTTGTCTTCGCCGTATTTATTGGCGATATCGAAAAATTTGTAATCGTCGTCGACCAGAAGATTGATCTGGTTCACATAGGCGGAATGAAGCGAACCTTTTTCAATCTCAACAAAGCAGCACAGGTCAGGATTTTCGCAGCGGATGATATCCTTCAACTGTTTGAAAATCAGTTCCTGCGTCGACTGCGCCGTGTACAGATGTCGGCCGATGCGGCTGATGTGCTGCCACAATGTGCCGTCGATGCCCTTGGCGTAGCCGATGTTTGAGAACAGAATTTTTTGCATCACAGTATCTTTTTAATGGATCTGCCAAGATAGCCGAGGATCCGGTGCATCAGGGGCAGATTGTGCCAGTAATCATGACCCGCTTCGATACAGTTTTTTAGGTCGTCGTTAAAATGCCCCTGTAACATGGCAATAACGGCCTTATCACGGATGATGACATTCGCTTCACGGTTATGTTTGAGCGAAAGGTAATCCAGATTGCTGGACCCGATGGTCGCCCAGTCGTCGTCGACGATCACGTATTTGGCGTGCAGCATGGTTTTTGCGTAGAGCGAAATGCGGATCTTGTTGCGGTACATCCACGGAAAATACGAATGCGATACACAATCAGCGATATGCGCGTCTGTGGCCTGCGACATCATCACATGCACCTTTACCCCCCGTTTTGCGGCCTGGCGCATGGCGCGGCGCAGGCCATAAGGCGGCAGGAAATACGGCGTAATCAGACATACGGATTTTTTGGCGGTGCGGATGGCGCGGACCAGGCGGCGGTAAATCGGGTTCGGCCCCAGATGCGGGCGGTGGACAATGTATTCCAGCGTGGATTTGAGGTCATGGTCGCGGCGCACGAAGTCACGGGCGCGCGTGCGCCATTTGATACGTTCGAGTGAAAAACGCGCCTCAATCCCTGCAACGGCGGGACCGGTAAATCGGATCTGGGAATCACGCCAGTCGGCCATCGGCGCTTCCAGACAGACGCCGCCGATATAGGCGATTTCGGAATCGACCAGCAATGTCTTGGTATGGTTGCGCGGGAACCAATGGACGGGCTTGAATACGCGGGACCATTGCGGGGGGTTGTAAAAGCGCACCTGCCCGCCGGCATCTACAATATCGCGTATGCGCGGTGAATCATAAACCGTGCGGCTGCCGATGCGGTCGAGCAGCAGGCGCACCGCCACCCCTTCTTTCAGCTTTTCAAGGAAGACATCAAGAAACGCGTTGCCGATCTCGTCGTTGGCAACGATGTATTGTTCCATTTCAATAGAACGTTTTGCGGCCCTGCAATCGGCCAGCATCGCGTCCCATGTGGCCCGGGGGGTCGTGTAAAATGTAATGTCCATATCCCCCATTATAACGCGGGATATCGGTTTTAGTTCACTGTTAGTAAATGTTTATTAGACCTGTTGCGCGGCAGGAGCATCTGCTTCGGTTTCAGCGCCCTCTTCTTCACTGGCCAGCGCGGAGGTGCGCAGCGGTGTGACTGTCGGGCACAAATTGTAATAACGGTTCAGGGTTTCGCGCATGAAAGGCTTGGTAATGAACGCCTTGGCACCGATCTTGGCCGTTTCAATGACATTGTCCTTGTTGGAATCCGCCGAGAGCATGATCACATAGGCGTCCGGGTCTTCGCGGAGCAGATCCTTGAGGATGTCCTTGCCGGACATTCCCGGCAGGTGAATATCGAGAAATACGATGTCGCAGCGCTGCGCCTTATAGGCGGGCATGACTTCCTTGCCGTTGGCGATCTCAACGACTTCGGCGAAATCGCCCAGCCAGCGTTTCATCAGGAATCGGACGAACGCATTGTCGTCCGCGATCATTACACGTGATTTTGTTTGATTGGTCACTTTGGTATTCCCCCTTGCTACTGCGCCCGCTTCATCGCAGGTCTTGATGACAATATGACAAATAAAAACTAACAAACGCCTAATAGATTGCATTTTAGAGATAATAAATTCCCCTTATGCGTGTGCGGTTTTATTTACTGACGCGCAAGGAGGACAGCGAATCTCCAATCATTCTGAAGGCTTTATGCAATTCGTCGCTCGTGGGGGAATCGAAGTAAAAGTCCGGCTGCGTTGCACAAGATTTCAACAAAGATTCGATGTTGGAGCCCGGATTCCGGAATCCGATGGTGTAAACGATGATGTTATTGTTCTTCATCGCGGTGCAGACGCTGGTCAGTTTTTGATTAAGCCTTGTAACGGCCGTCGTCGCATTGGTCGACCCTGTACGGCCATCTTTCAGATACCAATACGCGCCGCGGTTGGAATTATCGATGGTGTTTTCGCCGTCGGTCATGATGATCGCGGCCTTGTTCATTTTCGGGGTGTTGTAATCCAGTGGCAGGCTGTTGGAATCCATATCCCCGCCCCACGCCCCACGCCAGCGGGGGGAGAGCATACGCCAGCCCCAGACGGCCCCTTCAGATACGTGCGTGTTACCGACCGCGACCATGCCATTGATGCTGGCCAGGATGGATGACTGGTCATCGCTCAGCCGCTTGACGGCCTGCGGGCAGTATTTGTTCGGACCCTTCGTAGAATTAATGGTGTACGTGGTCGTTGTCTTGCCGTTCTTGGTCGTGGTCGTGATCCAATCGTTATAAGAATCATCCGGCCAGTAATACGCCTCAAATTTTTTCGATGACGGCGGCGTGTCGGTAATATCTTCGCCGATCAGACGCGCATCGACACAGCCGGACCAGCTTGTCGTGCCCCAGTTTTTGCTGGAGATCGAATTGCTGGTCAGCCAGTCGGTGTGGCTGTTGCCGACATTGACTGCTTGCGAAAACGGGACAAGCCCGATCCAGAGTTTCTGGTCCTGATCAACCGGCGGCGCACTGCCGAACAGGATGTCGACCAGTTCCGACGCCGCGTCTTTCAGCGATGTCAGCGAAGATCCGGCCATGGACCCGGTATTGTCCAGCACCATGACCAGTTCAAGCCCGGATGTCGCGCGCGTGATTTCGGACGTTGCACCGATGGGAATGGTTTCAAACCCAAAATAACGCATGAAGGTCGTATCAATGGTTCCGTAGGCCTCGAGCGTGATGATGGAATTGGTGGAGTCGACACTGATCTCGACATCCGTAATGGTGGAATCCAGATAATCGTTAAAATTGACGTTCAGGTATTTCATTACTTCGTCGTGTAAATCCGTCGTCTGCAACGTTGATCCAGCCGCAAGGCCGGCAGCATCAAGGGCGGAGGAGAGCTTTGCCTGCGCCAGTTCGGCACGCCCGATATCAACGGCAAGCCCGGCGGAACCCGTCATGGCAATAATGCCGAACACGGCTGCCGCCACGACGGAACCCCGTTCGCCGCGCTTGTTTTTCAGACCTGTGCCAAAATCGAACATTGCCGTTTCCTTTAGTTGGGCGCGGTTGTCAGCGCGCCGAGGCGCGGTTTGAAGACTGCATATTTGTAATTTTCCCGGTCGTCGAAATATTCTTCATCGAAATCCGGGATGTAATTGTAAAAAATCTCGGCGAAAATGACGTTGTCGTTTTCATTCAGGGCAAGACCGTTTGGCAGTTCGGCTTCGTCACCGCTGGCACCGATGCGGCTTTCGCGGTCAAGCACACCGCCGCCCTTGTATTGCCAACGCACGACGGGGCCGTCATCCGGGTCCTGATAGACGGATGTCACGATGACCACGCCGTTCTGTTCGAAGTCGTACGGGTCCATGATTTTGGACGCGGCCGCGACGATATCGGACAGGCCCGCATTTGTGACGGATGTTTGCTGCCCCACCACGTCGGCAACAGTGTAAGCGACGCGTTCGATTTTCTGGTGCAACAGAATATAGCGTGAAATTTCATACACACCGAGGACAAGCGCCATCAGCACAGGCAGCAGCAACGCGAACTCCGTCGCGGCGACACCGGTTTCGTCCCGGATTATGTTTGCGCGCTTATTCGTCATTGAATGGCTCGTTCTTCACGACAAATCGGCTTTGCACTTCGACCACGCCGTCTTTACCCAGCGATCCGGCCAGGAACGGCGTCAGCAGGCTCCACGGATATGAAACGGTGTAGACGACGACATCGCCGGCATTGCCATTGCTGACCACGCCCTGGTCCAGATCGTATTGTCCGTTACCGTTGACGTCGGTGTAATTTTCGCCGTCATCGCGCGTGCCGTTTTTATTGGCATCGATAAACGGTTCCGGCGCGCCGACAGATGAAAAATCGTCATATGTTTCAGCTTCGACCGTCAGTTGTTCGGTATCCAGAAAAAATCCTAACCAGTCGTCGAGTTTGTTTTTGATGGTTTCTTCGCGCGTGTATCCGTCGGCCACGAAACCGGTTTTACCGAGACGGGATACAGAGAACGTCGCGCCTTCCAGCGCGGTCTGCACAAAGAAAAACAGGCTCAGCTCAATCGAGCCCATGATGATCACGACAAGCGCAGGCATGATCAACGCGAATTCAATCGCGGTCGTGCCGTCTTCACGCTTCCAGAATTTTTTCATTTTTTGCCCACTACTACGGCGCAGGATCTTTATCGTCCGGTCGCCTTGTATATTCAGTATGGGCCTTTCGCGTTGAAGAAATGTTTAAGACATGTATATGCAGATAATATCGTAAATGACGGTGTTTTATGCGTATGCGTTTGTCTCAAATTTGATATAATTTTGTTCGTATCAAATGCGTTTGATCATTAATTGCGCAGTAATGAGTATGCCCCATCATTAACATAATGAGGTGTCCCAAGGCATCTCGAGTGGGCAAATAAAAACAACGAAGGAGTTATTTTCATGTTGAAGCTTTTGGCAAACATACAAGCATTCCGTCACGACGAGCGCGGCGCGACGGCCATTGAATATGGTCTGATCGCAGCCGGCATTGCCGTCGCGATTTCGGTTGTCGTGTTCGCATTCGGTGATGATCTCGCCCTGCTGTTCAGCGACATGTCGACCAAAGTCCAGCAGCGCCCGTAATCGGCATAGCGCTTCGACAGAACAGGGCCCGCGCGATCTCTTCCCCGCGCGGGCTCTTTTCTTGAATACCTTTATCTGGCTATTCTGGTTTTTCATGATTGAAACGATCGTTCTGACATTGCGCATCTGCGTGGTGATGCTGGCCGTGTTCGCGGCGTATGAGGATGTGCGTTATTTGCGTATCCGCAATACGATCGCAATGGCGGTTGCGGTTCTATTCATCCCGGTTGCGTTTACCCTGCCGCTGCACAGCGTGATGGCGCATGGTATTGGCGGCGCGGTGGTGCTTCTGGTGGGATTCGTCCTGTTCATGGGCGGGCTGCTGGGCGGGGGTGATGCGAAACTTCTGGGTGCGCTGGCCCTGTGGCTGGAACCCGGCCAGTTGCCGGCATTCCTGCTGATCATGGCATGCACGGGGGGTGTTGTGGCCCTTGCGGCGCTGGGCTTCAAAAAGGTGCCGGCGCTGACCAGATTTCTACCGGTTCTGGCTACAAAAGCCGGGGACAAAAGCTGGTTTGCGGCGCTGTCCCGTCAGGAAACCGTGGTACCGTACGGCGTTGCGATTGCCATCGCCACATTGTTTACGTTTTTCACTTTTTAGGATCAAGCCATGCGCAAATCGACCTTTGTGATTGTAGCCTGCGGTTTCTTCTTCGCGCTTCTCGCGGCGGTGACCATCCAGATGCTGGGCGGCACGCGCGGGCCGGATGAGGCAACGGCGCAGGTGAAAACGGTGGACGTGCTGGTCGCGGCCAAGGATCTGAAAACGGGTGAAGAACTGGTCAACAACGCGACCGAGTGGGCAAGCTGGCCGCAGGGCACCACATTTGCGGGTGCCATTGTGCGCGAAAACAATCAATCAGCATCTGACGCTATGAAGGGCCGCGTATCGCGCCCGGTCGCCAAGGGCGAACCGATGATGAAATCCGTCGTCATCCAGGATACGACGGCAAACATGGTTGCGGCGTCGCTGACGCCCGGCAAGCGCGCGGTTGCGGTCAACGTAAACCCGCAATCATCAGTCGCGGGTTTCCTGACGCCTGGTGATTACGTCGACGTGCTGCTGACCTACGAAGTCAAACTGCCGGATGATGAGAATGTACAGGCGGCCGCCGCGCCCGTTGTGTCCAAACTGGCGACCGAAACCGTTCTGCAAAACCTGAAAGTCCTGGCGACAGACCAGAACACCGACAAGCAGGCGCAGGCCAAGCTGATGAAAACCGTCACGCTTGAGGTCGATCCGCTTCAGGCGGAGCAACTGGTGCTGGCCGGACGGATGGGCAGCCTGTCGCTGACCATGCGGTCCATCGGCGATTCGTCGCCGTCACATCCGGACACCGGCAAACCCTTCCAAACCACAACGGATATGCGGCTTTCCGGGCTGATGCGCGAGGTCCGTAAGGGCGAAAATTCCACTGGGTCGGGTGCCCAAGTTGTGAGAGTATATAGTGGCAACCGCGTCGAAAACGTGGAAGTACGTCCCTACTCCCAATCCCAGTAGTCTTTCCCGGCCTCATTGATGTATCGCAAGTATCTGAAAAACATCGCATATGCGAGTTTTGCCGTGTGGTTGATTCTCAACCCGGCTGCCGTCCCGCAGGCGCGCGACGCTATTAACATAACCGACAAACAACCGACCGAAACCGTGACCCTGTCCGCCGGTAAGGGCGATGTGGTGCAGGTCAGCGGCAATGTCGCGGACATCATGGTGTCCGACCCGTCGATCGTCGAAGTCGGCCCGGTCAAGAATAACCAGCTTTACCTGATCGGGCTTCGCATCGGCGATACCAACGTCCTGGTATTCGACAAGGACGGCACGCTGATCAAACAGATCGCCGTTCACGTCAAGGCCAGCACGTCGAAGCTTGAGTCCAATATCAAACAGCTTTTCCCGAACGAGAAAATCTCGGTCGACGCGATCGGTGACCGCATCACGCTGAGCGGTACGGTTTCGTCCGCCGATGTTGCGGCGCGTGCCCGTGATATTGCATCGCGCTTCGTTACCAACCAGCAAACCGTCATCAACAACCTGACCGTTACCGGCAACCAGCAGGTGATGATCCACGTTAAGATCGTGGAGGTGTCACGCAACGTGCTCAACGAGCTGGGCCTTGCGACCGATATTGCCGGCGTATCATCCGGCAATTTCAATTTCGGCCACACCACGGGTTCTGGCGCTGCCAATTCATTCGGTCTGACGGTTGATCCGTCTTTCGGCAATGGATCGCTGGTGTATTCATCGGGCGGCACCGGCCCCATTCAGTTAATGATCCACGCGCTTGAGCGCGACGGCATGGTCAACACGCTGGCGCAGCCGAACCTGACCGCGATTTCCGGTGAAAACGCACGCTTCCTGGCGGGCGGTGAATTCCCCATCCCGTCGCAGCGCGACAATAACGGCAATATCACATACGAATACCGCCCGTTCGGTATCTCCCTCGCCTTCAAGCCTATCGTGCTGGATAAAAACCGCATCAACCTGCAGATCAGCACCGAAGTGTCGGAAGTATCAAGCGAGCTGACGCTGCAACTGCCCGGCATTTCCGTTCCGTCTTTCACCGTGCGACGTGCGGAGACGACCGTCGAAATGGCATCCGGCGGATCGCTGATGATTGCGGGCCTGATTGAATCACAGGCGATTGAACGCATGAACGGCCTGCCCGGTATCAGCAGCGTGCCGGTGCTTGGCGCATTGGTGCGGTCCGAGAGCTTTAACCGTAACGAGTCCGAATTACTGGTCATCATCAGCGCGTATCTGGTTGAACCGTTCGCTGAAAAGGCCGCCGTACGCGCCGCCATCAATGATCCCAAGCGCGTCGAGCCGCTGAACCGTGCGCTGGCCGAATCCCTTGCCATTTCCTATGGCCAGACCGTCAACACCTACGCCCAGAACCGCCCGTTCGGCTACATCATGGAATGACGATGAAAAAGACGCTTCTTATCACGGCCCTGTCAGTTGTTGCCTTTGGCGGTATGCTCAGCGCATGCGCCCCGGACAAACCGTGGCTGATGGAACAATCCACCGTCAATGACAGCCCGATGCAACTGGTGGAAAGCCGCCACATCACCAAAAAACCGCTGGCCGCGCTGAACGATGAAGACATCGCGGAAGCCGCACGTATCTACAATAAGAACGGCGCGGGCCCCATGTACATGGTCATCGCCTATAAAGACAACGGCAAAACCGGCACGGGTACGATTGCCGGCAAAAAGATCGAGATTGAAAACAACCTGATGGGCGCGGGCGTCAAGGCCGCCGACATCACGTCGTCATTAGTGCCGCTTGCAACCGACGAACCCGTCGTTCTGATCGCATTCGACACGCTGGAAGCCACCGGCCCCGCCGGTTGCACACTGGCCATGCCGGGTTACAGCACCAATGCCGAAGAGGGCAACATGCTGGCGTACAAAACCGGATGCGGCGTGAAAAGCGTCATGGCCCGCCAGATTGCCAATCCGCTTGACCTTGAAGGCCGCGCAGGACTTGTTGGCGGCAGTGATGGAAACCGTGCCGCCGATGTGGTTTCCGGCCAGTACCGCCCGGGCGCAACGCCGCGTAGTTATCTGCCGTCTTACCTGATTTCCGAGCTTGCCGGATCTGGCGGGTAATAGGCTTAAAAGCCATCTAAATTTAAGCCTGTTTTAAGCGCATAAGCGCACAATAAAGGTGGGAAGAATCCATCTTTATTACCGAAGTTTTACAGGCATGACGCTCGATACAACGACGCCAAGAAAAAACGCGCTGACCGCGATGCTGCCCATGGCCGGGGTGCATGTATTTTCCGCAGAAGAACACACGCAGGATGTCGTCGCATCGCTTTCCGGCGACTGGCGCTTTGGCCGCGTGACGCTGGACGTCAAAGGCGCGTCGATTGACGACGCCATCACGCTTTACGAAACCGTGGTATCTCCCAATGTCATCATCATTCAGACGAATGACACGGGGTCGGATTTCAAAGCCCGGCTGGCACGGCTTGCCGAACATTGTGCCGAAGGCACATCCGCGCTGGTCATCGGCCCCGTCAATGATGTGCAGCTATACCGTACCCTGACCGCGATCGGTGTATCGGATTATCTTGTGCATCCTGTATCGCTGTATGACATGGCCGAAGCCATTTCACGCACATTGCTGTCCATGCTGGGCGCGACCAACAGCAAGCTGATCGCCGTTGTCGGGGCAAAAGGCGGCGCAGGTACCACCAATATTGCGCATCTGGCGGCGACGATATCAGCCGACGTACTGGGACAAAAGACGGTCCTGATAGACGCCGCCGCCGGACATTCGACCTTGTGGGCGCAATTCGGTTTTTCACCGACGGGCACGCTGGTCGAAGCCGCCAAGGCCGCGATTGACCGGGATCACGATACGTTGTCGCGCATCCTGATGGCCGTGTCTGAAAACCTGACCTTCCTGAATACAGGGGCGGAGCCGCTTTTAGACGACACGTCCAAGAAAAAACTGTTTGAAATGCTGCTGGAACGGATGCTGGGGCAGTATCCCGTTGTGATTGCCGATCTTTCGTCGACATCGCCGTCGATCCAGGCGCATGTGCTGGCACGCGCCAACCATGTCATCGTTACAACCACCCCGACGGTCAACGCGTTGTCGCTGACGCGCACATTGATCAAGGAAGTGTTGTCGATGCGTGGTCAGGACGGCGAGGCCTTACGCCTTGTTGTCAACCGCCGCGGTGAAATGCCGGCATACGAAGTGCCTGAGAAAGACATCGCAGAAGCCGTCGGTTTCCCTATCACGGCCACCCTGCCCTATGCGCCGCGCCTGTTCATGAAGGCGGAAAGCGAAGGCGCGCGCCTGACCGATTCACCGGAAGGCAAACGCCTGGCTGAACCGTTGCAGACGCTTATGGCGCAGTTCCTGGGTGTTGAGCCCGCGCATAGCGGCCCGGAAAAATCGGGTGGCCTGCATAATCTTCTGAAGCGGATCGGGGCGTAAGACATGTTTGGAAAACGTCCCACCGGATCAACCGTACCCGTGCAGGAAAAGAAGAAGCTTGAACTGGTTTCAAGCACTACTGAACCCGTCAAAACCGACGAAAAACCGTCTGCGCCGATTCTGAAACCGACAACAGGTTCGGCGTCGCTGCCCAATATTGTTGAAGATCATGCAGAAGGACCGACGGAGGCACCGAAGCTGAACCCGCGCCTGGAGGCCGCGCGCGAGCGTATATGGCGGGATGTGCGCGAGTCGCTGGATCTTAAAAATCTTGCGTCCCTGGAAGTGTCCAAGGCGCGGGAGGAAGTACAAACCGCCGTGTCCGAGATTGCGCGTTACCGCAACATGGACCTGACCAAGCAGGAAATTGCACAGGTGGCGCAGGAATGCGCGGATGACATGCTGGGCTTCGGCCCGCTGGAGCCGCTGCTGGCGCGCGATGACATCGCGGATATCATGATCAACGGTCCGGATACCACGTATATCGAGGTGAAGGGCAAGATTGAAAAAGCGGATTTGCGGTTCCGCGATAATCACCATCTTCTGACCATCTGCCAGCGTATTGTCGGTGCCATTGGCCGCAGGGTGGATGAATCATCACCCATTTGCGACGCACGTCTGATGGACGGGTCCCGCGTCAACGTCATCATTCCGCCGCTGGCCGTGGACGGCGCGACCATGACCATTCGTAAAT
The DNA here is from genome assembly GCA_002423205.1 of Micavibrio sp. UBA6145. Lineage (GTDB taxonomy): Bacteria > Pseudomonadota > Alphaproteobacteria > Micavibrionales > UBA1664 > UBA6145. Next base: position 298 of record DIUZ01000002.1, on the reverse strand, counting down.
TTAAAAAGGACAAGCTCACCCTCGACAAGCTGGTCGATTTTGGCGCGATGACACCGGCCTGCGCCAAGATGATCATGGCGATTGGCCGCTCGCGCCTGAATGTTCTGGTCTCCGGCGGTACGGGTTCGGGCAAAACCACCATGCTGAATTGCCTGACTCGGTACATTGAAAAGGGCGAACGCGTGGTGACGTGCGAAGATGCCTGCGAATTGCAGCTGCAACAGCCACACGTGGTGCGCCTTGAAACCCGCCCCGCCAATCTGGAGGGCGTGGGCGAAGTCACCATGCGCGACCTGGT
>DIUZ01000009.1 GCA_002423205.1 Micavibrio sp. UBA6145 | reverse complement strand
AGGCGCATATAATTGAACTGGTCGGCGCGTTCGATCGCCTTGTCCGTCGGCTGGTCGCGCATCTGCACTTCGGGATAGGGGATGGCCGTAGAGGTGGCCGGGGTGGTTTCGGCAGGCGCCTGTTGATCCATGGTCAGCGTCGTCGACATAAATTGCCCTTTAACTTATTTAAAACGGAAGCATAGCTTTATAATATGTAAAATAGGTTAAGGTCAAGAAATATTATTGCGAGGGGGTTGGGTAACGCTTTGTTTTGAAAAGGAGTTTTTTTGGGCTTAACGCGCCCGCGCGGATGATCTAAATTGCGCACGATCTAACAAAGGAATCAACATGGCCGTTCTCGTAAACAAAGACACCAAAGTTATCTGCCAGGGCTTTACCGGCGCGCAGGGGACCTTCCACTCGGAACAGGCGATTGCCTACGGTACCAAGATGGTCGGCGGCGTGACCCCCGGCAAGGGCGGCACCAAGCATCTGAACCTGCCGGTGTTCGACACCGTGCGCGAAGCGGTTGAAGCAACAGGTGCCAACGCGTCCGTGATTTACGTGCCGCCCGCATTTGCGGCCGATGCGATCCTGGAAGCGATCGATGCGAATATTCCGCTGGTCGTCTGCATCACGGAAGGCATTCCGGTCCTGGACATGGTCAAAGTGAAAAAAGCCCTCGCGGGTTCTAACACGCGCCTGATCGGGCCGAACTGCCCCGGCGTCATCACGCCCGGCGAATGCAAAATTGGAATCATGCCCGGCCACATCCATAAGCGCGGCAAGGTCGGTATCGTGTCGCGTTCCGGCACGCTGACCTACGAAGCTGTCGCGCAAACCACGGCGGCTGGTCTTGGTCAGACGACATGCATCGGTATTGGCGGCGACCCGGTCAACGGCACCAACTTCATCGACGCGCTGGATATGTTCCTGAAAGATCCGGAAACGGAATCCATCATCATGATCGGCGAAATCGGCGGTCCGGCTGAAGTTGACGCGGCCAAATGGTATACGCAGCAGAAGAACCGCAAACCCATCGCCGGTTTCATCGCTGGCGCGACTGCACCGAAAGGCAAGCGCATGGGCCACGCAGGCGCAATCATTTCAGGCGGCGACGATACGGCTGAAGGCAAGATCAAGGCCATGAAAGAAGCTGGCTTCGTCATGGCGGACAGCCCGGCCACGCTGGGTGAAGCTGTTAAGAAAGCCATGGCTGCTTAATGTGTGGGGGCCAAGCCCCCGCTCGTTCCACTCGCTCTCCCTTCGCGCGGGTTAGCCGCGGGGCTCGCTACAGACATACAATTAAAAACCCCGGCCGGATGAGACCGGGGTTTTTGTTATCCGATGCTGGGGCGCAGGACGACGCGCTGGATATTGTTTTGCGCGATGCTTGTATTTGCGGGTGCGCGGCTGATGAGGCGGCCCCACATTTCGCGAAGGGTGGGACCACGCGTGTCACCGGCGATGTTGGTCTGGCCGGGAACGGCGCGCGGTGTCGGCGTGGTTTCTTCCGGTACAACGGTTGGCGGCGCGTCGCTGCCCGGTGCGGGGCGCAGCAGGCGGTCGGCGGGGGCGAAGTTGCTACCGTATGAATTGTAAACCGATTGCAGTGTGTAGGCGCGGCCACGGCGGTCATAGAAGACATTGTGGTTTGCCGCTACGACATCAGCATCAAAGATACTGGCGGCCGCGATATTCGGGCTGGTGCGCAGGGTGCGCAGGAATTTGCGGCCACCCGCAGGACCGAAGACGTGGCAGATATGCAGATCGTTGCTGGTGATCTGGCGGCCGAGGCCGGCACCTTCCAGCATGGTCTGGTATTCCTTCATTAATTCGATCGTCACCATGGTCGCAAGCCATGCATCGTGACGCATGTTCAGGATTTCGGCACGCAGTTGCGGGTTGCGGACGTAATAACGCCCACGGCGCTGTTCGATGGCGTCGGCGTAGTGTCCGTATCCAAGCTGGCTGCCGTATTTCTTGATCGATCCAAGCCATGTCGACTGGATGTACTGGAACGGGCCGGCGGCAGACGATGTACGCGGGCGCGCGCCGGGCTCAAACTTGGTTTCCAGATACGCCGTGGTCAGAAGGCCGGACGGGTTTGCACCCGCGGTTGTAGCGGCGTGTGCGATTTCGGCATAGGTGTTGGCGCGGTCTTCGGCTCCGCGCATGCGCAGCATACGGTCGGTCCAGCGCGGGCGTTCAAAATTATGCGCGATGGTCTGATATGTCGGTCGGACCAGCGGACGGCGGTATTGTACATCGTCGTCGGTGCCGAGATCGGCCTGCGCGAGTTCAATCGGCGCGCCGCTGTCCATGGACGGCCTGCGCAGGTTAAAGCTGGGCGCAGGCAGAGGCAGGGCGGCGCTGAGACTGCGCAGACTGTCGCGGGCTTCCATGGATATGGCTGCGCTGGAGATACGGCGCGGATCGGCACCAGCATAGTCCAGACCTGCGTTGATGCGCACTGGCATGGCCTCAATACGTGAAGGTGTCGCTTCTGCGCGGCCTGCGTTCAGGGCGATGGCGGATACGCTGTCGCGCATGCTGGCCATGACGCTGGGCCCGGATGCGTTGCCGGCGGGCGATGTGCCTGTAAAGACAAGGAAGCCGGCAAGGGCGGCCGCCGCGGCGGGAACGCGCCATTGAGGCCGCACGGCATGCATGAAGGTTGCAAGGATGCTTTTTTTCTTGCGGTCACGGTATGACACTGCCGCAAACGCCCTGCCTGCGCGCAGACCATGCGTGGTTCGTTGGGCAAGGCCGTTTGCCGGATTTTCAATGTAATCGCGTAAGAATCTATCCCACACGCCGTAAGCCGGCCGTGATCGCACAGTCGTTCTCATTTTTACCGCCGTAGTCTTTAGTTACACACACACTTAGTCTTTTTCGCGGTCTATGCCGCTTTTGTTGAAAAGTAACAGAAAGACCTGTGTTTCCGCAAACTTTTAATGGTTGCGGAAATGGTTCTAAAGCGCGGATGCGCTTGAGAAAATTAGGGGTATTGTTTTTGCCGTTTAGTTCTGTGCGCTGATCGCGCCGTGGCAGTGTTTGTATTTCTTGCCAGAGCCGCAGGGGCACGCTGCATTGCGCGGCAGATTTACCCACGTGGCCGGATTGCTCTGGTCGAAGGCGCGGTTGGTCTGCGGCAACTGAGTGATGTCCGCTGTTTCCTGAACCACAGCGGCAGCAGGGTCTTGGCGGGTCTCGATCACCTTGGGTCTTGCCGGCGGGGTATTGAGGGTGCCGGCGCTTGTATCGACTTCCACATGGCTCAGGGCCTGTGTCACGCCTTCGCGCAATGCGCCCAGCATGACCTGGAAGAGTTTGAAGGCTTCAGCCTTGTATTCGTTCAGGGGGTCCTTCTGTGCGAAGGCGCGCAGGTTGATGCCCTGACGCAAATGGTCGAGGGTGAGCAGGTGTTCTTTCCATGCGTGGTCGAGGCGTTGCAGGACGATCGCCTTTTCGACGCGGCGGAAAACCTCAACACCGGTGCGCACGGCTTTTTCAGCCATGAAATTGTCGGCTGCATCGATGATGCGTTTTTCGATCACGATTTCGTCGACGCCTTCTTCCTTGGCCCAGTCGGCAATGGGAAGATTGAGGTTCAGCAAACGCTGGGTTTCGATCTTCAGTGCTTCGATATTCCATTGCTCGGCATATGAGCCTTCGGGGATCGCGTTGTTCACGAGGTCATAGACAACGTCGGAGCGCATGTCGCGGATCAGTTCTTCAACCGTGTTGGATGACATGATTTCGCGGCGCTGGTCGTAGATGACCTTGCGCTGGTCGTTCATCACGTTGTCGAATTTCAGCAGGTTCTTACGGCTTTCGTAATGCTGCTGTTCGACCTTGTTCTGGGCTTTTTCAAGCGTCTTGGAAATCAGCGGGTGCGACAGCGCCTCGCCTTCACGCAGGCCGATCTTGCGGTGTGCCAGAAGCGGTTCAAGGCGTTCTGCACCGAAGATGCGCATAAGGTCGTCTTCAAGGCTGAGGAAGAACACGGTCGTGCCGGGGTCGCCCTGGCGGCCGGAACGGCCACGGAGCTGGTTGTCGATACGGCGGCTTTCGTGGCGTTCGGTGCCGATGACCATGAGGCCGCCGGATGCGCGCACGGCTTCGCGGCTGGCGGAAATTTCGGCCTTGATCTTGGCTTCCAGCGCGGCGCGGACTTCGGGTGATGCGTCGGGCTGAATTTCAGCCGCGACGCGCATTTCAAAATTGCCGCCCAGCTGGATGTCGGTACCACGGCCAGCCATGTTGGTGGCGATGGTCACAGCGCCGGGTTTGCCGGCCTGTGCGATGATATGCGCCTCCTGCTCGTGATAACGGGCGTTGAGGACCTGGTGTGTGATTTTCAGTTTCTTGAGTTCGTTCGCCAGCATCTCCGATTTTTCAATCGACGTGGTGCCGACCAGAACTGGTTGCATGCGTGCGTGCGCTTCGGCGATAAGCTTGAGGATAGCCTCAAGCTTATCGGCGTAGGATTTGTAGATGCGGTCGTTGTGATCCTGACGCGCGATGGCCAGGTTGGTCGGAATTTCTAGAACGGACAGGTTGTAGATATCCGAGAATTCGGTCTCTTCCGTTTTCGCCGTGCCGGTCATGCCCGCCAGTTTGGGATACATGCGGAAATAATTCTGGAAGGTGATGGATGCCAGCGTCTGGTTTTCGTTTTCGACCTGGACGCCTTCTTTGGCTTCAAGCGCCTGGTGCAGGCCGTCGGAATAACGGCGGCCATCCATCATGCGGCCGGTGAATTCATCGATGATGATGACCTTGCCGCCCTTGACGATGTAATCAACGTCGCGTGAAAACAGTTTGTGCGCCTTGAGCGCCTGGTTCAGGTGGTGGATGACGGCGATGTTGTGGGGATCGTACAGGTCGCCGGTTTCCAGCAGGCCGCTTTCACGCAGCAGGGTTTCGGCGCGGCCGGTGCCGATTTCGGACAGGGCGACGGTGCGGGTTTTTTCGTCTTTTTCGAAATCATCGGGTCCCAGATGCGGGATGATTTCGTTGACCTTGATGTAGAGGGTGGACGAGTCTTCAGCCGGGCCGGAGATGATGAGGGGGGTGCGTGCCTCGTCAATCAGGATGGAGTCGACTTCGTCGACGATGGCGAAATTGAATGGGCGTTGCACCATGTCTTCCAGACGGAATTTCATGTTGTCGCGAAGATAGTCGAAACCAAATTCGTTGTTGGTGCCGTAGGTGATGTCGGCGGCGTAAGACGCCTTGCGCTGCTGGTCGGTGATGTTGGACAGGATGGTGCCGACAGACATGCCCAGGAAATTGTAAACGCGGCTCATCCACGCGGCGTCACGCGCGGCGAGGTAGTCGTTGACGGTCACGACGTGAACGCCCTTGCCGGTCAGGGCATTGAGGTAAACGGGCAGGGTGGCGACAAGGGTTTTACCTTCGCCGGTGCGCATTTCGGCGATCAGGCCGTTATGGAGGGC
>DIUZ01000021.1 GCA_002423205.1 Micavibrio sp. UBA6145 | reverse complement strand
ACGAACAGGAACAGCACCGCGACCGCGCCGACATATACAATGGCCAGAATAAAGGCCAGGAACTCTGCGCCCAGCAGCACGAACAATCCGGCAGCGTTAAAAAACGCCAGGATCAGGAACAGCACCGAATGAACGGGGTTACGGGAAGAAATAACCATCAACGCGCTCAAGGTCAGCACGGTGGCAAACAGGTAAAAGGATAAGGTGGCGATCATCTGGAATCAGCGTTTGTAAACCGCATTCTGTTTACTCCTCTTGGCCCCCTTTAGGCAACCCCGCGCGAGAAGAAAAACGTGGATAGACAAAGGGTTTAGCCCGTGTTTACTCTTACGCTCTGACATGCGCCGCCATATCCTTCCGATTCTCCTGTTATTATTCATAACATCACCTTCATTGGCGGGGGATCAGACCCATGACCCAAGCCGCCTCATCCTCGGCGGCGGCACGTTCAATGTCATAGATGATCTGGATATCCAGCGTACCCACGAAATCCGTCTGGAAGCACGCCTTTCAGAGATACCTGTCTGGAAGATGCACCCGTGGTTCGGGGCCGAACTGACCAAAGGCGGCAAAGTGGGCTGGTACGGCGCTGGACTGGAATCGGACATCGACCTTTGGGATGACTGGCTGGTCCTGACCCTGCAAACCGGGGCCGGTTATTTCGATGACGGCAACGAACGCATCCCCGGCATGCAATATCTGCCCAAATCAGGCTTTGAATTCCGCCATACGGCAGAGATCGGCGTACGGCTTGGCAATGACGGTGCGCGTGTCGGCGTGGGTTTCAGCCATATGTCGAATGCGAATATCGGCGGCGGTAATAATTCCGTGCACGCGCTGGCCGTAAACGTGCATTTCCCCCTTGGCTTTACGCCGGGGCGCAAATCACGGCCTGATTAAACCGCCGGACGTCTCAGAAAATCATAAACCGTTGCCATTCCATGGCTTGCCACATGTTCAAACGGCGGGCGCGCCACAAATGCGGTCGGCAACTCCACTTCCGCTTTATGCACGTTAAAGGCCCATTTCGCACCGGTCTGTGCCAGCGCGCGGCTCCATGCTGCCTCTTCCGTGCATATTGGACTCTGGCGATAAAACGACCGGTCGATCACATCATTGGGAATGGTGCCTTTGGGATCGTAGAAAATCTTGCAGAAAACGACCATGTCGGCGTTTGCCGCATCTTTCAGAAAATCATAATGCGGCAGGGTGCAAACCTGAATATCCAGATCCTTCGCAAACCCCAAATTATGCTTGGGCAGGATCTGTGAAATCGTCTCCAGATAACCACCGTCATTACGAGATAGCTCGCCGCGATTAAGCGGATCGAAATGCGCGCCGACCAGCAAAACGCTGTTCACATTTGCCACGATCGATACAGCACGGCTGCGATCCAGGACGGCACGGGTAAACGCTGAGACACAAAGCTTTTTCACCCGCAGATATTAGACGGGCTGAAATCATTATGTAAACAAAAAAGTTGATTTAGCGGTAAGGCGCGTCAGCGGCCAGATTGGCGGCAATCTGGGCTTCCCAGCGGTCGCCGTTGGCGAGCAGCTTCTCTTTATTATAAAGAAGCTCTTCATGCGTTTCGGTCGCGTACTCAAAGTTCGGACCTTCAACGATGGCATCAACCGGGCATGCTTCCTGGCACAGGCCGCAGTAAATGCACTTGGTCATGTCGATATCGTAACGCGTTGTACGACGGCTGCCGTCTTCGCGCGGTTCGGCTTCGATGGTGATGGCCAGTGCGGGGCACACGGCTTCGCAGAGTTTGCACGCAATGCAGCGTTCTTCACCGTTCGGATAACGGCGCAGCGCGTGTTCGCCGCGGAAACGTGTCGACAGCGGCGCTTTCTCAAACGGATAGTTCAGCGTCACGCGCTGTTTGAACATGTACGAAAACGTCAGGGCCATACCCTTGACGATTTCGGCCAGAAAGAAAGAACGGATTGTGCGGTCGAATGCCATAGCGCCTAAGAATTAAGCGAATTTGCGCCCCAAAGCAATGGGGGCATACCCCTTAATTGACGACAAACTGATGCGCGCGCGCATTCCGCTGAACCGGCTGAAACGTAACCGGGGTCTGGTGCGCCATAGCCGGTACGGACAGGACAGCCGTCGGGGTTTTGCCAATCGGCTTGAATAGCCCGAATTTGCCATCGACAATGCGCACCCCCGCCCCCTCCAGCAGAACATGCAGCGGCATACCTTTGGCGCGATCAACATGCCATTCACCGCAATAAACCACGTAGGGATTAGCTGAACCGCCCTTGGCTTTCTGATCCGCGCGAATAACATTTTCAAACATCATGTTGCGGTAAAAAATCTCCATACCCGGATATACACTGTCCAGCGTGTCAGGTTGCATCGTAATCACGCGCATACCGTTATCCTTCGCGGCTTTCAGTACCTTGAAAAAATGCGCCCACATATGTTCCGAAAAAGACGGGCTGACATTCATCAGCCACACAAGACCGCTGGGATCGTTATGGTCCTGCCATTGATCGATATAATGCTGGTTCCGCCGATGAAAGAATTCCACATATAAACGGTCCGCGCCCTTGGCGGCGGCATAGGGTATGAAACGCTCAACGCTGTCCGCGTGGCTATAAACGCCGTGAGTTTCGCCAAAAGAAACCGACCCGAAATGCGTCATCGCCGATTGAATATCGGTCATCGCCACATGCGGATCCGCGACAACATTCACGCCCGTCGCACGTTTAAACAACAACGACAATTGCAACGCGACGCTGCGCGTACGGTCATTCACGGTAGGCATAGGTATCCCTGTCTTATGTTTTATGGGAGTGCGCGCTAACAGCGCCCCCGGCATAAAAAAGCCAAGATTAGGGTAAATGGCAAGAAATTTATCTGATGCGTGGCAGAAACGCGGAATACCGCGCCTTTGCTGGTTACTTCGCTATCGGCAGCGCGTCCAGATACACAAGGGTTCCGGCGATCAGCAGAACCCAGATCAGCGTAAACGGCAGGAAGATCTTCCAGCCAAGGCGCATCAGCTGGTCATAGCGGTAACGCGGCAGCGTCGCGCGGACCCAGACGAAGACGAACAGGATGAAACCGATTTTCGCGATGAACCAGATCGGCCCCGGAATGAAACTTAAAGCTTCGATGCCGAACGGCACTTTCCATCCACCAAGGAACAGAATGGTGGCCATGGCCGACATCAGGATCATGTTGGCGTATTCCGCCAGGAAGAACAGCATGAACGCCGCCGCCGAATATTCGACCAGAAAGCCGCCGGACAATTCGGATTCACCTTCCGGCAAGTCGAAGGGTGCGCGGTTGGTTTCCGCAAGAATGGACACGACGAACACGACGAACATCGGCAACAGCATGACAACCATCCACCACGGGCGCTCCGCCATCACGATGGCCGAAAGGTTCAGGCTGCCGGTGCATAGCAGAACGCACACGATGACAAGCCCCATCGACACTTCGTACGACACCATCTGTGCCGCCGAACGCATGCCGCCCAGAAACGCGTATTTGGAATTGGATGCCCAGCCGGCCATCAACACGCCGTACACGCCCATCGATGAAATCGCGAACAGGTACAGAATACCGACATTGATGTCGGCAATAACCCAGCCCGGGTTAACCGGAATGACAGACCACGCGACCATGGCCAGCGTCATGGTCAGAAGCGGCGCCAGAAGGAACACACCCTTGGACGCGGCCGTAGGCAACAGCAATTCTTTTGAAAACAGCTTGATGGCGTCCGCAAATGTTTGCAGGAGACCGAACGGACCAACAGTCATCG
>DIUZ01000011.1 GCA_002423205.1 Micavibrio sp. UBA6145 | reverse complement strand
CAGGAAAATACGCATTCCGAGACCGTCGCCCCCGTCAAAACCGTGCTCGCAAAGGTTGAGTTCGTGAAATCGATGTTATGCAGGCGGCATTCCGCGAGGCAGGCAAAGCCGAGGTCGGAATCAGCAATGGTGGCACCCGTCAGGTCGGATTCGGACAAATTGGCGCCGAAGAGATTTGAGGCTGAGAGATTGGCACCACGCAGATCAGCGCCATCGAGATTGGCATGCGCCAGGTCAAACATACGCAGATCTGCGCTTTGAAGGGAAATACGCTGCGCCACGGCTGTTTCCACACATTGACACACCGAAGCAAAATCGCCCGAGAACAAAGTTTTTCGTGTTCCTAAAGTATAGATGGCGGTGGCGGTCATTTTGCGTGCTCCCTGATTTTCTCGTTATGGTTTTAGGAATAATTCCCTTTGCGCATTGCGTCAATAGGAATATGCCTATCCAATGACCGGGTTTTTATAGATATTTGTGGACAACTTTGGGTTGTCCCTCTTTTTAGTAGGAATTAGCCTACTTATTAGTTATGGTAATTCAACCCAGAATTGCGCTGGGAAAAACAAGAAAATACCAGGGGGAGCAGGGGTGATGAAAATGAATGAAGCCAGTCGTGCGATTGCGCAGATACTGGAAGCGCGCTTTGGCAAGACCGAGGCGCAGGCTTTGTTGTTCGGCCGCGCGCGCGTGGCGCGTTTCGACATTCAGTTCATGGATATTAAACACATGTCTGAATTGTGCGAACGATACCGCGACCGGCTGCGCGCGCAGATCGTGGCATACCGCATGTGGCAACAGGCGCAGAATGTACAAGCCGACCCGCTGGCACGATTATACGGTGCGGCAGAGGGGGCGGTTATTCATCGCCGCATCAGCGACGAGCTGAAATTATGGTTCATCGCGCACAAGGATTACCATTCCATGCGCCGCGAATATCTGATGAAACTCATGGGTCCCAAAAATGCGCGTAGAGTGGCGCAGAAGGGCTTAAGCGCGTTCTTTTTCAAATTTGCGGAAAAGTTTTTCCATTTCACGGCGCTGCATGGGCGTCAGGCCGCGGATGCGCAGGAGCGTAACGCGTTCATCCGGTGAAAATGCGGGCGCGTATTCCGCCATGTCTTCCGGGTCGATCTGAAATGTGCGGCAGATCTTGAGGAGCATTTTTTCGGTCAGCGGGTGTTTGCCGGATTCAATTTCAGCGACCGTTTTTTCGTCTTCATTCAGGGCACGGGCGAATTGGGCCGGTGATAAACCCACCAGCTTGCGGATGGATTGCAGCGGATGGCGCGCGCGGGGGGAGTCGTTGGACGGTGCCGTGGGCACGCGCAGGCCGAGAACATCCAGGCCGCAACCGAAATAGTCAGCCAGTGCCAGTGCGGTTTTATACCCCAGTTCAGCCGGGACACCCCGGGTCAGGTATTGCTGGATATACGCATGGTTTTTACCGATCGCCCTGGAGACGGTCGCCATGTCGACGCCGCTGTCGGCGATCAGACGTTTTAGAGCATTCCTGGTTTTATCCGGTGGGGACATGATAGGAAATTACCTCTTTGATTTGCCTATGGCAAGTTTTAGCACTAAATTCTGTCCCCTATGGGTATTAACGAGGGTATCGAGATCATTCGGGCGCAAGTCCAGAACCTGCCGGATTCGCCGGGGGTTTACCGCATGCTCGGGGTTAACGACGACCCGTTATATGTGGGCAAGGCGCGGGCGCTGAAGCGCCGGGTGGTGTCTTATACACGCTGGGACCAGTTGCCCAAGCGGTTACAGCGCATGGTGGCCGAAACGGTGCGGATGGAGATTATCCATACCCACACGGAAATCGAGGCGCTTCTGCTGGAAGCGAACCTGATCAAAAAACTGCGCCCGCGGTATAACATCCTGCTCAAGGATGATAAATCTTTCCCGTATATCCGCATGTCCGGCACGCATGATTTTCCGCGTGTCGAAAAATACCGCGGGGTACAGGACAAGGACGGCGATTATTTCGGGCCGTTCGCATCGGGCTATGCCGTCAATGAAACCATCGGGGTTTTGCAGCGGGCGTTTTTGCTGCGCAATTGTTCGGATTCCATATTCGCAAGCCGCGCGCGTCCGTGCCTGCAATATCATATCAAGCGTTGCACCGCACCCTGCGTGGGGTATGTAACCAAGGAGCAATATGCCCAGCAGGCGGATGAAGCGAAACAGTTTCTGTCCGGCAAGAGCCGCGCCATCATCGAACGGTTTTCGCAGGCGATGCAGTACGCGTCTGAGCGCATGGATTACGAGGAAGCCGCGACATACCGCGACCGGGTGCAGGCGCTGAATCATATTCAGCTGAAACAGGATATCAATGTCCAGAATGTGGATGATGCCGACGTGTTTGCGCTGGCGCGGGACGGGGCGCTGGTCTGCGTGCAGGTGTTTTTCTTCCGGCAGGGGCAGAATTTCGGCAATAAATCGTATTTCCCGCGGGTTGGCGCGGATGACAGCGACGAGGCGATCCTGTCGGCGTTCCTGCCGCAGTTTTATGCCAGCCGCACGCCCCCGAAAGACATTTTTACATCGCATGTCGTGGAGGAGGCAAAGCTGATCGAGGCTGCGCTTCGTGAAATGCATCATACCCGCTATGCGCTATCCATCAGCGCGCCGTCGCGCGGCGACCGCCGGCGTATTCTGGATTTTGTGTGCAGTAACGCCAGGCATGCGTTGCAGCGTCACCGCATTGAACGTGCGGGCGATACGATGGGGCTGCAACGCATGCAGGAGATATTCGAACTTGCCGAGACGCCGCAGCGTATCGAGATCTATGACAACAGCCACGTGCAGGGCACCAACAAGATCGGCGCCATGGTGGTGGCGGGGCCGGAAGGGTTTAAAAAATCGGCTTACCGGAAGTTCAATATCAAGACCACGGACACGGGCGACGACTTTGCCATGATGCGTGAGGTATTCAGCCGCCGGTTTACCCGCGCGCTGGAAGAAGGGCGTCAGGGGGACCCCGAGCACTGGCCGGACCTGGTGCTGATCGACGGCGGCGTGGGACAGCTCAATGTCTGTAACGAGGTGCTGGCCCAGCTTGGCATTGCGGACCAGTTTTGCGTGGTGGCCATTTCCAAAGGCCCGGACCGCAACGCAGGGCGGGAGCAATTTCACCGCAAGGGCAAGGCACCGTTTCAGCTCGACTTCGATGATTCCGGCCTGATGTATATGCAGCGCCTGCGGGATGAGGCGCACCGCTTTGCCATTGGCGCCCACCGGGCCAAGCGCAGCAAGGCCATGATTTCATCGTCGCTGGATGAAGTGGCCGGGATCGGCCCGACCCGGAAGAAGGCGTTACTGGCCCATTTCGGGTCCGCCAAGGCGGTTGAGAATGCCGGTCTTAAAGACTTGGAAGCTGTCCCCGGCGTCAATAAGGCCACGGCCAAGCTCATTTACGATCACTATCATGGCAGTTAGGTGAAATTTGCGTTCCGGCGTGAATGGGATTACATATTCCGTCCCGCTAAGAATGGGAGCGCATGATGAGTATTTCCGCCTTACGTATTGAATGGACCAAAGCTGGTCAGGGTCTGGCAAAAAGCCCGGCTGGTTTTTCACTGCACATTTCGCGTGAAGACGCCGAAGCCAATCTGAGCGCGTTGTATAACGGCATGCAGATTGCCGTGCCGAACGACTATTGCTACCCAGACCAAGGCTGGGCTGATGCGATCCGTGCACAGCCGGTTGTGATCACTGACCGCAATGATGTTTTTTGCGAATTGCGCGCACGCCGCTCGATGCGTGTTTTCTTCGATCAGTTCGGCATGAACGCACAGCGATACAAAACCACCCGTGACCTGCCTGCGGCAGTCGAGGCGATTGTGGTCGCTGTCAAAGGACAGGTTATGAAACCGGCCCATGAGCACAATGCGCCCCTGCATTTTTGGCGTCTGGCGGCTTAACCAGCCTGTGGATAACTTTTAAGAACAATGTACAGGGCGGCTTTTAAAGACGCCCTGTAATCGTTTGAATCCGGCTCCACTTTGCTATTTGTACAGGTAATTCATCACAATTCATAAGGTTTGGGAGGACTGCCTCCCATGGCTTTCAAAAATCAATATAAAATAATATTTCGCGTAAAAAATTTTCCATTTTTGATTCTTGATTTCGGCAAAACACGCATGCTAGGTTGCCCCCATCGCAAGAGAATTTGAATATCACGCATCACTGGTTTCGGCCGGAGTGAATGACTCTTTTTCATCATGTGACGTGCAACTTAAAAATGGGGGGTTAACGCAGTGTTTCATAAGCGAAATCCGCAAGCATCTTTCCCGGGCGCAAGCGAACAGCCGAATAATCAGGCTGCTCAGCAACCGCAATCCGG
>DIUZ01000029.1 GCA_002423205.1 Micavibrio sp. UBA6145 | reverse complement strand
ATGACCCGCAATATGAAAGTCCCGCGCGATGCGCAGGAACTGCCCCGATGCCACATACGGCGCAAACGCCTTCTCAGGAATGATATCTTCCGGAATTTCACCGGACGCGGGAAGGGCATCACTGAACAGCGCGCATTTCTTCACGCCCGCCAGCATCAACTCAAGCTCCCGCCCCTTATGCGGACCAATCCCGAGATGGAGTGCCATTACGCCGCCAGTTTGCTTTCAATCGCTTTGACGGCTTCGTCAGCTTTCGAACCATCCGGACCCCCTGCCTGTGCCATGTCGGGACGGCCACCGCCGCCTTTGCCGCCCAGCGCTTCCGCGCCGGCCTTGACCAGGTCTACAGCCGAGAATTTCTTGACCAGATCATCCGTCACCGCAACGACCAGCGATGCCTTGCCGTCATTGACGGCCACAAGCGCGATGACACCCGAACCCAGTTTGGATTTCAGATCATCGGCCAGGGGTTTCAGATCGCCTGCGGGCATATCCTGCAGAACACGGCTGGTGAATTTCACGCCGCCGATTTCACGGAAATCATCCGCGCCTGCGGCTGCACCGCCGCCCGCCGCCATTTTACGACGCAGATCGGTGACTTCTTTTTCAAGGCGTTTCTTGTCTTCCAGCAGCGCCTCAACACGGCTGAGCACATCTTCCGTATTTGATTTCAATGCCGATGCCGTACGTTGCAGCAAGGCGTCGCGACCCTTCAGATACGCCAGTGCCTGATGCCCGGTCATGGCTTCGATCCGGCGGATACCGGCCGAGACGGCTGATTCAGCAACAATGTGGAACGCACCGATATCACCCGTGCGCTTGGCATGCGTGCCGCCGCAGAGTTCGACCGAGTATTCTTTGTTCGCGCCTTCGTCCATGCCACCCATGGAGACCACACGCACTTCGTTTTCGTATTTCTCACCGAACAACGCCATCGCACCCGACTCGCGCGCTTCATCCAGCGGCATAACGCGGGTCGTCACCGGTGTGTTCATGCGGATACGGTCGTTCACTTCGGCTTCGACAATCGCGATGTCTTCCGCCGTCAGCGGCAAAGGCTGCGAAATGTCAAAACGCGTGCGGCCTTCGGATTGCAGTGACCCTTTTTGCGAAACATGCGTGCCAAGACGGCGGCGCAGGGCTTCGTGCAGCAAGTGCGTGGCGGAATGGCTGCCACGGATGTCATTGCGGCGGGCGACGTTGATCAGAAGTTCAACCGCGTCGCCTTCTTTGATCGTACCTTCGGTGATCGTGACGCCATGCGCCCAGACCTTGCCAAGATGTTTATGCGTATCGAATACGTCGCCCTTGGATTTTTCGCCGGAGATCGAACCGATATCGCCAATCTGGCCGCCGGATTCGGCGTAGAAGGGCGTCTGGTTCGTGACGATCCACACCTTGTCGCCCTTTTTGGCTTCGGTCACGCGCGCGCCTTCGCGGATCATGGCCAGCACTTTGCCTTCCGCGCTGTCCTGCGTGTAGCCCAGGAATTCCGTCGGGCCGAATTGCTCCAGCACCTCGAACCAGATTTTGGCATCGCCCGCATCGCCTGAACCGGCCCAGTGTTTGCGTGCTTCTGCCTTCTGCGCTTCCATGGCGGTATCAAAACCGGCCATGTCCACGGCAATGCCCTTGGATTTCAACGCATCGGCCGTCAGGTCGATGGGGAAGCCATATGTGTCATACAGCTTGAACGCCGTGTCGCCCGACAGCGTGCCGCCCTGCGAGAGCGACGCGGTTTCGTCGTCCAGCAGTTTCAGGCCGCGTTCCAGCGTGCGCTTGAAGCGGGATTCCTCGAGTTTCAGAGTCTCGGTAATCAGGGCCGACGCCGCGATCAGTTCCGGATATGCCTCGCCCATGGTGGACACCAGCGTCGGGACCAGCTTGTACATCAGCGGTTCTTTCGCGCCCAGAATATGCGCATGGCGCATGCCACGGCGCATGATACGGCGCAGCACGTAACCACGGCCTTCGTTCGACGGCATGACGCCGTCTGCCAGCAGGAATGCCGAGCAGCGCAGATGGTCCGCGATCACGCGGTGCGACGCCGCCATGGGGCCATCCGGATTCACGCCGGTGATTTGCGCGACATGTTCGATCAGCGAACGGAGCAGGTCGATATCGTAGTTGGTGAATTTGCCCTGCATCAACGCGGCAATACGTTCCAGACCCATGCCGGTATCGATCGACGGTTTGGGCAGGGGCTTGCGGATATGCCCGCCTTTGCCGTCCGGTTCCTGTTCGTACTGCATGAAGACGAGGTTCCAGAATTCAAGGAAACGGTCGCCGTCCTGATCGGGCGAACCCGGGGGGCCACCGGCCAGCGTCGGGCCCTGGTCGTAAAAAATTTCCGAGCACGGACCGCACGGGCCGGTATCACCCATCATCCAGAAATTGTCATTGGTCGGAATGCGGATGATGCGTGTGTCATCAAGGCCCGCGACTTTCTTCCAGATCGCGGCGGCGTCTTCGTCCGATGTGTGCACGGTGACAAGCAGCTTGTCCTTGTCCATGCCGAAATTCTTGGTCACCAGTTCCCACGCGAAGGCAATCGCGTCGTCCTTGAAATAATCGCCGAACGAAAAGTTGCCGAGCATTTCAAAGAATGTGTGGTGGCGTGCGGTGTACCCGACGTTATCAAGGTCGTTATGCTTGCCGCCGGCGCGCACGGATTTTTGCGAGGTGGTGGCGCGGGTGTAGGGGCGTTTTTCCTGTCCGGTGAAAACGTTCTTGAACTGCACCATGCCGGAGTTCGCGAACATCAGGGTCGGGTCGTTTTGCGGGACAAGCGGGCTGGACGCCACATGCGTGTGCCCCTTATTGATAAAGAAATTGAGAAACTCGGAACGAATGTCCTTGACCGAAACCATGGATAAAACACCTTGTAAGACTGATTTTGAACCCATTATTAGTGACAAGGGGTAACCCGAAATGCAAGAGACAATCGCCTTTATGAACGACCTGGCGGACGAGTCCGGCAAGGTTATCCGCCAGTATTTTCGAAAGTCCTTCAAAACGGAAACCAAAACCCATCACGACCCCGTGACGGAGGCTGATCAGGCCACCGAACAGACCCTGCGCGCCATGATCGCGGATCGTTATCCGGATGACGGCATTCAGGGGGAAGAATTCGGGATTACGCCTGGGATTTCGGGCCGCGTCTGGGTCATCGACCCCATTGACGGGACCAAGGCCTTTGCCGTGGGTCGCGCCACCTTCACAACCCTGATCGCCCTGTGCATTGACGGGCAACCCGTCATCGGCTGCATCGACCAGCCGGTTGCGAATGA
This sequence comes from Micavibrio sp. UBA6145, assembly GCA_002423205.1. Lineage (GTDB taxonomy): Bacteria > Pseudomonadota > Alphaproteobacteria > Micavibrionales > UBA1664 > UBA6145. Next base: position 28,849 of record DIUZ01000029.1, on the reverse strand, counting down.
ACGCTGGATCGGCGCCGCCGGCATGACCACGTTTAACGGGCATCTATGTCACACAAGAGCGTGTGAGGGCGAACCCGCCTTCGTGACCACCACGCCCGACATGTTTACGACCGAGCGCGAAAAAATGGTGTTGGGGGCCATGGCCGGACAGTCGCGTTTCGTGACCTATGGCGGCGATTCCTACGCTTACGGTCTGTTGTCATCCGGCCTGTGCGATCTGGTGTGTGAGGCGCATCTCAAGGCGCATGATCTGATGGCGGTGGTGCCGATTATTCAGGGCGCCGGCGGTGTCATCACCGACTGGTCGGGCCGCGTGCCGAGTCTGGATTTCTGTAACGGTGAATCGCTGGCCTGCGGTGATCCCGCGCTACACGCGCGGCTGCTCGCGCTTATTTAAGTTCGCCAAGCACGATGGCGGTGGTGCCGCGGTTGGTGGCCGGGATGTACTGCGCATGCTGGCCTGCCGCGACGTTGTCCAGTGATGCCACGCCGCGCGCCGCGCCGGACCCCATGCGCAAGCTGTAGATCCAGTAATTGGCCATGACCCGCTGGACATAGCCCCGCGTTTCCGCAAACGGCACCAGTTCAACGAACAGCAACGGGTCGCTGACATCGGCAAAACGCTGTTTCCATGACGCAAGGTTGCCGGGACCGGCGTTATAGGCAATGGCGGCCTCGAACAGATTGCCTTCCGTACGCTCCAGCAATTCTTCCAGGTATTTCTGGCCCAGCATCATCGATGTTTCCGGGTTGGTCAGTTGCGATTTGTCGGTCTTGCGGTCAACCGCACGCGCGGTGCGCGGCATAAGCTGCAACAACCCCGCCGCCCCGCTTTCCTTGTTCACGGCCGCCGGTTTGAAACGCGATTCCTGGCGGATAAACGCATTGATCAGCGCCGGGTCCAGACGGTACCCGTCCTTGGGTTGCCACGGCGCGATGGGGTAAAGGGCGGTATCCACTTTGCCGCCCGATGGGTGCTCCAGAAGCGACGCTACCGAAATGGCCGCGTCCGGTTTCAGTGCCGCCACCGCCAGCGATGCCAGCGCCTCGCGCCATTGCTTGGCGGCGTTGGCGTCCAGCAGCGCCAGTTCAAGACGCGCCATGTCCAGCTGGCCCACCTGCGCCAGTTTCAGCGCGCGTACCGCACCGGGATAACGCGCCAGTGTTTTGAGGTGGCTGACCGAAAACGGCGGCACCGACCAGTTGAAGTCAAATCGCGCGCCCAGCGCACGCGTGGCGATCAGGCCGTAAAAACTGCGCGGTTGCTTGGCCGCTTCACGCAGCCATGCGCTGACATCATTATACTGGCCCGTACGCATCATGGTGCGTGCGACCCAGTACGCTGATGCCGAACGCAGCCACGGATCGGCATAGGGTGATTTCGGCACCCACGCAAAATAAAGCCCGGCGCGCTGGTACTCGCCCAGTTTCCAGCTCGAAAGCCCGGCAATCCATGCCGCCTGCGGCACGACCAGCCCGCCGATCTGCAAGGCCTTGTGCGACAGGGCCAGCGCGCGGCGCGGGTCGTTTTCATACAGATAAGCCCCCGCCAGCATGGCCCAGAGCTGCGCGCCTTCGATCCGGTCGATCGTGCCGCGCGCGCTGGCACGGCTGACCACGCCCATGGCGCGGTCGCTGTCATCGGTGCGGATCAAAAGCGCGACGGACAGGGCGATGTTGTCGGCGGCTTCCTGTTGTTTGTCGGTGCGGGGCAGGATACTGCGGTATTCACGCGGGCGCTCGGCCACGGTCTGCGGCAGCCACAGGGACCCCGGGATATTCTTCTTCATATGCGCCCAGTCCATCAGGGACGGGTCGTCGAGTTTCTTGCCCAGTGCCTTGACCGTACCCTGGTCGTTGCGGCGCTGTGCCGTGAAGATCTTGCGGTAAGTGGCGATGTCGCGGTCGGACAGGCGCATCTTGTCCAGTTGGCTTTGCGGTACGGCAGCGCCGTCGATGGATCCGCTGCCCGATGATGCAGCCAGTTGTTGCGCGAGCGTGTTCGCCCGCGCCGGTACGGACGCAGCGAAAACGATGCTCAGCATCAGGGCGGCAATGCCCGTCTTTGTCAGCGATTTCAAAATCATACCTGTAAGCGGATTAGACCCTTAAAATCCAAGAGTCGAGTCATCCCGCCGGGGTAATTTCATAATCTTGTAATTTTATTTCGGGAAAAATACCAGCTTTTGCGCCGGATTTTTTAACGCGCAATCAAAGGGATATGCCTCATCTGTTTGTGAGTCATGACTCTTTTCTAAGTGCTGATGGCGGCCTGAAGCATCAACAGATCCTGCCATGCCTTGCGCTTCTGCACCGGGGTGCTGAACAGGAAGGACGGGTGATACGTGGCCAGGATTTTGGGTGCAGCCGCGAAAGGCGGCAGGTCGTCGCCGATTCCCGGCGTCACGAAATTATAGTCGTACATCTTGCCGCGCAGCTTGCTGATCGGCTGGTCCATGTTCAGGACTGACTTGGCGGCAACGGCCCCGGCCAGCACCAGAAACTGCGGTTTGGCTATGGCGATGTGCCGCTCAACGAACGGCAGGGCCAGCGCGATTTCAGCATCAGTCGGTGTACGGTTGCCCGGCGGACGCCAGTTCAGGATGTTGCTTATATATAAGGCGTGCTTCGTATCCGGGTTGGCGCGGTTCAGCCCGATACAGTCGAACATCTTGTCCAGCAACTGGCCGGATACGCCGACAAAGGGCAGGCCCTGGCGGTCTTCATCTGCGCCCGGCGCTTCCCCGATAACCATGACGCGCGCTTCCGGGTTGCCGTCGGCAAAGACCATGTTGGTGGCGCTGCGTTTAACGTCCAGCCCGTCATAGGCCCGAATCGCCTCCCGCAGCTGTTCCAGCGTCTGGCACGCACGGGCGGCATCAATGGCGTTTTGTTTCTGGGTATTGAAGCTGCCCGACGGGACGGAAGCCGGGGCGGACCGCGCCAGCGCCGGGATCATGGCGTCATGGGTGTTATTGGCTGAAACCGGCGGGTTTATGGGGGGCTCAGCCTTGGCCGTACGGTTGATGGGGGTATCGCCAACCGGCACATCGACACCATTGTCGATATGCCACTGCAACGCGTCGGCAAGCGGGTGTCCCATCGCTATCTAAACCTTTGTCCCATACCAATTACCTGTGGCTCATGGTCTTTTAATGATCTCAAGTGAATGCCATAGTCGTAACAGACGAATCCCTGAATTTCAAAGTCAGGCTTATACTGATGTCCGATCCTATCCGTCCTGACCGCGCTGTCATGGAATATGACGTGGTTATCGTTGGCGCCGGCCCTGCCGGTCTCGCCACCGCTATCCGTTTGAAACAACTGGACCCGAACCGCACCGTCTGTGTGCTGGAAAAGGGCTCGGAGGTCGGCGCGCATTTGCTGTCCGGCGCAGTCTTCGAACCGCGCTCCCTGAATGAACTGTTCCCCGACTGGAAAGAACGCGGCGCGCCGCTGACTGTGCAAGCCGCGGAAGACCATTTCGTCTTCCTGACGGAAAAGGCCGCCATCACGCTGCCGACCCCGCCGCAGATGCACAACAAGGGCAATTACATCATCTCGCTCGGTGAACTCGGCCGCTGGCTTGCGAAAGAGGCGGAAGGCTTAGGCGTTGAAATCTATCCGGGCTTTGCCGTTGCTGAAATGCTCTACGTCAATGATATCGTCATTGGTGTTGGGACGGGCGACATGGGCATTGGCAAACACGGCGAACAAACCGCGCAGTATCAGCCGGGCATGGAATTGCATGCGGGCTTGACCATTCTGGCGGAGGGTTGCCACGGCTCACTCACCAAATCCGTCATCGCAAAATATGACCTGCGCAAAGATAAATCTCCCCAGACCTACGCGCTGGGCGTGAAGGAAATCTGGGAAATTGCGTCCGAAAAACACAAGACAGGCAAATGCATTCACACGCTGGGCTGGCCGCTGGATTCAAAAACCTATGGCGGCTCGTGGATGTACCACATGGCCGACAACAAAATTTCCATCGGCTTTGTCACCGGCCTCGACTACCGCAACCCGTATCTTTCACCGTTTGAAGAGATGCAGCGTTTCAAAACCCACCCCGCCATCCGCGCCTATCTCGAAGGCGGCAAGCGTATTGCTTACGGCGCACGCGCACTGGTCGAAGGCGGGCTGCAATCGCAACCGAAACTCACATTCCCCGGCGGCATGCTGGTCGGTGATGCGGCGGGTTTCCTGAACGTACCCAAGATCAAGGGCAACCACGCCGCCATCAAATCAGGCATGCTTGCGGCTGAGGCCATCCATTCCGGCCAGGATTACGAAGAACTGTTCCGCAAAAGCTGGCTGTACAAGGAATTGTACAAAATCCGCAACATCCGCCCCGGATTCAATCACGGTATGTTTCTGGGCCTGCTCAACGCCGCGTTCCAGACCATCGGTGGTTGGCTTTTGCCGTTCACGTTTAAAAACCATGCCGACTACGCGCAGACCGGCAAAGCCGTCGATTACAAACCGATCAATTATCCGAAACCGGATGGCAGGCTGACGTTTGATCGCCTGTCATCGGTCTTTATTTCCAACACCAACCACGAAGAAGACCAGCCCAGCCATCTCAAGCTGCGTGATCCGTCCATTCCCATTGGTGTGAACCTGCCTGTTTATGCTGAACCCGCGCAACGCTATTGCCCGGCTGGCGTGTACGAAGTGGTTGAAGAAGGTGACGGTAAAAAACGTTTCCAGATCAACGCGCAGAACTGCGTGCATTGCAAAACCTGCGATATCAAGGACCCGTCGCAGAATATCATCTGGACCGTGCCGCAGGGCGGCGGCGGTCCGAATTACGGTGCCATGTAAAATAATTTAAAACCGCCAATAACTGACCTATATAGAAGTTTTATGATCACACGCCGTTTTTCCAGCCTTGCCCTTGTTGCTTCCGTTGCGTTTCTGGCCTTCGCCATTGCGGACGGCCATCGTCGCAATCTTGAGCGCAATGATACCGAACCGCACACCGCGCGTAGATCGATGGACAAAAACTGGGCACCGAACGAAACCGTGACCGGCACCATTCTGGCCGCCAATTTCGCGCAAGGCCAGCGCGACTGGGCCATGGCCAATACGTATCTTGATAAACTTTCAAACCCGGCCTCCAGCGATATCACGACCCAGACGCGCATGATGCTGCTGGCGCTGTCTGCCGGGCAATTCGACCGCGCGGTTCAGTACGCGCAAAAACTTCATAAAACCGCGCCGAAAGATGCAGCCGTCGACGTATCGCCCGCGGGTGACGGGCGTGATTTGGCATCCATCGTCCTGATGGCGCAGGCCATTCGCGGCGGCGACCTTGCCACCGCGCAAAAAGAAATGTCCACGCTGCGCTCCCCCGCTTTGATGGCGTTCGTACAACCGGTGCTCGCCAACTGGGTGCGCGCTGGCCAGAAACAACCACTGGATTCCGCCGTTGATGGTTTGTCGCTGTTACAGGCATTGCACCGCGGCCTCGCGGCGGAATGGTCGGGCCAGAAAGATGTCGCCAACAAGGTGTTCGATGCGCTGGCGCGCATTCCGCTGACGCCGCAGGGAACGCTGATGGTTGCGGCCTATAATATCCGTGCCGGTCGCGCCGATCAGGCCCGCGCCGCATTGACGGAAGCTTTGCGTCTCAACCCCATGGACCGCAACGCCAAGGCGATGCTCGAGGCGCTCAACCAGGGCCAGACCCCGATCATGAAGCCGCAATACGCCTTCCACATGCAGGGTGTAACCGCAGGCGTGGGCATGGCGTTTATGGATCTGGCGCAGATGATGATGGCCGACCGTGCCGGTGATTCCGCGCTGATCTTCGCGCAACTGGGCCGCATGGTGCGCCCCGATGTGCCGGGCCTGCCGCTTTTGATCGGCAGCGTATTCGAAGAACAGGGCCGCCTCGACGACGCCGTCAGCGTCTTTTCATCGGTGCAGCCAAACGACGTTGATTATGTCGACACGCAAGTGCGCCTGGCCGAACTCCGCGCGGGACAGGGCGAACAGGACAAAGCCATCCGCATTCTTGAATCCCTGATGGAGAAAAAACCGGAACCGCGCGTGGCCTACGCGCTGGGTGAAATCTACCGCCAGGGCAAGGAATTCAAAAAAGCGACAGGTGCCTATAATCAGGCGGTTGAACTGTCAGGCGGCAAGGTCGATGACGATTTGTGGTCGCTGTATTTCGTACGCGCCATGACCTACGACGAAATGGATCAGTGGGACAAGGCTGAGGCCGATCTGAAAACCGCGCTGGAATACCGCCCGGATAATCCGCAGGTTCTCAACTTCCTGGCGTATAGCTGGGCTGACAAGAACATGCATCTGGAACAGTCGCGCGAAATGCTGGCCCGCGCCCTGTCGCGTGCGCCCAGCGATGCATACATCACCGATTCCATGGGCTGGGTCTTTTATCGTCAGGGCCAGTATGCTGAGGCGACCCTGCTGCTGGAACACGCGGTTTCGCTGAAACCCTATGATCCGGTTCTCAATGACCACCTTGGCGATGTCTATGCCAAAACGGGACGCACGCTGGAATCACGTTACCAGTGGCAGCGCGCGCTGGATCACGCGGACAAGGAAAAAGACGAAACACTGATCAAAGATGTGACCGCCAAGCTCAAGGGCGAGAAGTCGATTTAAGCGCGGCTGAAATATGTAAGCTTCATAAGCAGGATGCCGGCGACAAACCCGCCGCCATGGGCCGCCCACGCCACATTGCCAAGCCCGCTTTGCCCGCCGATCAGTGTTGTAAGATATGACAATCCGACCCAGAACACGGCGATGCCCCAGATACCGAAACGTCCGACGGGCATCTGCCCCGATTCCATCAGGCGGATGATCACGGCGGCAAACATGCCGGAAAGCGCGCCGGAACATCCAATCATGGGAATGGGTGAAAACGGCGACAGCGCGAATTGCACGAACGCGCCGACAAAACCGCTTAAGAGAAAGAACACCATCATGCGCACGCGCCCGAACATGCGCTCGCACGCAGATCCGAATGCCGCCAGCATGGCCGCATTCATAATGACGTGCATCCACCCGCCATGCATGAATAGATGCGTCAGCAGCGACGTGAATGCGAAAACACTGAACATCTCCGGATTGGTGTAACGCGCCGGCACGAATGCCAGGTTGTAACCCCACACATGCACAATGGATGCGGGTGCGAATGTAAACGCGATCTGGATCAGAATAATTGCCGCCATCAGGTACAAAGTCAGCGGCGGAAGATTAATTAAAGGGGGGTGCTGTTGGCGGTTTTCCGCGCGTTTGAAGGGGAGAATGGTCATGCTGCACCGCGTTCGTAAGTCGTTGAATTTTATGCTATAATTATACTATCGCAAAAACGGGGCAAATCCATGACAGAAGCACCGAAAAGCACTGCCGATTATATCGCCCGCGAGCGCAAGTATCTCGCGCAAATCTACAAGCCGCTTTCCATTGTCCTGAACAAGGGTGAAGGCGTGTGGTTGTGGGACACTGAAGGCAAAAAATATCTCGATTTTCTCTCCGCCTACAGCGCGGTGTCGTTTGGTCACCTGAACCAGCGCATTAAAAATGCCGTGATCGAACAGCTCGACCGGCTTGATGTGCCTGCACGTGCGTTCCACACCGACCGTCTTGGCGAATTCGCCGAACTGATCTGCAAATTCACGGGCATGGATGTCGTCCAGCCCATGAACTCCGGTGCCGAAGCGGTGGAGACCGCCGTGAAGGCTGCGCGCCGCTGGGGCTGCGACGTCAAAAAAATTCCTGATGGAAAACAGCGTATCATCGTCAGTGACGGCAACTTCCATGGCCGCACCACGACCATTATCAGTTTTTCCGGCGACGCCGATTACAAGCGCGGCTTCGGCCCGCTGACGCCGGGGTTTGATCTGATTCCGTTTGGTGATCTCGATGCGCTGGAACGCGCCATCACGCCCGATACATGCGCCTTCCTGACTGAACCCATTCAGGGTGAGGGCGGTATTCTGATCCCGCCCAAAGGCTGGATCGCAAAGGCGCAGGAAATCTGCCGCAAGCATAATGTCCTGTTCATGATCGACGAGATCCAGACCGGCATGGCACGCACCGGCAAGGACTTCTGCTTCCAGTATGAAATTGAGCGTCCCGACGGCTTGATGCTCGGCAAGGCGTTGGGCGGCGGTATCTATCCCGTATCCGCCTTCCTTGCGCGTCAGGATGTGATGGACGTGCTGGACGTCGCATCGCATGGATCAACTTTTGGCGGCAACCCTATTGCTGCCGCCATCGGCATCGAGGCGATTAAAATCATTCAGGAAGACAAACTCGCCGAACGCTCCGCACGATTGGGCGAACATATGATGCGCCGCCTTAGCGCCATCAATTCGCCGCTGATCAAGGATGTACGCGGCAAGGGCCTGTTGATCGGCATGGAAATCGACCCTGCGCGCGCCAGTGCACGCCAGGTCTGCGACAAGCTGCTCGAAAAAGGCCTGCTGTCGAAAGACACGCATGGCACGGTCGTGCGTTTTGCGCCGCCGCTGGTGATCGAACAGGACCAGCTCGACTGGGCGGCCGACACCGTCGCCGCCGCACTTTCAGAAATTCAATAGACGCCTCCAGCTGGCTACCGGCCAGCCAGAGGCGCTATTGGTACGACCTGAAACTATCCCGGGCTCAGGGGGACGGCTTCAGGTCGAAGACGACGCGATGCGGCAGGTTCCCGCTCGCTGGAAGGCTGCTGCTCCATGTGATGCTCGCAGCCTTTTTAAGGTTGATCGCCAGCACTGTGGTCTGGCCGTCACTGGCCATGGCCCACGCGGATGCCAATGCGGAATTTGATGTGCCCTTGCGCGCGGCCTGCCATGTCACGTTCGGCAGTTTGATGATCAGCACGCGGTTCACGTTATCGATGCTGTGCGTAAACGGCGTGGCGTCGGACATGTCGATGACAATGCGCGTCGTACCCTCACGGTCGGCAATACGCACGCCTTTCACGACAGCCTGACCCGGCACTGCGGCCACTACGGGTGCAGATGCAACAGGCGCAACCGGCTTCGCGACTATGGGCGCGGCTGACGACGGTGAGGTGGCAATCGGTGCAATGCTTGCCTGCGGCGCGGAGGCAGTCGTGGGCTTGTTAGCGGCTTTTTCAGCGGCTTCGGCCTTTTGCGATTCATTCTGCGCTGTAATGGGCGCTATAGCGGCAACGGGTGCGATGGTTTTTTCTGCCACCACCGGCGCAACAGGCACCGGTGCAACCTTGAGCTCGTTCACCAGGTCGGCAGCGGCGTTGTCCGTCATCGGCCCGATATCGGGGATGGTGGTCGCATCGTTGATATTGGCCTGACCCGGCATGGCGGGGGGCGGTACAGCGCCGGGGGCAAGCGATTGCAATTGTGTGACGAGTTCTTCCATGTCCGCTTCAACCGCGCTCAGGCGGATGATCGCGGGTTTCACCGCATCGAATTCACGGCGCAGATCTGCCACCGCATTTTCCAGGCGTTTCAGGCGCGCGTCGTCACTGGATAGTTTTTCCGCGAATAACTGATCCGCATTCAGACCCTTGCTGGCCGGCATCAGCGCAGGCAGGCCATTGGGCATATACGTCGTTCCGCTCTGGCCGGGTTGCAGCGGCCGGGAATCAGCGCCGGGGGGCAGGGCGGTGATGGGGGCTATGGTCGGCTGGCTGGATACACTGGCAGGGGCAGCGGCGTTTTTGACGGAGGACGATGCGCTTGGGCTGCATGCGGACAAAACCGCACAAACACCAAAAGCCAGCGCGTAAACGGCGCTGGTTTTTAGTTTCAATAACATTGCAGAACGACCGGAGAACCCCGGCTGAACTGTTGATGATACGGACATCAGGGAAGAAAACCCGGTCCAAGTTTGAGCCCAAGGAGAACAACGCGAGTGTTTTTTGTGAAAAAACAGAAACTTACGCTGATTCGCCCCCATCGTTATGATACCTGCTTCGCAGGAATCCCGTCAATGAGCACAAGGACAATGTGCCTATCCATCGAAGTTGTAGGGAATTGCGCCACCGCGCTTGTAACCACATGGCCTAAAAGTTAAAACTTGAGCCATGCATTTTTTCTTCATGCGTCTACTGGTGTTGGCGGGCCTGTTTTTGGCATTCGCCGCGCCCGCGCATGCGGTCACTGTCAACACGACGCAGGCGATCAATTTCGGTACCTGGTTTATTCCCGGCAATGCAGGCGCGTATTCAGTGACGATCAATACCGATGGGTCGTCCAGCAATTCACCGCAGCTTGTGCGTGTCCGCAGTCCACAGAAAGGTATCTATGTCCTGGGGGACCTGCCTATCAACACGGTCATCAATAGCTTGGATTTTTCCCAGGGGCAGGCCCTGACCACTGGCGGGGGTGAAGTTTTTACCATGACCTCGTTTCAGTCGGACTCGCCATTGGTGACAGACGGCGTGGGTGATTTGCCCCTGGTGCTGGGCGCGACCGTGGAGACTTCAGGTAACGGTTCAGGATATGGTCGTGGCGTGTTCACGGGCCAGATAAACGTTGAGATAAATTATTAATCAAATGAGGTTGCTATGCGTTCCAGACTGTCGCGTTTTCTATGTGCATTACTTATGGCTCTGGGCTGTTTGACCGCATGGCCGTTGCCGGCACGGGCGGGCATCGCGGTAACACCGATGATCGTGATGATCGAAAACCGCAACCGTTACGCCGATATCACCATCGTAAATACGAATCCTGACATCAGCAGTTACGACATGGGCTGGACATTCTATCGCATGATGGAAGAAGGCAGCCGGTACGTGAAATCCGATGTATCGACAACCGAATTTGATCTTTCAAAGCATCTGGTATTTACACCGCGCCGCGTAACGCTCGGACCTAACAGCGCCCAGAAAATCCGTATTGCCCTTCGCCTGAACGGGGAAGCTCCCCCGCCGGGCGATTACCGCACGCATTTTTTCGTGCGCGAACTTCCCAAAACGCAATCGCAGGAAGATACGGCTGACAAGCGCCAGGCGACCCTGGGCGTAAATATTAATTTCGGATTTTCCGTGCCGGTTATTTATCGCGTCGGTGAAAACACGGATACGGCATCCATCGGCACAGTGACTGTCAAGCGCAACGCCGAAACCGGCGTGATTAATGTCAACGTACCTGTGACAAAATCAAAAAGTGGTTATTCCATCCTGGGTAAAGTCGTTGTCTACCATGTCGACGGCAAAACTGAAAAAATAATTGGCAGCATTTCCAACGCAAACATCTTCCCTGAAATCACAAAGCGGACATATGAAGTGGGGCTGAAAGTGAAATCACTGGAATCCGGCACCCTTAAAGTTGTTTATCGAGACCGTGATGATGACAGGCTTGTTTATGATGAAAAGATAATCCCGATCCAATAAAAAAGGCGCCCTAAAGGGCGCCTTTTTCCAAGGGCAGAATATTTTAGTAGGTGTATGTGACGTCGATGGTCGCGGTGTTCGCGCCAGACGCAATGACGCCGGCTACCGTAACCGTACCGCCGAAATACACAGGCTCAGCCACGGTGCCGTCAACGATCGTAACCGTAGCAGGCGTGCTGATGGTCAGAGGATTGCTGCCTGCTTCTGTGTCGGTATTGTATGTAATGTCGCTCAGAACAGCATCGGTATCGCCGAAGTTCTGAAGGTTGCTGTAGGTCACGTCGATTTCCAGACCGTCTTCGTCAGCAGTACCGCCTGTGATCTGAACCGTTTGCTGTGCGGGAATCGCGTTAGCAACAATCGATACAGCCGTACTGGTCGCGCCGGGCGTTGCTACGACAGCGCCAGTCGTCGGGCTTTTAACGAAAACAAGTTTTTCACCGGCACCACCAGCGCCGGTCATCAGCCATGAACCGAAATTCATGGGGGCAACGTTGGTGGCGTTAAGGGCACCGATCGATGTGATGGATGCAGTCAAAACGGCCATGGGTGCAGCATTAACGCCATAAGCGCCAAGGCCTAACGCGGCAACACTGGTAGCAATAAGAATTTTGCGAGAAAAAGCTCTCATAGGATTCTCCTGTCTGCGGACATCATGTCCGGGTTGTTTAGTTTATCTTCGGCCGCACGAATTCTTCGCCATGGGGACCGAATCTTTCACTTATAAAAATATCATAAATTAAGAATGGATAACACAAGGTTAACGCGATGTTTCAATATGGGAATGAGGACAAAATATCCTCACCTAACTCTATGAAATGACTCTCTTCTGCGTGTTCAGGGCGGTTTTCAGCCATCGGTGTCGGGGCATAATTTTTGCAACTGTATAAGTATGTGTGCGCGTCCATTTCTCATAACAGTTGCTGCTGCGACATTTTTGATGTCCACGTATGCGCATGCTCAGGATTCGTCCACCGTATCACCACCATCACCGCCTATGGACTATGCAAAACAGGCGGCGCTTCATGACCTTGCCCGCAAATTTGTCAGCAAGATAAGCCAGGGGTTCGATGCCGCTAATGCGGCTATGGGCATTTCAGCCAAACAGAAACAGGCAGCCATGCTGCTGCCGGACGGCCCTCTATCATTCATCATCACTCTTGGTTTGCAGGAACTGGAGCTTGAGGGGGTCGTTAATGCCCTTATTGAAAAGCGCAAAACCTACATATCGCTGCGCGATTATTTTTCCGTTTTGCAATTTGCCATTACCGTAGATGCAATGGCCGGGTCCGCGCAGGGCTGGTTTATTCGTGAAAATAAACCGTTTGATCTCAATGTCGGAAACCGTACCGTTTCGGTAGATGGCAAAACATTCATTCTGAACGATGTCAGGATTGTGGATGATGACATCATGGCGTCCCCTGAGGAGATAGCCACCTGGTTTGGATTCAAAACCGATATCGTTCTGTCCAATTTGCAAATTCGTATTGTTGCGCCACAGAAACTGCCCGTTGAAGAACGATTGGTACGTGGCAATCGTAAAAACATAAACAATCCAAATGGTCCGCCGCAATTCCCCCTGATGGTCGAGGGGCAGGAGAAAGCAATCGGTTATCCCATCGTCGGCGTCAGCAGTACCTATTCTTACGATAAAGACGGTGAAACGGGCGAAGAAACCGTCGGCTATAACTCCAGCGTTTTGGCGAATGGTGACTTTCTCAAAGGACGCCTGACATCCGAAGCACAGATGAACAAGAAGGACAATCTGAGCGCATTGCGCGCGCGTTACACCCGTGAAACCCTGGAGCCTGAGTTGCTGGGTCCTTTGAAAGCGCGTCGCTATGAATTGGGTGATGTAACATCTGTCCGTATGCCGATTGCGACCCGGACAAAACAGGGATTGGGGGCGCGCGTCTCTAATATCGATCCTGCGCGCGTTTTCACCAATTCGGCGACGGGGATATCCGGCAACGCGCCCCCCGGCTGGGACGTGGAGTTATATCGTAATACCCAGTTCATTGAATCCCAGACCACGGGTGTGGATGGATTTTATCGTTTTGAAAATGTGGATCTGTTTCGCAGTAACAACAATTTCCGCGTCGTAATGTACGGCCCGCAGGGCGAGATCAGGGAACAGGCGGTTATAATCCCTGTTGACCCTTACAGATTATCGGAATCAGGCAGCGCGTATGACATGGCCCTGACCGTGGATGATACACAGATCTATCGCAAACAGGATTTGGGTCGCCAACAGCAACCGCGCCTTACGGCAATTTATGAAACGCCGATTGGTGGCGACACCGCCGTGAGTGCCGGGCTCACGTCAGGTGTTCGTACCGATATGGCAGATGTTTCCAGTGAACGTGTACATACCGTGCACGGTGGGTTATCGACCGCACTCGGCAGTGTGCTGGCGAATGCCGGCGTGGCGTTGGAAAATACCGGCGAAGCGGGGGCGCAACTGGTGACGCGCGCAGATTACGGTACGAACCAGTTCCGTAACGAGCTTGATGTGCAGACAGAAAAATTTGGCGATAATGTTGGAATTAATGCCGGGAGAACACTGTCAAACCAGTTTCAGATCACCGGACCTTTGGCATGGGCCCCAGGGCGTAACCCAAGATACAATGCTGAACTGAACTATGCATACGGCCAGGATGCGCAGATAACAGATACGCTGCTGGGGTATTCGGCTACGTTTGGCCGCATCAATTTAAACCAGCAGGTCCATTTCACGACCGCCAGCAACGCTGAAGACGCGCGCTGGTACGGTGAAAGCTCATTACGCGGATCACTCAAGGGTTTTTATATCCGGGGTGACATGGATTACCAGATCAAGCCTGAGAATAAGGTTGAGTAGATTTCGATAAGCGTTCAAAAGCCAGTCAGTGAAACGCTTGATTTTGAATTGGAGCATATAAAAAGCCCGCAAGAAGAATATTCAGAAAACCGTCTGCAGATGAACTGGCGCGCGCCCTCTGTTACCATTTCACCGAGCCTCTCGCGTAATTCTGACGGCGATATTGCGGCCATGTTGAATACAAGCTTCTCGGCGATGCGGGATAACAATGGAAAAATCCGGTTTAGTAACCAGGTGTTGGGCGGAAGCGGCCTGTTAAATGCATTCGTGTTCTTCGATAAAAACGGTAATGGCGTGCGTGATGATGGTGAAGAACCGATTGAAAACGCCACCGTAGTGCTTCCGCAAAATGGCGGCCATGCCACCACGGACAAGGATGGTTATGCCCGGATCGACCAGTTGCAAAGCTTTAAACAGACAGACGTATATATAGAGCCCAATTCACTGGCCGATCCGTTCTGGATCCCCGCATTGAAAGGTGTGTCCGTCCTACCGCGTGAGGGCCACATGACGGAGGTGACCTTGCCTGTTGTTCTCGGCGGTCAGCTGGAAGGAACAGTCTTTATGCAGGGACTGCCCCCGGGAACGTCAGAACAGCAATCGGACCCGGAAGTGGCGCGTGGGTCCGTTTTAAGCCTCTATAATCATGCCGGTGAAAAAATCATGACGGCGTCGTCTGAAGCTGATGGGTATTACATTTTCTCACCCGTGCCGCCTGGTGATTATCTGCTGGCGGTTGATAGCACGGGACAGCCGAAGAACGCCTTTATGCGCCCTGACCCGGTGCCGGTTAAAATTGGGTATGATGGCAAAGACATTACCGGGAAGAATATATATCTGCCGCGTGGCATCGACGTGCCGGTACGCATGGTCGAAAGCGCCACGATCGAAAAACAGGACCCCGCCATGAATGCCAGGGCTCTGGACGGCAAGTCGGTTGTGCTCAACCTTGGCGTCTACAACTCCCGCGTGCTGATGGGGCTTGTCTGGTTCAAGACGCAGAAACAGGCGGGCGGGGCGGTGGCTGGTCTGACGCCGCTGGTGGACCCGAGCGCGTCCTATGCCGATACCAAGACCGGCGAACACACATTACGCATCGGCGCGCGCGGTCTGACCATGAAGGCGGCGAATGACCGTTGCCGCGTGATTGTCAGCGCGGGCATGTCATGTACCGTGGAAGTTCTGCCCGGCGGCATGGTGGTCGCTGACGCCGCGCACGCGATCCCCAAATAAAAACCCCGCTTTCGCGGGGTTTGTTATGACGTTTACGTTGGTACGAAACTTGGCCCCTTTGGCACCTTGAGCTTGTTGGCGGGTGCCTGGCTTGCAACCCCCTGCTGAAGACCCCGTGCGAACGCGTTGGTCGCGCTGGGTTTGTTCGGTGCCGGTTCTTCCATGCCTTTTTCCGGTGCGAAGGGCATGGTACCGACCGAAGCGACATGCTGGATACGCACGCCCTTGGTGGATTCAGCCAGCTTGGTAAATGCCAGACCTTCCTTGCCAGCGCCGGCAAGTCCAAAACCGTCCAGAAGCGAGTCGATGGCGTTGGCGACCTTGCCAAGCGCCATGCCGGTCACTTTGCCGGTAGCTTCCAGCATCGGGTTACTGGCTTTTGTGAATGCGTTCTTGCTTGTCATGTGATGTCCCCTTAGTGCGCCGTCTTGAGATGTGAAAGATCAAGTTCGGCGAATGTTTCTGCCTGCAGCCACAGCGCGTGTTTCGACAATTCGCGGCCCTCCGGCATCAGGCCGTTGAGGCCTGGGCGGACTTCGACGCGGATTTTGTACGGGTCGGTTTTCCAGTCATACACCATGGTGTAGCTGGCCCCGGCCTTTTCGCGGCGATGATGTTTGAATTTGATCTGTCCCTGCGACAGGGATTCTTCCAATCCTGTGCGTTTGAGGAATTCTTGGGCAGAAAGTTGCATGGCACACCTTTTAAACTTCGTTGTTTCGCCCGGTTTTCCGGGCTTTTACTCTTATTCCTGATCTATACCTTATGAAAACTATGTTAAAACAACGTTAAGGCGCGCAACTGCGGAAATTTATGCGCAGATGCTTCAATTTTTGCTAAAATGATACGTACATATAAGAAGACGTAGAGAAGGGTGATTTCATGAAACAGATTCTGTTCGGTATGGCGCTGGCACTGTCTTTGACGGCCGCTGCCGTGGCACAAGACGCGGGCCAGAAAAAATCATCAGGTGATCTCTTCCTGCGGTCCGGTGATCCGGCCACCGCCGGTACAACCGGGACCAGTGCCTATGTCAACACCGGCCCCATCAACATGACGGGATCTGCACCAGCAGCCCGCGCCAATGCTCAGGCTGCGGAAGCCGCTGCGGCACAGGTGTACAATCCCGCTACAAGGAATCCGGCTGCGACAGCCAATGCATCCGCGCAGGATTTCTCAGCCGCCAACTATAACCGTTCACAGGCCGGCGCTCAGGAGCAATACGACCAGCAATACGGCGTGAGCAGCGGCAGCGGCCGGAGCGGCCCGATCAAGAGCCCGTTCCCCGCAGGGTACGGCACCTATCGTGCGCCGACGCTTGACGCGCTGCGTGCCTCCAACGCGGCCAAGAACGATTTTTACAAACGTCAGGACGCCGCCGCCCAGGCTGCACAACAGCAACCGCAACAGGCCGCCAAGCGTACCACTGCCTTTGGCACGACGAGTGAGCTGAAAGCGCGTCAGCAACAGCAATAATAAGCGCTGGGGTTTATTCCCTGTCGCTTCTTGCGTGCGCGGACTAAACGCGCTGTTATGAAGCCATGCGCACATGCCTGCACGCCTTTGCCGCCGCCGCGTTTATATACGCGGGCTTCAGTTCGCCAACACCTGATGCGCCTGGCCTGGCTGAGTGTCTGATCCTCATGCTGCTGGCTTACGCGGCGGTGCCGGTGCGGTTTACCCGCGCGGCGTGGGTCACGCCCTTCTTTGTATTTCTGGGCTATGGCTTCACGGTACCCTTTGTCATGGGCGCGGTGCATGGTCATGCCGCCGGCGATATCCTGCGCGATGCGCTGGCCTTCGGCACGCTCGCGGTGCCTGTCTTGTTTGCGCATCTTTTCGCAAATGATGACCGTGCGCAGACATATCTTCTGGCCACACTCACCGGTGTGGGGCTAATTTTTTCACTCCGCTATCTGGGGGCGCTCATATCTCCCATGAATGTCGCGGCACCTGATTTTTTATATCTCGCCAATTCACCACTGGTTACGTTCAGCGCCGCATGGCTGCTTCTGCACGGATGCTACGGCGAAAAACATACGGGCAGGGGCGTGATGCTGGTCGTGTTATCCACCGTCCCCATTGCCGCAATGATCGGCATGATGCAACGCGCAACCATGGCGCTTCTTGTTCTGGCGTGGCTGGGCTTCTTTGTGGCAACGATTGTCAAAAGGCCGCAGCGCGCCATAACTATCGCCATTATCGTGGCAACGCTGCTGATCCTCATATGGCCGCTGCCTTCATTGGTGTTTGTATCCTTTGCAGACAAGACCAGCGCCGTGGGCTGGAATGCGCGTGGGGCCGAATTGTCGTCGCTGCTCGCAGCGCTCAATACCGATCCGCTGACGGCGATTCTGGGGGCCGGCTGGGGCAGTATGTTTAAATCGCCTGCCGTCGGTGATCTGTGGGTGCGCTTCTCGCACGCATTCCTGACATCGGTTCTCTGGAAAACCGGCTGGTGCGGTCTGGTCCTTGGTGTGGTCGCCATCATCGGATTGATCCGCGCGGCGTGGTTGCGTCTACGTCACGAGAAAATCATGCTCACGGCCCTGATCCTGCCGCTTTTGCCCGCTTTATTCCTGTACGGATCGTACAAATCCCTGTGTTTTGGTCTGTTGCTGCTCGGCCTTGCCGCCCTGCAAAGGCCAAAGGATACCCTAAACGACACATGGACAAACCCGCTTCATGGATGATAACAAACGCTAATTCATGGCACCCCATCGTCCCAGCATCCTGATCGTCAATCGTGTTTATCCGCCCATGCGCGGATCGACCGGACGATTGCTGCATGATCTGGCCCGCCATTTCGTGCGCAATGGCCATGCGGTCACCATTCTGGTGACAACCAACGGCAAATCATCGCAAAGCAAACGCGGCCCCATCGCCATCACCCGCGTTGCTGGCGCAAGCCAGCCGGGCTTCGTGGGTTATCTCAAGGCGCTGTTTCGTATTTACCACGCTATTGTAAAGGCACCGCGTCATGAAATTGTCATCACGCTCTCTGACCCGCCGCTTTTGTATCTGGCTGGGTACTACGCCGCCACGCGCAAAAAATCTGCGCATATTCACTGGTGCCAGGATCTGTATCCCGATCTCGCGCCGGTGCTCGGTTTCTCTATTCCATCACCGCTTCTGAATATGGCGTATCGCTGGGGCCGTAAGGTTTTGAACAAATCCGCCTGCGTCATCGCCATCAGCCGCTGCATGCAGCGTCATCTGGTGCGCACCGGCATCGACATGCGTCGCACCGCCGTGATCGAAAACTGGCCGGATCAGGAACTGATCGCGCCGGTAACGGTCCCGGCCGGCCCCGGACCTGTCGTGGTGCAAAAGGAATTGCCGGATAACAAACAACTGCGCGACCGCCGCCTGTACAGCGACCCCGCAGGCAAGAAATTCCGCGTGCTTTATGCCGGGTCGATCAGCCGTGCGCACCCGGTTGATGAGGTAATCACCGCCGCGAAAATTCTTCTCAAAACCCATCCCGACATTGAAATGGTTTTTGTCGGCAAGGGGGATGGATACGAAACGCTGGCGCAGGCACGCGCCGCGCAGGGGCTCGATAATATCCGCCTGATGCCGCCGCAGCCGCGTGCATCGCTCAAAACCCTGATGGAATCGGGCGACGTCCACATGGTCACCATGCATGACGAGGCATTGGGTATGCTCATGCCGTCCAAGTTTTATGCGGCCCTGGGTGCGCAGCGCCCCATCGTATTCGTCGGCCCCGCCGAATCGGACATTGCCCGCCTGTGCGCGCAATATGGCTGCGGCAAAGTGATCAAACCGGGCGACGGCAAGGCGCTGGCCGCTGCTATCGGCCTGTACCGCACCGATTCGGAAAGCTGGTTCAACGCCCATGCCGGGTCCGCCGCCGCCCTGAAGGGCCGCCTGCCGCAAGAGGCTTTTGCCCTGTGGTCTAACGTGGTACGAAAAGTACTGTATGAGCGTCCTGACAGACCTGCAAAATGATCCCTGGGGCACGCTGTGGCCCCATCGCCGCATCGGCCTGATCGGCCTTGGCGCAGGCATGGTCGCAGGTCTGGTTTTATGCCTGATCCTGCCGGCAAAATGGGAAGCCCGCATGCTTGTCGGCCCCGCCGGTCGTGGTGCCAGCGCCGATCTCTCCGCCCTTTTGCCCGCGGCCCAGTCGCCGACCATCCAGTATGTGCTGCAACGTGTGGGTTCAGTCACCGCCGCTGATTTCTCCGTCTATGAAACGCTTCTGACATCGCCACGCGTGGCCACCGCCCTGCAAAAGGACGGCGCGATGGGTGAAAAACTTGGCGACCTGTGCCGCGCCTGCGCCGACACACCGGCGGCACTGGCGCAGTGGTTATCGGCCAATGTGCGTGTATCGCCGGTAGGCACAACGCAAATGCGCCGCATCTCTTTGCGCCTGCATGACCGTGAATTTGCGACCGATCTCTTACGTGCGCTGCACCGTCTGACCGATGAAACCATCCGCGTCGACGCCCGTGCCCGGACAGACGAACGCATCTCATACCTGCGTGCGCAGCTCGGTATGGTCGCAAACCCCGATCACCGCGACGCGCTGGTGGGCCTGCTCAAAGAACAGGAACGCACCCGCATGATGGTCGGCATCGACCAGGATTACGCCGCCGAAGCGGTGGACCCGGCGTCCATCAGCAACAAGCCCGCATTCCCGGACCCTGGTATTTTCATACCGGTCTTTGGGTTGCTGGGTCTGATCGCGGGGCTGGCGCAAGGCTTGTTTAAATTCCAATTCGGTAAAAAATGATCCCCGTCACCGCCATCGTCGTTACCAAGAACGAAGGCGATAATATCGCGCATTGCCTGTTGCCGTTGCTGCGGACATTCTCGCGCGTGGTCGTTGTTGATTCCGGTTCGACCGACGACACCATGGCCACGGCCAAGTCGATGGGCGCTGATTTCGTTCCCTACAGCTGGGACGGAAAATACCCCAAGAAACGCCAATGGTGCCTTGAAAATATCTTCGGCCTCGGCCAATGGGTTCTCTTCATCGACGCGGATGAAGTGATTTCACCGGATATGATCCGCGAAATGGAATTGCTGTTCGCGCGTGGCAATCTGGCCGACGGCTATTTCGTGCGCGGGCGTTACGTCTGGATGGGCCAGAAACTTAAATTCGGCATGACCAATAACAAACTATGCCTGTTCCGCCGCGATAAATTTATCTTCCCAAAGGTGGACGACCTGCTGCTCGACGGCATGGGCGAAATCGAGGGCCATTACCAGCCTGTCCCCATTGATACCGACGCCCGCATCGGCCAGTTGGATCACGCCGTTACCCATCACAATCGCAAAGGCCGCGGTGACTGGGATCGCCGTCACCAGCGTTACGCGCAGTGGGAATCGGCGATGATTTCACGCAATCTTTTCCCGACCGATCCCGTCGCCTGGCGGGAAGAGGTCAAACAGCTCACCCGCGCATCCGTCTTTCGCCCCACGCTGGTCTTCGTGTGGTCGTATATCGTCAAATTCGGGTTTCTGGACGGCGTGGCGGGTTTTGATTACGCGCTGTCCCGCGCGTCTTACGCGCGCGATGTGATCAGGCGCTTGCGCAGCATCCAGTAAAGCTTCGGCGTCGCTTTTTTCACCAAAAGGCTCGCCAGTTGGACCACCGGCGCTAAAGGCGCACGAATGCCTAGTTCTTTGCGGATCATCTTTTGTTCATCCCGTGCCAGAGTAGTGCTTCTTTGCGATACGCCGCCCTGTTCAAACACGCAAACCGGAAAGCTCAGATACTTACAGCGGCCCTTGGCCATCGCCTGCGCCGTGTATTTGTAATCGGCGGCAATCTCGTATTTCAGATCGTAACGCAGATCACTGCGGCGGAAGGCCATGGCCTGGTGATGCGTCGGCATACCGTAGGCAATATTGTGATGCGCAGGCTTCACATGCCCGTCCTCAATGGCATCGCCATACAGAAAATCATAAGACGCAAATGATGCCATGCGTGACAGGACATCGGGGCCGGCAAACGTATCGCCCGCATTCATGAATATCATGAATGTGCCGGTCGACCGCTTGATACCCTTGTTCATGGCATCGTAAATGCCGTCGTCCTCTTCAATGTCGCCGTCCACCACGACCCATTCGAAATCGAAAAAGTTCTGCGATTTCACGCTGTCGCGCGTGCGTTCATACCCGTCCGGGTTGCCCTTGGTGATGGTGATGATCGAAAACAGCATTAATTGCCCCGGTCCAGCAGATCGTCGGCGTATAGGCCTGTGATCGCGATATTGGATAAAATCTGCGAGATATCCTTGGCGGATTCGATGAAATCGAACGGCTTAGGGTCGCGCGGTACAATGATGGTTGAACCGGGCACAATCATCAACGGCCTGAATGATGCAAACTTGGTGGATCGTAGCGGTTGCGCCGATCCATCCGGGAAAAGGATGAACGCGCGGCTGTTGTCTGCATGCATGGTTACACCGCCGGCCTCGGCCAGGTAGTCGCGGGATGTCTTGTCGGCACGGAATTGCAGGTTCACGGGGTTCATGACCTCGCCTGTGACGCGCACGGTTAAGGGGCGCTTGGGCACATACACGACATCGCCGGTTTCCAGCAGAATGTCCTGCGCCGGGTCGTCACGCAATACGCCGGGGTCCGCCTGCACCGTGATGCGGCCGACCGGGTCGATGGTTTTCATTTCATCGACCAGTTCCTTGGCCATGGCCATCTGTTCCATGTTGACCTTGCCGTCCTTGGTATCGGCGGCCATGGCGATGGACCGTTCCAGATCATGCGCGGCGATATTGTATTTTTCCTTCTCGCGCTTGCGCTCGGACGCGCGCGAAAACACGGTGCCGGGCGAATACGCCTGATCCGTAAGCCCACCCGCGCGATCGATCAGGGTCAGCAGGGTATCGCCCCGCATCAGGTCGTATGTACCGGGGTTTTTGACTTCGCCCTTCAGTGTCACGCTCTGGCGCGTGACCGCTTCAAACCGGTCCGGAATGCGCACGGCGTCGCCCGAAGTCACGGTAATGGCGTTGGCATTTTCATGCGAGAGATTGACCGTATCGCGGTGACTGACCGCGCCGGACGATACAGGCGTAAACCCGACATTGTTGCGGTTGATTTCCACGCGCGACAGATCGGCGTCGGTCAACGCACCGCCCGCAACATTCAGCAGGCGTGCCACCGGCACCGGCCCCGCAACAGGCCACGAACCGGGCAGGCGCACCGCGCCCTGCAGGCTGACCATATGTTCGCGCACGAATGTCGCCACCAGCGGCGGTACGTCTTCGGTCGGTTTTTTTGTGATGATGGATTGCACGGCATCATGCGAAAGCAGGCGCACATCGTCGCCGTCCTGCAATGTCATGTCACCGCGTCCGGCAAACACGTCCTGCGGCGAAAACGCCACCAGATCCTGCGTCAGTTCGGCATCACGCCGGCGGGTGATGACCCCCAGCAACGGATACACGTCATCGCCAAACGCCTGGCTGGAGCGCAGCAGGGCGGAGAGTTTTTTGTATTGCGACAATGCAAACGTACCCGGGCTGCGCGTTTCACCCGACAACTGGAACGACCCGGCGGACCGGTCCAGCGTGCGGTTCACGGCCAGAATCGTACCGTCGCTCAAATTGACCGGCGTGCCGGATGAAACGGGCTGTGCCACGCGGCTGCCATTGCCCTTGGGCGACATCATCACCATGCGGTTCTGCCCAGCAGACAGGAAACCGCCCGCCATTTCCACCGCCAGCGCACTGTCCATGCGGCCCGATTGCGGCAATTCATAAATCGCAGGTTTGCGCACATCGCCGGTTACGGCAATGGTTGCACCCAGCGGCGGCACGATGATGCGGTCGCCGTCCTGCAATGTCGGCAATGTCGATGTGTCGTGTCCGTTCATGACGGCATACAGATCAATCGGTGTGCTGGTGCCGTCGCGGATCAGGCGAATCTGGCGCAGTGATCCATCAGATGTCGCGCCGCCGCTTTGCACCAGTGCTTCCAGCACGGTTTGCAACGGGCTTAAGGAATGACGGCCCGGCTGCTTCACGTACCCCGCCACCAGCACGCCAATCTGGCGCACATGTTCAAGGCTGATATAGATGTCGCCGTGATAGCTCTGCGCCTGCATCATGCGCTGGATATCGGCGCGCAAGGCGCCCAGCGTCTTACCCGCCGCCGCAACGGGGGGCATCAGGTCAATGTTCAGCGTGCCGCTGCGGTCGATGGCATATGTTTCATGGTCTTTACGTTCCCCCAGGAACGCGATGTTCAGGCGGTCGCCCACGCCCAGTACGTAATTGTCCTGCACTTCACCCACCGTTGGCGTCATGCTGGCCGCATTGATGGACGGCGTGTTCAGGAAATCGTACCCAAACTGCGCAATGCTCGAATCGCCCGAGATGTCGCGGTAAAATTGTTCGATCCGTGTTGCAGGCGTCGTTTTCGTGTTTTCATCCGTCACATCGGGAATCGTGCGCGGCGCATTTTTGGCATTACCAACGGGCAGGGGTGTACGCAGGTGCGCGGGCAGCATATCGTTCAGCGCATTCAGGCTGACATCGTCCGTGCTTTGGATATCTTCATCCGGCGTCTGGGCCACCGGCGCGCTTAAAGGGGGATCAATCACGTCCTGCGCATGAACATCCTTGACCGCAACGCCAAGCGCCGCCACATAACTGAACACCAGCAACGGCAATGACTTCAAAACGCTGTCCCCTTGAACGCTAAATAACCATGCAATTATATGGGGAATTGCATACAGGAAAAGTCCAAACACCATGACTATCCACCTTTTAAGAATGGCCGCCGGCGTCGAGGATCTGGCCGAGATGCAGGCTATCGTGAAAAGGGAAATCCGCCGCGAAAAGGGAATCGGCGAGTATGTCGCCATTCACACCCGGAATTCACCCAAACGCATCGACGAACTGCTCGACGGCGGCAGCGTCTATTCCGTCATCCGCAGCATCATCCAGATTCGCCGTAAGATTCTGGATATCCGCAAAGTCGAGGATTCGGACGGCACGTCGTACTGTAAAATCTTCCTCGAACCCCAGTTGATCCGCGTCCTGCCGGTCGCCCAGAAACCGTTCCAGGGCTGGCGTTATCTCGATCCCGCCAAGGCCCCCCGCGACCTCGGTATTCTGCGTGATAATGCCGATGACGATATGCCTGCCGAAATGGCCAATGAACTCAAGGCGCTAGGTTTGCTGTAAAGCAGCAGAAAATGATGAAAATCCAAAGAGCTGGATGGGGTTATTTAAATTGCCTTATGACAATTATTTGGGTAGTTTAGCGGCTTCCCAGTTAACCTTAATACTTTTAAGGGTCACGACATGCTTTTAACACAAGCCTCTCTCTCTCAAATCGATCAATCCCAACACAATGTAGAAATCCCCGCCTATGACCGCAGCGCCCTGAAATCCGGCGTTGTCATGTTCGGTCTCGGCAATTTCGCCCGCAGCCACTTCGTCAAATATCTCCACGACCTGCAACAGCAGGGCGAGGCGATGGACTACGGCATCGTCGGCGTCAGCCTCACCGGCACCGCTACGCGCGATAATGCAAAGGCACAGGATGGTCTGTACACCCTGGTCGCTGATAGCAAGCAAGCCACCATCGTCGGCACTGTCACCGATGTTCTGTACGCACCGGAAAATCCGCAAAGCGTGATTGACCAATTGGCATCGCTGGATACGCGCATTGTCGCCATGGCGATGACCGCAAACGGTTACTACCTCGACTCGCACGGTCAACTGATGATGGATCATGCAGACATCCAGCATGACCTGACCGCATCACAGCCGAAAACCTTCCTCGGCTACATGGCTCACGCCCTGAAAGCCCGCCGCGATGCGGGCCTGCCGGGCTTCACCATCCAGTCGCTTGATAACATCGTGCATAACGGTGATTACACGCGTCAGGCCGTGATGACCTTCATCAATGCCTGGGATCCGGGTCTGGTTGAATATGCGCAAGACAACACCGCGTTCCCGAACGGCATGGTCGACCGTATTGCCGTCAAAACCGCGCAAAAACACAAAGATCGCGTGGTTGAACTGACCGGCCTGCAGGATAACCAGGTCACCCCGACGGAAGAATTCACGCAGTGGGTGGTTGAAGACAACTACATCAACGGTCGTCCGGCGTTTGAAAATGTCGGCGTCCAGTTTGTCGGCGACGTGACCCCGTATGAAATCATGAAGCTGCGCCTGCTCAACGTCAGCCATCTGGGCATTGCCTGCCTTGGTGATCTGGCGGGTCTGAAGGGCATCGACGAAACCATGTCGCACAAGGTTTTCCAGGATTTCATGAGCCAGCTCATGGACAAGGAAACAGGACCTACCGTTCCGGAAGTCCCGGGAATCGACCTTCCTGTTTACAAGAAAACTCTCGTGGAACGCTTTGTGAACCCGGCTGTCGACGACACCACGCAGCGTGTTGCAACCGATGCACCCCTGCAGGTGCTGGTCGATACGGTGCGCGAGCGTCTGGACAATAACCAGCCGATCGAACTTCTGTCGCTGATCGCGGCGGCGTGGCTCAAGCGCACCCGCGGCGGCCTGAATGAAAAGGGCGCTGAGATTGTCGTTAAACACCCGCTGAAAGACGAACTGGCACGCCTTGGCAATGAAGGCGCCGCCAATTCCGACCCGATGCCGCAGCTCGGCCTCGTGTCGCTGTTCGGTGATCTGGGTCAGGATGACCGCTTCGTAGGCCCTGTGGCGAAATACCTGCGCCAGCTGGACACAACGGGCGTGCAGGCCACCATGCTGCGTGCAACCGGCACCACCCGCGCTGCGTTCAACCCGGACCACGCCTCCACACCGCGCATGGATGATGCAACGACCAACGGTATCTTTGGCGCTGCAGCAACCGGTCCGAAGGCTCAAACGACGGGTAAGGATGTTGCCGCTGATGTCAGCGGTACAAAGGCATCCACGCCGCGCCCTGCGTTCTAATTAAGATTCTGGACCCTTTGCTGGTTTCCCGCTAAAAACGGCGGGAAACCTTGCAAAGGAGTCCACCCATGACCGCATCTCCCGCTACGCAGACAAACGCGATTGCCCTTAAGCAATCCAACCTGTCGTCGCTTCCCGCCACTATCGAAACCCCCACATATGACCGCGCTAAGCTGACCACGGGCATCGTCCACTTGGGCTTTGGTGGTTTCCACCGCGCCCACATGGCGCGCTATACGCATGAACTCATGCAGAAGGATTTCGCCGCCAACGCATCCTGGGCCATTGCCGGTGCCGGTCTGATGCCGGGCGACAAGAAAATGCAGGACGCGCTCGTCCCGCAGGATTGCCTGTACACGCTGGTTGAACGCGAAGGCGCTCAGGAAAAAGCCACCGTCATCGGTGCCGCCAACCAGATCATTTTCGCTGGCGAATCCTCGGAATCCCTGCTGGCCCAGATCGAAAAGGACACGACCAAAATCGTATCCCTGACCGTCACGGAAAACGGTTATTGCCTGAATTCCGATACGAAAAAGTTTGATCCGCAAAACCCCGCGGCTGCGGCTGACCTCGCCAACCCGACGGCACCGCGTACGGCCATCGGTATCATCGTGGAATCGTATAACCGCCGCATGCAGAAGGGCGGCAAAGCCTTCACGACCCTGTCCTGCGACAACATCCAGCACAATGGCTACGTCGTGCGCGATGCGGTGCTGGCCTATGCCAACGTCCGTGATGCCAAGCTTGGCGCATGGATCGAAGCCAATGCATCCTTCCCCAACACCATGGTTGACCGCATTACGCCGGTCACCAAGCCCGAAGACCTTGCCTATGTGCAGGATACCCTGGGCGTGGCCGATGCATGGCCTGTGGTGTGCGAATCCTTCACCCAGTGGGTGATCGAGGACAAATTCGTCGCCGGCCGCCCGGCATGGGAAAATGTCGGCGCGCAATTCGTGCCTGATGTCGAACCGTACGAAGTCATGAAGCTGCGCCTGCTCAACGCATCGCACCTTGCTGTGGCGTGCCTGGGCGATCTCGCTGGCTACACATTCATCGACGAAACGATGGCGAATCCGCTGTTCAAACTTTACATGCAGGCATTGATGGACCACGAAACCGGCCAGACGCTTCTGCCGGTGCCGGGTATTGATCTGCCTGCGTACAAAAAGAAACTCATCGACCGTTTTGCAAACCCTGCAATCAAAGACACGGTACAGCGTGTTGCAACGGACGCACCGTTAAACACGGTACTTGCGTCCATTCGTGATCGTCTGAAAGCAAATGAAAGCATTGATCTTCTGGCACTCGCGCTTGCGGGCTGGATGAAGCGCATTCGTGGCGGAAAAGACGAAACTGGCCGCGATATCGTGGTCAAGCATCCGCTGGCTGCTCAACTGCGTGAGAAAGCGATTGAGGGCGGTGCAAATCCGGCCGCGCTCTTCTCGATGACGCAGTTGTTTGGTGAACTGGGAAATGACCCGCGTTGTGTTGAACCGACGAAGAAATATCTCGAGTCTCTCTACGCGCACGGCACGCTTGAAACCATGCGCCAAACCGCCAAAAACCTCGGTTTCTAAGTAAATACAGTAACTTAAGGGTCATGAGGATCCTCAGGCATCAGGGCCGCACCGGAAAAAACCGTGGCGGCCCTGATTCTGTTTTTGTTTCTTTTTTGCGCGCATAACGAGTCACAAAATCATCTCTGCAACTCTGAATTGTATGCCCGCAAAGCCGCGGATTCACTGGCGTTGCAGGCGATGATGAATAATAAAAAGAAAAGTTAAACTTTTTTTAAAAAGTTGTTTGACATGATGGAACCAAACCACTTATAAGACCGGACACCAACGGCGAAGCCACCGGTTCTAACGGACCGAAATACAAAGGGTTTTGCGGTTTGGGACCAAGCCAATTTAGGTCTTGACTGCGGATAGGTTTTTAACTAAAACGCGGTTATCCAAACTTAAGGTTTGAATTTTTGCCCGGGAGACCATCCCGCAGTACAAGGATGGTCGGCTTCGGGCGCGGTTTTTGAACATCGTGATTTAAGATATCAAAGAGATACGCAGGCAGCGGTCCGTGTTCAGTCATGTTTACATGATTGGATCGTCTTCACGACGCAACGACGACTGATCGCTGTATGAGTATTTCGCATTCAAAATACGCAAAATATAATACATGCAGGTCAGTCAATTTTATTTAATCGACCGATCAAATGAGTTTTTGTTTCCTACCCGGAAACATAAACGTCAGTGATATGGTCAGATCAAAATTTCAACTTGAGAGTTTGATTCTGGCTCAGAACGAACGCTGGCGGCAGGCCTAATACATGCAAGTCGAACGAACCTTCGGGTTAGTGGCGCACGGGTGAGTAACGCGTGGGAATGTGCCCTTGGGTACGGAATAACGTCGGGAAACTGACGCTAATACCGTATGACGTCTTCGGACCAAAGATTTATCGCC
>DIUZ01000012.1 GCA_002423205.1 Micavibrio sp. UBA6145 | reverse complement strand
CGGAAACCGCCTTTGCCGAATTATGTGCCGCCCAGATGAAGGACGGCACGCAGGTGATCGCGGCATGCAGGCCGTCATCACGCAATGCGCAACTGCGTGATGCAGGCGTCGATGTGGTTGAATTGCCATTTGGCGGCACCTTCGATTTCACCACCCGCCGCGCGCTCAAAAAACTGATCAACGCACAAAAACCCGACGTCGCCGTGACATGGATGAACCGCGCCGCCAAGAAAATGCCGCGCGGCACCGGCGTACCGTGGATCGCGCGCCTCGGCGGATATTACGATCTCAAATACTACAAAAACGTCGATGAATTCGTGGTCAACGCGCCGGATATCGGCCGCTGGATGTCCGAAAGCGGCGTGCCTGAATCGAAAATCGCGCATATCCCGAATTTCGCTGAAATCGCACCCAACGCAGCGCCGGTAGACCGCGCATCACTGGACACACCCTCTGACGCCTTCGTGTTCCTGACCCTCGCGCGCCTGCACCCCAATAAGGCCATCGACACACTGATCGACGCCTTTGCCGGTGTGGATGGTACGTATCTATGGATCGCGGGCGAAGGTCCCGACCGCAAGGCACTGGAACAGCAGGTCCGCGCCCGGGGTATTGAATCACGCGTACGCTTCCTTGGCTGGCGTGAAGACCGCTGGTCCCTGCTGGCGGCGTGCGATGCCTTTGTCCTGTCGTCCCGCCACGAACCCTTCGGCAATTCCTTCATGCAGGCATGGGCCGCGGGCAAGGCACTGGTGACAACCAACAGCCAGGGACCCGGCCACTATGTGCAGGACGGCGTTAACGGTCTTGTGACCCCGGTTGACGACGTGAAAGCACTGGAAAAGGCGCTGATCCGCGTCATGTCGGACGACGATCTGCGCCAGACGCTCGCCGCCGCGGGTCAACAGGCATACAGACAAGCCTTTGATAAATCAGTGATTTTGAACCAGTGGCGCGCGCTTTTCGCCCGCATGACCAGCCGCGCTTAAATACTTAACATATAGTTAAGTATTTCTTGTGTTTCCGTTATGAAAATATTAAGATGCAAACGCTAGGATTGGCGCCAGAACCCTGTCAAAACAGGGCCACGGCAACAATATATGGGTCAGATCATGTTCGATACCGTAATCGTCCTTCTCGACGACCAGGCACGTCCGGTTCTTCTTATTCCTGAAGATCTCCCGGCCGGTGACACCTATGTCGATATCGTTTCGCAGGGAATTGATATCCGCGTCGGTGAAGCAATACAGGGCAGCATCCGCGACATCGACGATACGTCGCTCGCTATGCTGGGCCTGCAGGACAAGATCGGTATGGCCACGTACAAAGGCACAAAAGAAACCGACACCCTGCCCGATACCATTCAATACGTCGCGAGTGTGCGCGATACGCGGTTTTGAATAGAGAAACGAAATATAAAAAACAATTCGTAATCCTAAAGGGCGTGTAAATGAATATGCAGAGCAATAACGAGCAAGCGCAAATCAACGCTGCGGAACACCGCCACCTTGCCACACAGGCCGCCGCACTTGTCGCGGAACTGTCCACCTGGTCATCGGCCACAGCGACACCGCCCGCCTTTCACGGATCGCAGGGCCTGAAAAACGCATTGACCCGCTTTGAAAAAGCGCTGAACGCCCAGGCCGACAAAATCGAAAACGGCACGAAAAAAAGCAAGTATCCTGTATCGGTCAGCAATGCCCGCAAACAGGTTGCCG
Source organism: Micavibrio sp. UBA6145 (assembly GCA_002423205.1). Lineage (GTDB taxonomy): Bacteria > Pseudomonadota > Alphaproteobacteria > Micavibrionales > UBA1664 > UBA6145. The sequence continues at coordinate 6,375 of DIUZ01000012.1, read as the reverse complement.
AAAGCATCACCACGCTCAGCACCAAAACATCCGGCAAACAAGTGCCGGACTTCGTAAAAGAAATGCTGACCCGCGCATCGCTTCTGACCCAGCGCAACGTCACCTCGCTTGAAGCTGCGGAAGTTATTTTGAGAGACATCGGCAATCCTGAAACACCGCCGGTCCTGGTACAGGCTGCCGGCGCGGACCAGCCCGAACTGATTCTGACCGAAGACATGCAAGTCGAAGACAGGCCGCTGATCGATATGGACCTGTTCGAACGCGACCTGAACGCGGCAGTTTCTGACATCCGCAACGGCGGCGATGGGTATAACGGCAATTTCCGCACGGTCGGCGATATCCCCGCGCTCAAAACAACGCTGGTCAGCAACCAGGACTCGGTTGAACTTGTCCGCAGCGACATGCTGGCACACGACACCACGGCACTGACGCTGCTCAGCGCCCTGCAACATGAATCATTTGCGGCTGAAAGCCTGGCCCAGAAACTCAACGACGCCCTCGACATTGCTGAAAGAATGCCCGACCTCTCTGGCCTTGATGCCATGACGGCCGCGGATACGCTCAAAGCCAGCATGCGCGACCTTGCCGATGTGTATGCCCAGATTCTGGCCGAAACAAACAAAGTGCTGAATGCCGACAGAAAAATCGGCCCTAACAAACTGCCCGTGTATACCACGGCGGATGGCCGTAATTACGAATTCACGCTGGAAGATGAGAAGACAGCAAAATCTCTCGCCCTTCAGCTGGAAACGCTTGTCGCTGATTTCGACAGTCTCAAGACGGATGTCTATTTCGATCAGGACGCGGTGCAGAGCACCCGCAATTACCTGACCTTTTCGTTGCAGGAATCCGCCCTCGATAAACAGGCCGCTGACAACAGCTATATGCCTGATTACGAAGGCATCGAAGCCGCACTGGAAAAACTGTCCCTGACGCGCCCGCAAATGGCGTTTCTGGCAACCGCCTTTACCGCCATCGGTAAATACCCGGACGAAGAAACCCGCACGGCGTTGTCCATTGCAACACTCGACGCCGTCATCGCACAGGCGAACGGCGATGTTTCCGATATTTCATCGGATGAAAAGGCAACAATTAATGCCTTTGACGTCGATCAGGACGTAGTCGACTATCTGCACGCCAACAAAGATGCACTGACATTCCCGCGTCTTCTGGCCATTGGCGAAAAAGTATACGACCATGAAGCATTGATGCCGGGTGCACACAATGTAGCCCCCCAGGCAACGGCGCAAAAAACGCCGTCTTTTGCCCAAAGCGCCGCACAGGACCCCGCCACGCTTCCTGCAATCGATTTCGATTTCAGCCCCCCGCCGCCGACCACGGCTGAAAAAATCGCCGCGCTTGTTCCGCCGGTCGACCAGAACGCCTGGTCGCCGCTGCATGAACAGGTCGCACCGCAAAACCTGATCAATGCGCAGGAAGATTTCCTGACCGCTATCGGCGATTTCCGTGAACACGCCGGTATCATGATCTCGCACATGACGAATGCCAAAAAAGCAAAAGCATTCAAACAAAATCTCTTGGCCAACCCGCTTGGCGAAATTGATGCCAAAGGATTCAAAGATCCTGCCGAATTCACCCGCCAGCGTATTCTGGCCCAGCGCATTGTTGAGGAAAATTACGAACCCCTCGCCGATGAAGGTGCAAAGCGTGGCCGTAGCGCAAAATCCGCCACCGCGCATATCTGGAATAACGTTCCGGATGCGTATGATGCGGTCAGCAGCCGCCTGTACACATTCCTGCAACAACACGCGATGGCGGTCCCCGCCTTCACGGAACAGGTCAACGCTTTGCTTCCGGGACTTGAGACGGCATTGCTGGCCAGCTCCAAGGATGAACTGGAACCGGCTTACGCCAAAGAACTCGTATCCGCCGTCGCAGGCCAGATTTACGGCCACCCGCAGGCCGCGCTGATCGTAACCGCCCTGCAAAAAGCCGCTGAAGCTGACGCACTTGTATCTGGGGCCGCCAATGCGAGAGAAGCAAACCGTCTTCTTGCCGGTCTGCCTGACTTGAAACAGGCATACAGCGAGCGCGAACAATTGCTGAAAAACGCTGATTTCGTGCTGTTCTATGACAGCAGAAAACCGAACGCGAAAAAGCGCGCCTCTTATCTTGAGCGCGAATACGCCGTGTACAGCAGACTCGCCAATCTCGGCGCTGCCCTGACCCCGGTGGCGGCACTGGCCGTCGTATCGGAACTGCCGACCGCTGCCCTTGCAACACCGAGCCTGTTGCAGAACCTCTCCGCTAAAATCAGCGGCCTGTTTACGTCTGCGCCGAAACCAGAAAGAACCCGTGTCCAGCCGCTGTTCCTTGAGGGCGATGAAAACCTGAGCGCTGTCACCACTGATGACAGAACCGAACCGGGTTTTGAAGATACGGCACCGTTGTCCGTTCTTGAAACTGGCGACAGACGCGAACCGTTTATGCCCGAAACTGAATCGCTGGACGGCACATTCCCCGCCATCGGCGATATCCGTCCGGGCGCACCTAAATCCGACATCACCGATGTCGAACCGCGTGATATCACACCTGTGTCCGCACTGGACCTGGACCTCGGTCCGATCCGTCCGCTGGGCAACCTGCATGCGGAACCGCAGGGCGAACCGCGTCCGATCAACATTATCGCACCGGAACAAAGCCCGTTTGCAGAACAGGACCCGATCCTGACTGCCGACGAAGATTTCCGTCTCGATCCGCGCACGCCGCGTGCGCCGACTGTGGGCGACAAGATCAACGAAAAAATCATTGCCGCTTCTGCCTTTGGCAAAGGTGCATGGGCAGCACTCGGTGAGAGACTTGGCACTGCAAAAGCAGGCAGCAAAGATGCACTCGATAAAGGCGCTGTCTTCGCACGTGCTGCTGGCACGCAATTGCGCAAACGCGGCGCTGTCATGGCTGTCGGCTCGGCCATGAGCCTCACGGTACGCTACGGTACCGGTATTGCCGTCGCTACCGCACTCAGCGCTGGCGTAGGTGTTTTAAGCGCGCCGCTGATTGCTGCTGGCGCAATTCTCGCCGGCGGCCTCACGATCGTAGGTGGTGTTTATGCCGGTGCGGGTGTCGCACGCCTCAACAGCGCGTTTGACCAGATCACCGCATCAGGCGAAGAAAAAGGGTTCAAGGCTGCAATCTCAGCCCTGCAACTGACGCTCATTGAAGCTGGGAATGGTGACTTGATCCGACAATCCCGCGAAAGCGTGGGCGGTCTGCCGTCCCTGCTGGCGCAGGCATATCGCAACGTCCGTGAAAACGACGCAGCACTGGAAAACAAAACCCGCACCGGCAATGCACTGCGTGCGCTGGCAACGCCGTTCCGCGTTCTGGGCGAAGCGGGCCGCATCGACTCCACCAGGCTGCGCATGGGTATGAGCACGCTGTTCGGTGCCGCGGGCGCGGGCGCGGGCTTCATCTTCGGACATCTCCACACGGTTCGCGATCTGGGCCTGTCACCCAATGCACCGGCTCATGTAACCACGCCGGTGACCCCGGCCCATGTGGACACGCCGGCCCTCCCGGACAACGCGCCGATTGTCACGGCTGACCCGGTTATTACCAATCCCAACGCCGGCACTGCCGTGCAACCCGGTGCTGGCACCGACCAGACCGCAGTCGCACCGGTCGTTACGCCTGAAAATACCACGCAAAACCCGGGCGTCATTGTTGAACAACGCCCCGACCTGCAACAAACGACACCGCAGGTGGTACAGGCCCCGACCGTGCCGGAAACAATCGCCGCCGCAACCACCGATGCCGGTCGTGTCCGCGCATTGATGGACCTGCCGGAGATGAAGGAAGCGCTGGCCAAGCTCAACCCGGCGCAGCAACGTCACTTCGGTGCGCTGATCCAAAACGCCACGACGCGCGGCAGCTTCACATCGCTCAACGACCTGATCGACAACATCTCCGAAGGCGGCCGCATGAACGGCAATACGCTTACGCGTATTCCGGGCCTGCGCCCTGACCGCGCAACGGCGATCGAACTGCGCACCCTGATCCAGCGCAGCCTCGCCGGTGTCGATTTCGACAAGACCGGTTACGACCGCGCCCTTGCCCTCAACAACGACCACCTGGCAGCCATGGAAGGCCGTCCGTCCCGCGTCGGTGAATGGGTTGCCAACAACCCGCGTCCGCGCGCCGCGATTACGCCTGTGCAAAATCCGTCCGGTACAAATGCTGCCGGCGACCTGACCCGTCGACTGAACAGCGCTGCCGTCACCGGCGGTGTTGACACCGGCCATACACCGGAAGTTCGGGCCAGCATGGATAACCTTGTTGAACAGGTACGCAACCAACCCGAAACCACAGTTGTCGTCACGGGCGGCGAACAGCCTGCCGCCAATCCCGGCACCAACACCTTTAGCGGCGATCTCGAAAGAACCGTGCAGGGTGCCCGCGAGAGAATCGGCAACGGCTTACGCGGCATCACCAATGATGTGAGAAAACTTTTTGGCGGCGCATCTGCCAATGAGGGTCTGACCGGCAATACCGCCCCGATCGAGCCTGTCACAGTGTCTGAACTGCCGCCGATTGCCCCGGTTTACACCCAGCCCTGGCTGAACGACTTCCGCGTCAAACTGCACAACCAGTTCGTGGCCGCGACAGGTGCCACCAGCAACGGTTCCAGCGGCATGAGCGAACAGGCATTCAATGACATGCTCAAAGGTGTCGATGACGGCAACCGTCATGCAACCGAACAACTGCGCAGCTGGAGCGGTTCGCTCCTCAGGCATAGCCAGAACCTGACCGACGAACAAAGAACGTTGCTCAGCCGTGCACAAAGATGGATGGCCCCCAACACCGGCCGCCGCCTCACTGTCTAAAAGAAAAGGCCCCGCAAAACGGGGCCTTTTTAATTTCGTCTGGCTAAACCTTAGCCGGTCAGTTTCTTCCACCAGCCTTTTTTCTTGTCGCCGGATACTTCGTTGACCTTTTCATAGTCGCGCGTACGCGGCTGGTCATCGGATTGCTCCTGACGCGGCTTGGACTGGTAAGCCACGCGGACTTCCTCGCGCGGGGCGCGGTTGCCGATATTATCATCGACCGGTGTTTCGTTACGGGGCTGGCGCTCGCCGCGATTGCCGCGTTCGCCACGGTTCTCACCACCACGATTGCGTCCACCGCCACGATTGCGCTCACCGCCACCGGCACCAGCATTACCGCCGCCGCTACGGCCACCACGGCCGCCGCGTCCACGGTTACGGCCACCTTCGGAACGCACGGCTTGTTCGGCACCCATGATGTTGCCATCAAATTCGTTGCCTTGTGCGTCCTGACGGCGGTTGCCGATATCGTCATCGCCTGTGTGCTCATACGGGGCTTCTGCGTTGCCGCCTTCAGCCTGCACGCCTTCACCTGCAATATTGCCACGGTTGCCGTTGCCATCGCCCTGACCATCGCGGTCACGGAAACGGTTGCGGCCACCACGACGGCCACGGCGACGGCCATTACGGCCACCCTGATCGTCGTTAGGACGGGCTTCGCCGCGATGATTGTCGCGACGCGGGCGCTCGGCACCTTCGTCTTCGTCGCCGGAATCCTGAGCCGGATTCAGTTCGCCGGCATCTTCGCCGTCTTCATCATCAGCCAGATCCGGATCAACCGTTGCATCAATACCCGCAAGCGATTGCGCACGGCGTGAACGCACGACGTCAACATGGAAACCCTGGTCATCTTCGATCACAAGGGCGATCTTGATGGCGACAGAGATGTCGTAGCGCGCTTCCAGCATCGTGATGCTGGCGCGTTTAACGTTGAACAGGAACAGTGCAACCGCTTCCGGTACCGAGACATGGATCTCGCCCGCACGGCCTTCCATGCCGGCGGTTTCGATAGCGCGGATAACGGCCAAAGCCAGGGCTTCGGTCGTACGCAGCAGACCTGAACCGCGGCAATGCGGGCAAGTCTGGAAATGCGTTTCGGTCAGGGATGGACGCAGGCGCTGACGCGACAGTTCCAGAAGACCAAAGCTCGAAATACGGCCGATCTGCACGCGGGCACGATCACCCGACAGGGCATCACGCATGCGTTTTTCAACCATCGCATTGTTGCGGCGCGATTCCATATCGATGAAGTCGATGACCACAAGACCGCCAAGGTCGCGCAGGCGCAACTGGCGTGCGATTTCTTCGGCAGCTTCAAGATTGGTCTTGAGGGCGGTTTCCTCAATATGACGCTCGCGCGTCGCACGGCCGGAGTTGATGTCGATGGACACCAAAGCTTCGGTCGGGTTGATAACTATGTATCCACCGGAACGCAGCGTAACCACGCTGGAATGGATGGCATCGATCTGCGGTTCAGCACCGTATTTGGTGAACAGCGGAACGGTGTCGTTATATGTACGCACACGGCCGA